>CAKTEU010000072.1 GCA_934552855.1 uncultured Eubacteriales bacterium | reverse complement strand
TGAATATAGCCGCCGTGCTTTTCGCAAAGTATTTTACAAATATTCAATCCCATTCCAAAATGTTCATTATGGCTTTCACTTTCCGCTCTATAAAACGGCTTCATTGCGTTTGATAAGTCTTTAGAAGTAAAACCTGTACCGTCATCTGCAACGATTAACATTAAGAACTCATTATGCCTGTCAACGGTCACTTCAATTTTTGTTTTCGTATATCGCAGGGCGTTGGATAGCAGATTTTCATATACCTGCATAACAACGGGTATATCTATTTTCACGCTCTGCCTATCGGATAGATTTTGGAATAATGTAAAATCTTTTTCTGTACAGATTGCCGTACCTGTGATACGCAACTGTTTTTCAAATTCTTTTACTTCGATGCATTCTTTTGTGACTTCAATATCCTCTAACCGTTGCAAGTCACTCATCGTATCTACATAGTTTTCAAGTCTGATAATGTGTCGCTTCATCATCTCAGCGGTTGAAACGATTTTGTCCTCAGACATTTTAGGCGCATATTTTACAAGCATCTCACTTTGACCTTTTAGAACAGTTAACGGTGTTCTTAAATCGTGAGCAAAAGCAGCATTTAAGCGTTTGCGTTCTTCGACCTGACGCCACATTTCTAAATTATTATCTTGTAAAGCAGCACGCATTTTTTCAAAAGATAAGCAAAGGTCACCCAATTCATTCTCCTCTGGTGCTTCCACGGAGAAATCCAATCTGTTATTTGAGATATTTTCAGATGCTCCTGACAAAATGGCAACTGGTTTTTCTATCTTTCGACGATAAAATATAATTCCACATATCACAATACATATCAATGACCATAGCGGGATAACTGTACACTTAAACAAATCAGCCATGTCAAGTAATAGAACATACTTTTCAGAAATAGATTCTGTATTTTTTCTAATCTCTACACTTCCTTTTTCTCCCACAAACAGCACATATTCTATTGCGTCTCGATGAAAAAAATTTTCTGCAAAGTTTACCATTAACAAGCTTCCAATCAATATGAATATTGTGCATATTAGAAAATATTTCACAAAATCCCTTTTTAATGATTTCCTTTTTATTTTACCCATTTATAGCCCACTCCCCAAACTGTTTCAATGTACGGTTTCATACCTGCTTTCGCAAATTTAGAGCGTATGCGTCTGATATGTTCTGCTATAACCGAGCTATCGCCCTCGCTGTCATAATCCCATACAAGTTCATATATTCTTTCCTTGCTGAAAACCTGACCGATATGCTGTGATAAAAGCTCAATAATATCAAACTCTTTTTTAGCAAGTGGAATTTGTTCTCCGTTATAATACAGGCTACGTTCTGTATAATCTATTGCCAGCTTATCATCAAAACGAACTTTTGCGGACTCTCTTTGACGGCGTTCACGCCTTAAATGCGCCGACACTCTTGCGCCAAGTTCATCTATTGAGAATGGTTTAACGATATAATCGTCAGCACCAACGCCAAATCCCTTAATTTTATCACTGTCCTCAACTCTTGCCGTCAGGAACAGGATAGGACAGGATACAAAATTTCGTATCTGCATACAGACTTCCATTCCGTCAATGTCTGGCATATTTATATCAAGCAATATAATATCTGGCTGCTTTTCAGCTTTTT
>CAKTEU010000071.1 GCA_934552855.1 uncultured Eubacteriales bacterium | reverse complement strand
GGATGACTTCCTGTTCTCACTTTATAGCAATGACCTTATTTTAGTGGAAAGAGATAAACCAATCTGCTTTTCACTTACGCATGAAGATAGCACACTTCCGAAAAAGTATGAGACGAAGAAGGAATTGGTTTATTACAAAGGCGGAGATATATCAAACGGAGGAATTAGGATAGAAACCCATGAAGGGGCATACTTCCTTAAAAGTTTGACGTTTGGCATAGTACAAAAAGTTCAGAAATATCAGGTCGATGTCCTTGGCAATTATACCCCTGTGAAAAAAGAAAAACGGCAAACCTTCCCTGCCCAACGGAGGTGAATTATGTCCTACCGCTGTCTGATGATCGTGAACCCTGCGCGCATCCGCTGCAAAAATGAGCAGCTGTTGATTGAAACGGAAGAAGTTCACTCTGTGCCCATCGAGGACATCAGTGCCATTGTACTGGAAAGCCGCCAAAGCACGATCACAACAGCGGCTATGGCGGCGCTGGCACAAAACGGTGTGGTGACTTTCTGGTGCGATGAAACACATCTGCCGTGCGGCATCTCGCTGCCGTTTGCACAGCACAGCCGTCAGCTGGGAGTACTGCGCTGGCAGATGGAATTGACCCTGCCGGCAAAAAAGCGGATGTGGCAGCAGGTCGTGACAGCAAAAATTCAAAACCAAGCGGAGTGCCTTGCACTTTGCGGCAAAACACAGGAGGCGGCGTTCCTGTTCGGGCGTGCCAAGGCTGTGACGAGCGGCGACAAAGATAACGTAGAGGCAAGCGCCGCAGCGTACTACTTTCCGGCTTTATTTGGTGAGGGCTACACCCGCCGCAACGAGGATACGCGAAATGCAGCACTGAATTATGCCTACGCGATTTTGCGGGGCTATATGGTGCGCTGCCTGACGGTGTATGGTTTTCAGCCATGCCTGGGGCTGCACCATGACAGCGAGCTGAACCAGTTTAATCTGGCGGATGACCTGATGGAGCCGTTCCGGCCCGTGGCGGATTTGTACGTGGCAGCAAATGTGGCCGAGGATGCAGCATTGACACCCATACTGAAGGGAAAGCTTGTAAACCTGTTGAATGCGGATATTCTTTCCGGCGGGCAGCACCACAGCGTTGCCTATGCAATGGAACGCCTGGTACAAGGTCTGCGTGGACAAGCCCTGCTGTTACCCAAATTGCTTGAATACAAGCAGCATAGCTATGAGTAAATTTATGCGGATGATTGTCTTTTTTGACCTGCCTGTGCAGACAAAGACTGAAAGGCGGCATGCGACGGCGTTCCGGAATTTTTTGCTGAAGGACGGATACCACATGCTGCAATTCTCTGTGTACGCGAGGGTGTGCAACGGCAACGACGCCGTGAAGAAACACGAAAGCCGTTTGAGGGCATCCTTGCCGCCAAACGGCTCCATTCGCCTACTTGTCGTTACAGAAAAGCAGTACCAGTCTATTCAGATTCTTCTGGGAAATTATCAGCCGGAAGAAGCCCCTTTTGTATGTGAACAGTTGAGTTTTTTCTAAAACAAAAAGCGCATCGGACCGCAATCCGATGCGCTTTTTGCATAGCCTATTATACCATACCAAGAGCTATTAGGGAACTATGACTGAGGGTGTCAACACTGATGCCGGACGCCTATTATACCATACCAAGAGCTATTAGGGAACTATGACTCAGCACAAGCAGGGTACTGTTGAGGGGCGATTATACCATACCAAGAGCTATTAGGGAACTATGACCCTGCAGAAGCGCTACGACGAGAAGGACATGATTATACCAT
>CAKTEU010000070.1 GCA_934552855.1 uncultured Eubacteriales bacterium | reverse complement strand
TCTGATTTTTATTATCAGCAGAATCAGATGAATCTGTATTCATTCCCTCTTGTTTTTCCGAATACGGATTTTTCTGATTTATCTGATTTTTATTATCAGCAGAATCAGATGAATCTGTATTCAATCCCTCTTGCTTTTCCGAATACGGATTTTTCTGATTTTTCTGATTCTTCTTCTGAGTTTCAGAATCAGCAGAATCAGCAGAATCCGTATTCGTTTTATTGACTTCCGTATTCTCGAACAGTTGGCTGTCCACGAACAGCAGTCTGTCCGTTGGTGGCGTGAAGAACACACGGGTGATGTCTTTCGCTCCCTTGTCGTACTCCACTCCAAGCAACCCGGAAGCCCATTTGAGGTTGTCCTCCTGCGAAAGCTCCGGTCGGCGCTTGAAGGCGATGTGGTAGCCCTTGTTGGCCGACCGCTCGAGCATCAGCAGCCCAAGCTCGTCCTTCTTGCCCATGACCAGTTCGGGCACGCTCTTCATCCGCTCCTCATAGTCGGGAGCCTTCGGGTCGAAGTCGATGTCCATGCCCACGGAGTTGCTCATTCGGGTTGAGCCTTTCAGCGAGCCGTCGGGGTTAGGCAGACAGGAATAGTTCATCTGAAGCATGTGGTGCTTGTCGGCGCGTCGGTTGTGCTCCGTGTCGCGCGCCAGTCGGTATTCGGTCTCGTTGGCGACGGGGCGCATAAGCTTCGCCCCGTCTTTGTAGTATATAATATGTACGCTCATTTTGAGTTTTGAATTTTGAGTTTTGAGTTTTGAATTGTCGCCGTTGGCGATTTTGAATTTTGAGTTTTGAATTTTGAGTTGTCGGCAAAGCCGATTTTGAATTTTGAGTTTTGAATTTTGAGTTGTTTACTTTGATTTTTGACTTAGGAATTCTCAATTCTAAATTGAACAATTCCTAATGCGCGTAGCGCACAATTCAAAACTCAAAATTCAAAATTCAAAATTGCATCGGCTGCTTCCGCGCTTTCAACGGCTATTGTCTGAGCAATATTGATATTCTCGTCGGGCGTCACCTTCAGCGTCAGCTGAATAGCCTTGTCCTTGGTCATGCTCACTCTGCCATGCGCCAGCTTCTTAATGAGCTGCGACTGCGCCCTTACTCTTGGCGTGGGCACGAAGTCGAATGTGCCGTCGGTCATCTGTTGCGCCACGCCGTGCATACGTCTCATGCGCTGCACAAGATAGGGCGCAGGCTCGTCGGGCGAGAAAAGGAAGTACTTGCTCTCGTCGTAGTAGGCCTGTCCGCAGAGCTGCACGTTGTGGCAGTTGTTTATCTGCACGTTGTTAGTCTGAGCGTTGTTGCTCTTTGTTTTGTTAGACTTTGTGTTGGTCTTATTGTAATTTTTCTTAACCATAATACGAATTGATTTTGCGAGAAGGAAAACATTGGATTGTTGCGCGCTTTACCATGGAATATCCTCCGCAGTCAACCGTTTCTCAGTTATTAATTATTAATTTTAGAGCTGCCCTTACAGGAATGTGAAATGTGGAAGGTGGAAGGTGGAAGGTGGAATGGTCGCCTTTGGCGATGTTGAATGATTAATTGTTGAATGATTGATTGTTGAATTACTTCACTCTTCATTCTTCATCGGCTCTGCCGACCATTCCACATTCCACACTCAACATTCGTCATTGCGCTTTGCGCAACCATTCCACATTCCACACTCAACATTCCACATTACAACTTCGCAATGTCCGTCACCAATATGTCCTGATAATGTGCCCCATTATACTCCCTCGTGGTGAACCTCAGCGTCACCGCCACTATCTGTCCTGTACTGA
>CAKTEU010000069.1 GCA_934552855.1 uncultured Eubacteriales bacterium | reverse complement strand
TTTCCCAACATCAATACATAATGTCACCACCGAACACTATGATTCCAAGAATTGTGTTTATGATTTAATGGGCAGAAGAGTGATAAATCCACAAAAAGGACAGGTGTTCATTAAAAATGGAAAGAAGACATTATTTGCTTATTGAAATAGTTGAGGAGGAGAAGTAACATTTAATGAAAAGAAGAACATACTTTGAAGTTGGCTCGAAGCGATGGGTGACAATCTTCTTTTGAGGTGTATTATCCATTGCGTGAAGTTTGTCCACCACAATTTTTGATGTGTCAAATATGTATAGGTAAACCTAAAAGTAACTCTTTTTGTTCGAAATAAGTACAAAGTGTATAAATATATGGAATTCTGTGTTTTTTTGCTTTGTGTGTAATGAAAAATTCGTTATATTTGCAAACGACAGCAATAATAACTAATAACAAAAGAAGGCTTATGAAAAAATGTTTACTCAAAAGATTTGTGGTTGCAGCAATTGTAGCATTTGCAAGCAGTTGGTCGGCAATGGCTGGTGTTATACCAACAGCTAAAGATTTTCAAAACACATGGTCTACCACCCATACGGTATTTGACATAGAAAATCCTAAGGGCGTATGTTATCTGTTGGATTATAATAATCCTGACGGTTTCGCTCATGATGAGGATGGCAATTATGTTTATACTTCAGTAAAAGAATATTGTGAGCAGTTTGCTAAAGATTGGAATGCTAATCCAGCAAACGAGAAAATTACTGCAGAGGAAGCGGCAGACCGTACGGTAACAGGAATATATTTTATCCGTTTTGCTATCACAGAAGACAATTTCTTAATGACTTATGGTTATGGTGATTTTTCTGTGACCTTGGTGGACGGTAGTTATACTTATGATGCAGAGAAAGGCATTATTACAGTAGATGATAAAGTGGAAAGTACAAAGAAGAACTTTACTCTTACTTATGACGAGGAAACAAAAGAGCTTGTGCTTTTAAACTTCACGGAATGGTTTCCTCTTGATATAATGTCATACGACCAGGAAAAGAGCTATTATATCATAGCTCCCACTTACTACTATTGCAATGCAGAAGGTGGAGAAACGTCAATCAAACAAAACAATTTGGAAAAGAAAGAAATAGCACGTTATTCTGCTACTGGAACTAAACTTAATGCCCCACAGAAGGGCGTGAATCTTATAAAGATGAGTGATGGTAGCATAAGAAAGGTTATTGTAAGATAAAATTTTTGTATTATGCCAAATAAGTCCGATGAAACCATTTCGTTTTGGTTCGTCGGACTTATTATTTTTTCTCTTGTATAAATGTTCTTTAATAATATTGTGACATTAAAAAGCCACACGACTATGCTCCTTGATGGATTCTTCAGACAGTATTGTCACGGATGTCCACAGGGCGAGGTCGCTTAGTGTGGCGGGATAAGGGGTTTGGCCTGTAAGGTCTGACTCTATTGCACGAAGCATTATATAGTCCATGCCATTGTGGTGGCTGTCGTTGTTGAGAGCCTCTTCGCCCCAAAGCTGCCAGTAGGTGCTTTTATATTTTTTGATGTATTCAGCATCGTCCTCCCATTGTTCTTGGTTGTTCATGCCCTCGATATAGATACGTCGGTTCACTCCGTCCCAAATGCCACGTGAGCCTTGCACCTCAAAGTCGAGACTGCGAGGTCGCGGTAGTGTTGTGTCGTGTGTAAGGGATATGAGTGTTCCGCCTTTTGTCTCTATTTGTGTGGACACGATGTCGCCGAGAGTTATTGTTGTTGCGTCGTGTTCAGACATTCGTTGGCGCAGTCCCACAGCCTTTGTGGCAAATGAAGTGAGCCATGCAAGTTGGTCGTTCTTGCCTATGCCGAGAATCATGCAGAGCGGTCCAAGGGCATGAGTGGGGTAGCCA
>CAKTEU010000068.1 GCA_934552855.1 uncultured Eubacteriales bacterium | reverse complement strand
CCGCAGTATTATGTGGAACACAGCCATGAGCCGATCATTACGCCGGAAGAGTTCGACAAAGTTCAGACGGAGCTTGCTCGGCGCAAGCGGATAAGCCGTCAGTACAGCGGAAAGAGCATTTTCTCCTCCCGCATCGTCTGCGGGGACTGCGGTTCCTACTTCGGTTCAAAAGTCTGGAATTCAACCTCAAAATACCGCAGGGTCATCTGGCAATGCAACGGCAAATTCAAGGGTGAGCACAAATGCGAAACGCCGCATCTGGACGAGAAAACCATCAAAGCACGGTTCGTGACCGCCCTCAACGCCATTATCGGAAGCAAGGATAGCATCCTTGATGACTGCCGCTTGATGCAAGGCACGCTGACGGACTGCACGGGCATTAATGCTGAAATCGATAGCCTGCTTGAGGAGATCGATGTGGTGGCCGAGCTGACGAAACGCTGCATTGCAGAGAATTCACAGACGGCGCAGAACCAGAATGAATACGCCGCCCGGTACAATGGATTTGTGGAGCGGTACGAAAAAGCCAAGGCACAGCTTGAACAGCTCCGCACCACAAAGGCTGCACGGGAAGCCCAGGCAGAAGCCATCGGAGCCTTTATGTTTGAGGTGCAGGAATTGGATGCCCTCACCGAGTTTGATGAAAAGCTCTGGCTGATTATCATAGATACAGTAACCGTTCACGCCGATGGGCGGATGACTTTCAAATTCCAGGGTGGTACGGAGATTGATGTGTAAGCTCCGCAAATCAAAAGCCCGCAGGTTTAATTGCCTGCGGACTTTTTCTATTGGTTTACCTTGAAAATACTGGGATTCCATGCTATAATATATATAAAATAGTCGAGATGCAGATTGCCATTGATTTTCTGAAAACTACATATTTGTGATGACTATTGATTTTCACGCTTTTAATTGAACGGATCTGAGGAGTCATAGGAGGTATTAACGATGCTGTTGTTCTCTGCATTGCTTGAAATAAATGATTCCATGACAAAAGATGCGTTTGTCAGGTTGGTTATCGAGTGGAATCAAGGAAGCCCACATCACGAAAACCGCATTTCAGGAATACAATGGAACGGCGAATATAACATTCGCTACGGCACAGACACCCTTTGGATGGGTATTGAAGAGTATCGCAATCAAAATATAATTGCTGTTCGATATGAAAAGATCGAAAACGATGGCGTCATTTGGGATACAGACTATGTGATGAATTTTAATGACATGAAAATGTCAATCCGGCTTGATCGTAGCTATTTAGAGGAAGCATTGACTATGGATGCTGCTTTCTCGACTCCACACTTTATTACGCTTTTAGTCGAACACGGCTATATCAAGAACGACGGGCCTCTGCCAGTCCTTCGTTCTCCCTATTTCATCAAGTCCAATAACTTGAAGATACTTGCGGATGTTATCAACGGACAAGCCAAATACCGTATGCCTGTTGTATATGTTTCAAAGACTGCCACAGGCGAAGATCCTGTTGACATTCGGAAACTCGCTGGTCGGCTGAAAGGCGTCGCTCACGTTCTCGTAGAAGAAAGCCCACTGCTCAATTTGCCTATTAGAAAACTGTGTGCCGATAAAAATGAGTACTATGGAGCGATTGGAGTATATTTTCCCAACAGTGCTTGTGGGCATCGAAAATTTTTGTATCGTGCATATGATGGCGTTGATGCCATTTTGGCTGAAAAAGTAATTCGTAGCGTCATACAATACTGCAATGCACAAATGGTAGACACTTTATACACTTGGCAAGGTGTAAATAACGCCCTGCTTCGTGATAGATTGGATAGCCGTAGTGCGGAATTGCTAACAGCCGAAAAGGAGAAGGCTCGTGCAGCCGAAGAAACAGACCAGTTACTCGAACTGGGAGATGCAGATATCCGTCGACTCAAAAGTCAGGTTGAGGAGTTAACTCGGGCTAACGAAGCACTTGCATACGAAAACCAGGGGCTGAGAGCAAAAATAGATAGTATGGATGATTTACCTGTCTTGTACTTTGGCGATGAAGATGAGTTTTTTTCCAATGAAATTCGACTTATGCTGTTAGATGCTCTCAAAGAAGCTCTTTCGCGATGTGTTCCAGGTAGCCGCCGGCG
>CAKTEU010000067.1 GCA_934552855.1 uncultured Eubacteriales bacterium | reverse complement strand
ATATCAAAGCTGACGACCCGTTTATCAAAGAGCTTCTTGAAAGCCTTAAGATAGTTATGGCTTAAAAATCGGGGGGGACTGTGCCTGATGCTTTTCGGGTACAGTCCCGCTTTCAAAAAGGAGATCTGTTATGAGTAATAGAAAAGAAAAAAAAGACATTAAAATGACCGTATTTATCATGGTCGCCGGCATCTGCCTGATAGTTGCGGGTATATTCGGAATTGTTACAAGCAGAATCGACAGCAAAGAATATAAAGCCTCAACCGATATAAGAAAAATTTCCGCAGTTATTGATGACTTTTCATTCAAGTATACTAAGGATGATTCCGGCGATGTTAAGTATACAACATATAAATTTAAGGTTTCATATGCTATTGACGGAAAAACCTATAAAGGAAAATATGAAGAGCGTATCTGGTCAAGCAACTACTCAAAAAAATATGCCTATGATAAATTGAGAAAAGGCGACACAATAGATGTCGAGATTTATAAAACCTCAAAAGGCGAGTACAAGATTTCTCCCGAGGGAAGTCCCGTTGATTTTCTTCTCTATTGTGCGGCAATTCCCGTCGGTATATTTTTGGTTGTTATAATGATATGCGACGTTGCAAAAGACAAACGGAAAAAGAAAAGCGAAAACGAACTGATCGACAAGGAATAAATCAGAGGTATTTTTATGGATTTATCAGTATCGCTGTTTATTGCGGCTTCCTTTGCCATATTATGTACAGTCTATATCGGCAAAAGAATACTTACAATAGATCTTTCGGAATACTGTTCAAAAAATTCTAAAAAAGCCAAACTTGAAAGATTGCTTGCAAAAAGGGACACCCCTCTTCAGGATTCAAAAATCCGAAGAGATATAAGAAAAGCCTTTGAAAGAGTGCTGGTTCCGCTCGGAAAAGCGGATCAAGACCTTCTTCCGGCAAGAATGGATATGGCATTCCGAAGAAAAATCGTCAGTCAAATCAACAGACTTAACAAAAGTAAGCTTTGCCGAAAAATTTACGTTACGGATGTTGTCCCCGTTCCTAAAAATGACTTTGAAACATGGAGCGATGACGGCAGAGAATGGCGTGAATCGGTTTTAATGTGCAGCGCACTGGAGCGTTTCGAGTCAACCGAAGATAACACGGTTCAGCATGAGATATACCGTAAAAATTCATATCTCAGAATACTTCAGTCAAGACACGTTCGCCTCGCCGATCAAAAAGAAAAAAAGAAAAGCTATTATAACGATATGTTAAGAATAACTTGCCCGTCCTGCGGCGCAAGTGTCAGGCTTGACAGTCAGCAGGTGACCTGCGAATATTGCGGCGCCGTTATTAAAAACGAGTTTTACGATTGGCAGACCGAGTCATTTGAAATTTATGAATCTATCAGTACAAACCTGAAAAGATTTTTACAGCTTCTTGTATCCGGAACTATACTTTTCCTGTGTGTATTTCTATGCTTATATTTAATTGAGGACACCGAGATTTCTCTTGCGGCCGGCGTCGGTGCAGCGATTCTTGCTTTGGGAGTGATTGTCTCACCTATTATCTACGGAAAAGTTAAGCAAGACAACCTTGCGAAGAAAATCGTAGGATATTCCGAAAATTATCTCAGATCCTGCTTAAACGAATACTTAAGCGAAAATGAAAACGACAGGGATTTGCTTGATTTCAGTGTCGGCACGATCAAGCTCTTGAAAGTTACCAACACGGACGAAACAACAACAGTTGCGGCTGAAATTTACGGAACCAAAACATTCCTTCCCGAAAATCAAAAGCCGTTTACAAAAAAAATAAAAAAGAAATTGACCCTGCAAAGAGCAAGAAATCCGGAAAAAAGAAAGACGGACGGTGATTTCTTTACTGAAAAAGAATGTCCGAGCTGCGGAGCAAACTTCCTGCCCGACAAAAACGGCTGTTGCTCATATTGCGGTTATACCCTTCGTGAAGACGGAGCAAAGTGGAAAATTAAAAGCTAAGGCTTCTTAAATCCCGGCAAAGCCGATTGAGACAATGAATGAAAACCGGATTGGAGGATACAATGGGAATTTTTGATAAGTTAAAAAACACAGCACAAAAGGCAGTTGTTTCTGCAGTACAGTCTGCGGGCAACAAAA
>CAKTEU010000066.1 GCA_934552855.1 uncultured Eubacteriales bacterium | reverse complement strand
CAAAGCTGACAAACGAAAAGTTATTGCTCTTGCCATAGAACTGGATGATAAGGGAAAGGGACTGGTGGATTGGAAGGCTTTGATAAATACGAGGAACACATCAATTGGGATGCCTGATTTATACATATAAGTTCTTTGTCAGTACCACATAAGTAACACTCCAGTACCAGTTAAGTGAAACTCCAGTACCACCTATATGAAACTCCAGTACCAGTTAGGCGGTACTGGAAACGGTACTGGAATATACCTATAAATTAACATATACAACTATGACATTTCAAAAAAAGTGTAACTTCGCAATCGATAATATATTGTCAATAAACTATTGATTGAAGTTGCACTCTACCATAAAAAACTACCTGTCCAACCATTGTTTTAGTTTACAAGTGCGTTCCTTGCTGACTTCTATACATATGTCGGGGTAGCAATTCATTTGCAATATCGTCTTGCCCTTAAACCATTTCTTGATAAGTCTTACATATTTGATGTGTACGATATATTGCCGGTTGGCACGAAAGAAAAGAGAAGGGTCGAGTTGGCTACAAAGTTCATCAAGAGTGTGACCGACGGCTACAGAATGTCCATCGGTGAGATACAGACGGGTTATGTCGTTTTCTGTCTTTATGTGAGAGATGCGTTCTATGCCTATCACCTCGCTGTAGTCGGCATGAGACACAAGGAAACGCTGGCGATAAATGTCAGCTCCATGCTGCATAGACCTAAGCAGTTGCGTGAAACTATCATGAGGAGTGCTGCATCTGCGGAACTTAACCAATGCTCGCTCCACATCCTCCTTTTGTATAGGTTTGAGCAGATAGGCAATACCATTGTAGTCGAAGGCACGGATGGCATATTCGTCATAAGCGGTAGTGAACACCACACTAATGTTGCCTACCACATCGGCCAATGCATCAAACACCAATCCGTCGCCAAGACGAATGTCGGCAAAGATGAGGTTGCAGTCGTTGTGGGAAAGCAGATAATTACGCGCTTCGGATATAGTGGCAAGTTGCTGGCTGACGATAATTTGCGGGTCTATATCGGTCAATATGTTTCGAAGTTCAATGTAATTGAGAGTTTCGTCTTCTATAATAGCTATTTTCATGTGTATTTATTTTTGTTGAATAAACGGGAAACTGATGCAATAGTATTTGTCGTTGTCTGATTTTTCCAAGTTTGCCACTCCAAACAGTTTCAGTTGTTCTTGCAAGTTGCTAAGACCCGTGCCGGAATGTGGTTCTGTACTAAAAAGCGGACTCCGGTTATTGCAAACGCTCACTCTTCCATTATTAATGGTTATCGTGACCGTAAGAGGAGAAGCGGCAGTCATGGCATTGTGTTTCACAGCATTCTCAACGAGATGCTGAACGCTTATTGGCGGGACATATGCCTGTTGCGGAATCTGTCTGTCGTCGGGTAGGTTGATTCTCACACTCTTGCCATGTCGTATACTGAGCAGTTTGGCATATTCTCTCACCAATTGCATTTCCTCAGCCAGCGGAATAAGCTCCTTTTTCATGCCATTAAGTATGTGACGATACATCAGGGCAAGAGCAGCCACGAATTCCTTGGCCGCCTTGGCATCGGTGGTTATCAGAGCGGAAAGAGCACTAAGGTTGTTGAAGAAGAAATGTGGATTTACCTGCAATTGAAGATTGTGCAGCCTGGCATTAGCCATTACGCGTTCGGCTTCGGCAACCTTGTTCTCCAAAACACCACGCTCGTGCTCCATCTCCATTTTCTTTTGCCAAAACAATGAGTTCATTTTCACGGATGACACCAAAGTGGCAAGAATGCCAAATATAAATATATCCAAGAAATAATCCACGAAGTTGGATTCGCCGAAAAGCCTTTGACACAACTCGCTCAGGCCCCATGCAGTGAGCATGTCGAGTATAAACAGTATTAATGTGGGCACTATTATCCATCTCTGCAGGAGAGTGTAGCCGGTAATAAGACGCATCATCACCCTACTGTAAATAATGGAAAAACATGTGAGCAACAGACATACCAATACATCTATCCCCGTCTTGACGAGAAAGCCATCGAAATCCGTGAAGATAAGGTCTGTGATGCTCTCGTCGGCAAAGCTCCAATAAAGGTAGTAAAGCACGAGACAAACCACCGTCATCAATGCCAACTCCTGGATTCGTTGTTTCATAAGCAAGATTATTTAGTGTCCGTTGAAATAATAATTGCTGCAAATTTAGCGAAAACATATTGTACAAACAATATTTTATCTGTTTTTTACCACTTGTTCTTGGATCTTTTTTGAACATAGCTTAATGATATTGTGAAAGTAAACATAGTAATTCGGAAAAAACATTGTATATTTGCAGTAAGAAACTAACGAATTGAGGATTATGGTAGAGACAAACAATAAAAGATTGCCAGTAGGCATCCAGTCTTTTGATGTAATTAGAAAAGAAGGATACCTTTATGTTGACAAGACAGATATCA
>CAKTEU010000065.1 GCA_934552855.1 uncultured Eubacteriales bacterium | reverse complement strand
TTCTGCTTCCTTGCAGGTCACGAAAGCTTTGCCGCAGCAGAAGGCGCAATCAAAATTGCCCTCAACGCAAACAAAGTAAGAGTTAAGCCGCTTCGTGTTATTCTCAACGGTCTCGGCAAAGACGCTGCAATGATCATCTCAAGAATCAACGGCTTCACATATTGCAAAACCGAGTTTGATCCTTACACCGAAACCGTAAAGGTTACCGAAGAAAAGGCATACTCAACCGGCGACAGAGCAAAGGTTAAGTGCTACGGCGCAGATAACGTTCCCGAAGGCGTTGCAATCATGAAGCTTGAAAAGGTTGGCGTTTCAATCACCGGTAACTCAACCAACCCGACCCGCTTCCAGCACCCCGTTGCAGGTACCTACAAAAAATGGTGCGTTGAAAACGGCGTGAAGTACTTCTCGGTTGCTTCCGGCGGCGGAACAGGCCGTACTCTTCATCCGGACAACATGGCAGCCGGCCCGTCCTCATACGGCATGACCGATACTATGGGCAGAATGCACTCCGACGCTCAGTTTGCAGGTTCGTCCTCCGTTCCGGCTCACGTTGAAATGATGGGACTTATCGGCATGGGTAACAATCCGATGGTTGGTGCAACCGTTGCGTGCGCTGTTGCTGTTGAAGAGGCTATGAAGTAAGAGTGTTTTTAGCACTTTTACACGTCAAAAAGTTAATAAAATCAGTTGGACACATCATTTTGCGGTTTTACCGCGTGATGTGTCCATGTTTTTTGGCGGTGAATTTAATGAAAAAAATGCAGTTAAATCAGCAGATTATAACTTTTTATGACGGGTGCGAAATGTATCTTGAAAACTGTCGGGAGCGAAATTTGAGAAAAGCAACGATTAATCATTATCAAAACAGCTATAAGCAAATGTACAAATATTTTTCGCCGGATATGCCTATTTATAAAATAACGCAGGAAACATATAACGGATATGTTATCTATTTGAAAGAACATTTGAAAAATGATGTCAGTATAAATGCATATCTGCGTGATTTGATTACAACACTGCGGTTTCTTATGAAGGGTGATTATATGCCCTCATTCAAAATGCACGGAATAAAGGTCGACAAAGCGCCTGTTGAAACCTATACTGATGATGAATTAAGAATACTTCTTAAAAAGCCGAATGTTAAGAAATGCAGTTTCATAGAGTATGAGGCGTGGGCAATAAGTTGTTTGCTGTTTAGCACAGGAATTAGGCAACATAGCCTAATGGAACTAAAAATAAAGGATCTTGACATTGATCATGCGCTTTTAAATGTTCGGGTAACTAAGACAAGAAAGCCATTGATGATACCGCTGAATAGGTCAATGTTTCATATTCTTAAAGATTTTTTGAAGTATCGACAATATAAAACGAATGAGGATTGGCTGTTTTGCAATGTCTACGGTCAAAAGCTAACAAAAGCAACATCTTATCGTATGATATATGAATATAACCATAGGAGAAATATTCAGACTACGGGTCTGCACAGATACCGTCATACCTTTGCTAAACAATGGGTAATGAATGGCGGTGACGTTGTTACACTTTCAAAACTCTTAGGACACAGCAATTTAAATACCACGCAGAATTATATAAACCTGTTAGTAAGTGATTTGGCGAAAGAAGTGAATGAAATTGACTTGTTAGGTCAATTCACAAACAAAAAATACATTAAGATGAAATGATTAAGCAACTCCTAAATTCTCTTCTTCGATAGCCTTTACCATTTTGTAGTATTCTGCGGTTTTGTTTGCTCTCATAAGGCGGTGAAGTTCGGTGTGCTGCCATAACCAAACAGCTAACAGGTTTTTAGGGTCATCGTTTGCAGGGTGGCAAACATTTATATGATGAAATATGCTTTTGTTGAGAGCGTTAGGACATTGTGTTATCTATTTGGAGAAAATCCGTTAAAATGGGAATGACGAATAACCAGAAACGGAGGTACCAATATGCTCTACACTAATTTTACCGAAAAACTCCTCGGATTGCAAGATGTAAATGTAACAAATGTTGAAGAAAGTGAAAAAGAAATCTTAATATATGCTGAACTGAAAAGGAAAAAGCATAATTGTATCTGTTGCGGTACCGCAACAGATACAATTCACGACTACCG
Organism: uncultured Eubacteriales bacterium; assembly: GCA_934552855.1. GTDB lineage: Bacteria > Bacillota > Clostridia > Oscillospirales > Acutalibacteraceae > UBA6857. Next base: position 635 of record CAKTEU010000065.1, on the reverse strand, counting down.
CAGGCAGGTCATAAAGGATATTCCGGCCTTCGGCAAGACAGTAACCATTGTTTTGCGAAAGCGCCGATATAGCTGTCCTTCTTGCGGAAAACGATTCTTTGAAGAGAATACGTTTCTGCCAAAATATCACCGAATGACTAACCGTCTGGCTTCCTTTGTGATAGACAAATTGAGTGATGAACGTTCTTTTACAAGTGTTGCCGGAGAGGTTATGCTTTACTACTCGGTAAATATCAGTCGTGCGTATTTTTACAAGGAAAGCTTTTTTAAAGTCATTAATGCTAAAGATTCCCTTACTGCAAAAAAGCTTTTAGGAGAATGGATTGAAGCCACCGAAAACTGCGGTATTAAGCCGTTTGAAAAGTGTTCCGGTACTTTTCGAAACTGGTTCTCAGGTATCATCAATTCTTTTGATACCAATATTACCAACGGTTTCACCGAGTGCTGCAACAACAAAATTAAGGTTCTTAAACGTAATGCTTACGGTTATCGAAACTTCAATCGTTTCAGAAACCGTATCTTACATATGTTTTTTTACAAATCTCTCGCTTTTTACAACAAGGGGCTGTCGCATTTAGATGCAGAAAGCGTTTTCTTTACCCCGAAGCTGTATATAGATACTGCGAGCGGGTAAA
>CAKTEU010000064.1 GCA_934552855.1 uncultured Eubacteriales bacterium | reverse complement strand
GTGTTCGATAGTGATAGGTAATCCTTTGAAGTAATCTCCGAATTTTCCCCCACTCCACACCGTGCATGCAGCTTTCACCGCACACGGCGTTCCATCACGAAAGTAGTAGTAGAATTTATATAATCGACCGAAAGAGATAGGTTGCAGTTTTATGTTGTGAGCGGTAACAGTCCAGCTTCTTCCCGAAGATGATTTATCTTCCTGACCTGGGATTTGTCCAGATTGAGCAGTTTTAGGTAGTAGGCGATTGTTTCCGGTGCAGAAGCATGAATGAGTTTATGCACAGGCTTCAATACAAGCACTAGATTGCTGTATTTATCTGAGCCTCCTTTGCTTCTGGGTGTAATATGGTGACAATGAATATCCCCGGCAGATTCAAATGTTCTACCAGTGACACCGCATTTTCCCCATTGCGCCGAAAACAGGGAAAGTCTATTATCTGCATATTCCGCACTACGTCCAAATAAGGGTTGCCGCATTAGGTCACACAGCAGCCTTTTGTTTATTTGAAGGTTGTCATGTATATCAATGCGCCCCTCTGGTGTATATTTATTGATAGAACGCTTTTTCCCCATGGGGTTTTTACAGCGTATATAACCAATCGGGTATATTGGTTCATCAGAGCCTGCAACATATCGCAGCATTTTGGATTTTCCAAATAGCTGCTGCTCGGTTTTGGTTAACGGTCTCCCTGTTTTTCGTAGCCTGTTGCAAGACTGGGTTCTCAATCGGTTGGTCAGTACTATCATTACAGCTCTGTTGAGCCGGCTGCAATCCACATTGATATTGGTTGCTATGCGATAATAGTTATGAAGTCCCATGACCATGGAATTGTATACTCTAATTTCTCCCTCCTCTCGGTAATAGTCACGGGGTTTTGCAATATTTTTCGCCTGATTCACCAGCTTCTGCCGTTGCTTCTGAAACGCTTTGTCGCACATGTGCGACATTACAACATATCGATTCTTTTTCTTATGGACCCTGATTTTGAAACCAAGGAACTCAGAGTACTTCTTTTTGACATTGACGATCCTGGTTTTTTCATCGGAAACCTCCAATTTCAGCCGCTGTTGCAGCCACTGTGCTACTGCGGCTTTAATTCTTTCAGCGTCTTGACGACACCTACAGAAAATCCGAAAATCATCCGCATACCTGACAATATACATTTCTTTGAGCTTTGTTTGATGCATAATCTTATATCCATTACTGCGGTCAATTCTCCCATTTGGATAAATTTTAGCTTTTCGCTTTTCAATGACCGGATTATTTGACCATTGGCTCTCAATCCAATGGTCAAGTTCATTCAGAACAATGTTTGCCAATAGCGGTGAAATAATGCCGCCCTGTGGTGTCCCTTTTGTTGGATATACGTTGATGCCATCGGGCATTTTAATTGGTGCTGTGAGAATTTTCCTGATGACATAAATCAGATGCTTGTCATGTATGCCCATTGCCCATATCTGCCGCATCAGCTTTGCGTGATTGACATTATCGAAGAATCCTTTAATATCAAACTCTATCACAAAGTGCAGCTTTGTAAGCTGCATCATGCGATATGACGCTGCCACAGCATGTTCAACAGACCGATTTGGTCGGAATCCATAGCTGTTGTTGCTGAATTTGGCTTCACAGATTGGCTCCATGACCTGCTTAATACATTGCTGTATCAGCCTGTCCCATATGCAGGGAATTCCCAGCGGTCTGGTGGAACCATTAGGCTTTGGAATGTCTTTACGGCGTACAGGTCTTGGCCTGTAGCCATGGCAACTGCCCGAGACAATGAAGCGCACCTGTTGTATTACTTCCTCTGGTGTAAGCACCCCGATACTTTCAATCGTTAGATTGTCTGTTCCCGGGGTACAGCTACCTTTGTTGGCTTTCATATTTCGATAAGCCAGCAGAATGTTTTCCCGAGACAGAATTAAGTCCATGATGTTGGTAAATATGCCGCCATTTGCGCTTTTGGCATATAGTTCATCAAAGGTGCTCTGTAAGTCGTAATACTCAGAATGTCTTATATCATCAACGCACAGTTGTTTTTTATAAATCTCTTTAGGCATAAGGCATCACTCTCCTTTCGGCGAGGACCCTTTTAGTCATACTCGAAATCCTTATTGTGATTAAATAATTCCAATTTTACCTTCGTGACTTGAGGCCATCCCTCTGTTTCCATTACAGAAACTTCATTGGTCCGACCTCTGCTTTTCAGCATCGGTACGGTGGCTTATTGTTCTTCGTCCACCTACAGATAAATCTGTCCGATACCTTTCCTCGTTCCAATAATCCTATCTTTACATATACCTTTAGGTGCCTGCTCTAAACCTGACAGCTTGCCAGCGCCTGTAACGCTGCATGGTCTTTCATATTGAACATTCTTACTTAACCACACTGCCTATGATTTCTCATACCCATGCATTTCTACATGGTCTGCATATAGAGCCGTACATTCGCAGGTTCGTCAGTCCCTTCGGACATTCTCACCATGGGTATTTTATAGACCCCCGACCTATGGGTGACACCGTCCATCTCTGGGCAGCTTTCGTGTAAGATTTTCATCTTCTGCGGTCACTCTCAGCCGACTTCACCGGGCTTCTGACCTATTAGCTTTCGCTTATATACGCCAGCCGGAGTATTAGGGAAGGCATTTCAGGGCGTTACTCCGTCATTCTACCTTTCAGATTATTGGTTCTTCAGAGCTTATTTTTCACCTCGCTTTCATCGCTCTGCGCCTAACCTTTTCAGTTAGGAACGAGTCGCACG
>CAKTEU010000063.1 GCA_934552855.1 uncultured Eubacteriales bacterium | reverse complement strand
CTTGCGGCGTACTTATAAAAGTCTTTTTGGTTACTTTTGTGATGATTGACAAAAGTAACCCCGAACGGAGTGGAGTTGGGTTTAAGCACACGAGCAATGGAAAAGGCTTATTAAGTACGGGTCGGACCCGTGCCGACCCATAAACGTGACCGTTTGCACTTGCATTTATTCTTGTGTTCATCTTTTACCGTCTTTCACCAACGTGCTCTCCCTCGCACGGCTTTATCTTAAAACAACGTTTTCCGTTCGCTCCGCTGGGTTACTTTTGTCGGTTGATACAAAAGTAACCAAAAAATCGCTTGATATCATACGGTGCAAGCGGAATGTCAAAATTTTCTTTTGCGGGGGAAAAAGAAAATTTAGTGCCATTCATTGCACCTACCAAAAAGCAGATATAAAGGCAATGCACCTTTGGACGCTGCTCGACTACAAAAAGAAACGTGACAAGCGATTCAGTTTACATAAGCAAAAGCTTAAAGCGATTCCCTTCCAATCGCAGCTTTCTGCTGAAGATAAGGTTTGCGTTTTCGATAAAACGTTCCTAAAATCAAAAATGTAAAGCTCTGCACAAAAAATCTGTGAGCAGATAAAAGATAAAATCTGATTTTTAGTATACGCTGATTTTAAGCCATAACAGAGTGTGGTTTAAGAAAATAACGGATTGATGTTTTCTTATGGTGAGATAGCACAATCTGATGTGTAGCCGCATTAGAGGACGATAACGGAATTTTTCCCCCGCAAAATTCTCGTTTCGTCCGACCTTGCGGCGTACTTATAAAAGTCTTTTTGGTTACTTTTGTGATGATTGACAAAAGTAACCCCGAACGGAGTGGAGTTGGGTTAAAGTGCACGAGTAAATAAAAAGGTTTACTTCGTACGGGTCTGAGCGACCCGTACGAAGTAACTTTTTCAACCGCAGTTCACAGAAACGCCGCCACCTTGTCCGTACGCCCGAAAAGCGCAAAGAACACCCGAAGAACAGGCATTTTTTGCGCTGAAGCCTAAAAAGAAAAAGGACAAAAGCCCCGACCCTTTCGGTGCGGAGCTAACATACAAAATGAGTATTGCTTAAATTATTTGATCCAACCGTTTTGGTCGATCTTTCCGAATCTGTTGAGAATGCTTTCAACAAAGCTGAGAAAAGCCTGAAAAATACCTCTTACAGTTTCATAAGCTTTAAGGCCGATATCCATAATAAAATTCTCCTTTCGGATGTTATGAAATTAACAAAGAATTATTTCTTGTCGCCCCAAATGGTGTCGTAGAACTTAGTATAGCTATAGGGATCTTTGGCAGCTCCGCAAACATATGCAGCCCAACCCATAACACGGTCGAAGAATTTTACGACATCCTTGCAAACATCGGTAAAAGTATTCCAGTTCATACATAAACTCCTTTCGAAAAGAATATTTTAAAATCACTTTAACATCGGGCAGACTATTCCACCCATAAACTTGCTTATATTTTAACCCTATTTATTTTGTTTGTCAACGAGATTATTAAAAAATAATTAAATTTGTGAATTGTGTATATATCGAACGCCGGTTTTTTTAACATAATCACCGTGAAAATGTGTTGATTTTGAGAAAAAACTTGAGACTTCGAAAAAATGCCTGCAATTTGACCTGTTGATTAAACCTTAAAAACGGTGAGACTTTTGAACTTTTCACTCTTTTTGAACGTGCACTGCGGGAACGACGGGTGGTTCGGTGTGTCGGGATAATACTGCGTTTCAAGGCAGAATCCGAAGTTTTTGTCAAGTCCTATGCCGCCCTTGCCTTCTTCGCCGTCCATAAAGTTTCCGGTGTAAAGCTGAACGCCGGGAAGGTCGGAATAAACCTCAAGCTTTCTTCCGCTTTTTTCGTCCTTTGCCTTTCCGACAAGGCGAAGCGTTCCGATTTCTCCGTTGACACAGAAGTTGTGGTCATAACCCTTGCACTGAACAAGCTGCGGATCGTTTTCGCCAATATCTCTGCCGATTTTTTTGAACTCTCTGAAATCGAAAGCAGTTCCCTCAACCGCTCTGATTTCTCCGGTGGGAATACTGTTTTCGTCGGTCGGAGTGAAGTAATCGCAGTTGAGCATAAGCTCGTGGTCAAGGATATTGCCGTTCTTCGTTGTTCCAAGGTTAAAATATGCGTGGTTGGTCATGTTTATGACGGTTTCTTTGTCGGTAACGGCTTCGTAATTAATTTCAAGTTCGTTTCTGTCGGTGAGAACATATGTAACCTTTGCGTCAACATTTCCGGGAAAGCCCTGTTCGCCGTCCGGACTGTGATAAGAAAATTCAACGGCGTTATCGTCAACAATGATTGCTTTCCAAAGCGCACTGCTGTATTCTCCGCCGCCGTGAAGGCAGGTGATTCCCTTTTCGTTCTTTGTGACGTTATACTCTTTGCCCGAAAGGGTGAATTTTCCGCCGGCAATTCGGTTTGCGTACTGACCGATGATTTCGCCCGTATACGTTCCCGATTTAATGTGACCGAGAATGTTGTCAAAGCCAACAATGATGTCGCCCATAACTCCGTCACGGTCGGGGCAGACAAGGGAATTAAGCGTTGCGCCCCTTGTGATTATTCCGGCCGAAACGCCGTTGTTGTTTTCAATTGTATAAAGAAAAACTTCTCTGCCGTCCGGCATTGTGTCATAATGTGTTTTTATAACGCTCATCAAAAATGCTCCTTTTCAATTTGAATTGCATAATCATTATACTTTATCGCTTCTTAAAAATCAAGGCGGCCGGCCATATTTTGCAAGTGACGGAATGTGGTGTTTGCAACGCAAACAGAAAGGGGCTGTCGGATTTAGATGCAGAAAGCGTTTTCTTTACCCCGAAGCTGTATATAGATACTGCGAGCGGGTAAA
>CAKTEU010000062.1 GCA_934552855.1 uncultured Eubacteriales bacterium | reverse complement strand
AAAACCTCCTATGATAGTTTTTATTCTACCATAGGAGGTCCCTTTTTTCTATTGTCCTTTTTTTACGGACTTGTTCAGAACAGCCCCTGATTCTTTTGTTATTTATCCATACCAAGGAAGTGTCTTACAAGAATCATAAGTCTTGTGAACCGGTTTATATCAAATCAGCCACTGCTTACTTCCGATTCCCGACCGTCTTCAGCACCGGGAACATTTTTAAGCCGCACAGTGAACTGCGTTCCGTGCAAAAGTTCGCTTTCAACGGTGATTGTTCCGTTGCAAAGTTCAACAAGCCTTTTAACAATTGAAAGTCCAAGGCCGTTTCCGCTTGAGTTTCGGCTTGAGTCTGCCTGATAAAACTTGTCAAAAATATGTTCCATTGTCTTTTCACTCATTCCGCAGCCGCTGTCACGGATAACAACAACGGCATAATTTCCCTCCTGTTTTGCGCAACAAAATATGCTTCCGCCTCTGTCGGTGCATTTTACGGCGTTTTTGATAAGGTTGTCCCAAATATGCGAAACGATATCCTCGTTGCCGTAAAAGCTGATTTCATCAAAATCACCCTCAACGGCAATGTCCTTTTCCTGCCATTCGTTTTGAAGGCGGATTACCGAGCGGCGAAGCTGTTCATCAAGGGAATAAAGTTTTTTGTCAGGAATGATTGACGTGTTTTCAAAGCGTGAAAGCAAAAGAAGGTTAGTCGTCATTGAGGTCAAATATTTTGATTCATCAATAATAATATCGGCGTACTCCCTTTGCTCTTCGGTGAGCGGCCCGTTTTTCAGCCTCTTTGCAAAGCCGCTGATTGAAGCAACGGGCGTTTTGTATTCATGCGAGACGATATCAACAAAGTCGTTCCGCATTTTTTCAATGCTTCCAAGCTCTTCGGCAGTTTTGTTGATGGTTTCCATGAGTTCCCTGATTTGAAGCTTTTCGTCCTTTGTGTCAAGCCGAACGCTGTAATCGCCCGTACCGAGACGGTCAATTGCCTGAACGGCTTTGTAAAGCGGCTTTGTGTAACGTGAAAAAACAACGCTTGAAACAATTGCGCCGATAATGTTGCAAACAAGGAAAACAATTGCCGCAATCCACAGCGCACCCGAGCCGTTCGGACGAATTACATGAAAATGTTCAAAAATATAGTATATTGCAATTGTGAGCAGAACCGAAGCAAGCAAAATCAAAAAAACAATCAGTGACATTGCGGTTCTGATGCTTCGTTTGATTTGCTTCGGATTATACTGTTTTTCGTTTCCTTTTTTCTTTTTTTCTTTTTTCATAGCTGTTTACTTCTTTTCAATAACGCTCATATAGCCGAAACCCCGAACGGTTTTAATGTAAAAATCATTGTTGTTTTTGAATTTTTCACGCAGGCGGTTGATGTGCACCTCAACGGTATGCTCATCGCTTTCGGTGTCAAAATCCCAAATTTCATCCATAATCTGATGCTTTGTGAAAAGGTGATTTGGATAAGAGAGCAGTTTGAACAAAAGCATAAACTCCTTCGGTGAAAGAGTAATTTGACTTCCGTCAACATCAGCTGTCATTGAGCCGTAATCGAGCGTTGTTTTTCCGATTGTCAGTCGTTTTTCGGCGGCGATTTTTGAGCGGCGCAAAAGTGCTTCGATTCGCCAAAGCAGCTCTTCTTCGTCAAACGGCTTTGTGAGAAAATCGTCCGTACCGACTTCAAAGCCCCTCTTTTTATCCTCGTGCGAAATTTTTGCCGTGAGCATAAGAACCGGCATTTCGCATTTGCAGGAACGCAAAGTCTGCGTAAATTCATAACCGTCCATTTCCGGCATCATGATGTCAACAACGGCAAGGTCAACATGGTGCGCATCGGTCACGGCAAGTGCTTCAATGCCGTTTGCGGCACTGTAACAGTTATAACCCGCATCCTTTAAAATTGCAAGAATAAGACTTCTTACATGGCTGTCGTCTTCAACAACAAGAATGTTGAACATAGTTTTTCACCCCGTTTGATTTTATCACAAGTTTTCTGCAGTGTCAAAACGCATTACATTAAATAAGGTGCGATACATTATTTTCCCTTTTTACCGCAGAATAATATCTCCTCTTTTTCAACCAAACCTCAACGACGGTAAAAAAGCGGAAACAATTTTTGAACTTTTCAAAGTTTTTCAAAAAACTTGAAGTTTTGTTGAGAAACGGGGAGTATCTTACAGCCAAAGAACAGAAAAGCGGTTCACAAAACCGCAGAAAAATGAGAAAGGACGATAAAAATGAAAAGTAACGAAACAAAAATTTTTGCCGAAGGTATGTGTTTTGAAAAACTCGTTTGGATCTTTCTTTCGGCTTGCGTTGTCGGCTTTGCCGTTGAAACGCTTTGGTGCCTTTTGCGCCACGGATACATTGAATCAAGAAAATCGCTGGTTTACGGGCCGTTCTCCGTTGCATACGGAATGGGTGCCGTTATTCTTACACTCAGTCTTTATAAGCTGAGAGATTCGAAAGCGTGGGTAATTTTTCTTGTTGCCTATCTTGTCGGAACGGTCACGGAATATATCTGCTCGCTCGGTCAGGAAATCTGCTTCGGTTCCGTTGCATGGGATTACAGCAATCTTCCGCTCAACATCAACGGCAGAGTTTGCCTTCTTTATTCGCTTTTTTGGGGTTTTCTCGGACTTGGCTGGATAAAAATCATTTATCCTTTTATATCCACCTTGATTGAAAAAATCCCCGTAAGTGCCGGAACGGTAATCACTTGGGCATTCATAGCGTTTTTTATTTTTGACAGTGCGCTTTCGGCAGCGGCAGCGGTCAGAATGGATAAACGTGACGCAGGTGTTCCGGCTTCAAATTTTGTTGAAAGCTATCTTGACATTCATTTTGACGATGAACGAATGCATAAAATCTATGCAAACAGCAACGAAGTTCAAAAATAACCTTTCTTTTCATATCTCTCTTAAAAAGCTGTACATACCAAAAAAGGGGCTGTCGGATTTAGATGCAGAAAGCGTTTTCTTTACCCCGAAGCTGTATATAGATACTGCGAGCGGGTA
>CAKTEU010000061.1 GCA_934552855.1 uncultured Eubacteriales bacterium | reverse complement strand
GTGGGAACAACAGGGCTCGAACCTGTGACCCTCTGCTTGTAAGGCAGATGCTCTCCCAGCTGAGCTATGCTCCCAAATAGCTGTTTATGCCGTCGTGTTTGCCGTATCGACGACTTGTATAATATATAACATTCTCTTCCTTTTGTCAAGAGGTTTTTTCAATTTTTTCGTCATCTTTTTTATTTTTTTTAGGCGAGACGGGTTGTTTGCCGTATGGAAAACAAAAAGGATTTTTTTGTGGTCTGTATCTGCGGCGGCTCGGTGAGACACTGATTTTTTGCGTTGTTTAATTTGTACGAGCCGAACCTGTGCCGAACCGTACGATTCATATAAATTCACGTAGCGCAAAAGGTCAGGTCCCGTGCGGAAGAAAATCCGCCCCAACGAGCACAATTCCACATTTGCGTTTTAAAAGATGCTTTTCCGAATTTACATACAAAAAGCCGAATAATTTATCTATAAATTTACGGCTGCGTTATTGAAAACGCAACCGTAAATCATATGCAAATTCAATATATCACACCGTTTTGCAACACAGCGTTTTACTTTTTTACCGCTCTGCAAAGCGCAAAATCTCCCGGCGAAGTCATCACGCCCGTTTTGCTTGTGAAAGCGTTGTGCGGCGCAAAAAAGCGTTCGTCAATTTCGTCCTTTGCAAGATGCTCATAAATTTTAAAACCGTGCTCTGCCAAAAGCTTTTCAAGATCATTATATGAATACTTTGTTTTCATTGCCTCCCCTGCTCCGGCGGCAAGCTTTTCGTTAACCGTCGGGTCTTCATCAAAAGTTTCAATGGGATAATCAAAAACAATGTCGCACCCCTCGCATAAAAGAGATGAAAGCTTTTTTAGCAGCGACGAAAACGCACTTTTGTCAAGATAATGACAAAGACCGAGCATAGTCACAAAGCTGCGTTCTCCTTTTTTGAACCCCGAAAAAAGCAGTTCGCCCTCAAAATCCTTTGAAAGGTCGCACGGCACAAACGAAACGTGGCTGTGAGCGATATTCGCCCGTTCAAGGCGCATAAGTTTATCTTCGGTCATTTCCTTTCGGTCAAGCTCAAACACTTTGAGTTTTCCTTTGATTTCTTCTCGGTACGGCATTGAATCATAACCCGAGCCGAGCAAAACAAGCTGCTTTGCTCCAAGCAGCAAAGCGTTTTCAAGTGCATCAAAACAGAACGCACTGCGTGACACAACGGAGGGTGCAAGGCGTGTGTTGACAATTTTATCAAGCGCTTCGTCAGCAGTTCCCTCAAAGCCGGAAAAAAAGAACGCCGCACCGTTTTTCATTGAAGAAGAGACGGTTTCATATTCCTCTTTTGTCATGAGCTTTTCGGCAAATTCATCAAAATAAACGGGCGAAACGCTCCGCTTTGTGTGGTAAGCACGAGAAAAAAGCGAAACAAGGGCGGTCATACTTGTGTTGTTGTTTTCCATAAGTAAGTTTTGTCTGCATGATTTTTATGCGGACATTCCTTTCGTATTTTATATAACAAAAGACAGGCGCCGGCAATTGTCCTATATATTTAATACACCAAAAACAAAGTAAAAACAAGACTTGTTTTTTTCCTCAATTTGTGCTTGTGGGAATAAATTGGCGCAAGTTGTGCAAATTTTTACAAAATTTACAAAATTCCGGCCCAATCTATATATAAAAAATCAATAGATTTTACTTTGAAAATTTGCTAAAATTCTTTGAATAGTGAAAAGTGTGGTTTTCTGCGCTTTTTGCTGTCAAGACTATGTTTTGTTAATTATTTTTACAGGAGGATGATTCCGATGAGCAAAAAATATGTATACCAGTTCAAGGAAGGTAACGCTAACATGCGTGAGCTCCTTGGCGGTAAAGGCGCAAACCTTGCAGAGATGACCTCTCTCGGTCTCCCCGTTCCCCAGGGCTTCACAATTTCAACCGAAGCCTGCACACAGTATTATGAGGACGGCAGACAGATCAACGACGAGATCAGCGCCGAAATCATGAAGAACATTGACATTCTTGAAGAAACAACCGGCAAAAAGTTCGGTGACAAGGAAAATCCGCTTCTTGTTTCCGTTCGTTCCGGCGCAAGAGCTTCAATGCCGGGTATGATGGATACTATCCTTAACCTTGGCCTTAACGAAGACGTTGTTGCCGTTATCGCCGAAAAATCAAACAATCCCCGTTGGGCTTGGGACTGCTACAGACGTTTCATTCAAATGTACTCCGACGTTGTTATGGAAGTCGGCAAAAAGTACTTTGAAGAACTCATTGACAAGATGAAGGCCGAGCGTGGCGTTACTCAGGACGTTGAGCTCACCGCTGACGACCTCAAGGAACTTGCTTTCCAGTTCAAGGCTGAATACAAGTCAAAGATCGGCTCAGACTTCCCGACCGATCCGAAAGAACAGCTCTTCGGCGCAATCAAGGCTGTTTTCCGTTCATGGGACAACCCGAGAGCAAACGTTTATCGCCGTGACAACGATATCCCGTATTCATGGGGTACTGCCGTTAACGTTCAGTCAATGGCATTCGGCAACATGGGCGACGATTGCGGAACCGGCGTTGCTTTCACCCGTGACCCGGCAACCGGCGCAAAGGGCCTTTTCGGTGAATTCCTCACCAATGCACAGGGCGAAGACGTTGTTGCAGGCGTTCGTACCCCGATGCACATTCAGGAAATGGCTCAGAAGTTCCCCGAAGCTTTCGAGCAGTTCCAGAAGGTTTGCTCAATCCTTGAAAATCATTACAGAGATATGCAGGACATGGAGTTCACCGTTGAACACGGCAAGCTCTTCATGCTCCAGACCAGAAACGGCAAGAGAACCGCTCAGGCTGCTCTCAAGATCGCTTGCGACCTTGTTGACGAAGGCATGAGAACAGAAGAAGAAGCCGTTGCCATGATTGACCCGAGAAACCTTGACACCCTTCTTCACCCGCAGTTTGACGCTAAGGCACTCAAGGCTGCTACTCCTATCGGTAAGGGTCTCGGCGCTTCACCGGGTGCTGCTTGCGGCCAGATCGTCTTCACCGCTGACGACGCAGCAGCTTGGAAAGCACAGGGCAAGAAGGTTGTTCTTGTTCGTCTTGAAACTTCACCGGAAGACATCACCGGCATGAAGGCTTCGCAGGGTATTCTCACCGTTCGCGGCGGTATGACCTCTCACGCAGCCGTTGTTGCCCGCGGTATGGGTACTTGCTGCGTTTCGGGCTG
>CAKTEU010000060.1 GCA_934552855.1 uncultured Eubacteriales bacterium | reverse complement strand
CTTTTGTGATGATTGACAAAAGTAACCCCGAACGGAGTGGAGTTGGGTTAAAGTGCACGAGCAATGGAAAAGGCTTATTTAGTACGGGTCGGACCCGTGCCGACCCATAAACGTGACCGTTTGCACTTGCATTTATTCTTGTGTTCATCTTTTACCGTCTTTCACCAACGTGCTCTCCCTCGCACGGCTTTATCTTAAAACAACGTTTTCCGTTCGCTCCGCTGGGTTACTTTTGTGATGATTGACAAAAGTAACCCCGAACGGAGTGGAGTTGGGTTAAAGTGCACGAGCAATGGAAAAGGCTTAAATCGCACGGTTTATCTATGAATTTATGCGGCAAAAAAGGTGAAATTGACGGGTGGAACAAAATCCACCCCTATTGCCATATTTAGAGCCGAACAACGGATATTCACAACGAAAGATAACACGGCAATGAATAAGCCGAATAATTTAAGCTACAATTATACTATTGTATATAAAATAAAAATAAGTAAAAACGGAAAGTGCATCATTTTTCGTTAAATTTGAAAGGTAGTGTTCTTAATGAGCGAATGCGGCGGAAACTGTTCCTCCTGCGGCGAAAATTGCAGCAGCAGACAAGAGGATATGCGCCTCAAACAAAACAAAGCAAGCAATATCAAAAAAATATATGCCGTTGTCAGTGGCAAAGGCGGAGTCGGAAAATCTTCGGTAACGTGCCGCCTTGCTTCGGCAATGCAAAGTCTCGGCAAGCAGTGCGCAGTTCTTGATGCGGATGTGACCGGCCCGTCCGTTCCGAAAATGTTCGGGCTCAAAGGCAGAGCCGTTGCCGATGATGACGGAATCATCCCGATGGAAACGAGCACCGGAATCCGTGTGATGTCAATCAATCTTTTGCTTGAAAGCGAGGAATCCCCCGTTGTTTGGCGAGGTCCCGTAATCAGCGGAGTTATTCAGCAGTTTTTCACAGAGGTTGCCTGGGGCGATGTTGACTATATGTTCATTGATATGCCTCCGGGAACCGGCGACGTTCCCCTCACCGTTTTCCAATCGATTCAGATTGACGGAATTATCGTTGTAACAACACCGCAGGACCTTGTTTCGCTCATTGTTAAAAAGGCTGTCAACATGGCAAAAATGATGAACGTTCCGATTGTTGGAATCGTTGAAAACATGAGCGTTTATGTTTGCCCGGACTGTGGAAAGGCTCACCGCATTTTCGGCGATGCTAACGGTGAAAAAATTGCAAATGAGGTTGGAACAGAGCTTTTGGCTTCGCTTCCGATTGACCCGAAAACTCCCGCACTTGCCGATAAGGGCGCAATTGAGCTTGCCGATATGACAGACTTTTTGCCGATTGCAAAAAAGCTTATTGAAGCGAAATAATAAAAAGATTCATTGAAACGGAGAAAAGCGTATGAAAAAAATTATAAGAGGAATCGTCCTCGGGGTGCTTGCGGTTATTGTAATTGCAGGTTCGGTCGGAGCATACTTTTTGTTTGGGCAAAAACCCGGTGTTGATTCAAAGCTTGTCATGACCGATGCAAAGGGCAACTCTTATCTTGCAATGGTTGACGAAAAAAGCGGCGAAACACTTTTTGCCGTAACGGACGAGAACGGAAAAATTTATGCCGCCGTTACTGATTCAAACGGAAATGTAGGAAACACCGTCGGCGGAGTCGGCGACGCTGTGAATATTTCGGATCTTCCGACAAATTACAGCGGTCCGAGCATTGACGTTTCGGTCAACGGTTCGGATTACCGTGGCGACGTTGAAAGCACAACTCAGCCTGCGCCGGAAAGCACAACCCAAAGCAATGCTTCAACTGCCCCGAATAATAATGACGCAACAACAAAGCAAAACAACACAACAACCACAAAGAAAAGCAGCGATAAACTGACGGCATACCGCATTGCAAAATATCAAAAGCTTTTTGCCGGCGGAACATATCTTATGGAGTTCACAACGAACGATCCGGATCTTGGCGACACGCCGATTACCGCCGCAGTAAAAAACGGCAATGTTTATATTGAAACAAAAATTCAGTCAATGCAATGCAAAATGCTTTATCTTGCCGGAAGCGGCGGAAAAGCCGGAACAACATATCTCATCATCGATTCGTTCAAAAAGTATTGCAAAATGCCGGATGACCTCATGGGCGACGATATGAACATGAGCAACCTTATGGGTAACTTCGGCAACAAGATTACAAAAAAGATTACCGTTTCAAAGGCAACTGTCGGCGGAAAAGAGCTTATTTGTGAAAGTTATGTTGACAATGACGGAACAGTTGTAAAGTATTTCTTTGACGGCGAAACACTTGTTCGCCGTGACAATGTCAATACCGACGGAACAAGCGATATAACATATATCACAAGAATTACCTCTGATGTTCCGGATTCGCTTTTTGAAATTCCAAGCAATTACGGATATCTTAATCTTTCGCTTTTGGGTGCTTTTACCGGAGATTAATGATAAAATTTTGAGTACGGCTGCCGCAAAAAAATGCGGCGGCTTTTTCTTTGCTTTCAAAAAAGCATATACGGCTTTTTTTCATCATCGCAATCAAAAGCTCTGATGCTATATCTTTGTATTTTTCATTAAAACATATCGGTATGCTTGCTTTTTTATTGACAAAGCTTACCGTTAGTGGTATATTAATCTTACAGATAATTTACAATCTGTAATTAATATCACTTTTTTAAGGAGGAAGTACATATGGTATTAATTCGCCCTTCAACATTCATCGCAAAAATTAAAGCTGTTTTCGGTGTGGCTCTTTCGTTTGTAATGCTTGTCTCATTGGTATACCCCGGTGCGGTCAAGACAACATCGAAAGTTGCTTTTGAAACCGAAAAAAGTATCACCGCAACCGCAGAGAAAATTAATTTTACGGTAAAAAACAACAGCCCATATGCAATCGACAAACACATCACCCTTTCCGCCTTTGAAAAAAAGGTTGGGGACGAATGGAAAGCTTGTTCAAAGTATCTCGGTTATAATCATTCGCTTGTAAAACAAAACTTTATGGAATCAAACATTCTTGCCGGCGAAACATGGCAGGGAGTTATTGATTTTGACACTGTTTTCAGTGAAGACGGTCACGGCGATTCGGATATGCCGACGCTTGAAGCCGGACAGTATAGAATAACGTTTGGCTATCAGCTTGCCGGTTGTTCTGAAGATTCTTTTGTTTCCTGCGAATTTACCGTTGCCGAGGCATAATTTTTCAAAGTAAAATTTTGATTTTTGGGGCTGTCGGATTTAGATGCAGAAAGCGTTTTCTTTACCCCGAAGCTGTATATAGATACTGCGAGCGGGTAAAAA
>CAKTEU010000059.1 GCA_934552855.1 uncultured Eubacteriales bacterium | reverse complement strand
TCGCACGGCTTTATCTTAAAACAACGTTTTCCGTTCGCTCCGCTGGGTTACTTTTGTCAATCATCACAAAAGTAACCTCGAACAAAGTGGCATTGGGTTTAAGCACACGGGCAAATAAAAAGACTGATTTAGTACGGGTCGGACCCGTGCCGACCCATGAACGTATCATTTTGCACCGTGCAAATTTATACAACTTTTTGTGGTTAAACCAAACATGATGCAACAAATTTACATGACAAAAACGGTGTGGTTTCATGGGAGCCTCAAGCGACTCTCCTTCTAATTAAACCAAACGCAATCCTCTATAATCTGCCGTTATCTATTTTTCAAATCAGATAATAGATAATGGATAAAAGATAATAGATATTTTAGTCCACGGAGAAGAAAATGAAAAACTACGACTACGTTATTTTTGATTTTGACGGAACGGTTGCCGATACCGGCGAAGGTATCCTCAAAAGCCTTCAATATTCGTTTGAACAAATGGGACACGAAGTTCCTGACCTTTCCGACCTTAAAAAATTCATCGGTCCGCCGATTCATTACAGCTATGTGACCTTTTACGGCGTTGCGGAAGACGAGGTTGAACAGTACATCAAAAAGTACCGTGAACGTTACCGTAAAATCGGAATCTATGAATGCTTCGTTTATGACGGCGTGATTGAAACGATCAAAGCCCTCAGAAAAAAGGGCGTGAAAATCGGAATAGCTTCTTCAAAGCCGATAAGTCTGATCTATGACGTGATGGACTATCTCAAAATCACCGAATACTTTGACGCAGTTGTCGGTACGCAGTTTGACGACAGCAACCACCCCGGAAAAACCGACCTTGTTCTTGAAAGTATGAAAAAGCTTTCCGATGAAGACAAAAAGCATACGCTCATGGTCGGAGACCGCTATTTTGACATTGACGGTGCCGCCGGTGCAGGAGTTGACAGCGTCGGCGTAACCTACGGCTACGGTTCAAGGAAAGAATTTAAAGAACACGGCGCAACATACATCATCGACAACGCAAAAGAACTTCTCAAAATTGTCGGCGAATAAAATTGAGGTGAAAAAATGAAAAAAATCGACCTTGACGGAAAATGGACAATTGAAAACCGTGACGTTTTGGTTCCCTCTCTTTTTGTAACAAAAAAAGTTTTTGATGAATACTTTCCGCCGCTTTGTGCAGAAAAGGCGGCGGATGCTTACGTTACGGACAAAGATTTTTTCACCCTTCAAAAACAGTTTACTCTCACAAAGGAAGATTTTCTTGAAGAAAACATCATTCTTCATTTTGACCGCCTTGACACGCTTTGTAACGTTTTTGTTAACGGTAAAAAGGTTGCCTTTTTCAAAAACTGCCACCGTTCATATGACATTGACGTAAAAAGCTGCCTTGTTGAGGGCATGAACTGTATAAAAATCGACTTTCTTTCCCTCATGGATTATATATCCGAAAAAGAGAAAGAAATTTCGCTCCCCTTTAACTCAATGGGTATTCCCCATCACCCACACATCAGAAAACCCGCTTCGCATTTCGGCTGGGATTTCACGGCACCGCTTTGCGCCCAAGGTATCACCGGCCACAGCGAACTTCGCATATACTCGCACCCCGTTATTGAAAAGTTTGACGTTTTTCAAAAAAAGGACGGTATGGAGTGGAAAATCACTTCTTTGGTCAAAACCGATAAAAAGTGCAGTGTAATTTTTTCGCTCACTCACCCCGACGGCCGAACCGAAAAAGTTCATGCCGATGAAAACATGGCAGCTGCTTTTAATGTGAGCGACCCAAAGCTTTGGTTTTGCAACACTATGGGTGAACAGCCGCTTTACACCGTTTCGGCAAGCGTAATTTCCGATGAAGGAATAACAATCAGCAAAAAGGAAAAACTTATCGGCCTTCGTACAATTTATCTTGACCGAAAAAAAGATAAATACGGAAACAGCTTTCGTTTTTATATTAACGGTGAACCGATTTTTGCAAAAGGTGCAAATCAGGTTCCATTTCACATGATTTATACAAACATTACCCGTGAAGATATCTATGACCGACTCAAAAAATGCAAAGAAGCAAACATGAATATGCTTCGTGTTTGGGGCGGAGGCTTTTATGAAAGCGATGATTTTTACGATATCTGCGATGAACTCGGCTTGCTTGTTTGGCAGGATTGCGCTTTTGCCTGCTGCGCCTATCCGTTCATGGATAACGATTTTCTTTATGAAGTTAAAGAAGAAATTGCCGAAAACGTTTTAAGGCTTCGTCACCACGCTTCGCTTTGCCTTTGGTGCGGCAATAACGAGATTGAATCAATTTCGCTTGCGTGGGTAAACAGACGAAGCTTTATCAAAACAACGGGCGAATTTTTCTATAAGACTCTCCCTGCTCTTATCGAACGCTATGACGGCGAAACGCCGTATCATCAGTGCAGTCCCGGTTCGGGCGTATACATGAAAGACCCGTCCGGCGACGCAAGCGGCGACAGCCACATTTGGAACACATGGCACGGTTTCAGACTGAAAGATTATTACCATAAACGTTTTTCACGTTTTTGCAGCGAAACGGGAATGCAGTCCTATCCGTGTTTTCCGCTCACGGTCAATCAGTACTGCGACCTTGGCGAGGAACGGCTTGATTTTTATCTTGCAAAGCATTTTACGCTCGGCAAAAACGAAAACGACCGCCGCTATCTCACTCAGGTTTTGCAGCTTGAATATATGAAAGAGGCGGCAGAGCATTTTCGCCGCAATCAAAACCGCTGTTACGGACTTCTTTTTTGGCAGCTCAATGACTGCTGGCAGAGTGCTTCATGGGCTTCACTTGACGTTAAGGGCAACAAAAAGGCAGTGATGTTCGGCGCAAAGAGCTTTTATGAAAACTTACATATCAGCGCAGTCAGAGAAAACAACTCGGTTGAAGTTTTTGTAACAAACGAAAACCGAACGGCGTTTGAAGGAAAAGCTTGCGTTAATTTTGAAACAACTGATGGCGGCACACACGGAAAAGCCGAAAAGCGGATTTTTGTCCGTGCGTTTTCAAGCGAAAGCGTAATGAAAATTTCACTTGACGGAATTGAACGTGAAAAGAACATTTTTGTTGCAAAACTTATAGAAAACGGCGAAGAAACCGTCAGTGAAAACCGATTGCTTCTTTGCGAAAACAACGAACTTTTGCTTTGTGATCCAAAGCTTAAAATTGAAACCGTACTTCGTGCCGGCCGTGTATATCTGATTGTCGGCGCAGAAAAATATGCACGTTATATTGAACTTTCCTGTGAAAAAGAGACAGGCGATTTTGAAGATAACTTTTTTGACCTTTCCGCAGGTGAAAGCAAAACCGTTGAAATTTATAATCCCTGCGCCGGACTTTCCGAGATGCTTTCGGTTCGTTCACTTTTTGACGTGATGAACGGTCGCAGTGAAAAGAACGACAAAAAAAGATATCGTGCGGTTATCCGAAAGCCGACGGTTGTTGCAAACTTTGTTGCAAGAGTGATTGGGGATTGATAAAAGTTTTCAACATTTGATTGATATGATGTGGAAAACTTTTGAGGTTTGGTGAAAATATTGTGGTAAATCCTACGGTTTACTTCGTACGGGTCTGAACCTGTGCCCACCCGTACGAAGTAAACCTTTTTATTTGCTCGTGTGCTTAAACCCAACTCCACTCCGTTCGGGGTTAAAGTGCACGAGTAATGGAAAAGGCATATTTAGTACGGGTCGGACCCGTGCCGACCCATAAACGTGACCGTTTGCACTTGCATTTATTCTTGTGTTCATCTTTTACCGTCTTTCACCAACGTGCTCTCCCTCGCACGGCTTTATCTTAAAACAACGTTTTCCGTTCGCTCCGCTGGGTTACTTTTGTCAATCATCACAAAAGTAACCAAAAAGACTTTTGGTTTCCATACGGTGCAAGCGGAATGTCAAAATTTTCTTTTGCGGGGGAAAAAGAAAATTTAGTGCCATTCATTGCAC
>CAKTEU010000058.1 GCA_934552855.1 uncultured Eubacteriales bacterium | reverse complement strand
TCATAGCTTTCCGGATCCATGAAGTAATAAAGTCCGCCGTCGTTATAGGAATATTCCATATCCTTTCTTTCAACGAATGCAGTCGGGAACTTGTCGTTCGGGTTGAATGTGCGTTCAACAACCGAACCTGTGATAACGTTTCTTACCTTTGCACGAACAAAGGCAGCACCTTTTCCGGGCTTAACGTGCTGAAATTCAATGATTTGAAGAACGTTGCCTTCCATTTCGAAAGTAACGCCGTTTCTGAAATCGCCTGCTGATACCATTTAGTATTCCTCCGAAGTATAAAAATTACGCCTCTATTTTATAACAAACGCTTTCGTTTTTCAAGTGTTTTTTGAAATTAGTCGCTCTTTTCCTTTGAAAAGGTGTATTAATATCAATTTTTTCTTAATTTTTTTCTGTTTTCTTTTGTTTTTAAGTTCTTTATGCTATACTCAAAGAACAAAGTCCGACAAAATTCGGGAGGTTTAGCGTAAAGAATCACGCTAAACCAAATTATATGTCCCTCAAAATTCGTACAAGTACAAATTTTAAGATGGGCTATATTACCATCACGCCTTGTCCGGCTACAACAGGGATTAAACGTGATACTAATCAAAAGTGTAGCCGGAAAGGCTATGGTAATACGATGAAAAAGTTTCTGTCAATAATTTTAATTCTTGTGCTTGCGTGTTCACTTTTCGGTTGCATGAACAAAAATGCACTCACCGAAAGCACCACTCAAAAGCCGGAAACAACAACCGATTCACTCACTGTTAAGGTTACTTTTCCGGAAGGATATACCGCACTTGAAATTGCTCAAAAACTTGAGGAAAACAACGTCTGCTCGGTCTCTGACTTTATGAAAGCGGCACAAAGCGAAGAGCTTGCAAAGGAATACGGCTTTTTTTCAAACATGAAAGGCACCGAAAACCGTGCCTTTTTGCTTGAGGGATATATCTTTCCGGATACCTATGAATTTTACAAAGGCGAAAGTGCGGAAAACGCAATTTCACGATTCCTTTCAAACACAAAAAGCAAGCTTACCGAAAAAATGAGCAAAAGAGCAAAGGAACTCGGCTATTCGCTTGACGAGATAATCACCCTCGCTTCGGTCATTCAGGCGGAAGCCGGCGATCCGAAGGAAATGGGAAAAGTTTCGTCCGTTCTTCACAACCGTATCGAAAGTCCGGATTACGGAAAGCTTCAGTGCGACGTTACGATAAATTACGTCAACGAAAACATTCTTGTTTCGCCGTATGTTGAAGGTTACAAAGCCGGCTATACCGAGTATTACAACACATACAAAAAAAGCGGTCTTCCCGTCGGTGCAATCTGCAATCCCGGCCTTGACGCAATCAACGCCGCTCTTTATCCGGAGGATACAGACTATTTCTATTTTGTTACGGACAAGGACTGGAATTATTATTACGCTTCAACTTATGAAGAACATCTTAAAAACTGTAAAAAATGCGGAATTGAGTTCTAAACGCTTGCAACCCGAGTAAGTTTATGGTAATATATTATAGTCAAAATTAACAAAATAAGGAGAGATTTTATGGACTTTTCAAAAATCATCGACAAAAAGAACGAAGCTGCCGCTTATATGGTCAAGGAAATTACTCATATCATCAAGACCTTTGAAAAGCGCAGCCCCGGCTCAAAGGGAGAAGAACAGGCCTGCAAATACATGGCCGACGTTCTCAAAAAGGATTGCGGCTGTGACAGAGCAGACGTTGAATCTTTCAAAGAACATCCCGGAGCTTTTTACGGCTGGCTTTTCTTCACGCTCACATTTGTTCTTGCCGCAATTGTTCTCTTTTTCTTCTGCCCAATCATTTCAATCGTTTTGATTGTTGTCGGTCTCGGTCTTGCGCTTCTTGAATTCGGAACATATAAAAAGGTTGTTGATCCGTTTTTCAAGGAAAAAACCGGTCACAATGTTACCGCCATCAAAAAATGCACAGGCGAAACAAAAAGAAGAGTAATTTTCAACGGTCACCCCGACGCAGCTTGGGAATGGCCCGTGAACTACAAGCTTGGCGGCGTAGGCTTTGAAAGCCACGCAATCATCTGCGGTGTCGGCGCACTTTATTATCTTGTTCTTTCAATCATTTTCATTGCACAAAACGGCATAGGTTTTGCAAAAATCGGCCTTGACAATCCTCTTGCAAAAGCTGCTTTGTGGGGACTCATTTTTGTTCCGTTCATTATCGGCCTTTACTTCATGGTTAACTATCGCCGTGTTGTTGACGGCGCAAACGACAACCTTTCGGGCTGTTATATGGGCATTGCCGTTCTCAAATATCTCAAGGACGCAGGAATTGAGCTTGAAAACACCGAACTCGGCGTTGTTCTCACCGGAAGCGAAGAAGCAGGCCTCAGAGGTGCAAAAGCATGGTGCGAAAAGCACAAGGGCGAATTTGACGATGTTCCGACCTTCATCTTTTCATACGATACCATTCACGACCCGAAATACCTCATGGTAAACTATCGTGACCTCAACGCAACCGTTGCTGCGGACAAAGACGTTTCCGATCTCTTTATGGAAGCCGCAAAGGAAGTCGGCGTTCCTTGCAAAAAAGGCATGGTTCCCCCGCTCGGCGGCGCAACAGATTCAGCTGCATTTGCTCAGGCAGGATTCCGTGCAACCGGCGTTACCGGACTCAACCACAAGCTTGAGGATTATTACCACACTCGCCGCGATACATATGATAACATGAACGAGGAAGGGCTTGCAGGCTGCTTTGCCGCTTCGGTAAAAGCACTTGAAATGTTTGACAACGGCGCAAAACAGTAAGGGTTATACAATTTAAAGGGGCTGTCGAATTTAGATGCAGAAAGCGTTTTCTTTACCCCGAAGCTGTATATAGATACTGCGAGCGGGTAAAAAAACGCTTAAAAGAGTAAAAATAATTCCTATTGGATTTAAAAATAAAGCTGTAATTCACGGTATACTTTCTTTTTGACGGCATCCGTAAATTATATTTTTAATTTTGACTTTTTACTCTTTGTTCTGCGCTAAATGCGACAGTCCCTTTTTTGCAAAAAAATTATACAGTGAAAGCAGCAGGTTAATGGGTCGGCACAGGTTCGACCCGTATGAAATTTATTTTTTAAACGGCGTGAAATTTATATGAACCCGTTGAGTTTCATTCGTAGGGGAGTCTCGTTGAGGCTCCCGTCAATTTCACCTTTTTCACCGCATAAATTCTTATGAAATCGTGCGGTTTAATCATCTTTGTTCACTCCTGTCAAAAGTATTTCTTACTGTTTCATTCGTGTACTTAAACCCAACTCCACTCCGTTTGGGGGTACTTTTGTCAATCATCACAAAAGTACCCAAAAAGACTTTTTAGTCTTACGGCGCAAGAAATGACGAAGTTTCCTTTTGCGGGGGAAAAAGAAAACATTCGCCATTAATGCGCCTACCGTGAAAAAGTGATAAAGGCAGTGTTTCTTCGGACGCTGCTCTGTTACGAATATGGAACGTAAAAATATTTCGGTTTACAGTTTGATGAACTCAAAATAATTCCCTTTCTCTCGCAGCTTTCTGCTATAGATAAAATCAGTGATTTTAGTAATACGTTTCTAAAACAAAAATGTACAGTATTTCACAAGAAATCCGTGAGCGGCTAAAATCAGAAACTTGCTTTTCAGAACACACCGATTTTAAACCATAACAGAGTGTGGTTTAAAGTAATAACGGAATGATGTTTTCTTAAATGGGGTTTAATATATATTTGATGTGTAGCCGCATTGGAGAACGATAACGTGATTTTTCCCCCGCAAAATCACGTTTCGTTTGATTTTGCGGCGTACTTAAAAAGTCTTTTTGGATACTTTTGTGATGATTGACAAAAGTATCCCCGAACGGAGTGGAGTTTGGCTTAACCGCACGAGTGAAATGGTAAGAAAAATTTTTGACAGAAGTAGTTCAATGGGTTAAACCGCACGGTTTCGCAAAAATTTACGCAGTTAAAACGGCAAAATTCCACGGGAGCCTCACGAGACTCCCCTACAGTTTAACCACACGGCTTCGTAAAGAATTTATGTGGCGGAAAAGGTTAGGT
>CAKTEU010000057.1 GCA_934552855.1 uncultured Eubacteriales bacterium | reverse complement strand
CCTTTTTCCTCCATTTCTTCCTTTTCCTATTTTGTTCCTTTGAGGTTGGAGTGTCAAGTTTTATTATACTACATCACCCTAACGTTGATTCGGCACTAAAAAAGCGTTAAAATAGTTCCAAAGGGATTTACCCCGAAAGGAGCTGAGAAAAATGCCAACGATCAGAGAAGTAAAGACCGAGCTTCGTCACAGGGAGTGGGCAGAGCAGATACAGGAATGCCAAAGCAGCGGTATGACCGTAACTGCTTGGTGCAAGGAAAAGGGGATCAGCCAGCACACATACTACTCACGCCTGAATGCGGTGAGAAAAGAACTGCTGAAACGAGCTGAATTGCCCTTGCAGCAGATCGTACCGCTGAGTGTTTCTCAAAGCGTCACCTGCACGACAGCTGCGGTGCAGACACAATGTGTTGCGGACAGCGCTGAACCTGGGAAACCTGAACCGGCTGTCCCACAAAAGATGATCGTCCGTAAAGACGGGATCGAAGTCGAAATGCCAGCAGATATATCCGAGAAGCTTCTGCTTACGCTGCTGAGAGGTCTGAAAGAATGCTGAAAGACAGACTTAAGGCAACACCGCACAAAGCCCGCCTGTCGGCTATGCGCAGCATCTGCTGACGAATTTTCCGTCATATCACACAGAAACTCCTTGCAATACGCCAGTATTCCTGCGTCGTTTCTATGCAATCTGACGAAAAATCTGTTAGCACATCTACCACACATTCTTTGTGCGGTGTTGCCTTAACTGCTGACAATATCTACATCGTCTGCGGACATACGGATATGCGGAAGTCCATTGACGGGCTGGCAGCACTTGTACAACAGCAGTTTCAGCTTGACCTGTTCGCAAGCAGCGCGTTTCTGTTCTGCGGCAGGCGCAGAGATCGTATGAAGGTGCTTCTATGGGAAGATGACG
Organism: uncultured Eubacteriales bacterium; assembly: GCA_934552855.1. GTDB lineage: Bacteria > Bacillota > Clostridia > Oscillospirales > Acutalibacteraceae > UBA6857. The sequence continues at coordinate 3,155 of CAKTEU010000057.1, read as the reverse complement.
GCTTTCTGCTGCTGTATAAACGTCTTGAAGACGGGAAATTTTCTTGGCCGCACAATGAACAGGAGGTCAGGAATATTACCCGTGAACAATTCATCTGGCTCACGCAGGGACTGTCGATCGACCAACCAAAGGCAATCAAAAAAGTAGCCGGCGGTGTGGATATATGCTGACTTTTCCACGATGAAAATATACAGTAATGTGGACAATAATTCTATGCTTCAATGGCACTCTTTTTCTTGAAAGATCGGGCAAATCATGGTATAATCAGAGTATCATGAACCGTCTGGAATTTCAGGGAAAGGAGTGCTTTTGCTATGACATACGAAGAACTGAAAGCAGCATATGAAGCCGCTGTGCAGAAGTGCTCTGAGCTTGAAAAAGAAAATGATGAGCTGAAAAAATCGAACGAGGATCAGGCTCTTCACATCGAGCATCTGGAAGAGCAGATACTCAAACGGAACAAGATGCTCTTCGGACAGAAAAGCGAGAAATCGAAATTCATCTGCGATGGGCAGATGTATCTGGACGGTAATGTGTTCAACGAAGCGGAAGAATTTTCAAATCTTTCTGCCGCCGAGCCTACCGAGGATTCCATCACAAAAAAATCGAAGAAAACCGGAAAACACCGGGGAAGAAATGAACTGCGTGGCGATCTTGAAACGAAAGAGATCGTGCATACACTTCCCGAAGATCAGCGGAAATGTGCAATCTGCGGCAGTAAACTCGTGCCGTTTTCCAAAGAGTACATCACCACACGGCTCTGCATTATCCCTGCGAAGATCTTTAAGATCACATACTTCCGTGAGGTGTATAAATGTGAACACTGCGATAAGTACGGAGATAAGGCGAATATTGTGAAGGCTCCGAATCTGACTCCTGCGCCTGTCATTCCGAGAGGTCTGCCGGAAGCAGAAATGATCGCATAAATCACTGAGGCGAAATATCTGCTTGGCGAACCGCTTTACCGCATGGAACAGCACTTCAAGATGCAGGGCATCTACCTGAACCGCACATCACTTGCAAACTGGATCATCAAAGCTTCAGAATGGCTTATACCTGTTGCGAAGCACTTCTGGAAGTATGCTTACCTCGAACCTGTTCTGAATGCCGATGAAACCACGCTGCGTGTCCTGAAAATACAGGGAAAGCCTGTGAAAAAGCTGGGACAGATGTGGGTGGTCTGCACAGGAGCGTCAGCAAAGCTTCTGATTGCGATCTACACGTATCGGGACAACCGTTCAAAGGTGACCGCAGAGGAACTTCTCGGCAGTTATGACGGTATCGTGCAGACCGATGGGCTTCAGTCCTATGGTTCGGGAGACTATCTGCACGCAGGCTGCTGGTCGCACGCTCGCCGCAAGTTTGTGGACAGCATACCTGAAAATGATAAGAACAGCAAAGCGGCAAAAGCTGTCGGGATCATCGACAGAGCATTTGCTTTGGAGCGTGAGGCAAGAAAAGCAAACGTCCCGCCGGAAAAGATATTGGAGATGCGGCAGAAAGAGGTAAGACCGATCATTGAGGAGTTCTACAGCTTCATCGGAACACTCAGACCGAGCAAAGGTTCGCACCTTGGCGCGGCGGTCACCATGAATCTTCAGAAAAAGGATTCGGAAAGAAATTACTATGATTACATATTTGAAACAGATAGCACTGTTCTAATGTGTCTTTACACAGATAATAAACTGAATTCATTTACCTTAAAGATTAAGAACCAATAAGTATTTTAGGAGAAGATTATGAAAAAAATCCATTGTTTTAAATGTTATATAGCTATAATAAGTGTAATATTGTGCTGGGTATTATGGGGGTGTTCAACTTATAATTCTAGTGAAACAGAATATGTATCCGAAATTGCAACTTCAGACAGATCTGTATTGACTGAGCGTCAAAAACACATCTTGGCTGAAGAGTCACTTCCGACTGATTTAGACGAGCTCACAGCAAGTCAAAAGCGTGGCATTATGAATATCGAAAACGCTTTTTTGTATCTTGATGAAAAGTATCTCGGCATTGAATTCGATTATGTTTCACATTATCCGGCAGGCTTGATGGGCCAGGAGAAAACGGATTTTATTCCAAAAGGATACGATAAAGAAGATAGCCGGAATCTCATAACTGTTGAAAAAGACAGAAAAGGAATTTTCGATGACCGAAATGGTTATATGCTGGTCGCTGTGAGAGAAACAATGGAAAAAGTCATCACAGAATATGTGGAATCGTATTTCGGAGAAGGCAGTGTTAAAGTGTATATTCATCCTTACTTAGCTGAAATGGAGTATGGTGACGAAATTAATAAAAATACTGTTAAAGATAAAGTAAAATCTACAGCAGTATTATTTGCCTCCGATGAATTATGTACCGAAACACAATTGGATGCTTTTTCAGATAACTATAAAAATGATGGGTATGATTTTGAATGTGAATTCAGAGCTACGATAATAAGAAAGAGTGATTTTGAAGGCTTAACATTCAATAATTGCGGAGATATGTATGATAGTGACCATATAATCTATGATATTGATATTGAATAATTAGATAAGAGATTTAATAATGACTTATTTTACAGCAGAAGAAATATGTATGATAGAAATGCTCACCTATTTTAATGAGGCGAGGAATGCTATTTATGGTGCAGTATCTTTATCGGTAACTGATAATAATACGTTTACTTACAAAACAGAAAACAAAACTATTGGTGAAATATTAAGTGAGTTTGATAGTGACAAAATAGTGATGTAGTATAATAAAACTTGACACCCTAACCTCAAAGGAATAAAATAGGAAAAGAAAAAAGGGAGGAAAAAGGGATGTCAGAAAATAAACAATATGAAAATGAGTACAAGGTGCAGGCAGTAAAGCTTGCAAAAAAGATAGGTGCGGTAAATGCAGCGAATGAACTTCAAATTCCTGTAAATACGCTGTACGGCTGGATCAGAAAAGCAAAAAGCGGAAGTCTTGATATTGGCTGCGGAGAACGCAGCCCGGAAGAATCTCTGAATATCGCAGAAGAGAACCAGCAGCTGAGAAAGCGGATCAAAGCATTGGAAAAAGAAAACAAGCGTCTAAGCGAAATGAATTTGTTGTCCTTTCTTTTCAAGCGAGTGCTTGACAATTGAAAAAAAGCGTGTATAATATAATTAAACACGTTTAAT
>CAKTEU010000056.1 GCA_934552855.1 uncultured Eubacteriales bacterium | reverse complement strand
TGGGAAAGAACCTCAATCAGCGCGATACTATTGCTGTCCGCAAGATGGTCGGCGGTATGATCAAGCTGCTTTATCCGGACGGAGAGTTTACGAAAGAACAACTTGAAGAAATCCTCAAGTTTGCACTCGAAATGCGCCGCCGCGTCAAGGAACAGCTCAAGAAGCTGGGCGGTATGGAGTTCTACGATGTCAATTTCTCGTACATTGACAATGATACCTTTGAGGAACATTTCGTTTCCGTTCCCGAACAGGGCGGCGGAAAGCTGATCCCCGAAGGAATGTGCAATCCCGGTCAGGTCTACACGGTCTCGCAGGGAAAGAGCGGCATGATCGGTGTATTCCGTCTGGAATCACAGATGCTTCCCGGCAGCGGGAAGTTCGAGCGGACGGGACTGAACTCTGACGGCAAGTGTAAGGAAGCGGCAAATACCGCTTTCAACTATCTGAAAGCGAACGGTAACCGCATCAGCGGTGCGATCAGCACGACAACGAAGGACTACATCATCAACTATCAGGATTTGCAGGGCATCGGCATGACCGAGAAACTTGCGCTTCCCACGCTGATTGCGCTTTGCTCGGTTGCGCTCGGAAAGCCGACTCTTAGCAGTCTGGCAGTGCTGGGCGAAATCAGCATTGCGGGAACCATGCTCAAAGTGGACGAGCTTGCAAATGCGCTTCAGGTCTGTCTCGATAGTGGCGCAAAGAGGGTGCTGCTGCCGATTACATCGGCGGCTGATCTTGGGCTTGTCCCGGCAGATTTGATCGGCTGCTTCAATCTTGTGTTCTATCAGAGTGCAGAGGACGCAGTATATAAGGCATTGGGCGTTGAGTAATTCCGATAAAAAGGGGTGAGAGCAATATGGAGTGTCCGTGGTGCGGAAGCACTGTTGAGATATGTGGGGACTCTTGGGAATGCGGCTGGTGCGGAGACTTTGGCTGGTGCGTAGACTTTGAAAGTCTGCAAAGAACGCCAGCGGAAGAATCCCCAAATACAGCACAGATCACGTTGACGCTTTCATTAGTCTACCATCTCGACCTGAATGAAACATGGAACGATTTGAAAAAGACGCTGGATCAGCTTACACTCAATAATTCCCATCTCCCACGGCTTCTCGGAAAAGTGCTGCTGCATCACATCTCAGCCGGTATCCAGCACGCGGGAGCTTTGCTGGACGAGAAGAAGGCAGAGGAACTGAGGGCTTTCCTGACTACGACCACTGACCTGAATCTGGGCGAAAGCGTGGAAGAGATCATGCGTAATGCAAAACGCGGTGTTCTGTTCCGCGAAGAAGCAGCCCTATCCGAAAACGAATGCGGCAGCTTCTGGACGGAACTGATTTCCGCGCGTCCGGTGGAGGACTACTATAACCAAGTTGATCCGAACGGTTTGTTTGAGCTTTTCTCCGAATTGTCTTCTGCCTATGCCTACTTCGGCGGGAAAAAGGATGAGGAAATGGGCGAAGCGCAGGATCATCAAAATGCGCTGGAAGAAGCCTATAACACGCACTGGCAGAACAAAGTGCTGCTGCATCCGGACATAGAACGCGCAAAGCGGCTCTTGACGCAGGGCAAGTTTCCAGATTACGAGGATATTTGCCGCGAGATTTTGCTGGTGGAATATCCGGAGGAAGTCCCACATGAGACTGCTGGGGATGTCAGTGATTCGTCGTGGAAGTACATTCTGGATGATGTATTTTTAGTCAACACGGCAAAGGGCATCGAGATGTGGCGGCGGCTTCTTGACATTGCAGAGCCATCCCTAAAAACTGACCCTAAAACAGCCGGGAAATTGCTTTCTGACTGGGATTGGTTGAGTTCTCCAACTACTGATCAAGTGCGCCCGCTTTTGATCGCGCTTGATGATGAGCGATTTGTGTCTCAGCTTTTTCAGAGCGCATCCATTGGCAGATTGCAGTTTACTATTATGGGTGTTTGCCGTTCAAGCGGACAGAAAAAGTTGTGTCAGCATCTTCTTCAACTCGCATTAGAAAATCCCAACCTTGAAGAAAACCGGAAAAAGCAGTTCAGGCGGGCGTTCACAGCCGAGCCGTATTTTACCAACGCAGCGCTGCGGTCTTATGCAGCTGGCAAGCTTATTGTAGACACGAAACCCGATGACGGAACTGTGTATCACTATTGCTCGGTTTGGGTTCAGGGAACACAGCGCCCGTATGCGTACATGACCGGCGGCTTGCCGCTTAAGGTCGGAGATTGGGTCGAGCTTCCGTTTGGAAAAGACGATGCACTGCGGCAGGGACAGGTCAAAGCTGTCATGGACTGTACGCGCATGGTTGCGCCTTGGCCTCCTGAGCAGACAAAGACCGTCATCCGCACGATAGATGCTCCGGTAGCCACGCCGACCATCGAAGTTGCTGTGCCGAAGCCCCAGAAGCGCGTGGAGCAGCCCAAGAAAAAGGCTGAAAGTGTAGAAATCCCCGCGATTTCCGCGCCAGAAACAAAGCCAGAAGAACCGAAAACAGAACCTCAAGTTACCGAAGCCGTTGTTTCAGAAAAAGATGAAGAGAAACCCGCACTGTCAAAGAAGCCGTTCCCGTTTGGGAAGTTCATAGCGGCGGTTCTGGCGATAGCTGTGATTGCGGGTATCTCTATTTCTGTCTCGAACCACAACAAACGGAGAGCAGCAGCCTATGATGCCGCTCTGCAAGAGCTGTCAAATGGCAACTACGTCTCTGCCGAGCAGGACTTCTCTGCGCTTTCCGGCTATCAGGATGCTGCTTCGCTGTCTGTCTACTGCAAATACGCCGATATGTACAAAGACAGGACGGACTACGTAGGCGGTCAGGATGAACTTTCAAACATCACGCTGCAGTATGACACGGACTGGCAGCAGGATGTTGACGCGCTGGAAACTCGCGTTAAGGAATATAAAGTGGAACAAGATGCCGCTATGGAGGCTGAGAGGCAGCGAATCGAAGCCGAGAATGCTGCAAAGCGTGAGCAAAGTCTGAAAGACCAGTATTCCGGAAAACTGCCCGTAGAAGGCATGCCCATGAGCGGCTTAAAGTACACGTCTCTTGGCGAACCCGACAAGGAAGAAAAATGCCGAGATTACGACCGTATAGTTGAAGAGCGACGATCTATTTCAATATGGTGGTATGGAAGTGACGGAAAAATTCTTGCTGCCGGAACATGCTTTAAGCATAAAGGTGACAGTGAGTTTATGCTGTACTCGTTCAGCTATTATGACCCAACTATATCTGACAATAAAGGGCGAACATTCAATTACGGTGACGGCAGTGGTTATTCCGGAAGTATCCGGGATGAATATGATAGCCCTGAAGACCTCTGGGAAGAAAATCGGGATTGGTATGAGGATGAGGACGAAGCATGGGATGAGTGGTACGATGATTGAGCCGTAATTGAACATTTAGCGCTTTCAGCATTCTTGGCTTATTTGCACTGGGGCAGGTATAATCATAAAGCATTTCTTCTTTGTTTATACCGACGCAAATTTTGAGCACCCATGCGCGATTTGCCATTGCCCGTGGTTTGTGGTATACTTACATCAAAAGCGGTATGAAATGGAGGCACACTAATGCGGCAGTCTATTGAACAATCTATTCGCACGGCGGAAGTATCTCTGCACATGGAGGGGTTTCAGGTCTCGGACGATTGCAAAGAGATGTGCCGTATGCTGCTTTCCGGGAAAATCACAATGGATCAATATCTTGACTATGTGAAGTCTAGCGTGAAGAGGCAGTGATATGGCATATAGTATTACGTCCATAACTGATGACTGCTATCCCGGAACAACTTGCCTAATCAACAGACTTGATATCTGCGATGAATCAATGCTTGCAAAGGCAGAGGCGTCGATAGTATTGGCAAAAGCAAGCTTCCTCGACCAGCATCCGGTCAGCGGAGGTTATGATTTTGAGCACTACAAGCAGATACATCGCTATCTGTTTTGTGACCTGTATGATTGGGCCGGAGAAATACGAAAGGTAGATGTCTCGAAGAAAGGAACATCCTTTGTCCCTGCGGCTGAGATAGCTGTATGTGCCGCTGCCTGCTTTGAACATTTATCCGGGTTTTCAGCGATTGGACTTTCAAAGCATGAGCTTGCTGTGAAAGTTGCCGATTTTTACAGCACGGTAAACATGCTCCACCCTTTTAGAGAGGGAAACGGAAGAACACAACGGATATTTTTCAAGCAATGGATCCAGCACCTTGGCTATACGCTTGACTTGACCGACATTGATACAGATGAATTTATGATTGCGACCATTCAAGCATCGCATGGAGTTATGGATACGCTGATTGATTTCTTTGAAAAATCAATTTTGTA
>CAKTEU010000055.1 GCA_934552855.1 uncultured Eubacteriales bacterium | reverse complement strand
GAAAAATCTCGGGTTCCTTTTCATCGTTGTTTAATTTTCAAGGTTCAATTCGCTGTCTCACTCTCTGAAACAGCTCGTCTATTCTATCACATTCCGCTCCCTCTTGTCAAGGGGTTTTTAAACTTTTTTCAAAAGTTTTTCGTGATAGGTCTTTAGGTGTTTTGCTTCCTTCTCTCGAAGACAGCTTTGCTATTTTATCACAGCTTTCAGTGTTTGTCAACACTTTTTTCAAAGTTTTCCAAAAAAATGCAGATCACGCTTTAAGCCAAGCGGATCTGCTATACATTATATATGATTAAAGATCATCTGACAAACGATGAAATCAACGGACCGTAGGACGCAATATCCATTGCCGAAATGTCGGTTTTGAGAAAATTAACAAGGTTATTATATTTTTTGTCAAGTTCCTCGGTGTTCCCGTTGCCCATTGAAAGTGCAAGAAGCTGCGAAATCAATCCGGTTATGCTTTCCTTTTCTTCGGCCGGATAGTCACAAAGATAAGAAAAATACTTTGCAAGATTATCGGGAGAAAGCTTTTGTTCACCTTCGTTTATAATAAAGCTGATACCCTTATATGCGTGTCGAACCTCATGGGGTACGGTGATAACCTGTTCACCGAAAACCTTAAAAATATCAATAATATTTTTTTCATCAACAATTACATATCGGTCAACCGCACCGCCGGTACAAGCACGAACAGCCCAAATCAATCCGTCTGAACCGGAATGCTTGAAATGCTCTTCAATGCTGCCTTCGGTTGAGCCGACTTCACAACACTGCGATGCCGGGATATATGACATTTCAAAGTTTCCTTTTTCGCTGTCGGCCGTGAGATAAGCAAGAAGGCTCACCGTCCGTTTCTCCTCGCTGCATACGGCAAGAAGAAAATTCGCTTTAAGCTCTTTCGGAGCACTGCTGTCAACTTTTTGAACAGCGGCAAGCGATAACGGCTCAACATCGGTCGGTTCGCTGCTTTTGTTTTCACTGATGAGCGTGATAACAGACACACCCGCAATCAAAGCAACAACAATTGCAAACGCCGAAAGCAGAATTTTATTTGTCAAAAATCGTTTTATTTTATCTTCACGACGCATCGAAGCGTGCGTAGTCTCTTGAAAATCAGAAAAAGTTTTCATTTTTCACACCCCTGCCGACGCAAAAAACGTTCGGCTTTAAAACAAATGATTGGGCAATTTTACCCGCTCAAGCTTTCCCTTTTGCAACATTTTAACACATATTGCCCAAATTGTCAAATTAAGGGAATATTTGTAATGACGCAGAAAAGAGAGTACGTTGTTTATTCTTCGTTTTTGAACAAAAAGAGCAAAAGTATTCCCCTTTCGGAGGTGTAAAGCAAAAAAACTTTCCCAAAAATCATTGACAGAAAGGGCTTTTCTGATATATAATGTCAAAATGCAAGGTATAGCTGTCGGTGTCTGCTTTTTTGTTTTCACAGACAAGCTTTACCGAAACAATTGCTTATAACGGTCTTTGACCGTTGATATCATTATTAAAAGGAGGTATATCTCAATGAAAAGGACTTATCAGCCCAAAAAGCGCCACAGAAAGATGGAGCACGGCTTCAGAAAGAGAATGGCAACAAGAAACGGCCGCAAGGTTCTTGCCCGCAGACGTGCAAAGGGCCGCAAGCAGCTCACCTACTAATCAGCCGCCGAAAAAATTCGACGGCTTTTGCCCTCGAAAAACGGCAATTGATTAAAAGCGCCTTTGGCGCAAAATGCGTTGGGATTTGATTTTTTTGCAAAATTATGTTACGTTAAATCTGAACAAGGACTTTCAACGCCTTTATTACCGGGGCAAGTCCTTTGCAAAACCTGCACTGGTTGTTTATGCAATGAAAAACCGTGCGGGCATTTGCCGCATCGGAATAACAACAGGCAAAAAAATTGGCAATGCCGTTGAACGCAACCGCTCCCGTAGGATTATCAGAGCCGCTTTTCAGTCAGTAATGAAGTCCGGCCGCATAAAAGGAAATTGGGACATTGTTTTTGTTGCAAGGACAAAAACAAAATTTCAAAAAAGCACTCAAATTGAACGTATAATGCTTGATGCGTTTCATGAACTCAAAATTACGGAGGATGAAGAATGAAAAAAGTTCTCCTTTCCGTAATCCGCTTCTATCGAAAGTATATTTCGCCCCACCTTCCCCCCATGTGCCGCTATTACCCAACCTGCTCGTGCTATGCAATTGAAGCGATTGAAACGCACGGTGCTTTCAAGGGCTTTTTGCTTGCGCTTTGGCGTGTTCTTCGCTGCAATCCGCTTTCTCCCGGCGGCTACGATCCCGTTCCGCCCGTGAAAGAAAAGAAAAAGCGATAAGTAAAAAGTGATCGGACGCTCGGCTCTTTAATGTCAGACGGAATAATTTTACGGAGGAAAACCAATGTTCGATTTTCTATACTCCATTTTCGGCTTCCTGTTCAGGATTCTCTATCAGTTCATCAATAACTACGGTCTTGCTCTGTTGATTTTTACTTTGTTTTTCCGTTTGATTTTGTTGCCTTCAACGATTCATCAGCAGAAAAGCACGGCAAAAACAGTCAGACTTCAGCCGAAGCTCAAAAGAATCAGAGAAAAATATCAGGATTACTCACCGGCCGAAAAGAACCAGAAAATTCAGGAAGAAACCAACGAGCTTTATCAGCGTGAAGGCTATAACGCAATGACAAGCAGCTGTATGCCGCTTCTTTTCCAGCTCCCGATTCTTTGGGGTCTTTACGGCGTTGTCAGAGAACCGCTGAAATATGTTCTTGAAATTCCGAAAGATCTTGTCAACACGCTTGCAACCGTTGCAAAAACCACTCTCGGCCTCACGGGCAACAGTGCTGCTTATGCCGAATCGGCTGCGATTGCAAACCTTGACGAAATTCTTAAAAAGATTCCCGCAACGGCGGCAAAATATCCCGAAGCAATTGAAAAAATCAGGAATTTTGACTTCACCGTTTTCGGCATCGACCTCGGAGCAATTCCTCAGTTTTCAACCCTCAAAAATCTCGGCTCGGCTTCGACCGAAGCGAAAGTTTTACTCCTTATACCTCTTTTATCTTTCGCAACGTCAATGCTTACGAGCGTTCTGACTCAGGTCAGACAAAAGAAAAGCAACCCCGGCGCAATGGAAAATGCTCAGATGATGGGCTGCATGATGCTTTCAATGCCTCTCATGTCGCTTTGGTTCACTTTCCAGTTCCCGGCCGGAATGGGTATGTACTGGATTCTTTCAAACGTTCTTGCTTTCTTCCAAACGCTTATTCTCGGAAGAGTTTATGCACCCAGAAAAACAATTGCAAGACTTATGGTTGACGAAACAATCGAAAGACGTGCCTATGAAAAAACAAAGACTTCCGCTTCAAAAACGGAAGCTGAATAAGTTTGCGCTTATTCTTTAAACTATGATTACTTAACCCAGATACGGTGGTGATAACAATGATTCACGAAGCAAAAGGCCAGGGTGCAACGATTGAAGAAGCAATCGAAAACGCAAAGGCGGCACTTAACGCTCCCGCCGGCGCAGACATTCACTCTGAAATCATAACGATGCCCCAAAAAAAGGTTCTCGGTCTTTTCGGCGGAAAGAAAGCAGAAGCAAGGGCTTTCTATGAAACCCCGGACGAAGCTTCTAAGCCGATTGAAAAGAAAGCCCCGGCGAAAAAGGAAGCCGCAAAATCTGCCGCTCCCGCAGCACCGAAGGCTCCGGCTCAAAAAGCACAAAAAAAGGCCGAACGCCCCGCAAAGGAAAAGCCCGTGAACGAACCCGCAAAAGCCCCGAAAGCCGAAAAGGCCGAATCGGCTGAACCGGCCGAAGCAAAACGAGAGGAGATCTCGCTTGATTCAAAGCCCGGCGCAAAAAAAGCCGCCGAATACCTTGTCAAAGTCATCAAAGGTATGGGCGTTGAAAATGTTGACGTTAAGGCTTATCTCCTTGAAGAAAATGAAATTTTGCTTGAACTTGACTGCGCCGACGATTACGGAATCGTGATTGGAAGAAGAGGCGAAACGCTTGATTCCATTCAGTATCTTGTCCGCCTTGTTGCAGGAAAAAGCAAAAGCGAAAACGAATATTCAAGAATTTCCGTCAATGTAGGCAACTACAGAGAAAAAAGGAAAACCGCTCTTTGTGCCCTTGCAAAGAAGAATGCCCAAAAAGTTCTCAAATACGGAAGAAACTTTACTTTTGAGCCGATGAACCCGTATGAACGCCGCATTATTCACACGGCAATTCAGGAAATTGAGGGCGTAACCTCATACTCCGTAGGTTCCGACCTTGGAAGGAGAGTTGTAATCAGCCTTGAAGAGGGCGTTAAGCCCACCCACCCGTCAAAGGGCGGATATAACAAAGGCAGAGGCGGCCAAAGAGGCGGCAGACGGCCTTCCGGCGGCCAAAGAAGAAACAACGGTGCACCGAAGTCAGACGCTCCGCAAAGAGCACCGAAGACCGACGCAGGCGCACAGGGCGTTTCGCTTTACGGAAAACTTAACTGATTAAAAGGGACTGTCGCATTTAGCGCAGAACAAAGAGTAAAAAGTCAAAATTAAAAATATAATTTACGGATGCCGTCAA
>CAKTEU010000054.1 GCA_934552855.1 uncultured Eubacteriales bacterium | reverse complement strand
TTAAAGCACAATATTTTGTTCGATCCTTCCCGTCTTGTTAATTCTTAATTTCCTCTTGACTTTTCATAGCTGGTCTCTTATAGTATAATTTTACACGTCAAAGCAAAAGCTTTCTGCATATACTTTCAAAATGCTATGTGCAGAAAGACGCAAAAAACGGCCGACATTTGTCAGCCGTTTTTTATATTTTCATCAGATGAGTCCCTGGAACATCATTGCGTTTGCAACCTTTTCAAAGCCCGCAATGTTTGCACCGGCAACAAGGTCATAACCAAGGCCGTTTTCTTCTGCGGCTTTTGCGCTTGAATCGTGAATGTTTTTCATAATGTCATAAAGCTTTGCGTCAACCTCTTCTGCGGTCCATGTATAGCGGATTGAGTTTTGGCTCATTTCAAGAGCGGAAACCGCAACGCCGCCTGCGTTTGCGGCCTTTGACGGAGCAACAGCTTTAAGGTTCTTCTTGAGGTATTCCAAAGCTTCGTTCGTTGTCGGCATATTTGAAACTTCAACATAGTACTGAGTGCCGTTTGAAACAATCTGTTTTGCTTCTTCAATTCCGACTTCGTTCTGAGTTGCACAGGGCATCACAATGTCGGCTTTAACGCCCCACGGCTTTTCGCCCGGGAAGAACTTTGCACCGAATTTTTCGGCATAGTCTTTAAGCTTAATGTTTGAACAAGCACGGATTTTGAGAAGATAATCAATCTTTTCGTCGGTATTGATTCCATCCTCGTCAAGAATATATCCGTCCGAACCCGAAATTGTGATTACCTTTGCGCCGAGTTCGTTGAGTTTTTTGATTGCACCCCATGAAACGTTGCCGTAACCCGAAACAACAACCGTTTTTCCTTTCACGGTGTCGCCGAAATGCTTAAGCATTTCAATTGTATAATAAACTGCGCCGTAACCCGTGGCTTCAGGACGAATGTAAGAACCGCCGTAAGACATGCTTTTTCCTGTGAGAACACCGTTTTCAAAAACACCCTTAACGTGTCTGTACCAGCCGTAAAGGTAACCTATCTCCTTTTCGCCAACACCGATATCACCGGCGGGAACATCAATTTCCGGTCCGATATGTTTGTAAAGCTCGGTCATGAAGCTTTGGCAAAAACGCATGATTTCTCCGTCGCTTTTTCCGTGGGGATCAAAATCGCTTCCGCCCTTTGCTCCGCCGATCGGAAGACCCGTAAGACTGTTTTTAAACGTCTGTTCAAAGCCGAGGAACTTGAGAAGTCCCTGATATACCGATGAATGAAAACGAAGGCCGCCCTTATAAGGTCCGATTGCTCCGTTAAACTGAACTCTGTATCCGCGGTTGACCTGAACCTTTCCGCTGTCGTCAACCCATGTAACACGGAAAGAGACGATTCTCTCCGGTTCAACCATTCTTTCAAGCAAAGCTGCTTTTTCAAATTCCGGATGCTTTTCAACATACGGAGCAATTGAAGTGAGCACTTCAGTAACGGTTTGAATAAATTCCGGTTCGCCTGCATTCTTTTTCTTAACTTCGTCAATAACTCTTTCTATGTAATTCACGCTGAACACTCCTTAATTACCGGCAATTTTTTGCCATTCAATATTTATTATCGCTTTAAATGATTACAGTAGTAATTATATTACAAAATCAGCAATTATGTCAACGATAAAAACTGACAAAAAAAATCCACTAAAAAAGACGTGTTGCAACTGTTTTACCAATGAGCGGCGACTCACCCGAGTGAGCGAATATTCACTCGCCGTTTTTATGTTATATTGTATAAATATTTAGATTTTTGACCCACCGCATCAAAAAACGTATAAAACACGTCATGTTATAAATCCAGCGCTTTACAGCCGACCGATGCAGCCTTATCAACAAAGTCAAAAGTATCCGTTTTTCCGAATATTGGTCTTAAAAACAATTTTTAGGCATATAAATCATACCGAATTTAAATTTTTTGTTAAAGTTTAACAAAATTTTAAGATGAGTTTCGTCATATGGCTTGACAATTGCCAAAATCTGTTATAATATTAAAGTTGTCTCATAGTGAAGTGATTTTGGAGAGAATAGCTATGGAGAAAATATTGATGCGGCTTGTCCTATGCCGCAAAAGGAGTTATTAAAAATGGACAAACTTCTCTATGCAGTTCCGGTTGTCAGTGCTCTCGGTTTGCTGTTCGCTCTCTTCCTTGCGCTCAAGGTTAAAAAGCAGCCCGCAGGCAATGACAAAATGAAAGAAATCGCTTCTTCAATTCACGAAGGCGCAACGGCGTTTCTTTTTTCGGAGTACAAAATCATCGTCGTCTTTGTTGCGGTAATCTTCCTTGCAATCGGCCTTTTGCTCAAAAACTGGCTTGAGGCGGTCTGCTTTGTTGTCGGCGCACTGTTTTCCGTTGCCGCCGGCTACTTCGGAATGAGAGTTGCAACCCTTGCAAACGTCAGAACCGCAAACGCCGCAAAAGAAAGCGGAATGGCAAAAGCCCTTTCCGTTGCATTCTCCGGCGGCTCGGTAATGGGTCTTTGCGTTGCGGGGCTCGGCCTTCTCGGCATTTCGGTAATCTACATACTCACAAAAGATGACAATATTCTTTTCGGATTCAGTCTCGGTGCTTCGTCAATTGCCCTTTTCGCCCGTGTCGGCGGCGGAATTTATACAAAGGCGGCGGATGTCGGTGCAGACCTTGTCGGCAAAGTTGAAGCCGGTATACCCGAAGACGACCCGAGGAACCCTGCGGTTATTGCCGATAACGTAGGCGACAACGTAGGCGACGTTGCAGGAATGGGTGCAGACCTTTTTGAAAGCTACGGCGGTGCCGTTGTTTCGGCAATCACACTCGGTCTCATCTTCTGCAAAAATGTAATGCCCGACAAGCTCACTTACGGTGCTGTTTATCCCCTCATTATTGCTGCCCTCGGACTTGTTTCGTCGATTCTCGGAACATTCTTTGTTCGCGGAGACAAAAACCCGGCAAAGGCACTCAAAACCGGAACATATGTCGCTTCCGGAATCGTTCTTGTCGGTTCGCTCGTTTTGAGCCAAGTTTTCTTCGGCTCGCTTTATTACGGAATCACAATCGTTGCCGGCCTTATTGTCGGCGTTCTGATAGGTTTCTTCACCGAAGTTTATACATCCGACTCATACCGCTTTGTAAAAAAGATTGCAAAGCAGTCTGAAACCGGTTCGGCAACGAACATCATTTCGGGCATTGCAACCGGTTTCCAATCAACAGCTGTTTCAATCATCTTCATCTGCATCGGAATTTTCATATCCTTCTTCTTCGGCAGCAAGTGCGGCGAAGGCGGCGGAATTTACGGAATTGCCCTTGCCGCGGTCGGAATGCTTTCAACAACGGGTATCACCGTTGCCGTTGACGCATACGGCCCGATTGCCGACAACGCAGGCGGTATTGCCGAAATGAGCGGCCTTGACGAATCCGTTCGTGACATCACGGATAAGCTTGACTCAGTCGGCAACACAACGGCCGCAATGGGAAAAGGTTTTGCAATCGGTTCGGCGGCTCTTACCGCCCTTGCCCTTTTCTTCTCATACAAAGAAGCGGTCGGCATAAATTCAATTGACATACTCAACAGTAATGTTGTAATCGGTCTTTTCATCGGCGGAATGCTTCCGTTTGTTTTCTCGGCATTTACAATGGAATCGGTCAGCAAAGCGGCATATCAGATGATTGAAGAAGTTCGCCGCCAATTCAGAACCATTCCGGGTATCCTTGAAGGCAAAGCGAAGCCCGATTACAAAACCTGCGTTGCAATTTCAACAAAAGCTTCACTTCGTGAAATGGTTGTTCCCGGTCTTCTTGCAATATTCGCACCGATTCTTGTCGGCTGCGTTCTCGGCGTAAATGCTCTCGGCGGTCTTCTTGCCGGTTCGCTTGTAACGGGCGTTCTTGTTGCCATTTTCATGTCAAACGCCGGCGGTGCATGGGACAACGCAAAGAAGTATATTGAAGGCGGAAATCACGGCGGAAAAGGTAGCGATGCGCATAAAGCGGCAGTTGTCGGTGACACGGTCGGCGACCCGTTCAAGGATACTTCCGGTCCGTCAATCAACATTCTTATCAAGCTTATGACAATTGTTGCCCTTGTTTTTGCTCCGCTTTTTGTTCTCATCAACGGCGGTGCGGGCCTTCTCGGCTGATAACGGCAAAATAACAAATAACAATTATAACAACTTTGCCGGCTGACCCAAAAAGGATCGGTCGGCAATTTTTTCATCTTTTTAATCGTTTTATGGGTATAACGCCGCATTTCTTCTTTTATGTATTCTTTCATACCCGTCACTCAGTCGTTTGGTTGAAAGCACAAAGCATCGCCGCTTGAACCGCAAGCGAAAAAAAGTTCAAAAAAACCGAATTTTTTCCGCAAATAATGTTGACATTTGCGATTAAATAAGTTATAATAGCAGAGCTGTGTTGAAAGTGCTGCTATGGCGCAGTCGGTAGCGCGCATCCTTGGTAAGGATGAGGTCACCAGTTCAAATCTGGTTAGCAGCTCCACAAACGCAAGAACGCTCAAAGCCTTTATTTATAAGGGTTTCGGGCGTTTCTTTTTTTGCCGTCATTCTTAAAAAAAGCTTGACCTCGTAATTACTGGAAGCTTATTTTCGGCTTAAATTGAGTTTTTTTGATTAAAAAACTGCTGCAAAACCTTATATAGCAACGGTTTTGAGTGAGTAAAAAGCGGAAAAATCAACCGTTTTGATTGCAATACAGCAATTCAATAGCCGTAGCCGCTCCGTTAATATTAGACCGTTTCAGACCGAGAACTCCTTTGAGTCTCATCGGATGTAACGATACTTCTTAAACACAAACAAAACGAGTTGAAATATATCATAGCTCGTAAAGATTCAAAGATAAAGCTACTGGAAATGGAGAATGAATTAATGCGGGACTTTCTCTCGCTCACAGAAAGGAAGTGAAGCCATCGGTTAAGTATCAAGTAATATTTAAGCACAAAGACAAATACAGCATAAACTCAATGTGCAAATTCTTCGGAGTATCAAGAAGCGGATATTATGCGTTTTTGAAACGAATGAATAT
>CAKTEU010000053.1 GCA_934552855.1 uncultured Eubacteriales bacterium | reverse complement strand
TTGACGGCATCCGTAAATTATATTTTTAATTTTGACTTTTTACTCTTTGTTCTGCGCTAAATGCGACAGTCCCTTTGGATCAATCATATTTTTTAAGCATATATTCTTTTAGTAAATCAATATAAATTTCGTTATAAATGTCATATTTTGAATAGTACTTTTTTATCGACTCTTCATCTGTTCCCTCGTCAAGCGAAATTTCCGTAAGCTTATCTTCGTAATCACTGCTTTCGCATTGAACTCCCTCTCGGTCTGCGATTGCTTTTATAACCATGATTTCCAAAAAAGCATATGTCTGCGATTCGCAATATTCTGAAAGCGAAATATTATACTCGCTCTCAATATACTCTTTCGGTGAAATATTTTCTGCTTCTGCAATCGATGAAATATAATCCATTTTAAATTTCAAATATTCATCTTTTTGTTTCGGAAAATAGTCTGCATAAGCATACTCGATTATATATTCATAAAACTTATTCCATATACGATCTCTTTGAATTTTGTACCGTATTGTTTTAATCAGTTCGGACGAAGATTTTTTGGAGAAATATTTTTCCGATATTTGCCGGGTTAAATACTGCTTGATTTTTCCGTCTTTCAGTGCATTGTTGAGAGTTTTGTTATCATAAAGGTTGTTGCTCATTTATATATCGGTCAATGTCTTCATCGGTAACCGCATAATCGGACGGCTGTATTTTTAAATCGCCGTAATCCGGCAAATGAACGTATTTTTCTGCGCTAAAGCCGTATTCGTCCGAATTCAAATCATCGGCTTTTTCGCATGAAATCAAAAAAATTGATAATGATATTACAAACAATAATGTAAGTGTTTTTTTCATTAGATATCCCATAAGAACAATCCGGCGGCGAACTGTGGGTGTGTTATGATACTCTGGCGTTAGATTTTGATGTTACAGAAACCGAACCGGAATTGTGTGCACTTCTTACATAAATTCTGTAAGAACTGTGGTCGTTGCCGAGATACATCCTCTGGTAATTGGAATTTGAACCCATTCTGCCTTCCCAAAGATATCTTCCGTTGCCGTCTGTAAGCTTTACATAGTGATAGTTGTTAGAACCATACACTTTGTCAGAATTGGGAACATAGATATATGCACATTTTCTGCGGTTACTGAGTTTTACAGTGGTATAGCTTGAGTAGCTTCTTCTGAGGTTGTAGCTTGTTCTTGCCGAAGAAAGAATTGCTGTTGTTGAGAACAAAGTGAAAACAACAAGCAACAGGCAAAGCATTTTTGACATTTTTTTCATTATTAACTGTCTCCTTATATAAACAGATGCCGCCGGATTTTTATATCATACCTTTCGGTATAATATGCAAAAGTATTCTTCCCCTTTCTTACTTGGTAACTTTAAGCTAATTGTCAAGAGCTAAAATTAGCCGTATGCTATCTTCAAAGGAGCGTATAGGGTATGGAAGTCTATGAAAAGTTAGCAATGGCAATAAAGGCGGCGAGAATAGCGTGCGGTATGTCTCAAGAGGAATTTGCCGAAAAATTGGACGTTTCTTCTACTCACGTCAAGCATATGGAAAGCGGACACAGAAAGCCGTCTGTTGAAATACTTTTTAAAATCGTTGAATTGACCGGAATGTCTGTTGACAACGTTATATCAAGAAGTACGGATATAAAAAGCAGCACAGATGTGGCTCTTATTTCAACACTCGGTCTTTGTTCCGATAAAGAGAAAAAACTTGTTTTAAAAATAACAAAAGATATTATTGAAAGCAGAGATATATAAAAAATGAAGCTGTCACATGGCAGCTTTATTTTTTTCAGATCATTTCCACTCAAAACCCACATAAAAACCACACCAAATTTGGCAAAAAAAGAGATTTCAAAAGAAATTTTGTCTTTTGTGCGTTTTGCTCTTGAAAAAGCGGGAGAAAAAAAGTATAATACAGGGGAACATGAGTAGTATGGAGAACAAGGAGCATTTTCGGCGGTAAAGTCATTAGATTTTCCGCTTACTACTTAATTTATATTTCAAAATATGAAAGGAAAGATTACAATGCTCAAAAATGCACCGACTAAGAACCCTACCGTTCTTGCATGGCTTGAAGACAAACTTAACCTTGTCAATCCCGACAAAATCGTTTGGATCGACGGAAGTGAGGAGCAGATTGAAGCACTCCGTGCCGAAGCTTGCTCAACCGGCGAAATGATTAAACTCAATCAGGAACTTCTTCCCGATTGCTATCTTCACAGAACCGCTGTCAATGACGTTGCCCGTGTTGAAGCAAGAACTTTCATCTGCGCTCCCACAAAGGAAGAAGCAGGCCCCACAAACAACTGGATGGATCCGACAGAAGCTTATGAAATGCTTTATGATATAGCCAAGGACAGCTATAAGGGCAGAACCGCTTATATCATTCCTTATTCAATGGGTCCCGTCGGTTCAAAGTTCTCAAAGGCCGGAATCGAACTTACCGATTCAATCTATGTTGTTCTCAATATGTGCATCATGACAAGAGTCGGCTTCAACGTTCTTGACGTTCTCGGAAACAGCGACGACTGGGTTCGCGGACTTCATTGCCGCTGCGACATCGACGCTGAAAAGAGATATATCTGCCAGTTCCCGCAGGACAACACCATCATCTCCGTTAACTCCGGTTACGGCGGAAACGTTCTCCTCGGCAAAAAGTGCTTCGCTCTTCGTATCGCTTCCAACCAGGGACGCAAAGAAGGCTGGCAGGCAGAGCATATGCTCATTCTCGGAATTGAAAATCCGGAACACGAAGTTAAATATATCTGCGCAGCATTCCCTTCGGCTTGCGGAAAGACCAACCTTGCAATGCTCATTCCGCCCGAAGTTTATGCTAAGAAGGGCTATAAAGTTTGGTGCGTAGGCGACGATATTTCCTGGATTCGTAAGGGCAAGGACGGCAGACTTTATGCAATCAACCCCGAAAACGGCTTCTTCGGCGTTGCTCCGGGTACCAACATGAAGTCTAACCCGAACGCTCTTCTTTCAACAAAGAAAGGCACAATCTTCACAAACGTTGCTCTTAACCTTGACAACAACACCGTTTGGTGGGAAGGCCTTGACAAGAATCCGCCCGAAAACGCAATCGACTGGACAGGCAAGCCCTGGAACGGAAAGGTTGACGAGCGCACCGGCGCACATCCAAACTCAAGATTCACTGCTCCGGCAAAGAACTGCCCCTGCCTTTCAAGCGAATTTGAAAATCCGGAAGGTGTACCCATTTCGGCATTTGTATTCGGCGGCCGCCGTGCAAAACTTGCTCCGCTTGTATATCAGTCAAGAGACTGGAACCACGGTGTATTCGTCGGCTCAATCATGGCTTCGGAAACCACCGCAGCAGCTGCAGGTGCAGTAGGCGTTGTTCGCCGTGACCCGATGGCTATGCTTCCGTTCTGCGGTTATGATATGGCTGATTACTGGCAGCATTGGATCGATATCGGTGCTTCGCTCGATCCTGACAAGGCTCCGAAAATCTTCAACGTTAACTGGTTCCGTAAGGACGACGAAGGACACTTCATGTGGCCGGGATTCGGCGACAACCTTCGTGTTCTTGAATGGATTCTCAAGAGATGCGAAGGCAAGGTTGACGCAGAAGAAACCGCAATCGGCTATCTTCCCCATGCAGAAGACATCAACCTTGAAGGTCTTGAAGGTGAAGTTTCAATCGACTCGCTCAAGTCAATCCTTGACGTTGATAAGTCACTTTGGGCTAAGGACGCAGAAGGCATTGAAGAATTCTATGCAAAGTTTGGCGACAAGCTTCCGAAGGAACTCAAGGAAGAACTTGAAACCCTCAAGAAAAACTGCGCCGAATAATTCAAAACAAATTTTTTCGACCGTCGGTGTTGCACCGGCGGTTGTTTTTTTGACTCTATGGCAATTAACAAAAATTAAAAAATGTAAATATTTTGTGTCAAAATATGAAAGCAAAAGTCTAAAAACCTTGAAAAATCAAGGGATTTTGGCAATTGGCGTTTTGCTTTCGGTTCGATTATTGAAAAATAGTCTCGTTTCTGTCTTGACAATTTAACAATTTGATGATATAACTAAATATAACATAATTGATTTTTAAGTGGATTTAACTATCCGGGATATAATGGTTTCAGTATAACAAAGGAGACAGTAAAGATGGATAAGATTTTTCAAAGAGTTGTTGCCGTTTTTGCGGCAGTTGTTTTGATTGCTTCTTCCGGTGGGGCGTTTTTGGGCGAACCTCTTTTTGCAAAAGCGTATGACGAACACATGGATACGTCAGATTATCTTTTTGATGATAATATTATTGGTGAAACGGATTTTTTTGCTTATTCGCTTGACGAGCTTGTTATTGACTCGCTTGAAAATTACTATGATTTTTATCAAGACGATGAAGACCATAACGATGGACCCGATATTGAATATGACAACACCGTATACAACATCTGGGCGGTGGAGTCCTCTGATCCGACCGTTGTCGGCGTAAGCACAAGCGAATCGGGCGGCTGGCTTCTCACTGCCCGTGAGCCGGGAATTGCCATCATCACCGTTTATCATTACGGAGATGTACAAAATCAGGATCCGTCCGATGAACTTCTTTATATCGGAAATTATGACGTTTTCACGGTTGATGTTTCAAACGTTCCGTCAGATGAAGTTGATTTTCCCGATGTTACCGACAAGGCATATACCGGTTCGGCAATTAAGCCCGCTTTTAAGCTTACATACAAAGGCAAAACGCTTATCCAAGACGAAGACTACTTCCTTGAATACAGCAACAATGTAAAAGTTGGAAAAGCAACAATCACCGCAACGCTCACCGGCTATTACACCGGGGTGATTACCGAACAGTTCAACATTGTTCCGACAATCAGCCAAAAAGAACTTACCGTTTATTACGGAACAAAGCCGAAACTTACCGTCAAGTCTTCGCAGGGTGTAACATGGAAGTCGGGCAATCCGTCCGTTGCAAAAGTTGTTAACGGCGTTATCTATCCGCAAAAGGAAGGCACGGCAACAATTTATGCAACAAGCGGCGGTCATACGCTTTCCTGCAAAGTTACCGTTAAAAAAAGGCAGCTCAGCGAAGCCAAAAAGGTTGTCTATGCCGGCGAATGGTTCAGACTTCAATACTTCGGCGGAACGGGAACGGTCACATGGAAAACGGGCAACAAAAAGGTTGCAAAGGTCAACGCAAAAGGTACTGTTGCCGCCGTTGCACCGGGAAAAGTTGTAATTACCGGAACAAGAAACGGCGTAAAGCGCACCTGCACGCTTTATGTTCTTGACCAAAAGCTCAGCGCAACAAAGCTCAGCCTCAAAGTCGGAAAATACAAAACTTTGACTCTCACCGGTGCGGTGAGCAAAGTCGCATGGAAAACGAGCAATTCAAAAATTGTTGCCGTTAACCAAAAGGGACTTATCAAAGCAAAGAAAAAGGGAACAGCGGTAATTTCCGCTACTCACGCCGGAAAGGTTTATAAATGCACCGTAACGGTTAAATGATTATAAGACTAAAAGTCAAAAGGCATCGCAAAGTCAAAATGCGGTGCCTTTTTGGTTGCTGTGCATAATGGCTCTATAATAAATGTTGGGGTAACCAAATAAGAGCCTGCAAAAAAAGAAAAGAAAAAATCTAAAAAAGTAGAGCATATTTGGTAAAAATCCGTTAAAATGGGAATGACGAATAACCAGAAACGGAG
>CAKTEU010000052.1 GCA_934552855.1 uncultured Eubacteriales bacterium | reverse complement strand
AATTCCGTTATCGTCCTCTAATGCGGCTACACATCAGAATGTTCTATCTCACCATAAGAAAACATCAATCCGTTATTTCCTTAAACCACACTCTGTTATGGTTTAAAATCAGAGTATACTAAAAATGAAGTTTCTGCTTTTATCTGCTCACGGATTTTTTGTGCAAGGCTTTACATTCTTGATTTTAGGAACGTTTTATCCGTGTGCAGAATCCTTTTTCGGCAAAAACAGCGTTCCGGTCTGTCTGCCGTCAATAAGCTTGTAAATATCCTGCGGCGCACTGCCGTTCATAACAACTGTCGGTATTCCGCAATCACTTGCAATTTGTGCGGCGTGAACCTTTGTGACCATTCCGCCGGTTCCCCGGCTTGTTCCGGCAGCACCGCAGATTGAAAAGATTTTTTCATCTATGGTTTCAACAACGGGAATAAGTCTTGCGTCCGGGTTCTCCGTCGGGTTGGAATCGAACAGGCCGTCGATATCCGAAAGAATGATGAGCGCATCCGCACCGATAAGCTTTGCAACAATTGCGGAAAGGCTGTCGTTATCGCCGAAAACGATTTCTTCGGTTGCAACGCTGTCGTTTTCGTTAACAACGGGAATTGCACCGTATTCAAAAAGCTTTTGAAATGCGTTTGAAAGGTTTTCTCTTCTTGTTTCGTTTTCAAAGTCGTCTTTGGTAACAAGAAGCTGACCTATCTTTTGACCGTACTCGCTGAAAAATTTGTCATACATAAACATCAGCTCGCACTGACCGACGCAGGCGGCCGCCTGTCTGCCGGGAATATCCGCAGGTTTTTTTGAAAGGCCGAGCTTTCCCACGCCGACTCCGATTGCGCCGGACGTTACAAGAACAACATCCATTCCGGCGTTGTGCAAATCGGCAAGAACGGAGCAAAGCTTCATCATTCGTCTGATATTTGTTTTTCCCGTTTCATATGTAAGGGTGGACGTGCCCACCTTAACAACAAGTTTTTTAACTCCCTTGAGTGTCATTTTTATATCTCCTATCGTAATGGGCTTTCATCCCTCGATTATTTTTTCATAAAATTCCTTTTTCTCTGTTTTTCCGACTGCGGCAAAAGATGCTTTTTTGAGGTCAAGATATCTTTTTGCGGCATCTTTGATTTTTTCGTGAGTAACGTTTTTTATGCGTTCGATGATTTCGTCGTCGTCAATGAATTTTGAAAGTATCAAAAGGTTCTGTCCCATTGAGGAAACCTTTGAATGCGGTTGTTCACGGCTCATGATGAGGCTTGAAATAAGTTTTTCCTTTGCGGTTGAAAGCTCTTTTTCCGTAATGCTTTCCGGAAAGGCACGGATAATTTTGCACGTTTCTTCAAGTGCCTTTTTCTGCCCTTTCGGCGAAAGGCTCATTGAAACGGCAATGTATCCGCCGCCGAGATAGCGTGCAAGAAAAGCGTCAACGCTGTATACAAGCCCAAGCTGTTCACGAATACGCTGATTGAGCCTTGAGGAGCTGCCCGTTCCGAGAATGAACATACAAAGCTGCAAAGGAAAAAGGTCCTCATGGTCAATCGCAATGCCCGGAAAAGAAAGCATAAGGTGCGTTTGTTCAAACGAGCGTTTTTCAAGCGTGACGCATTTTTTGAACGGCACGGGCGTTGTTTTGAGCGGATTGTGCGTATTCTCTTTATTTTCAAAATACTCTTTGATTTTTGAAAGCATTTTTTCTTCGTCAAAGTTTCCGCCCACACCGACAACAATACGTTCCGGAACATAAAACTTTTTCATGTAGGAAAGAAAGGTTTCCTTTTTTGCGTTTTTCACCGTTTCGGGCGTGCCGAGAATTTCAAAAGAGAGGGGGTCGCCGTCAAAAATCGCGCTTTCGTTTTTTTCATAGCAAACGTCAGCCGGGTCGTCCTCGCACATTGCAATTTCTTCAAGAATTACGCCCTTTTCGGTTTCGATATCCTTTTCGTCAAGGCGAGGGTTGCAAACCATGTCAAAAAGAATGTCTGCCGCCTCTTCAATATGATAATCAAGCGCACGGGTATAAAAGAAGGTGTACTCCTTTGTTGTGTAAGCGTTGACCATTGCACCGAGGCAATCCATGCCTTCGGCAATTTCAAAAGCGGTTCGCTTTTTTGAGCCTTTGAAAACGATATGCTCAATGAAATGAGAAATTCCGTTGTTTTCTTTTGTTTCTCCCCTTGAGCCGGAAGCAACCCAAACGCCGACCGTTGCCGAACGAAGGTCGCCCTTTTTTTCAAGAAAAATCTGAAGTCCGTTTTCAAGTGTAATAAGTTTCATTTGCTGTCTCCGATTAATCAGTGATTACTTTGCTTGCTGAACGCTAAACTGCGAATTATAAATCGAAGCGTAAAAGCCGCCCCTTTGAAGCAGTTCTTCGTGCGTTCCGTGTTCAACAATTTTTCCGTCATCAATAACAAGAATGTTGTCCGCTTCACGGATTGTTGAAAGGCGGTGAGCAATTACAAAATTCGTTCTGCCTTCCATAAGATTATTCATTGCGGTTTGAATTTGAACTTCGGTTCTGGTGTCAACCGAAGATGTTGCTTCGTCAAGAATAAGAATTTGCGGGTCGGCAAGAATTGCTCTTGCGATTGTTAAAAGCTGCTTTTGTCCGGCGGAAAGGTTTGAGCCGTCCTCGTCAAGAACGGTGTCAAAGCCGTCAGAAAGCGTTGAAACAAAGTGGTCAACCTTTGCCGCTTTAACAGCTTTTAAAAATTCCTCTTCGCTCACGTTTTCGTGGCCGTACATAATGTTTTCACGAATGGTTCCGGTTTTGAGCCAGGTATCCTGAAGAACCATTCCGAAGATATTCCGAAGATTTTCTCTTGAAATATCCCTGATATCCGTTCCGTCAATTTTAATGCTGCCGCTTTTGATTTCATAAAAGCGCATGAGAAGATTAACGAGCGTTGTTTTTCCGGCGCCGGTCGGACCGACGATTGCGATAAGCTGGCCGGGCTTGACCGAAAGATTGAAGTTTTCTATAAGCGGCTTGTCGTCGGTATAAGAAAAGCAAACATTTTCAAAATCAACAAAGCCCTTTGCACGCTTGATTTCGGTTTTGACGGTATCGGGCACTTCCTCGTCGCTGTCGATAATTTCAAAAACACGTTCCGCCGAAGCAAGCGATGACTGAAGGTTATTGATAATGTTGCTTACGTCAACGAGCGGCTGCATGAACATATTTGAATAGACCATGAAAGCCGTGATTGTTCCGAGGGACATTTTTCCGTCAATAATAAAGTATCCCGCAATTACGCAAATAAACACATAACCGATATTTTTTGCAAAACCGATGACCGGATTGATAAGGCCGGAAAGGAACTGTGCCTTTCGGCTGACGGAATAAAGTTCCTCATTGATTGCGGTGAATTCTTCAATCGCCTTTTTTTCGTGTCCGAAAGCTTTGACAATCTGATGACCGGTGAACATCTCCTCAATGTGGCCGTTGATGTTTCCGGTTTCACGCCACTGCTCACGAAAACGTATTCTTGAATATCTCAAAATCACAAGCGCAACAAGACCGCCGAGCGGAAGCGGAACAATTGTGACAACCGACATTATTACGCTTTCTTTGAGCATTACGGCAAGTACACCGATAAATGTGACGAGCGATGTCACGATCTGAATAAAGTTATGCTGAAAAGTGTTGTTGATGTTGTCAATGTCGTTTGTGACTCTTGAAAGAAGGTCGCCTTTGTTGTGCGAATCAAAAAAGCTGAGCGGAAGGTGCGAAATTTTGCGGTTAACCTTGTCACGAAGGGCGGTGATAACGTCCTGAGTAACCCGTGCCATAACATAATTGATGATGAATGTGCAAACAGCGTAAAGAACAAAAATCACCGCAATATTGCGAAGTATTCCGCCGATTGCGGAAAAGTCGATGCTTCCGACGGTGAGCTTTCGTTCAACCTGTTCGCTGATGAGGTCGATTATGCTTTTGAGATACTGCGGGCCGATTACGCCGAGGACGGCGGAAATTGCCGTAACAACCATAACAAAAGCAACCCAAAGTCTGTTGCCCTTTAAAAGTGCAAGAAGCTTTTTTGCCGTTTTAATGGTATTTTGCGGCTTTTGCTGTTCGGTTTTTTTAATTTCTCTGTATTCGGCATATTTTTCTTTGTTTGCAAGTCTGCGTTCTTTAAGGGAGGTTTTTTCTTTACTCATGCCAAAGCCTCCTCGCTAAGCTGTGATTCAACAATTTCACGGTAAACCGAGCAGGAGGAAAGAAGCGCTTTGTGCTTTCCTTCTCCAACGATTTTTCCTTCGTCAAGGACAATGATTTTGTCTGCGTCAAGGATTGTTCCGACTCTTTGCGCAACAATAATAACCGTTGCCGAAAGCTTTTCACGAAGTGCTTTTCTGAGCTTTGCGTCGGTCATAAAGTCAAGGGCGGAAAAGCTGTCGTCAAAAAGATAAACCTCTGCGTTTTTGACAAGTGCACGGGCAATTGAAAGACGCTGCTTTTGTCCGCCGGAAAAGTTTGTTGCGTTCTGGCTGACGGGGCTTTCAATTCCGTCCGCAAGGGCACTCACAAATTCGTTGCACTGCGCAACGTCAAGCGCAAGGGCAAGGCGTTCTTCGTCTGCGTTTTCGTCTCCGTAAAGGAGATTATCCCTGATGCTTCCGCTGAAAAGAAAACTCTTTTGCGGAACAAGACCGATTCTTGAATGAAGGTCTTGCTGGCGAAGTTCCTTAACGTTCACTCCGTCAAACAAAATTTCGCCTTCGGTAACATCATAAAAGCGGGGAATAAGGTTAACAAGCGTTGTTTTTCCGCTTCCCGTTGCGCCGATGATTGCCGTGACTTTTCCGCTTTCGGCAGTGAAAGAAAGGTTTGAAAGAATATTGTTTTCCGCATCCTCATAGCCGAAAGAGACGTTTTTAAATTCAACCGTTCCTTTTTTTGAGAGGTCGGTACTTTTCGGATTTTCGGGATCTTTGATTTTTGCCTCAAGGTCAAGAACTTCGGTGATTCTTTTTGCGGAGATGTTTGCCCGAGGAACAATCACAAACATTGCCGCCGTCATCGAAACCGAAAAAACAATCATGATCATATAGATAACAAACGCCTGAAGGTCGCCGACAGAGCTTTGAATTTTTGAAACATCGGTCATTGCGTCAATATTTTTTGTTGCAATATAAATAAGAAAATCGAGTGCAACAATGATTAGTATGATACAAACCGGAAGAAGGACCGACATAATCCTTGAAAACTTCATCACAAGGGCAGAAAGACGAAGATTCTTTTCAGAAAAAACTTCATCCTCATACTCTGTGCGGTTGAACGCACGGATAACACGAATACCCGTCAGTTTTTCACGAAGATAACGGTTGACCTCATCGGTGAGTTTTTGACGCTTTTTGAAAAGCGGCATAACAAGTTTTACAACGGCAAAAGCAAGAATTGCAATAATCGGAATAATGCCGAAAATAATCATTGCAAGCTTTGCGTTGAGGAAAAACGCCATAAATGTTCCGCCGACGAGCATAATCGGCGAAGCGATAATGATGCGTATAAGCTGCAAAACAAAGTCCTGCATAACCTGAACGTCGCTTGTGCAGCGTGTGATGAGCGACGGCGTTCCGATATGGTCAATGTCGCTTTGAGAAAGAGTTTCAACCTTGAGAAAGATTTTTTCACGAAGAATTTTTCCGTAACAGGTTGCGGTTTTGCTTGAATAATAGCTGCTGAGGGCCGAAATTCCGACACCGAGGGCAGAAACCGCAATCATAACAAGACCGACACTCTTTATGTAATCAAGGTCTTTATTTTGAATTCCGACATTGATAATCTGTGACATAAGCATTGGAAGCGCAAGAGTCATTCCCTGCGCCAAAAGAACAAGAATCATTGAAATAACGGCAGTGCCTTTGATCGGTTTTATATAAGAAAGTACCTTTTTCAAAACCGAACCTCCCCGTTTAAAAAAATTAAAAACATACAAGCAACCAACAAAACCATTGCTTTTTTCAAGGCATAAAAAGCCATTTTGATGTATTATAACAAAACTTTGTGAATATTTTGTAAACCAGATATGTGATTACTGTATTGTAATAATATTTAAGATAGCAGCCGGCAAAGTTCAAATACCTTTTGCCTGCCTGACGTTTTTAAGAAGGCGTTAAGAGAAAGAAAAAACTTTTTGACGAAATTCGCCCGTTTTGCAAAAAAACGCTTGACATTTGTTCCGATTTGTGATAGTATACTTTGGCAAAAACAAATGCGCCAATAGCTCAGCTGGATAGAGTGTTTGGCTACGAACCAAAAGGTCGGGGGTTCGAGTCCCTCTTGGCGCGCCATAAAAGCTTCGGTTATTTTTAGCCGAAGCTTTTATTTTTTTTTGACTTGCTTTCTTTTTTCAAACGCAAGAGGGGCTCGAACGAGGAGGGAGGAACGAAGTGACGGAAAAAAA
>CAKTEU010000051.1 GCA_934552855.1 uncultured Eubacteriales bacterium | reverse complement strand
TGACGGCATCCGTAAATTATATTTTTAATTTTGACTTTTTACTCTTTGTTCTGCGCTAAATGCGACAGTCCCTTTTTCTCTTTTTTGATTGACAGTTGTCTTTTTCTTTGATAAAATTATATAGGAATTCAAATGAAAGGATTGACCGCAATGAAAAAAACGCTCAGCTTTGTTCTCGCCTTGTTAATGGTTTTTTCTTTGGTTTCTTTTTCCTCTTTTGCTTTAGTCGGAGACGCCGTTCCGTTTGAAAACAGCGAATATTTTGAAAACGGTGATTACACTGTTCATTACAGAACATACGGCGACCCGATTTTGAACTGCGGTCAAATTATGCTGCTTCATGGGTTCGGGCTTTCTTCCGCTTCGCTTGAGGGAATTGCAAAGGAATATGCAAAAGAAAACTATTTTGTTGTAACGCCGGATATACCGAACTTCGGTTATTCAAGCCGAGAAACCTCTCAAACCGCACTTATGAGCCGTGAAGATCTTATCTATTCACTTGCCGAAAATCTTGGCGGAAAGTGGATAATCGGCGGTCATTCGATGGGCGGCGGAATTGCTGCAAATATTGCAATTGATCACCCGAAAAAAATCACAGGTCTTGTTCTTTTCGCTCCTCAAACCAGTATGGAAACCACCGGTATGATATCCGTTGTTATGAAAAGCAAAATTGTTCAAAATGTTTTCGGCGCAATTATCGGACTTACAAAGTATTTTCCGAATGTTGTCCGCCCGCTTGTTGCGGTCAGCTTTTCCGATTTGTGCTATTCAAAAAGCTATGACGTTTCAAAAATTGCCGATCCGCTTGCGTTCAAAGGCACGGGCGCAGGAATGGCAATCATGGCTTCGCACACACGTGGAACAGACCTTGAAGCGTTTTCCGAACTGAAAATTCCGACGGTTATCGTCACCGCAAAGAATGATATGGTTGCAAACAGAAAAAACCTTAATGCACTCATTGACGCTGCACCCGAAGGCGCAAAGATTGTCACCGTTCAAAAGGGTGGCCACATGATGATGGAATATGATCCTGCCGGTGTTTGTGCTCTTACGCTTGATGCCATAAAAAAGTAAACAAAGCAATTAAAAAGCCTGTCGCAATGAAAGCGGCAGGCTTTTTTTAGCTGTTATTGAAATCAGTCAACAATAACCGTTCCGTCCTCTTTAACGGTGATTTTCATTCCGGTTTTGACATAGTCAAGGAACTCGTCACCGAGACAGTCGATTACGGGCATTGTAACATCGTCAATCCAAACTTCTGCAAGAACTGCACCGGAGGCTGCAAGCGAGTCGATGTGGTTTGCAAAAAGCATACATGCCGGCTGACGCTTCATTGCACAGGCGCAGTAAAGAACAAGGCCGCCGGTTGTTGAACCGATGGTCTGCGGAAGGCAGAGGGCAACGCCTGCAAGGGGCTTGCCATAAATATCCGGGTTATTCTGGTCGCCGCACTTTGCTTCCTTGTCACCGAACTGAAGCGATTTTTGGAACGAAGCGAGGGTGTTGAAACCGCCGTGGGAAACGAGGGCTGTGGCTGTTGCTGTTCCGGGAGTAACAACTCTTCCTTTAAATTCTTTCATTATTTGTTTCCTCCCTTCGTAATTTGAACAAGAATTTCGTCATCGGTGTAATAACGTGCCGTTGTGTATGTACGAAGCTTGTTTGAAGACGTGATTA
The DNA here is from genome assembly GCA_934552855.1 of uncultured Eubacteriales bacterium. Classification (GTDB taxonomy): domain Bacteria; phylum Bacillota; class Clostridia; order Oscillospirales; family Acutalibacteraceae; genus UBA6857. Next base: position 7,835 of record CAKTEU010000051.1, on the reverse strand, counting down.
CCGGCATTTTTGCGCAAAGGGGATTGTTCATGTACATCAGCGGGCAGATGTAAGAAGTAACAACGCCGGTTGCCCTGAGCCTTGCGGCATAGGTTGTTTTGTTGAATTCTTTGAGAACGCCGGGTGCTGCGGTGAATACTGTCGGAATGGTGACCTTTTGGTTGCCGTACTTTTTGAGCGAAGCTTCAACCTTGTCGGTCCAATCCTTAAGCTGTTGAAGCGACATATGCGGACAGCCCATGAAGCAAAGCTTCGGCTTTGCGTTTTTGTCCTTCCAGATTACCGGATAGTTGTTCTTAACTCTTTCAAGCTCTGCGTCGTCAATGACGTATTCCTTAACGTTGTCGGCAAGAAGCTTTTCGCCAAGAAGCTTTGCTTCCGGAGTAAGGTTTTCAATGTGATAAAGGCCGACTGCACCGTTTGATGCGGTTGCCGCACCGAAATCCTTGAGGTATGTGCAGGCTTCGTCGGTAAGTTCCGTGCCGAGCCATTTGTCAAGCCCTTTGACAAACGGAACGTCCTCCATAACCTTCATGCCGATTGCAGAACCGAGAAGCTGTGCTTCGGGCTTATTTTCGGTTTCAATTTTAATGATCCATGTGGCTTTTCGGCCTTCATCGGTAAGAAGTCCGAAATAGGGGACATAGCCAACGATTGAGCCCATGATATCCATGATTCCGGAGTTGCGGTTGCAGCGTGCACCGAGAACGGAGTTTGCATAAACAACGGCGGAAGATTCCGACCAGCTGAGAACATCGCCCATATTAGGCTTGTTGCCTACTTCGTCCATATAGCAGGTGCAGGTAAAAGCGTCCTTATCCATAAGGCCGAGCTTTTGAAGCTGGTTTTCATAAAAATCCTGCTTGTTATACATGAACTTTTTGAAAATGAGGTTTTGAAGAATATTCTTCGGAACGTTCGGATCGCACGGACGGGGATCGGCCGAAAACTTTTGACCGCTTTTTACGCCTGCTTCAATGAGTGTGTTCATAAGGTCATAAACCGGCTGAAGAACACCGAGACCGAACGAGGTTACAAGATGATTGTACTTTGAAGTTACGGGAACCATTTTTTCGGCTCCGAACGCTTCGCCGAACATAACAAGGGTCTTCATGACCTTGGCCATTGTTTCGCCTTTTGAGCCGTCAAGAATGGCTTGTTGTTCGTCGGTTAAGATGATTGACATTGTTTTTCCTCCCTTTGACTTCGCGCAAAAAGCGAAGTTTGGCGAACTGCTTTTTTGAAAGCAATCCGTATAGTAATAGCGTACTATTTTTTTCGAGTTATGTCAAGAAATTTTTGCGTTTTTTTGCTCTTTGCTTTACTTTTGCATATTGCAAAAACAAAACCGAAACACGAAGTTTTTTTCACCTTTTCGCTTTTTTGACGTATGATGATACTGAGCAAAAAAGAGAGGAATGAAGGCAAAAATGAAATCACTTTCAGCCCTTCTTCAAGGCGAAAAAAGCGTTGTTCAAAATGTTTTGACCGAAGGTGCAATGCGCAGACGATTTTTAGAGTTGGGAATAGTTCCCGGAACAAGCATTGCCTGCCTTCAAAAAAGCTTTTTCGGCGATATCAAAGCGTATCTTATCAAGGATGCCGTCATTGCAATCCGCAATGAGGATGCCGACGGAATAATCATATATTGACTTAACTATGGCGCATATGCGTTTTAGCTGTGTTGAGGCGGTGGTTTTAATGGGTCTTTCCGGAACATCAACCGGAAAAAATGCGGCAGAAAAAGCAATTTTTCTTTCCGGCGGAAAAAATGTGATTGCGCTTGCGGGCAATCCCAACGTTGGCAAAAGCACGGTTTTCAATGCGCTGACCGGGCTTCACCAACACACGGGCAACTGGACGGGAAAAACGGTAACGTCTGCGGCAGGTGAATTCAGTGAAAACGGGGAGAATTTTTTGCTTGTTGACCTTCCCGGAACTTATTCGCTTTTTCCTCATTCAAAGGAGGAAGCCGTTGCACGGGACTTTCTTCTTTTTGAAAGGATTGACGCAGCCGTAATTGTTTGCGATTGCACAACGCTTGAAAGGAGTCTGTCGCTTGTTTTTCAGGTGCTTGAAATAACAAACAAGGCCGTTGTCTGCCTTAATCTTGCAGACGAGGCGAAAAAAAAGAACATAAGAATAAGCAAAGAAAAACTTGAAAAGCTGCTCGGCGTTCCGGTTGTTTTGACCGATGCAAAAAGCAAAACGGGTCTTGATGAACTCAAGGAAAAAATTTTTGAAGTTTGCAAAAGCAAAAAGGAATATGAAATTCCTTTCTCATATGACACGGCGGTTGAAACGGCAATTAAAAGCATTGACGGCATTGGTGAAAACGGAAAACGCTTTGTAAAGACCCGGCTTCTTTTCGGTGACGAAGATTTTAAAGAGGTGTTTGAAGAACATGAGGGCAAAATATCGGATAACACTGCTCTTTGTAAAAGCCTTGAAGAAGCAAAAAAACTTCTTATAAAGCAGTATCATACAAATGCCTCACTTTGTGACAGTATGACGTTTTCACTGCTTTCAAAGGCAAAAAGCATTTTTGATTTGTGCGTTGATTCAAAAGAGCGAAGCGATGCCTTTGACCGAAAGCTTGACAGGGTGTTCACCGGCGCAAAAACCGGAATACCCGTAATGCTTCTTTTGCTCGCACTCGTGCTTTTTATAACAATTTATGCGGCGAATTATCCGAGTGAGCTGCTTTCGCATTTTTTGTTTTCGCTCGGCGAAAAGCTCAGAACGCTTTTTGAAACTTTGAATGTAAAATGGTGGATAACCGAACCGCTTGTTGACGGGGTGTACACAACAATGGCGTGGGTTGTTTCGGTTATGCTTCCGCCGATGGCAATTTTCTTTCCGCTGTTCACTTTGCTTGAAGATTTCGGCTATCTTCCCCGTGTTGCGTTCAACCTTGACCACTGTTTCAAAAAATGCAGTGCCTGCGGAAAGCAAAGCCTTTGTATGTGCATGGGACTCGGCTGCAATGCCGCCGGGGTTGTCGGATGCCGGATAATCGATTCAAAGCGTGAACGGCTCATTGCAATTTTGACAAATTCGTTCATGCCGTGCAACGGGCGTTTTCCAACGATTATTGCAATCATTTCAATGTTTTTTTCCGCTTCGCTTTCGGCGGCGGTAAAGCCGTTTTTTGCCGCAGTGATACTGACACTTGTAATAATGCTCAGCGTGATTGTAACATTTTCGGCTTCATACCTTCTTTCAAAAACCGTGCTTAAAGGTGAAAGCTCTGCGTTCACGCTTGAAATGCCGCCTTATCGTGTTCCGAAAATCGGTTCTGTGCTTATCCGTTCTGTTTTTGACCGAACGCTGTTTGTTCTTTCAAGGGCGGTGTGCGTTTCTGCACCCATAGGTCTTATAATCTGGCTTTTGGCAAACATCAAAATCGGGAATGCGGCGATTGTTTCATATATTTCGTCGTTCCTTGACGCACCGGGAAAACTGCTCGGACTTGACGGCGTTATTCTGCTTGCATTTTTGCTCGGCTTTCCGGCGAATGAAATTGTTCTTCCCGTTGCGCTGATGTGTTATACTTCGCAGGGCGTTTTGATGAGTGCGGCGGATACGGCATCGGTCTTTGAAGTGCTTTCGGGCAACGGCTGGACAGCGGTTACGGGCGTATGTTTCATTCTTTTTTCGCTGATGCATTTTCCGTGCTCAACAACAGTGCTGACAATTTATAAGGAGACAAAAAGCCTCAAATGGACGGCTCTTTCGTTCCTGCTTCCAACGGTATACGGAATAGGGTTTTGCCTGTTTGTTAATTTGATTTTCGGCTGAATGACGAACCAAAAAGAATTTTCGGCATTTTCATTCGGATTAAGTGTGTTATCTTTTCCGATTCGGGCTCTTCCAAACGAAACGCCGGGCGCATTGTTATGACCGAAACGGCGGCGATTTCTGCCATGGGGCAAAAGGACGCATACGAAGAACTTGACGTTGAGGAATTTGAAATTGTTGAAACGCTTGACGGTTCAACGTGTGCGGTTTGCGGCGAGCTTGACGGAAAGCATTTTCCGCAGAGCGAATACAAAATCGGTGTGACCGTTCCGCCGTTCCACCCGTGGTGCAGAGGCTGCACCGCTCCTTATTTCGAAGATATGAAAGGAATAAGCACACGTTTTGCAAGGGACGTTAAGACCGGAAAAGCGTATGACGTTCCGAACGACATGACATATACGGAATGGAAGAAAAAACAAGACGAAAAATACGGCGAGGGAACGGTTGACACTGTTCGCAAAATGAACTATAATAAGAGCGAAGACCAAAAGCAATATGATAAATACAAAAAGGCACTCGGCAAAGAAGCTCCGAAAAAGTTTGAGGACTTCCAGAATATTAAGTATTTTGAGCCGGAAAAGTATGCCGGAATTAAGGAACACTACAGTTACAAACAAAGAGTTCCGGAAGCGACAAAGAAAGATTTTGAAGCTTATAAAGCAATAAAATCAACAGGTGTCAAAGGAACAATTCGCATTCCACCAAGAAAGATTGACTATGCCCATCTTGAATTTAATGACGAACACGCAAAAAATCACGGTTGCACGGTTGAAGAGGCAAGACAGTATGTCAAAAATGCGAAATGCTCGATTTCTCGCAAGCGCTGGGACGGAATAAGCGAAAATTACTATTCGCTTGACGGCGCAGCTTATGTTAACCTTGACACACAGAAGATTAAAACTGCTTTTTCAAAAGAAGATTTTGACCCACTTACCAAAAAGATTGTGGAGGTATTTAAATGAAAACAGTCTATTGTCCTGTATTAGACCGCCAAGTTGACGGAACGACGTGCCTTGAAATTGTTCTTGTGACCGACAGGGAAGCTAAACCGACTATTTTACCGCCCGGTACTGAGTGGAGCGAAGAACAGCGGGAAAAGTGCTTACACTGTAAATGGCACGATGATATCGAATAACGGGAGATGAAACCCATGCAGACACAAACAAAACTGATTAAATCCATAGACGGGCAGGACTGCGAGATTTTTGCCGTTTCTCACCACAGGAGAATAAAGGTCGGCTCGGCTGATGTGTGCGTTGAAATATACGAAAACAGCAGAGTTATACCGACCCTCGGCACAAACGCAATAAAGCGAAAATGCACATATTTTTCGGTTGCGGTTTGCCCCGACCCGGAAATGGAAGACAGCTTGACGGACGAAGTTCTCAAAGGTCTTAAGGCATTTGACCTTTCCATGCTTCTTCCGGACAAAGACGGCGTTCTTGTTCCGTTTTCGCTTTATGGCGTATATTCGGCGGAGTTGAACGCAGACCGTTGGGTGTTTGAAATAAGCGACCCTGAGACGGTTAAGAGACTTTTAGCGTTATAAATTCAAGCACTGTGCGAAAGTACGGTGCTATTTTTATGCCTGAAAACTGAATAATTAAAGAGCTTTGAGAAATTAAGGCTCTTTTTTTATACAAAAAATTCGCCTTTTTTGCATTGCAGGCGTAAAAGAACAAGATTCAAAAGTCGTGGCGTTGCACGTTAAAAACGAAGATTGAAAGGACGGATATAAACATGAACATTACAGAAATGACAAAAGACTCACTCATTGAAATGGGTCTGACAGAGGAACTTGCGGCTAAGGTTATGACGGCTCTTTCCGGAAATTATATTCCGCGAAACCGCTATAACGAAATAAGCGAAGATAACAAGACACTCAAAGCCAGCAAGGGAGACCTTGAAAAGCAGCTTGAAGCTTTTAAAAACAGCGCCGGTGACAATGAAAGCCTTGCTCAACAGCTTGCCGCTTTGCAAACGGCGAACCAGACGGCAAAGGACGATTACGAAAAGCAGATGAACCGGATGAAGGTTGATTTTGCGGTTGAAAAAGCCCTTAACGGAGCGAAGGTTTCCACACAAAACAAAGTCCCCGCAGGTGAGGGCTACCTCATCTCTGTGGGGATAGAGTAAGGATTCAGTTAATATGAAGCTTGCGTTTTAATGCAGCTTGCAAAACGGCGGAAAAGTTGATGTTTGCTTTTTCGGCTTCATAGCAAAGCCAAGACGGAAGTCTGCAATTTTTCTTTACGGTTCGCATTTCGTTTTTACGGCGGTAATCGGAAAGGTCAACATCAACCAAGGTTACGAATTCGTCCTTGTAAAAAGAAAGAGCAAGGGTGCAACGGTCCGGTTTCCGATGCCATAACCAAAATTGAAAAGCATATCAATGTAAAGGTGCACACATGGCATGAATAAGGTTGTCATGGCTACTTACAGACCTTATTTTAAGGCTCTTGAACCGTTTTAAAGCAAAAGGGACTGTCGCATTTAGCGCAGAACAAAGAGTAAAAAGTCAAAATTAAAAATATAATTTACGGATGCCGTCAAAAAGAAAGTATACCGTGAATTACAGCTTTATTTTTAAATCCAATAGGAATTATTTTTACTCTTTTAAGCGTTTTTTTACCCGCTCGCAGTATCTATATACAGCTTCGGGGTAAAGAAAACGCTTTCTGCATCTAAATGCGACAGCCCCAAACGCTTATTCTTCGGCTAAAAAAGCTTCGATTGCTTTTTTCACAACCTGTGCTTGTGAAATTCCCTCGGCTTTGCACTTTTCTTTGAAACGTGCAACAAGGTCTTTGGGAAGCTGAACGCTGACAGCTCCATAAGTTTTTTGGTTGTAACGGCGTTTTACTTCCGAGGAAGTATGAGGTTTACGCTTCTCTGTTTCCATGTTTTGCACTCCTTAAAGCTTTAATAATATCAATCGTGAGCAGTAAAGAAACTGCGGCACAGATAATACGGAACGGTATACTGTTGCTTTTGCTTGAAAATATCATCAATATGGGCAACAGGAAGAAAATAAAATCGCTTTTTTTCACTTGAAAAACTCCTTTCTCTGTGTTATACTAACAAATTCCATTTTTTCAAACTTTGAAACTTTTATCAGAAAGGAACGATTATTTATGAAAATCAATCTTAAAGTACGTTTTAAAAACCCCGTTATTTAGCTGACGGTAATACCTGCGGTGATTACCTTCGTTTACACCGTGCTTGGTGCGTTCGGAGTTGATGAAATTTTATGATTTATTCACCGTTGGCAATTTCGGTGGCCTGTCCAAGTTTATTTTAGTGCTTGACAAATCATAAAAAAAGTGGTAAGCTTTTCAAGAGTTTATGGGGATATAGCTCAGTGGGAGAGCGTTCGGTTCGCATCCGAAAGGTCGAGGGTTCAAATCCCTTTATCTCCACCAAATGCCCAAAAACCGCTTGAAATAGGGCTTTTCGGCTGTTCAGGCATATATAAAAACAAACCCCGCTGCAGAGCAATTCTGCGGCGGGGTTTTGTGCGTTTTACGGTTGTTTCAGCGGTATGAGCCGTTGTAATCGTTAAATCACTGCGAGTAATTACTTCCCGGATATTCATAATTGACCCTTTCTTTATCGGTTACAAAAAACAGCACGCTGCCTCTTTAGTACATATTAATATTAAAACCTATACTACTCTTACTATTTATATCTATTGTAACATGAGAAGCGTTGTGCGCTTTACATCGTTGTACTGTTTGTATTAGGTAATGAATTGAGGTGAAAATGTTGCGAGAATATGATTTTCAATATATCTGCAGAGTTACTTCATTAGCGAAGCACCTTCATTTTTCGTGCACCGAAGGTACGCTTAATTGAAAAAAATATAGGTGCTTTCACCGTAGGTACGCTGAGGAACTCTTTGATTTTTAGAACTTTAGCTTACGGTTAACATTCTTCGACGATTAGACGCTTACAGGATTTTCTGTTTTGTCTAAAAAGCCAAGCGCAGCTGACGTAAAATCCATCGGCTGCGCCTATATGTTTTTATATTATTC
>CAKTEU010000050.1 GCA_934552855.1 uncultured Eubacteriales bacterium | reverse complement strand
CTCTCTCTTTGTCAACACTTTTTTACCCTTTTTTTGCCTTTTTCTTCGCTTTTGTACACCGCTCCGGGTGTGTTGGTATGCTTCGCCCATTTTGAACACTATATGTTGTATTGCGTTCCTTATTTCATTTTCTTCCGCTACATCTTGAATTGGTATGTGTATGTAATTTTTAAGTAAAATTGCATCTCGAAAAAAACAACTCAGTAAGTAACTATACTATATTGTTTACTAACATAATTAGCTTGGCGGAGCCTGAATCATCAGACTCCGCCAAGTTAAGTGAAGGGTTGGTGTGAATTTTTAAACTTAAATTAATTAATTATCAGGTGTGTCAGGAAAGGACTCCGCTTGCACTGCAGATGAGAGTAAGATCTTTTACTTCCTTTGTTGCGGTAGGAATACCAAGAAGATATCTCTTTACAGTGAAATTGCCGATTGCTTTGTTTCCGCTTTTTGAAGCAGTTGCACTTGTAACTTTCCAGTCGTTATCATATACTTCGCTTGAAGTTGTTGCCTTGGTGCACGTGGCTTTTGAACCCGTATATGTAAAGGTGCCGTGAACAGTAACAATCCAAAGCAACTTATCTTTAGCTGAGTAATACTTATAACTCTTTCCACCGCTTTTTGTCTTAGTTGCTCTTGCCGCCGAAACACTTTCATCAACGTCAAGAGTCACAACAACGTAAGAGCCGTCATCAAAATACTCAACCGAAGAATCGGTTGAAACAACCTCACTGTCAGCAAAAGCAATAATGCTACCCATTGAAAGCAACATCATAATAATTAAAATTGTTGAAATTACTTTTCTCATTAAAGTCAAACCTCCGTTATTCTATACTTGCTACGGAAGCCTCACTTTCATCAGATACAGCAACACTACTGTTTCCACGTACTTCGTTATGCGAATCAACGTACTCTGCTACAAACAGCACCGTCAAAAGTACAACAATGATAGTGATGGCTGCCGCAACGATTTTTTTCACACCGACCTTTTTCTTGATTTGATTGATGTCGGTATCGCATATGAGCTCTTTGGCAATAACATCAGGTTCGCCAAAGCGCAAACAAATATCATTGTAAGAAGCGTTGGGGTTTTCCTCACAATACTCATCAACGGCAGAAGAAATATTCTTCAAGAACTCCTGCTTTTGCTGATTTGTTCCAACAAGTGCTTTTTCAATACTCTTGATATACTTTTTTGATTCACAGTCCATTTTTAAAACCCCTTTAGTTTTCGCGATCCAAAATCAATGCAACGGCGCGAGATACTTCATCGTAATCTTTAATAAGCGAGTTATAACGATCAATGCCTTCCTGATTGATTTTGTAATATCTTCTGATACGCTTTTTTCCAACAAGTTCGGTACGTCCGGAAATAAGACCCGTCTCTTCCATCTTTGTAAGAAGAAGATAAAGCGAACCTTCCAAAAGAACATAACGTCCGCCGCTTTTTCTTTGAAGCGTTTGAACGATTTGATATCCGTACATTTCCTCTTGCTGAAGAAGATAAAGCACAAGAAGCTCAGTTGTTCCTCGTTTGAAATTGTCTTGAATACGACTCATATACTCATCGCCTTTGCATAGTATTGTATCACACATAAATAACTTTGTAAATACAACAACAGTAAATATGTGAATTTTTTTAACACTTCTTTAATTAGAAGAGCTAAATTTTCTATGGCAAGTATAACATACTTGAAAAAAAAAGTAAAGATGTTTTTGTAAGATTAATATGCATAGCAATGTGGGATTGTCAATGTGTGAGCCTTTGCTCAAAAACTACAATGAAATTAATCTTCGCTTCGGATTAATAATACTGATGTGCTTTTTGCCGTCATTCAGTTCTTCTTTTAAACACTCGGCAAATGCTTCATCAGTTTCCCTAATGGATTCTTCATTATAATTTCCGATCTCGAGATCAAAATCGAACTCCATATCTTCCATCAATTCATCTCCTTTGAATTACTTTATATTATTATATCGTAAATACTTAGCAAAATCAAGATAATATTACATAAATATCTTTTCAGGTTCCGTCGCAATACCCTTTATTCCGCAAAAGGCAAAATTCACCGTCCGGAAATGTTTAAACACTCCGAATAAAATAAAAGTTTTATTCACAAATAAACGTTACTACACAGAGTTTTTCCGTTAAAAATGATGCTGTCGCAAATCGTGTTCATGATTTGCGACAGCATTTTAAGTTAATTAAATTATTTTTGTTCTGCCGCAGCAGTTGTTATTTCAGCTTTTTCTTTGACAAATCTTACAAGTTCTTTGAAAAATGTGATAAGTGCACCGAAGAAAAGCTTGATTTTTGCGCCGAACGTTGACGGATGATCGGTTTCGGCATCGGCAGCCCAAGCTTCGGTATGGCAGTTTTCTTCAGTCATTGCCGTCATTGCCCACCAGTCGGTCGGGTGCTTGACCATAAACTGACTTTCGTCAAAATCAGCAATTGAAAGCTGCCTGTCACTTGTAACAACCGTCATAAGAAGCATATCCTCCGCATAAGTCCACTCGGAATGCTTCACGCCCTTTACGAACCATGTGTAATCACGAAGAACGCAGGTTGAAGCGTCAACCTGTTTGTCGGGCGAAATGTATTTTCTGAGTCCCTTTGCGGTCTGAGCGGCAATATATTCGTCCGAAAGCGGCTCATAAATCGTTCCCGTTGTTGCGCCGAATGACGAGCTATGGGTTGAAACGAAGGAGTCTGCAATGACCGTTGCCGATTCGCTGGTCGGAATCATCTGAGTTCCGTATTTTGCGATTACGCCGACTTTAACGCCCTTTTCGGGGAGCGATTTAAGAAGTGACGGAATGTTCTTTTTAACCTGTTCGTTATATCTTGTGATTTTTTCAATGAGGCCGGCGTACTGCGTTCTCTTTTCGCTTCCTTCCTCACCGAAAACGTATTCAACTGCCGTGTCAAAATCCTCGGGGGTAACGCTTGCCCAGTAGCAAGGGAATGAAACGACACTTGAAAGCGTGAGAGCCGAGGTGACGCCTTTGACGAGCTTTTCATAAAGCGTTGCTTTTTTGAGCGCAACGTAGCCGTCAACGAGACCGCTTCTGTCAACAAGCTCAACGCAGGCAAGAATAAGCGGATCAAGGCTGAAAGTTCCGTAGTAATTTCCGTCGATGATGACTCGCTTGATTGAGCTCATGTCAACCTTGAACTTTCCGCTGAGCGATTCGCTAAGCGGTTCCGCACCCATGCAAACCGCTCCGTCAAAGCCGACGCCGTAAACATCGTCCGTTCCGTATTTTGTAAGATAGGCACAAACAACGTTTGTTCCGAGACAGCGGCAGACTATTGAAACCTTTTCGTGGCCGGTTGTTTTTTTGATTGCTTTGATAAACTCGTTGAATTGATCCGCAATTTCCATCGGGTCGAGTCGCCAATCGTACCAGAAGAAGTAATCGCCTCTGTCATAAAAGCCCTTGTCACCTTTACGGTCGTGAGTTTTTGAATACTCAACCTGATCCTGATGCCACTGACTGATGTGGGTTCCGTTTGTGGCTTCGCCGTTGTTATCAAGAAGAATATCACCAAACATCTCGGAAATTTCTTTCTGAATGGCATTATAAAACGGGTCCCAATTATCTTTGAGAAGACCTTCAAAAAGATACTCCTTATACATTACTCCGGCCGACTTGATGATTTCGGCAACCATTGAGTCTTCGCTCTTTCCGCCGTTGTTGTTAAAAAGCTTTGAAAGCTTTGAAAGCGGCTGATCGTTTTTGTCGTAGATTGTGTTTCCGTCGCCGGAGATGAAAACAACGGGAATCTGACTTTTTGTTTCAAACATATTTACTGCACCGAAAACGGGCAAAGTCATTGAAAAAAGAAGAATGAGCGAAAGAAGAAGGGATAAAAACTTTTTCATGACTGTTCCTCCACTGTTTTTAAGGATTGCTTTTTTTATTTTTATCGTTAAGCTCTGTAAATTAATATAGCATAGCACAAAATCAAATTTGTTAATAGAATGTGAACATTTAATAATTTACTAATATATACGTCATGTGTTGCCGAACCGAAAGCATTAAAATCCGCAGAAAAGGAACACTGTCCTTTCCTGCGGAAAAACGTTATAAAACCGTCAAAAATCTATTCGCCTTCAAACGTTTGTCAAATCTCGCAAATGAGAGCGGAAAGGCGGGAATAGAAGTCGAAAAAGCCCTGATATGAGCCGAAGGCCTTTTCGTCCGCCGCATTGCAAAAATCGTAATGGTCAACGCCGTAAAGAGTCGGCATAACATTCCAAACGCCGGGAATAAGCGTCCTCGTTTCGTCGTAATAAACGAACGCTTCGTTTTCCGGATGAAGAGCACTCTTGAGCGGAACGATTCCGTCGTTTGCGCCCCACGATTTGTCAATGAATTTTCCGCCGATGAACATATTGACCGAAGCGGAGATCATGGGAGAAGAGATGTAAAACGGCGTAAAAATGTCGTAATCACGGTTAAGTTTTGTGTAATCGTTCTTTGCGTCCTGTGTGATGCAGGCACTGTATGAGAAATAATAGGCCGACTTGACCGTTTTAATTTTCTTGTTGAGCTTTTCCGCACCCTGGACGGTGAGGTCATAGCCGCAGTGGTCGTTTGAAAGAGCAAGCTTCAGGCAGGCACCGGGATTGAACTTTGCTTTTTCGCCCGTTGCCGGGTCTTTGCTGATTCCCCATTGGTCAAGCATGAGGTCGTTCTTTGATTTACCCGTGACGCATTGCGCATGGAGAAAGGCAATCATAAGGAAGGCCGGAAGTTTCAAATCCGAAACATAGTTTGAAACCGTTGAGCCGTTGTGCGGCGAAGAGAGGGTTACGACGGTGCGAATACCCTTTTCGTGGCCGCCATTGAAAAGCTCGGAGCAATTGTCCTTTGCGGCGTTCATCTCGGTTTCGTCGCCGTACGCAAGAAGCGACGCCAAAAGTCGAATTGTTTCTCCGCCGAAAGAATGGCCGACAAAATTCAGCGGGCTTTCAAGATCCCACGGTTTACCCATTGTCGGATTTTTTGAGTAATCTCTTCCGAATCTTGCATGGCCGAACTCTTTCGAGTGTGCCTCGCCGTAATCAACAACCGTTCCGGCAAGCTGGGCATACAGCTCGCAAGCTCTGTCCCAGGCACTGCTGTAGCCGCCGACTGCGGGATTATAAACGGTGTATCCTTGAGAGCGAAGGAAGGTGATAACGTTGTTTTCGGGCTGAGTGCCCCAATAAGGTCTTGCGCTTTCCTGCGGCGAATCTTCACCCCAGCCGCACATTCCGTGGACATAAACGAACGGATAATCAGACTTTGTTTCGCTTTTTGCAAAGGCGGGAATTGCGCTCATAAGAAGCAAAACGGCGCAAAGGAGAAGGCTCATAAAAGATTTAAAAGACTTTATCTTGATCACTGTTTTTTCCTCCTGAAAGTGATGTTTGTTAATAATATGTTAACATTTAATCATGTTTTCCAAATTTTTGCAATATACATGGATTGTTTTTAATCAATTTTTAATCTTTTGATTTTAGTATTGTTATAAAACGCATCGGAAATATCCGACAAAATTCGCTTTTTGAAAGCATATTGAAAAAAGGAAGAGGAAGAAAACAAAAAATGAAACAAATTAACCATATTTCACGTCGCTTAAAAGGGTTTAATCGTCAGTATTAAGAGTTGACTATTTTTTGCCGCTGTATTATAATAGACTGCAAAAAGCTTTTTGGACGAAAAATCCGAAAAGGGCGAAATATGAATGTTTACGGAGGTAAATAATTATGGTTAGAGCAATTGTCGGTGCAAACTGGGGCGACGAAGGTAAGGGAAAGGTCACCGATATGTTTGCCGCTCAGTCGGATATGGTAATCCGTTTTCAGGGCGGAGCCAACGCCGGACATACGATCATCAACGATTACGGAAAATTCGCGCTTCATCAGCTTCCCAGCGGCGTTTGCTTTCCGCACATTACAAATGTAATTGCAAACGGTGTTGCGCTTGATATTCCGAAGCTTATTGATGAAATTCGCCACGTCCTTGACGGCGGAGTTCCGGAAATCAACCTCAAAGTCAGCGAAAGATGCCAAATCATGATGCCGTATCACGTTTTGCTTGACACCTACGAAGAGGAAAGACTTGCCGAAAAAGCATTCGGTTCAACAAAAAGCGGTATTGCTCCGTTCTTCTCTGACAAATATGCAAAAATCGGTTTCCAAATCTGCGAGCTTTTTGACGAGGAACACCTCAAAGAAAAGCTTAATCAGATTCTTTCCGTAAAGAACCTCATCATCAAAGATATCTATCACAAGCCGGAACTTTCGGTTGACGAAGTTCTTAAAAAACTTGAAGAATACCGTGAAATGATCGCTCCTTATGTTTGCGACACGGGCAAGCTCATCAGAGAAGCCGTTAAGGACGGAAAGAAAATTCTTCTTGAAGGTCAGCTCGGTTCACTCAAAGATCCCGACTTCGGAATTTATCCGATGGTTACTTCCTCCTCCACTCTTGCAGGCTACGGTGCAGTCGGCGCAGGTATTCCGCCGTATGAAATCAAGGATATCACCGTTATCACAAAGGCATACTCAAGTGCAGTCGGCGCAGGCGAATTTGTCAGCGAAATTTTCGGTGACGAGGCTCAGGAGATGCGCATTCACGGCGGCGATGCAGGCGAATTCGGCGCAACCACAGGAAGACCGAGAAGAATGGGCTGGTTTGACTGCGTTGCAACGAGATACGGCTGTGCCGTTCAAGGCGCAACCGAGGTTGTTCTCACCGCTCTCGACTGCCTTTCGTATCTTGACAAAATCAGTCTTTGCGTAGGCTATGAAATCGACGGAAAAGTTACAAAGGACTTCCCCGTCACTCCCCTTCTCAAGCGTGCAAAGCCCGTCCTTGTTACTCTTGACGGTTGGAAATGCGACATCAGAGGAATCCGTGAATTTTCAAAGCTTCCGAAGGAAGCTCAGCAGTATGTCAACTTCATCGAAGAAGAAATCGGCGTAAAAATTTCATACGTTTCAAACGGTCCGAAGAGAGAAGAAATCATCAAAAGATAACCTACGGAGGTCAGCTTAATGGCAAACGAAAAAATTCTTGTTCTTGACTTCGGCGGTCAGTACAATCAGCTTATCGCACGAAGAGTCAGAGACGAAAGCGTATATGCGGAAATTCTTCCGTATACCGTGCCGCTTGAAAGAATCAAGGAAGGCGGCTACAAAGGAATCATCTTCACCGGTGGCCCGAACAGCGTATATGATCCGAAATCGCCGCATTACACAGAGGAAATTTTGAGTCTCGGCGTTCCGGTTCTCGGAATATGCTACGGCTGTCAGCTTATCGCATTCATGGAAAAGGGTGAAGTTGCAACCGCACCGATCAGCGAATACGGAAAAATCGAGCTTACGGCAAAAACGGAGAATGCACTTTTCAAAGGTATCAACGAAAAGAGCACCGTTTGGATGAGTCACACCGACTATATTTCCGAAGCACCGAACGGCTACGAAGTAATCGGAAAAACGAACGACTGCCCCTGCGCCGCAATGCAGAACACCGAAAAGAACATCTATGCGGTTCAGTTCCACCCCGAAGTTACTCACTGCGAATTCGGCCGGCAGATTCTTCACAACTTCCTTTATGAAATCTGCCATTGCAAAGGCGATTGGGTAATGGACAGCTTTATTGACACCACCGTTCAGGAGCTTCGCAAGGAAATCGGTGACAAAAAGGTTATCCTCGGTCTTTCCGGCGGCGTTGACTCCGCTGTTACCGCCGCACTTATTTCAAAGGCGGTAGGAAAGCAGCTCACCTGCGTTTTTGTTGACCACGGTCTTATGAGACTCAACGAAGGCGACGAGGTTGAAAGCACGTTTGTAAAGCTTTTCGATATGAACTTTGTCAGAGTAAACTGCGGCGATGTTTTCCTTGAAAAGCTTAAAGACGTTACCGACCCGGAAGAAAAGAGAAAGATTATCGGAACGGAATTTTACAAAGTATTCTGGGGCGAAATCAAAAAGAATGCCGGCGACGGTTTCTTTGCACAGGGAACAATTTACCCCGACTGCATCGAATCCGGAAAGGGTGACGCAGACACAATCAAGACCCATCACAACAAAGTTAAAATGCCTGACGACATCAAATTTGCCGGAATTATTGAACCGCTCAAGAGCCTTTTCAAAGATGAGGTTCGCCGTGTCGGAGAGAAGCTCGGTATACCTAAAGAGCTTGTCTGGAGACAGCCGTTCCCCGGCCCCGGTCTCGGAATCCGCATTATAGGCGCAATCACCAAGGAAAAGATTGACATTCTTCAGCACGCAGACGCAATTTTCCGTGAAGAGATGGACAAAGGCGGCTACGCCGACAAGCTTTCGCAGTTCTTTGCCGTTATCACAGATGTTCGCAGCGTCGGCGTAATGGGCGACCACAGAACTTATGAAAGACTTGTTGTTCTTCGTGCCGTTACAACAGACAACTTCATGACCGCCGATTGGGCACACATTCCGTATGAACTGCTCGCCAAAGCTTCAAACCGCATCACGAACGAGGTTAAAGGAATCAACCGCGTGGCGTACGACATCACGAGCAAACCGCCCGCGACAGTCGAGTGGGAATAAAAAACTGTTTCGGGGCAACACCCTTTATCCTGTAAAAGGCAAAGTTTACCTTCCGGAAATATTGAAATAATCTGAATAAAACCAGCATTTTATTCACAAATAATCGTTATATTACAAAGCTTTTACGTAAAAAAATAACCTTGGGGAAGTGTTTCCTCAAGGTTATTTTGCGTTATTGAGTTTTGCCCTTTGGGTTAAAATGGGGTTTGCCTCTTAACAAAACGGAAGCCGAAAACTCCAGTCATACCAACAGTTTTCCGGTTTTGCCCACCCGTTTTGATAACACTTTGATAACACTTCTTCCAAGTGCCATTATTCTGAAATTCCGAGGGTTTCGGGGTTACAGATGATTTCCGGCGGCTTGGACGAAGCACAGAACCATATTTTAAGCCCGTACCGATGGGTCTACATCGGTACGGGCTTTTTGTCGTTCTGGGTTATTTATCATCTTTCAGCCGGTCTTTGAACGCCGCCACCATCGCATCGCTGAGCTGCTGGGACGGGACTTGCACATAGCCGGAGGTTTCGTCATATTTCGGGAAGTTATAACGCCACTTGTCGTAGTCCTCCCGGTTGATTTCGCCATTGCGGAGCCTTTCCGCCTGCTCAGCCCACGCAGTGAGCATTTCGGATAGCTCGGCAGCGTCCTTCCCCTTCCGGGGATCAACACGCAGAAAAACGCCGTTCTCGCCGGTTTCCACCGTCAATCCGTAGCGATCCTCCAAGGTAAACAGCGTGTGCATCAGGCCGAGATAGCTGTCAATGTCCGGCACGGACAGCGCCAGCGGTGAGACACCCAGCGCACCGGCAAGGCTCTCCGTCAGCTCCGCCTTAGGCGTTCTGCTGCCGGACTCATACTGCGCCATACGGATGTCGGCGGTCTTTTCCGGGAAGCCGACCACCTGCCCCAAGTATTTTTGCGTCATTCCCCGCAGATTACGGAAGAATCGAATTCT
>CAKTEU010000049.1 GCA_934552855.1 uncultured Eubacteriales bacterium | reverse complement strand
ATTATTAACAGGCATGCGCCCGTGATTTTTCGAATTTGAAGCGTCGTTTTCATAGTGTTTTAAGGTTGACCGTTGCCGGGGCGGCTACGGCGCCGCCCGGACGGTCTGATAAAAGGAAAAAAATTATGAGTCAACGGCAACAATGCCGAATTGACCGATTAGAAAGTAATGTTGGATTGACTCAATCCTACGCCGTTTATTGACGACGTAATTCGAAAGGAAAAGACCTGTTGAAGGTTAAGTTCTGCACAAGATACAGTAATTTTGAAATATCCGACTTCGTCATTTACCCACGATTTGAAGTGGTCGGTGTATTTGCCGCCAGAACTTCCGCCGGTTACGCCGCGATAATAGTTTTCAATGACTTTTTTAGTCTGAATCGTGATATTCTTATTTTGATAATTTACTTCCACGAAATTATCTTTAAGGCTATCAACGGTTTTAATTTGCGTCGCTTCGTCCCAAGATTCGCCGTTCATATCTACGTATCTGTTACCAACCACAAAACTGCCGACGCCTTCGACGGTAACGGTGATTTTATCATAATAACTTTCGTCGATATCGCCGAAAACGTTTGCAAGGTTGACAGCAAAACCACTTGACGTGTTGGCGATAAGATATTTCTGTCCGTCAGACGTGGTTTTAAGGGCTGTCGTGTTGACGTTAAGTTGTGACGGAATACCGGTGAACGTTACGGAACAGAGTGCTTCGTAACCGCCGACGCGCGTCGTGACTTTGATGTATGCAACGCTGCCACGGAACGATTTTTTACAAGTTACCGTCGCAGTCAGAGCGCCGTCCGCTGTCGGGGTAAGGGTAAGATATTCGCTGATATCTTTATCTTTAAGGGGCGCGTCGTCAGCCCAGTAAATAGACCAGTCAACGGTCTTGTTTTCCGCGTTTTCCGGTGTTACGGTCGCAGTCAGAATTTTGGACACGGTGCCGTCGTCGGCGGTTGCCGTTGCCATAGACAGAAGGACGCCGTTCGTTTCAATTTGTTCGACGTCGATGTTGTCACCGCCGCCGGGCTTGTCTGGTTGTTCGACTTGCGGTTTATTGTGTTTGAATTTCGACCAGTCTGTAAAACCTTTGGAAGGAATCGCGATTCCGATTGTGGCGATCAAAAGTATGATCAGGACAGAACATAACGCTTTTACGCCTGTGTTTTTTTGTTTTTTACTCATTTCTTTGCTCCTTGTTTTGTAGTTGATTTTTTGCCGGGTGCAGAAGTAGTTTGAATAACTGTGCGTCTGACGCCGTTTGAGTTCTGATACGTTGTTTTGATAGTCTGTGATACCGGCGTGAATCCGCCGGACGGCTTCGTTGCCGGCTTTGGCTTCGATGTCTGATTCGGCTTCGAAGGTTTCGCCGCAGGCTTTGCCGATTTGGGTTTAGTTGATTTTTTTTGTGCCATGATTGCTCCTTTATAATTTTTTTAGGTGGATTTGAGTTGTTACAAGGTGTTTTGTCCGATGATCACCGCCTTTTATCCGAGAGTGATTTCGCACGTTGCGAAATAATTTGAATTTTCAACCGACGTTGCCGTCAGTATCCAATGGGTTGTGTATTTTATGCCGTATCTGAAATACTGCTTTGCAGTCACGACGCAAGAGTTTTCAGACACCACTGTGACTTCGATATACACGTTGCCGTCTTTCAGTTTTTTATCTACCCAGCCGGACAGCGTTTGTGTCATTTTGGATTTGTCCGGTTCGAGTTTCCATGTTACGGATTGATTTGCGCCTTCCGGCTCGACGGTGGCAGTGATTGTTTCAGAGTCGCCGACGGCAGCGAATGCTATATTTGCGGGTGCGGGTTTCTTAACTATGCCGGGAAAGAACGTCAGACACGCAAACAGGATTAAAACAACGACAATGCTTGCGCTTTTCATTTTTTAGCAATCCAGTTCCACATTGCGGACAGGCTTTGCTCAAACGTCTGTCCGGATATTGCGGCATATACGCCGCCGATCGCAAGATACGCAAGGGCGATCAGAACGGCGGCAATGATAATAAAAGTTAAGATATCATACAAGATTTTTTTAATCATAGTCGTTGGGGGCGTCCCGTTCCCCGGCGGCGACTGTCCGCCGGGCAAGGACTTTTTTAAGGAGGTGATTATGCCAGAATGCAAGTCAGACGTACTCATAACGCGGTGCGTCGTCCGGGTTATACGTGTTATATCGCTTTATCGGTTTAAGGCGTTGTACGCAATCGACGTCAACGTCAATTCCGGCGTCGAAGGCAAGCGCCTGCGCTATCTGGATCGCTTCTTCGTCGTCATGCGCCTTGATTATTTCGGAACGTCGTCCGCAAAAAGTAACTAAATATCTCATTTTCGTCCCTCAATCATTAAAACGTTGATTTTAACTTGATTGTAAATCATTAAAACAATGATAGTCAAGTGATTTTCTTAAAAAATCATTAAAATAATGACTGAGGATAACAAAATGTTGAAATTAAAAGAAATTCGTGTTGAAAAAAACTTATTACAAAAAGACGTTGCTGAAAAAATGCAATGCACTTGTTCCTGTATAAGCAGTTGGGAAAAAGAAATAACGGAACCAAGCATAGACGATTTGATTCGTCTTGCAGACTTCTTCGGTTGCACTGTTGATTATCTTATCGGAAGGGAAGAAGAAGATGGCGTCGTAATTGTTTCCGGTAATGAAGTGTCGAAAGACGAATCGGTACTGCTTGATAAACTGCGCTGTTTGGATCCTTTGAATAAAGAACTTGCGTATCAATACGTTGATTTCCTTTCGGAACGGCATAAATGACATTTGTATATGCAACGATTAAAAGAGTTGAGAAAAGAAAAGAATTTGTTACAAAAAGACGTTGCTTCCGCAGTGAATCATAGTATCACGTGTATATCAGACTGGGAGCGCGGAAAGAGAGAACCGAGCATAGACGATTTAATTCGCCTTGCGGACTTCTTCGGTGTCAGTATCGATTATCTTGTAGGGCGCGAAGAAGAAGACGGTGTTGTTATCGTTTTCGGAAAAGAGATGACAAAAGACGAAAAGGCGTTGTTTGTTAAACTGCGCGGTCTAGATTCCTTAAACAAGGAACTTGCGTATCAATACGTTGATTTTCTTTCGGAGCGTCAGAAATGATATTTGTATATGAAACGATTAAAAGAGTTGAGAAAAGAAAAAAATATTCTTCAAAAAGATGTAGCAAATGAATTGAATATCAAAAATACAACCTATTCAAACTGGGAAGTTGGTGTATCAGAACCCGATATTCAATCGCTAAAAAAACTTGCGGACTTCTTTGGTGTCAGTATCGATTATCTTGTCGAGCGCGAAGAAGAAGACGGTGTAGTTATCGTTTCCGGGAACGAATTGTCCAAAGACGAATCGGCGCTTATTGATAAACTTCGTCGCCTGGATCCGTTGAATAAAGAACTTGCGTATCAATACGTTGATTTTTTGACCGAACGCCAGAAATGACACTTGTATATGAAAAGAATAAAAGAGTTAAGAACTGAAAAAAAACTTACGCAGGCAGAATTAGGCAAAAAGATAAATTCGACACAGCGTCAAGTGAGCAAATGGGAACTTGGAGCGATTGAGCCGAATATAGCAGATTTGCAGAAACTTGCTGATTTCTTCGGCTGCACGGTAGATTATCTTATCGGAAGAGAAGCGGAAGATGGCGTCGTTATCGTTTCCGGCAACGAATTGTCGAAAGACGAATCGGCGCTTATTGATAAACTTCGTCGTCTGGATCCACTTAATAAGGAACTTGCGTATCAATACGTTGATTTTTTGACCGAACGTCAGAAGTAAGTTTTGAATTCTTATCATAAAAAGCGACAGCCTCTGTCATATTTTATCCGTTACGATAAGACAGTGTAACGGAGGGAAAAATAATGACAGAGAAGGAACGAAAGTATTTTGAACGGCTTTCGGCGAAACTTGAAAATTTAATACTAAATCAAAATTGTGTCGCTTCGAAAGGAGATGACACAATGAATAAAAAATCGACAGTTTACAAAGGTTACAGAATTACCGAAAGGACAGACGGTCGTCGGTGGGCGCGCATTACAAAAAACGGGCATACGACTTGTATTTATGGTCGAACCGACGACGAAGTCAAGAAGAAGATCAGCGAATTTTTGAAATACGGCGTAACCAACCGGGAGCCGGAACCGAAATGGACGCTTTATTCGTGGCTTGATTTTTGGCGGCGAACGTTTAAGACGCCGTACAACAAGACCGATATGTATCAATATCACATTAAAAACCACGTCAAGGCACGATTTAAGGATAAACCGCTAAAAGACGTTACGACGATTGATTTACAGATGATTATTACGGCGTGTCCGTATTCGCGTAGCCGCGTTGACGTCTATCAGATGTTAAACGCAGCGTTCAGAGTCGCGAAACAACAAGACGTCATTTCGAAGAATCCGGCAGAAGGTCTGATATCGCCACGGCACCGAAAAGTGTCGGGAATGCCGCTGACGCTTGCGGAGCAAAAAGCATTTTTCAAAAGCATAGAAAACGAAGAATGCAAAAACGATTACTTGTTTTATCTGTTTTCGGGCGTCAGACGTTCCGAACTATTGACGATTAACGTCGCAAGTCTGGATTATGAAAACAATCTGATATATGTCCACGGTACAAAAACCGAAAACGCGGAACGGGCGATCCCGTTTACGGATATTCTTAAATCAATTATTTCGGAAATGACGCCGGACGAAAACGGTTATTTTTTCACCCACTCGGCAGACTGGTACACCAAAAATTTCAAAAAATACAGTCAGAATCATTGTCTTCGGGAACTCCGGAAGTCGTTTATCACGCGTTCCGGCGAAAACGGCGTCGATATCAAAGCGATCCAGCGCTGGGTAGGGCACGCCGATTATCAGACGACGGCAAATATTTATTTCAAAGCGCAGGACGAATTTTTGAAAAGTAACGCAAAAAAATTAAACGATTATCAGACTGCCTATTGGCGCGACGTTACGGAAGACGATATCTGACACAATTTTTTGACACAATTTTCCGGTTTTTACGATTATCACAAGAAAAAAAGAGCATAAAAAAACCGCAAAATCTGCGAAATTTTGCGGTTTTGGTCGGAGTGACGGGATTTGAACCCATGGCCTCATGGTCCCGAACGACGCAAAACGTTAGAAAAAGCAATAAAAATAGGGAAGCGACACAATTTTGACACAAAATTTTTGAAGTTTTTTCATATTTTGCCGCGGTACTGGTACGCTTTTTTTATAAGGCGTTCGCGCGGCGAAATTTTTATGAAGATACGCGCCTTGACATTTCGTCTTCGGCGCGTTTTTCTTCAATAAAATAATATCGCTGTACCAGTACGGGCTTTCCTTTCCTTTTCGGCTTTCTGCGTCGTCCGGGGGACGTTGCCGTGGGCGATTCCGGCGCCGGAGCGTGGTATAAAGACATTTTTCGGAGCGAAGCGACACCTTTTCGCGCGTCCACGCGCGCATAAGTACGTGCGCGCTCTTAACTATGGGTAACGTAGTTACTTCTTTTTTTCTTCTTTATCATAATCTAAATCTAATGGTGGTGGAATTTTGTCTGCTGTTTTGGGAATTTTGTCTGCTCGGATAGTGGAATTTTGTCATAGTTTTTCGCGGTTGAGACCAAAGCGAAATGGCAAGACGCTTGTCTTGCCTTAAATTTGTTTGAAATTGTCGATAAAATGCCCGTTAAAACGCTATATTTACCGGGCGGAAACCGTCCTTATCTTTATTTCTTTCGTTGTATAATTCAACCGCTTCGCGCGGATATAACGCCGTATATTCGCGTTTACGCGGTGTAGGCGCCCTATGTATAAATATCTTGTTATTGTCTTTTAGCGCTTCCAAAACACGCGACAGCGTGCGTTCGGACAGTCCTGTTTCTTTCGCAAGGTAAGACGCTTTACACGTCAACCGCGTTGCACAGCCGGGGATCGGTTGTGAATATGAGTATATAACGGCATATATAAGCAATTCAGACGTCGTGTTAACCCAACGGAACATCCAGCCGTTTACGACGATATGAGAGCGCGAAACGGGCATTTTCGGCAGCACAACGGCATACCGTGCGCGTTCGACGCCGTTCGTCATTCGTAAGGTTTCCGCCTTGCGGATCAGTCCGCGCTTTTCCAGCGTATTCAGCGCGGAAATTATCGTTTTGCGGTCTTTATTTAATGAATTTTGGATAAACGTCAGACTTCCGAAGAACGTCGTGTCGCTGCCCGGGCGTGAAAACTGATAGATCAGAGCGTAAACAAGCATTTCGCTTTGCGTCAGATCCAGTTTCAACATCCAGTCATAAATTGACATGGTGAACCCGTCTTCGATACGTTTGTTTTTAATGCGGTTGCGCTTGCGGATATCGTCCGCAAGCCTTGTCATATTGTCGTTATATTTCATATTTTTTTCCTTTCGTAATGCTATTTGTTAAGGCGTGCCGCAATTTCCGGCACACGCGCGAAATCGCCGTTCAGAAGCAGATAATACGCGCCCCGGATAAAGTCCGGTATTGTCAAGTTATTATCCCGGATAAGGGTTTTGACGGCGTCCGCTTCCGCGTTCGGAAGAATCGCGGATATTTGTTTATAATCGCTTTTATATTCGTCTTTCATTTTTTTAATCGTCCAAAAAACCGGGACGTTCTTCGTCCTGTTTCGCTTTTATGCCCGGAATTTTCACCGGGGAATTTTGCGGTTTGTCGGACGGCGTCGCGTCTGACGTCGATTCAGACGTCGGCGCGTCCTTGTATTTCGGCTTTTTCGGCGGTTCCTGCGCCGCCGGCGTCGGTGTTCCCGGCGCGGCGTCCTGCTTGTCCGCCAGCATTTGAAGAGTTGCCAGATATACGTCGATCGGCACGGTGTTCCCGGCACTTTCGGACACGTCCAGACCGTTCACGAATTCAGACTTTCCGCCGGCGGATTCGAGTTCCAGCGTCCGAATCTGATTCAGAATCATTTGGCAGCCGTTCGTACACGAAAAACCGCACGCTTCGCAGTCCATAGCGCGTAAGATCTTCCACATTTTGCGGATCGTCGCGGCGTTTTTCATTCGCTGCGTAAAAGAAACGTAATTCTTCGCGCCGACGTTTATATTCACTTTTGGATTTTTCATTGATTTGCTCCTAAAATTTTATTGCCGTCCAAAAACAGACGGGAAAAGTAATAAGTATCGTATTTCAGCCACGATTTCTTAACGAAAAAACTTCGATATTCCACTTCGCCGTAGCGTGCTTCGAAGTCCCGGGCTTCTTTCGAGTTCTTGTCGCCTTCATACGGGGATAGTCCGGCGTCCGCGCTGGGATATTTGTCGTACGAAATGGTGTCAACGACAAGGAATCGCCCGCAGTCGTGTGTTTCAAGGCATTTTATAAACACGTTTGCCTGCTCACGCATTTTTATATATAAGCGTCCCAGCGCCTGCGTATTGACGTGGAGTTGGTGTTGTCCGAGTTGCCGCGAAAGCGCTTCAAAGATCGCAATTTCCGGAAACGTCGAATCGATTTCGCTATTATTCTGACTGCCAAAGTAAACCGCGCCGTCCGAAATAAATATTGGCAAGCCCGGGATAAACGGATCCGGGTATTTCGATATTGTTCCGTTAACAATGTCCTTATAGGTGTTTCCGCCGACGCCCAGCGCGCGTAAAGACTTTAAGACAAGCGTTTTTGCGTTATACGGCATATTTGCGTAATGCAATCCGTCCCGCAGGTGAATAACGGTTGCGAATAGTACGTCCTTTCCGCTGCCTTTTTTGCCAAAAACGATAACGTTCGACTTCTGGAACGTATCAACAAGCCACGCCGCTTGCTCCGAAAAGTATTGATTATTGAAATTTATCTGTTGACGGTGGTTCATTTTTTCGATATAACGTACTTCCAGAAGGCTTTTGCGGCGGCGTTGAAATCGACTTTGTATATCGCACCGTAAACCGCGCTGGCGCAAAGGAACATACAAGCCGCAGACACTGCAAACGCGATGATCAGACACAGCGCGCTCATTCCGATTTTTGCCCAGACACCGTTAAACTGTTTGACGAAAAGTTTTTCAAACAGGACGAAAAGCAGAATCGTGAAGATCACCGTCAAGACGATCGCGACGATGAAAATCAGAAGGTCATAACCCGGCAGTTTTTTCATTCCAATGCCCGGGCTGTCGTAATCGTTGATAATATCGATAGGACTTGCAATAACCGGTACGGTGAAGATTTCTTCGCCTTTCTGGAAATCGAATTCGATAATGTCGAAGTCCATAAATACGGTCTGACTTGCGACGTAGCAATCTTCTTTACCTTCTTCGGTGTTCCCGTTCCTGCAAGCAGGCATTGACCGATAATCAGAATTTGCGAATCGGAATAAAACGACGGTATTACCTTTTGCGGTTTCAGAATTATAAAAACTTCTCACATTATAAAGACTGTTTTTATCGATTAAAAGACGCTTTGCGACGTCGTCTATATTGCCGTCGAAATCGGTGTTTTTAAGATAATAAATCGGCTGTACGTTCTGATAACTTTCGGACGTTTCGGCGAGTTTATATTTCCAGCCAAAAGCGAATAGTTTTTCGATTGCCTTATGATTGCTGTCGAAACTCTTAACGTCGAAAGTGTCGTTGAAATCGATTTTTTTCTTGTTATATCCGCGCTGAATACCGTTTGCGGCGCGATCAGCGTCAATATGATCCATAAATAAGTCATTAGATATCTGACGTCCGTTGCAATCGATATAACCGTGTCCGGTGTCATTCCGATAGTTGTATATCCAGTCAGACACGACGGATTTATTTACTTTTCCGGCAGGTTCTTTATATATAAGATCCAGAAGCGTATTTGTTGATACGGAAGGCGAATAAAAGACGTACGGCAATATCGGCGCCCATTCGGTTGAAAGATATCTTTCTACCGCTAATGGGTTGCTGTCGTTTAAATAGTCTCTGCCGCGATTGAAACTCCAATCGTAATACCACGTATCCCGGCTGGCTAATCCGCTGCCTAAATGTTGATATTTAACGCCGTTATAAACATAAAAAGGAATGTTTTTATTACACGTGTCGCCGAGCCACGTCCCCGTGTATTGACGCGCAAGGTTATAAAAATCCAGATTCGACGTTACAAGCGCCCACTGCGTGACGTATTCCCACCATTCGGCAGTAATTGCTTTTATGGCGACGTTGTCGTTCATGTATTTTCCCGGGATAGAGAAATAAGCGGTGTTGATCTGGTTGAAGTGGTTTGCGCCTTTATCAGAGTGTCCGGTGCGATAATATGTATGGTTGAGTTCCAGCGCGACGGTTTCGGTCATACCTTTTTCCGCGCATTTCAAAGAGTTTTCCGCGTCGGCGTTTTCACCGAATCCGGGCATATATCCCGAAAACGTCAGAGTCTTTGCGACTGCGTATTCGGTTGCGTTGTAGTCGCCGCGCGTCGTAAGTTCGATTCCAGAAACGTCGTAACGTCGTGCGTCGCGGTTGGTCAGACGTTTTACGATTTCCGCGCTTTCCGCGATTTTGTATTTCAGAAACAAGCCGTCCGCGCTGGCAGACACGAGTTGCAAGCGATATTTCGTGTATTCCGTTGCGTTTCCGCTTTTGTCGTACGCGCTTGCAAGTTGGATCTTGTTTTGTCCGCTTGCCGCGACAACGTTCTTTTTCGGGTTGTACACATACGCAAAAAGCGCGAATTTATCGCGCGCTGCGTCGTCGAAACTGTATCCGTATTCGATAAACGAAAGCATACGCGTTTCGCCGGTGCCGTCTGCCGGATAGTCTGCGACGTCGAATTTCTTTCCGTCGATCGTCATTTGAAGCAAATCGGAATAAACGTCTGAATCGACGGTCACGGCAAACGCTGCGCCGTTCGTTCCGATAAGCAGCATAAGGACGGAAAGTACTATTATTAACAGGCATGCGCCCGTGATTTTTCGAATTTGAAGCGTCGTTTTCATAGTGTTTTAAGGTTGACCGTTGCC
>CAKTEU010000048.1 GCA_934552855.1 uncultured Eubacteriales bacterium | reverse complement strand
GGGAGCATAGCTCAGCTGGGAGAGCATCTGCCTTACAAGCAGAGGGTCACAGGTTCGAGCCCTGTTGTTCCCACCAAATGGCCCGGTAGTTCAGTTGGTTAGAACGCTAGCCTGTCACGCTAGAGGTCGACGGTTCGAGCCCGTTCCGGGTCGCCATTTTTTTGTTTGCCTCTGTAGCTCAGTTGGTAGAGCAGCGGACTGAAAATCCGCGTGTCGCTGGTTCGATTCCGGCCGGAGGCACCAAAGTAACCGTTAATAGTCGGCGGTTACATATGCGGATGTAGCTCATCTGGTAGAGCGCCACCTTGCCAAGGTGGAGGTAGCGGGTTCGAGCCCCGTCATCCGCTCCATTTAGGGCACTTGCAAAAGCAAGTGCCTTTTTTGTTTATCTTAAAAAAGCAAACGCATAACATAACCCCCGCAGTTTGTCGCTGCGGGGGTTGCTGCTATATTGTCAAATGATTAATAATGATAAGCACCACATTTACAGATTTGATTCTTTTTGAACATCTTCCAGAAGATGCGTGCAATCTTATAGAAGAATCTTGCAATGCCCTTTTTGTGGCAGATATGATCGCAGTTTACGGAGGGCTCGGTTTCCTCAACAATTGCATAATCGCTGAAGTGAGCCGCTTCAAAGTAAACATAATCGCCGTCAACAAAGCTCTTCATTTTTTCAAGTTTACCTTCGTCGTTAACGTAATATACGTTGGTTTTTGAAGCGTCGTAGCCTTCCGGAAGGGGAACTTTGACCCAAACGGGGTTGCCTTCCATATCGTCTGCATTGAGCTTTTCGCCGTCAATATACATTGAAATGTCAAAGAGGGTCTTTTTGCCGTTCTTTTCTGCGTTGAGTGCGTCAAGGGCAGCACCGCTTGTTTTTTCTTCAGCGCTTACCGAAACTTCGCCGTAATGATCATATGTGTCTTGCGGATAGATAATCGAAATGCCGGTTTCCTCGTTGAATACTTCGTTTGAGGGAAGCTTTTCAATTTCTCTTGTCTGTGTTTTGCCGCAGTCGGGGCAGGTGCGTGTTTCTTCGCCGGTTGATACAACGGTTGCTTCCTTTGTAACTTCCCAATCGCCGAAAAGATGAACGTGTGAGCCGTCAATGCTGACAAAGTTTAAGCCGTATGCGTCTGCGTATTCTTCCGCCGCAGTGCCTGTGAAACCGTAGATTGTGAAGCCGGGAACGGGAGACATGCCCCAACGCTCACTTTCATAGCAACCGAAAGCATAGCTTTCTATTTCATCAACACCGGCATAAATTGTTACCTCTTTGAGGGCGGGGCAGTTATAGAAAGCTCTGCTTTCAACCCTTTCCAATGTCGCCGGAAGATTAACCCTGCTGAGGGACGTGCAATTGTTGAATGCGTCATATTCGATTTCGGTTACGCCGTATGGGATTTCAACGCTTTCAAGTGATGAACAACCCTCGAACGTGCCGTCGTTGATTATTTCAATGTTGGACGGAATATTGATGGCTTTGAGTGAGGAGCAGCCTGAAAAAGCGTCTGAGCCGATATACGATACACCGTCGGGAATATTGATGCTTTCAAGAGAAGTACAACCGCCGAAGGCATAGTATGAGATAGAGCTAACAGTACCGGGAAGATTAGTCTCTTTGAGTGACGTGCAGTTTGAAAAAGTATGGCCGTCTATGTTGTATACACCTTCAGGAACAGAGATGCTTTTGAGGCTTGAACAGCCTTCAAAAGCATAAGAGCCTACAAGATTGACTGTGTCGGGAATGTCAATGCTTTCAAGGCTTTCATTGCCGTAAAATGCATAGCTGTCAATGGATTCTACGCTGTTCGGAATACTGTAAGATGCTGCTGTTTTGCCTTTCGGATAGCACAATAAGTCTGCTTTTTCTTTTGCAACTGTAATTATTTCATTATCGTCTTCGTCCCAGTCATAATTCATGGCGTTTGCAAACAGAATACCGTTTTCGGAACAATAATATTTATTGTTTGCACTGACATTTATGCTTTTAAGCTTTTCACAGACAGCAAATGTTGAACCGTAAATCTCTGTTACACTTTCCGGAATGAATACGCTTTCAAGTGAAGAACAGTCCCAGAAAGCCTCCGAACCGATTTTCTTAACGCCGTTTTTAATTTCAAGCTTTGAAAGCGCAGTGCAATATCTAAAAGCACCGTCGCCGATTTTTGCTACGTTTTCAGGAATAGTGATTTCTGAAAGTGATCGACACCCTTCAAAAGCCCATCTATAGATTGACTTTAAGTTATTGTCGAATTCTACGGAGGAAAGGTAGTAGCAATCTTCAAAAGCGTCTTCACAGATATAGAGCAAGCTATCCGGCATAGTTACGCCGGTGAGGCTATCGCAGTATGCAAAAGCTTCCTCGGCAATAAGAAGTGTGCTGTCTTTTACCGTGTAATCACCGGAAATATCTTCTTTTGCTTTGATGAGATAGTTTCCGATATAAAGAACATCGTTTTCCCAATTTGAACTGTTTTTATAATATGCGGTGTCCTCAAAAGCGGAACAATCTATATGTTCGATTTTATCGGAAAGTATAGAAATATCAGAAAGAGAAGTACAGCCGTAGAAAGCGTAGCTTCCGATACCGGTTGTCAATTGCGGAATGACAATGCTTTTAAGAGACGGGCAATTGTAAAATGCGTTATTGCCGATTGACTCGAGCTTTTCCGGCAATGCTATGCTTTCAAGCGAGGTGCAGTATGAAAATGCACGCTCTCCTATACAACTGACATTGTTCGGAATGTTAATGTTTTTAAGAGATGAGCAGCTGTCAAAAGCATTGTAGTAGATTTCACAAATACTTTCCGGTAAAACTATGCTTTCAAGTGATGAGCAGCCTGCAAAAACATTATTGTTTATGCTTTCGGCTTTATTCGGAATATTTACATTTTCAAGAGCCGTGCAGCCACAAAATGCAGAGCCTCCGATTTCTGTTTCTTCACCTAAAAATGTAACGCTTTTGAGTGAAGTACAGCGAGAAAAGGCACCGTATTGGCGGCCGTCTTCTTCGGTTTCTGCGTTGTAGTAACTATCGTCGTAGTAACCGTACTCAATGGATCTTACGCTTTCCGGAATAACAACGCTTGTGATATTCACTCTGTCGGAAAATGCATCGCCTGAGATTTCCTCAACCGGATAGCCGCCGAGGGTTGACGGAATGGTAACGTCGCCGGAAAGACCTTCCGACGTGCCGATAATTTTGGCATATGTGATATAAATGGGTTCGTCGGTTTCTTCATTCCAGTCGTTCCAGCGTTCGTCAAGTTCATAAAAATAATCATCGTCACCGATAATTATTTCTGACTGTTCCGAAGCTGATTTTGCTGCTGCCGTCACCGCCGCAAACGGAAGAGCCGTAAGCGTCATAACAAGCACCAGCATTAGTGCAAGTGTTTTTTGAATGCGATTTTTCATCTGTTTTTGACCTCCTGTTAATCGAGATAAGAATATTATATTCCCAATATTCGCTCTTGTCAACAGAATTTCCCCGTTTTTCAAAAAAATATTTACTAAACCGCAAAAGTGCTATTGTATCTCATTTGACCGAGTTCGTCTGCGCCGCAAAGCTCATAAAGCGCTCCGGCAAAGACGGCCGGCCCAATATTTTTAGGAAGAAGTTCGGTGTACTTTTTCGGAAGGTCAAAACCTTTTCCGCTCATAACAACGGCGTTCATAAGCTTTTCTTTTCGGTTTGTGAAAAGGATACCGGGAAAAATCAGCGGCACGGCTTTTCCCGAAGCGGAAATAATGAACGTGCTTGAAAGAACGCTGTTGTCTGCCCGTGCGGAAACAAGAAGCGAAATTCCGAACCGTTCAAGAAGGTAAGCACCGAGCTGTTCATAAGCCGCACCGCAGTTTGTGATTATCCGAAGCTGAAAGGCGAGCGGAACAAGCCTTTCAACAAGGTCTATAAGATATGCGTTTTCGTCAAAAACGGTTACGCTGACCCGGCAGGGATCAAGGCGCATTTTTTTGATTGCGTCTGCGGCGGTATTGAAAAGCAGGCGTTCAAAAAATACGTTAGGTTCAAACGGACGAAGAAGGCTTTCCGAGGGAAGAATTGTTTCCGGCGGAAGAAGAACTCTTGAACGCAGCGCACCGGCGGCTTCTTCAACCTTTTCCCAAGGACAAACGCCGCGATAGCTTTTTGCATTAATAATGTAATAAGGGAGAGCGTTTGGAACTTCGACTTTTCTTTTTTCAACAAGCGGTTGCCTGAAAAGGTCTTTAAAGCGTTCAAAAATGCCTTCCTGTTCTTCGTCTTTTTCAATTACCACAAACAAAGTCCGATTCCTCCCGAAAAAGCTTTTGAATATAATTATGAAAAATACGGACAAAGTATGACGTACACTGCTTTGAGCCTTGAACAAAAAGATTTTTGAAAAAGGACTTGACAAATATCTTTCAAAAATGTATACTACAACAAGTCGGCAAATCATAAGTCTTTCTTTTGAAAAAACTTATCGGTTGCCGGCGAACAAGAAATATTTATGGAGAGTTGTCCGAGCTGGTCGAAGGAGCACGATTGGAAATCGTGTAACCGTCAAAAGCGGTTCGTGGGTTCGAATCCCATGCTCTCCGCCATGAAAACGCCGTAAATCCTTTATTTATAAGGGTTTGCGGCTTCTTCTTTTATATGAATTGTTACCGCTTCGGCGAAGTAGGCATTGACAGAATTGGACTATTTTAGACCCAGTTGAACACTTTTTGACCACACTTTGACCACACTTTTTAGGCTGAAACTTCGGATTTTTCTTTTTCTTTTGCCAACAGGAAAGCATTGAGTTTTTCTGTGCTTTGTTCTTTTCGCTGCTTTCTGATATGCGTATAGACATCGTGTGTTAAAGAAATTTTTGAATGACCCATGATTTCCTGAACATCTTTTTCTTTTAGTTCAGCGTCGAAGCACAGTGTTGCAAAGTAATGCCGAAGCTGATGTGATGTGCAGGAAATTCCGGTTGAGTCCTTGTATTTCCGAAAGCCTTTGTCAAATTCATATTTCGTCATAATGCCGTACTTGCCGGAGAATAGAAGTCCTTGCTTTTCCGAAACAGCCGAGAGAAGTTTTTCGACGGGTTCAAGCAGCGGAACATATCTTTCGCCGGCTTCAGTTTTTGTGCTGTCGCGAACAACGGGTTTGCTTCCTTCAAAAACAACAACTTTTGAAACACGAATTGTTTTCTTTTCAAAGTCTATATCATCGAACGAAAGTGCAAGCGCTTCTTCACGCCGAAGGCCGGTATAGAGAAGAAAGTTACAGTACAAACCGAAAGTACCCTCCGGGTGAGATTTAATCAATTCAACATCAGTATCAGAGGGTGGAGTTCTTGTGCTCTTTTTTGAGTTTTTAGGCACTTTACAAACCGAAATAGGGTTGTAAATAATCATCTTATGCGCAAGAGCATAATCAAGAACCATTTTCATCACGATTTTGCGAAGCCGAATTGTTTGCTTTGCAAAACCTTGTTTCTTCATTTTGTCGAGAAACATCTGAAATTCAATTGAACCGATTTCATTCACCGGTTTTTCGCCGAACTCGGCTTTTAGGTCTTTCAGGGGTGCAACATAGCAGCTTTGGGTATAGCTTTTCACTTCTTCGTCGTGTTCTTCCTGCC
Source organism: uncultured Eubacteriales bacterium (assembly GCA_934552855.1). Taxonomy (GTDB): domain Bacteria; phylum Bacillota; class Clostridia; order Oscillospirales; family Acutalibacteraceae; genus UBA6857. Next base: position 4,851 of record CAKTEU010000048.1, on the reverse strand, counting down.
AACGGTCGGCAATATCGGAAAACTTATCGGAATTTTCACGGCGAAGTTCTTCTTCTATTTTTTGCCGCTTTTCGGTAAGCTCGGCAAGAGTATAATATGAAATTGACTTTCTGATTTTTTTGCCTTTGATATAAAAGGTGATTGTTGTAAATTTCCTTTCTTTTTTTGATTTTTTCACTATAATATCACTCCTTGATTTTTTTGAACAAAAGTGATACAATAGCACCATTGAAAGCGCCATGTACCATTTAGCGGTGGATATATGATAAATATGCTTTCATCTTCCTTCGGTTGCGCCAACAACCGAAGGATTTTTTTGTTATATCTGCTCATGAGGGCGGTTAGACCATTTTGTTGATGTCAACAGAATGGTTATTTTTTTGCTACTGCTTCGATAGCACCAGTTACGGCCGACAGCGATTATTGAACATGGGTACAAATTGTACCCCGGTTATAAAAACGGTTGTCAGAAGTCAAAGTTTCGTGACTATCTCGCTCGTTTGGGCGAATTGGTCTTTTAGCTGTCAAGAACTTCTTAGGTGTGAATTTATTGAAATGTATTGACTCTTGGTTCAAAACGGTGTAAAATATGTAACTACAAGATAGTTACATATTTGGAGGCGATACAGCCGGATGAGCAAAAATGAAAAATTGATACGAAGATTTTGCAGTAAGCCGAAAGATTTTACATATGATGAATTAAGGTCGCTTTTGAGTATTTGGGGATATAAGGAAAATGATTCGGGCAGCGGTTCAAGAGTGAAATTTTACAATGTTGAAACAAAACGAATTTTATGTTTACATAAGCCTCATCCCGGCAATATTGTAAAAAGGTACATATTAGATATGGTTTATGATCAGTTAGAGGAGGATGGATTAATATGAACAATCTGCATTATAAAGGCTTTTTAGGCAGCATGGATATTAATGTGGAAGATGGCGTTATATTTGGAAAATTGCTTTATATTAATGATCTTGTTACTTTTGAGTCGGAAAGTGTATCTGAAATTCAAAAGTCATTTGAAGATGCGGTTGATGACTACATTGAGTTTTGCAAAGAATGCGGTAAAGAGCCGGAAAAAACGTTTAACGGTGTTTTTAATGTGAGGGTATCGCCGGAGAGACATAAAAAAGCAGTATATAAAGCCACTGAATTGGGAATTACACTTAACCAATTTGTTGATATGGCTATTGCCGAAAAATTATCAGACAACAAAAATTCACGTGAACATGCTGAAATATCGAAGAAAGTTGATAATTTAAATACGGCTGTAAATTGCTTGAATAACAACCTTGCAATTACTAATGTAAGCCAACAATTCTTTATGTTAAAAGGAGGAAAATAACGATGCAAGATTTTGTAAAAAATATTAGCGAGGATGTTCGCTATGTATTAATGGATGTTAGATTTTCACCTAATAATTATTATAATCATGCAGGTAAAATCGATTTATCCTGTGAAGATGTTGTTTCGGTTAAAAAAATTACAAAAGATAATTTTATCATCACATTATCAAGGGAAATTAAATCATCGGAAGATTTTTTTAATATATTTGTAATGTTTGATATTTACGGAAGATTTAATGAGGCTATTAATGATATCGAAGACATTAAAGAAAAAATTTTCATTAATTCAATAATTAAAGAAAAAAACTATTTGTTGGATAATTGCGCTGCAAGGATATCTTTAATGATTTCTCAAATATCTGCTCAAATCGGAATGGCAATACCTATTGTTACCCCGGCTTCGATTTTGCCTAACACAAATGAAGCTCAATAAGATTACAATCGAGAAACTGTGTTCTCCTTTGGCTATTGATTTTTTTCAGAATATATGCTATAACAATACTGTAATGTCACTGTAGTGACATTCTGTCTTCACTTTATCCCCGACCATTCCTGCGGTCGGGGATTTTTTTATTTCATGCTTTTAAGCGTATCAAGTAACTGTTTAAACAGCGACAGATATTTATTCTTGATGTTGGTAAAAATATCGCTTGCGGTAAATTCATCGTAAATATGTGATGTAAGATTTCTTGAATACAAAAGTTCAAGCCACGTTTTTTCATCGGTAATGATGTTGTCGGCAAAAGCCTGTTTCATAACGGCTTTCGGACTGTTAAGGTCAACATATCCCTCTGAAATTAAAAACTCCCTTGTTGATTTCCACGCAAGCTCGGTACAAAACTCAAAACGCTGAATTACGCCGTCTCTCGAAGAGGAAATACCGTATTTGTCATATTCTTCCAAAGCTTCTTCAAGACGTTTTACGGCTTCGGAGAACTTTTCAAGTTTTTCGTCAAATTTATTCATGAGGATAACACCGTCCTTTTTGATGTTTTCAAGTAGTAGTGCGTTAGTATTTTCGGAAACAAATACAATGTCGAACTGTAAAAGAGTGGGGAGACTTTCAACGGCCTGTGCAAAGGGAACATGATTATTGCTTGGCATTTTGAATACTGCGATATCGATGTCGCTTTTTTCTCTGTTGTCACCTCTTGCTCTTGAACCGAACAGGACAATTTTTTCCGCCGAATACTGCTTTCCGAGTTCGGCAATTGATTTATAAAGGGATTCCATGTGTTCTCCTTTGGCTATTGATTTTTTTTAAAATATATGCTATAACAATAATGTAATGTCACTGTAGTGGCATTCTGTCTTCACTTTATCCCCGACCATTCCTGCGGTCGGGGAGCTTTTATTTTATAAATCTATCATATCCAAATTAAAGCGTCCGTTTTGCTTGAAAACGCCCAGTGGTAAAGCTTCTTCATCGTTGCTGTGCTTAGCAAGCCACTTTTGCGACAACTGCTTTAAGTCGGAAGCGGTTATAAGCAACATGAGAGTGTCACTGTTCATAGAGAAGTTAATGCATTCTTTTGCTGAATTTTCGGTAAAGCTTGAGGCGATTACCATAAATACCGCAACAGGCTTTGACGAATTGTTTATATAGCGTTCAAATTGCTTAATATGGTCAGCCAGATTAACATCGGTTTCTTTTGATTTGTTGTCCCACATGATAAGCTTATCCTTGAATGAAAGAACTCCGTCAGCGTGTTCAGTACCACTCAAAAGTAAAGGTTTAACCTTGAAAATGTTCTCAAACATATAGTTGGTGGCAATCTCAAATTTGTGCTCGCATTCAAGGTCTTTGTCGATAATTCCTTGTTGACGAAGGAAATTTAGATCCCTACACGCAAGTTCCTCATAACAGTCAAAGAAGACTGCTCTTTCGTCTGCTTCGTCTGCTTTGATTTGTCTAAGTTCATCATAGTAATTTACAATTCTATCAACAAGCTCCGGCTTTGTTCCCGAAATAGCGATTTTGAGGTCGCCGCACCACTTGATAAGTGTTGCCTTGTCAAGACCGTCGTTAGGCGAAAAACCGGCAAGAACCGTCTTAGCGGGTATGTAATCTAAGATGATTTGTTTTAATTGTGTTAAGTTTGCTGTTGCCGGAACTTTATGTCCGGCTTTTGCTATAATGTCCGAAAAATATTTTTTGCCCTTAACATACTTTGAATCGAGCAATATTTCATATGACGATTTTTTGATATCAATTCCGTATATCTTTCTTAATACTGCGGCAATCTCTGACGGAATTGCGTCATACAAAACGCCGTTTGAGTCTTTTATCGGTACTAACAAACCTTTGGCTTGCATGGCACGTCTGACATCGTTAATTTCGCCTTTTGTGTGCAATTCATTGTTGGGATTGGGATATTTGCCGATATGTGCTTCTAAAACGCAGTAATCTATATCGCTTATTCCTAATTTTGCTTTTATCTTATTAAGTAGGTTTTGTTCGTCGATTGACACATCATCATTATGTTCCCATGCTGCCTCAAGAACGTATTTGAAAAATTCAAGATCATCGGAAATACGGTCGCCGTCAAATTCGTTTGCCAAATCCACGATTTCTTGTTCTTGGGAAAGTACCTTATCTTCAAGGATTTTTGCTTCAAGAGTAAAGTCATCGGAGTTGAGCAGCAATTTAACAATGACGCTAAACAATACGCGTACAGTGCGGTTCTGATTAAGGTTGAAATGCTTCACGGTATTGCGAACGTTTTCATCATTGTAGTATTGCGGTGCAGTTTTGGCGATAGCTTCCCTCAATTCGTCAATATTCAAACGTCTGAAATCAATTACATATTCGCTGGCAAGACGTTTTAAATCAGAAATTCCGGGTGTGCTTTTCATACATTCAATAAATTTCATTTTCTATCTCCTTTCCGTCTGTGAAGGGCGGCTATTTAAAACAATAGTATATTACATTACCTCGCTTAGGCGAGGTTTTCTTTTTTCTGGTACTTTTTATCGGTGAGTTTGTATTTGATGACACCGCGAACTTCAAGTCTATCTTCCATATCAAGAGAATAGTATGTTTCGAGTATATTGTCAGGGTCACAATACTTATCCGTGCAAGTCATGTAATCGACTGAAACTTCAAATAATTTAGCTAAATTTACTACAACAGTATATATAGGGTCTTGAAGTCCGTTTTCGTATCTGCTTAATGTGCTTTTATTCATTTTGCCATTGAAACGGTCATTGTATAAATCAACTAATTGATCCATAGAATATTTGTTGCTTATACGCAATGATTTAAGTCGGCTTCCAAACATAGGGTTATCACCTCGGCAACATAATAACATATAACATTAAAATATTCAAGTAAAAATTAAAGATTTAGGAATATAAATTGAAAAAAACAACTTTTGTTATTGACAAAGCAACAAAGCAGTGTTATCATATAAGCAACAATTCAAGGAAGGAGACCAGCTATGAAAAGTCAAGAGGAAATTAAGAGTTAACAAGACGGGAAGGATCGAACAAAATATTGTGCTT
>CAKTEU010000047.1 GCA_934552855.1 uncultured Eubacteriales bacterium | reverse complement strand
GCTTTTGATTTGGCTTGTAGGCTGATTGCTTCTTCACGGAAGTTGGCGTTTTGTTCCATCCAGCTGATTAAAAGTAATGCTGCTATCTGCATTACGGTAATAAATGTGGCACAGACACATAGCGGCTGAATTGATATTTGCCCTTGCTGAAAGCAACTTCCGAAAAAGAAAATAAGCAAAACACTTGCAAGGGAAAGAACTGCAGGAATGGTGTACCATCTAAAATTGGTTGCTTGGCTTAACTTTCCATTTCGCGCCTTTGCCTGTAAAAAGCATACTGCTATTATTACGCTGTGCATAAACAGATTTTGCCAAACCATTTCGCCGGTAGTCACACTGTCCTGGGCTTCGGACATCAAAAGTAGAATCGTATACCAGCAATTATCCACACAGCATATTGTCGCATAGAAAATAATCGAAATGTAGAAGCTAAACATTCCATTGCTGATATATAAAAGCCTGTGCATGAAAAAATATAAAGCAAACGCAATAACAATTTTTGAATAGTTTGGCATTGTAGTGGCTGCAAAATTCAGAAGCGTCGCATCCAGAAAAGCAACAGCCGTTACAGTAATCCAATGAACCACACGGTTTCTCTTTCTTGCGGAAAATGCATCAAATAGCAAAATTGCCGAAAAGCACTCCATCCAAGTCCACAAGTAGGTCAAGAAATAATCGCTCAACGTGCATTCCCCCAGTTTTTGTTTTTCCAACTCAGATACTGGACTTTCATTTGTGAGTACCGTTTCTGACTTACCGATAACTCTTTTCCATCGAGGAGAATAACCCTGTCGTAATTGAATTTTTTGATATATGCCATATTGACCAGATAACTTTTCTGGATTCTGAGGAATCCGTCTCCTTCCAATTCTGCCGCTAAATCTTCCATTTTTCCATAAAAGCGGTCTGGTGCCTGCATAGGCTTTACTGTGTACAAATATATAACTCTTTGATTACTTTCCAAGTAGAGAATATCTTTGTAGGGAATGTTAAACGACTCCGCGTTGGCAGAAAAATGCAGAACTTTATCATCACGCGGCAATTCTGCCAATGCATCCCGGAAATAATTGGGCAGCTTTTGCTCCAGTTCTTGCTTGAGAAGGTATCGGAATGCCCGGACTTCATACCCTTCCATCGAAAATTCCGGATAATTTGTCACAAAAATAATCACTGTATCCAGATGTAATTCACGCACACGGCGGGCAATGTCCATGCCGCTGCGTTCATCCATGTCGATGTCCAAGAACATAATGTGATACTGCGATAATTGCCGGTCTGTTATCTCGGCAGGATTCGAGCTTTTTGTTATGCAAATGGACGCTCCGGGCGGTACCGGCTGGCCAGCAACCGCGTCTGATATTCTCTGCAAAAAATCCTTGTCGTCATCGCAAAGTAAAATATTAATCTTCATGCGTGTATCCTTATCGTTGTTTCGCCGTAGTAGACGTCCCTCTTTGCCATTCAACATACGTTTAATTCTCCCGAAAGTCAAGTATTTTCTCGAAATAACACTTATAGTGTATTATTATACTGTTTTTACACCGTTTGGCAAGCTAAATCATTTAAAATTGAATTACCCTAAGAAGAAAATTCATTGATAAAGCAAGCTGGACAAAGACATGAAAGATACCGAACGTCACAACTATATTGGAGATCACATTCGTAAGCTGCGAGAAGAAAAAGGCTGGACACAACAAGTATTAGGCAAAAAGTTGGGCAAGAAGACTTCCACTATCAGTGCCTATGAAACGAATGCCAAACTTCCGTCTGTCGACTGCCTTATTGAAATGGCCGAATTGTTCGATGTATCGCTTGACACACTGGTTTATGGGGATCGTTCAAATTTGATTTCTATTCGTGCCTTGCGACCAGAGCAAAAAGAACTGATTTCGGAGCTTACGCAAGTTTTTTCGGCAAGGCACACAACCGCTGAACAAAGGCTTGGCTTGCTCAGCAAGATTGTTAGTCACTTATCGCAATAATTTAGAATTCCCATTTTGTGGGCCTTTTGATTTTTCCTGCCCCGGCTTAGCAGCCGGGGCAGTTTGTTTTACTCGTGTTTTATGACAAGTAACTCGGATTTTGTGTCAATTTTGTGGAAATGAAGATTTTCTTGTGGTATCTTGAAGTCAAGATAAATAGGCGCTCCCGTTACCTAGATTGAAAAGTTCTATATGTATGTAAGCGTCGGTGCACAGGCGCTTGTAATTGTCCGAATACATGGAACTCTTGAAATACTGCCGAAACGTGGCGAATGTGAAAACTTTTTGGTATAATGAAGTTGTTCCAAAGAACCGCCATCCACATCTAAGGCTCAAGCATCGGCGCGCAGATGCTGAACATATCCGCCCCGAAACAAACCTGACATAAGTTTCTTTCAGAATGGAGGAATACATCATGAAAAAAATCAGCAAACGTTTTCTCACCCTTGCAATCACCTGTGTTATGGCTATGGCCATGGCCGTTCCGGCGTTTGCGGATTGGACAATCGAAGTTGATGATAACAGCAACCGTTATATCAACGTGTATGGCACATATGGCAGCTCTTTGAATATGCGGTATTTAACTCTCTACAAAACCAGTGCTCCGAAAAGCGAACAATGCTTCCATCTATACCGTTCGAGCGGCTTCGGGGACAATTTTGTTCTGTGTGCTTCTACAAACTCTCAGTACGCAATGAATCGTAATTCCAACAATGGTCGTGCATGGCTGTGGAGTTTATCAAACAATGGCTATGGTGACTCTCGTTTAAAAACTCCACAGTCGGATTCTTCGACCCTTTTGGTTTCCTACCGCTATGGAACAATTGGCGTATCTGGCTCTAATGTTATTTTTGGGGCCTCTGGCGCAAGTTGGTTCGCATCCGGAACGCCAGAGTTCCCTTTGAGCACGACGAATGTGGATATAAATCCATATCTTTAAGCAGTTCGAATATCGCAGACGATTGTTATATTGTATAAAGCGGATCCTTGCTTTATGAAAGCACTTCATCTCATCAGATTCTAAAAAAGTCGTTTCTACTAAAGCAGGGGTCCGTCTTTTCTGTAAAATATAATGCATTTGTAGCAGATCGAGAGAACAGAATGAAACATTTTAATCTGTTGGCAATTGGAACCTTGTCTTTGCTTTTAGTCGGATGCTCCTGCAATGTCGGCGAAGCAACGCCAACGCCATCATCGCAAATGGCATCTGATGATATAGTCACCCCCTCAACAACCGAACATACATTATCACTTTGCGTTCCGAGCTCCGAGAAAGGGATGTATACTGTAGATTCGATTGCTAATGGGTATGGCAACATTTTTTATATTGATTTTGAGACAATGCAGCAGATACCTTTATGCGATACACCAAATTGTACACACTCAAATGATAGCTGCACTGCCTGGCTGCAAATTGATGAAAGCGGTTTTCTCCCCGGAATTTTACAACTTGGGAATTCAATTCTTCTTGTGCAAAACGGCGAGTCATCAAACCACCCTGCTTGCATTTGGATTGCTGATGCGAACGGAGAAAACAAGAAATTGTTATTCAGTGCCCAAAGCGGACAGAGCATCGGCCCTGCTTTTTATACAGATGAAACAAATTCGTCATTGTATTTTGTTTTGTCAGAGGTATCCGAATCGTCGGGCGGGATAACGGAAAAAAAGACCTTAAGCAAATTAGATGTAAAAACAGCGAAAATAGTTCCGTTAATGGATATAACAGATTGCGGCCTCTATTCGGCTTGCGGAGACTGTTTTATAGTTTATCAGGCAAACGAAAGAGAACAGCACTTCTATTACCTTTATCCGGGATATGACACGGCCGCGATTCTTGCGAGTACACCTTTCTATAGCAATGAGACTTCAAAAACAGGAGCTTTTGTTTCCGTCGACACACTTTTCGAGTATGACTATCAAACAGCTTCTCTAAAAATGCGGAATTTACTTACCGGCGAGGAAAAATGTTTTGACTGTTCCCCTTATGCAGAGCAGCCGGATGATGAGCATCGTCCTGATTGCAGAGGACCATATGGGAAATACCTGCTTTACGAAACATCTTATGTGAGCAAAGAGGGGTATTTTCTGCCACACTATCGAGTATTAAATCTCGAAAACGGTGAGTTTTCCGAAGAGATGAATTTGAAAGATTCTCAAGGGAATTTCCTTACATCGTTAACCGTAGTAAAAGATCAATTTTGTGTTGTCTACGATTACACATCCGTCAATATCGCCGTTGCCGATGACAACACGATGGAAAATGTTTTGATTCCAAAATACGCATTGCTCTCACAAGATGACTATTTTCACTCGCGTGATAATTTTCATCCGATTTCTAACGATAGCTTTTGATTCATAATGGCCTGATTCCTTTTTTATGCATTTATCTTTTCGCTACACGGAGAGACTCTGCCATGCAACTGGAACTGAACGATCTGCGCAAAACCTATCTGCTGCCCGCCCCGCTGCTGCACCGCCGCGGGCAGGGCAAACCGAAAACCAAACAGGCTCTGGCCGGGGTGTCCATCACCCTCGGCCCGGGCCTGTATGGCCTTTTGGGGCCGAACGGCGCGGGAAAATCGACGCTGATCGGCATCATCACCGGCGGATTGGCCGCCGATTCGGGCGAGGTGCTATGGTGCGGCCGCCCCGCGCACGGCATTGCGTTCCGCCGCATTCTTGGCTATATGCCGCAGCAGCAGGGACTGTACGACAGCTATACTGGGCGGCGCTTTCTTGCCTACATGGCTGCCTTAAAAGAAATTCCTAGAAAAGCCGTTGCAGTCGAGGTTGATCGTGTGGCCGCTGCCGTAAATTTGACTGCTGAGTTGGACAAGCGCCTTTCTGCATATTCCGGCGGCATGAAGCAACGCCTGCTGTTGGCATCCGCCCTGCTTGGAGATCCGAAGCTGTTAATTTTAGACGAACCAACGGCAGGTCTTGACCCAAAGGAGCGCGTCCGTCTGCGTGAATTGCTGGCAGATATGGCGAAAGACCGCATTATTCTTGTGGCAACGCACGTTGTTTCGGATGTAGAAACAGTAGCAACCAAGGTTATTCTTTTGCGCGCCGGCAAGATCGTGGATGCCGCGCCCGTGCCGGAGTTGATTGAAAAATACGCACCCGGCCAAGGTCTTGAGGATGTCTACCTGAATGTGTTCGGTGAGGGGGACGGCAAATGAGCCTGTTTTTTGCTGAACTCCGCAAAATTTGGGGCGGCAGGGTGTTTCCTGTCCTGTTGGCGATACTGGCATCCGCCAATCTCTTGCTGCTGTGGATGGGCACCCGCCCCACCGCCAAACAGCCGCCCGCCTCTGCGTACCGGGTTGTAGGCGCAGAACTGACAGGCAAGACCATGGAGGAAAAAGGCAGCTATCTGCATGACAAATACACCGAGATAGAAAGCCTTGTAAAAATCGGACAGTATTACCGTGAAATGGCATACGGTGGCTATGGCCTTTCCCAGTATCGGCAGGACAATGCCGCTATGTTTGATGCCTATGAGCAGGAATATAATGACAAATCCTACACCCTATTCACAGATGATTTGAACATAGAGTACCGCCTGTTCAGCCAGCTGCAAAGCGAGTATGACACCGTGGCTGCTTACAACGACTTCTTGGAGGGGGTTCAAACCAAGGCCACCCAACTGTCCGGCATCTCCATTTTTCAAAATGACCGTACCGGGTACGATTTAAAAAACATAGAACTGACCGCGCAGGTTTATGCCGGGCTGGCAGATACGCCTATAGAGTATTACCCGCAAAAGGGTTTGTACACGGCCATCAGCTATGCATTCACGGATCTTATCCTGTTGGCGGCTATGCTGCTGCTTGCGCTGATTCTTGTACGCCAAGAGCGCGACAGCGGTTTGTTGAGCCTGATTCGCAGCTTGCCCGGTGGACGGTTAAAGACGGCCATTGCAAAGCTGGCGGCATTTGCTGCCAGCTTATTGGTCGTTCTTACGGTGCTGTATGGGGTCAATCTCGCATACTGTTCGGCATCGTTCAGCCTTGGCCCCATGAACCGCACGATTCAAAGCGTTCCGGCTTTGATGCGCTGTACCATGCAGATTACCGTTGGCCAGTATCTTTTTCGGTTTTTACTTGCTAAGTGGGCCGGTGCGTTTGTGATGGGGCTGTGGGTCATGCTGGCTGCCCTTATCGCCAAACGTGCTGCGGCCGGTTGGATTGGCGCGTTGGCGCTGCCCTTGGCAATGTACGGTATTCGTGCTGCAATTCCTGCCACAAGTCATTGGAACGTTGTAAAATATGCGAATATGGTGAGCCTGCTGCAGACCAATGAGCTGCTGGGAAACTATCGGAATCTTTTCTGGTTTGGTAATCCTGTCAGCCTGCCGCTGGTCGAATGGTTGACGGCAGCCGTTTTGGGTGGTGCGCTATTTGCAGCATTCTGTACGGTATTTGCCAAGGCACAGCTGCTGCCGGCTGCCAAGCACAGCTTTGCACTTACGTTTTCCCGCAAAACGCGTGCGACCTCTGTTACCCATGAAGAGGGCAGGAAGTTATTGTTGATGAATGGGGCCGCAGTATTCTTGGCAGCGTTTCTGGCGTTTGGCATCTATCAGGGCGTGACGGCGGAGAGCTACATAGACGCGGACGAAATTTACTATGCCTATTATATGAAGCACATTTCCGGCCCGTGGAGCGAAGAAAGCCGCGACTGGCTGAAAGATCAGCGCAACGAATTTATTCCCATGCTGGAGACCCAGAAGCGCGTCAACAGCGGTGAATTGAGCAGTGATGCGCTGCTGGCCTACAATTCACTGCAGCAGAAATATTCTGTCTATCAGCGTGTAGTGCAGTCCAACATCAATTACTATCTGAAAGAGAATCCCGGTGCATGGCTTGTCTATGAAACCGGATATAAAAAGCTGTTCGGCTTTACCGGCACCGGCGATGTACAGGATACACTTCTGGCGGGGCTGCTGTGTGCGCTGTGTTTCAGCGGCTTATTTGCAATGGAACGCAAAGGCGGCATGGATGAGATTCTGACCTGCACACCATTGGGCCGCAAATACACTGTAAAGGCAAAGCTGCGGCAAAGTACCGCCGTGGCAGCGGTTATATCGTTCGGAACCGTTCTGCCTCACCTGTGGCAGGTGCTGCGTGACTATGGCCTTCCCTCTTTGCTGGGACCTGCGATGAGTATCTCCGACTTGCAGGCTGTACCCAAGTTTATAACTCTGTCGGATTTGCTGATTTTCTGGTTAATCTGTCGTTTCGCGGCCTGCCTCTGCATGAGCCGGATCACCTTATGGCTTGGACAGAAATTGGGGAATTTGCTGACCGCGCTCTTTATCAGTGCAGTTGCCTATTGCCTGCCCGCGCTGCTGAGCCTTTCCGGAATGAAAAATGGTATCGAGTGGCTGGGATTCTATCCTCTATTCCATGCTGCAGCGCTCTGGCAAAACCAAGGCTATAACGCCAACGGAGAAAGCTACAACGCAATGTGGATTCCGATTTTTCTGGTATGCGCAGCATTCTTTCTCGCATGGGCAATCGGACAGGCTCTTATTGACGATTATGACATGATAGGTGTTCCAGATGAAGTACTATAAAAATCTATCCATAGATGAATCCAGCTGTACCGTTAAAAAAGAGGGCCAGCCGATTCATCTGACCACCATGGAGTATCAGCTATTCCTTGCGTTGCTCGACCATTCCGGGCATATCTGTTCCCGAAATCTTCTACTTTCATCCGCTTGGCATATCACAGCACCGATTCAGACGCGGACGGTCGATGTATATATCGCGAAATTACGGAAGAAGCTGGACTTGGGGCAAAATGAATTGAAAACCGTGACGAGGCAGGGGTATGCGCTTTCCGGGTGAAAGGCCGCTAATCACAGGTAGATGACGCCTAAAAACTGCGGAAGGATATTCGATTCGAATAATTCACTTCGGTGACTGGGAAGGATAAGTGTAAAAATGATTACGAAAGAGAAAAACCGCACCAAAATTATTTGTGCAGTAGTTACCGCCATTTCCGCTATTGTAGCAGGTGGAAGCGCTTTTCAACTTCATAATGTGCAGAACATATCCCAAACAGTAAATGGAAATGTCATCCAAATTTTAGGGGAAACTGGCAGCTATGTATCTGCCGGCACTGATTTAACAGACTCAACTGATGAGCTGATCTCCGCATACAGAAAGGTTCTTGACGAGAACAGTCAGTATCAGGCAAATCAATCAACGTTGCAGGGACAAGTCCAAAGCCTGCAAAACGAAAATGACGACTTGAAAAATCAAATTCAAATACTTAAGGAAACACTATTAAATACATATTCCTCAGACGAAATCAATAGCGTAATTGAGCAGGGTGGATTAAAGCGAGACATTTCCAAGCGCCTTGACAATTTGGAATGCCTTGACAGTGTTAATTGTGAGCAAGTCCCCTCAGTCAAGGATTTATATGGAACCACGCACAGTATATCGTATCGCTTTGAGGCTTCAGATACAGCATGGGCCAAGTTCAAGTTGGATGGTCAATATGATACCTTCGCGGCAAATATTGTTACATCGGAAGATACAAATCGAGATGCAAACATGAGCGTGGAGATCTATCTTGATGATGTTCTCGTTGGGCGTGTTGATGACGTTGTGCGAGATGAACATATTCGGCCTATTAGTGTCAGTGTAAATGGGGGTAATGTTTTGATGATAAAAGTTATCCGAACAAATTCCTGCTATGACAGTCATGCATATATTTGTGATACAACTTTATCTGTGTTGCAGTAAGTAACTTTATTCAAACCGTTGCTGCCATATGGTTAGTTGTGATGTCTATTTTTGTTTCCATGATTGTCGAACGTGCAATCGATGGATTTTAATGTATTTTATAAACGCTCTTTTTCCTTGCGCCTTGAGGATTAAACACCTCTGTGGCGGTCTGTATTTTTCGCTTGTCGCATCAGCACTCAGAATTATAAAGTGATTTCTATCACAGAAAATTTTGTAGTGGATTTACGCGATTTCCATTTGCTCTTACCTCAAAATGCAAATGGCTGCCTGTTGCCCGCCCGGTGTGCCCGACATAGCCAATGACCTGCCCGGCCTGCACCTGCTGATCGGTGGTGACGCAGATGGACGAACAGTGTGCATACAGCGTTTCAAGCCCGCCGCCGTGGTCAATTTGGACATAGTAGCCGTAACTGCCGCCCCAGCTGTCAAGACCGTTGGCAACGGTGACGGTTCCATCTGCGGCGGCGAGGATCGGCGTACCCTCGGCGCAGGCGATGTCGGTGCCGGTGTGGGAGCTGACTTCGCCGGTGATGGGGTCTACGCGATGTCCGAATTGTGAGGTAATGGTACCCGCAACCGGCAGTGGCCATTGCAGGGTGCCTGTCGGTGTGCGGGTGCTGTCCGGGGACATAAGTTTTCCACCACCCTGCGCAAAACCGCCGAGCAATTCTGCCCACAGTTCTTCATACTGCGGGTCTTGCAGGAGTTGCAGGTATGTGCTTTGGCGGGCGGTAAAATGGTAGTCTACCGCCATCACGTCGGGCGTTTTGTGGGTGAGTTCGATTACGAGGACGGTTTCGGTTATCTCTGTTGTGGTCGCTTTTCCGTTTTTGTCCGTTGTTTCTATAACAGCGGTTTCCGCATGGGTAGCGTAGTCCACTGCGTTCATTGCCCACATAGTTTCCCGCAGCTTGTCCACCTGTTCCTCTGTCAGCGCCGCAACGGGTGCGCCTTGTTCGCTGCCTGCCACATACGAAGAAAAGACCGCCAGGACATCTTGCCAGCGGATGTAGTACACGTCATCGTTGGCGGTAATGTCTTGGCGGTCGTGCTGTACTGTATCGGAGATTTCTTCCAGTCTGTCGCGGTATTCCGCCGTCAGCGTCTCTACCGCCTCTTGGACGGTGATGGTATCTGCACCGGGCGCATTGGCGGCAAAAAAGATGCCGTAGGCCGAACCGGACACAAATGCCACAAGACTGATGACAATGATAATGCTGAGTGCCACGCTGATGCCTACGGCAATGGCCGCAACAAGGCTGTGGAGGCTGGCGAGAAAGTGTCGTATGGCCGAGCGTACCGCTGTAACCGTCCTGCGGGTATTGCTGGCAGCTTTCTGGATAGCAAACTGTACTTGGCGGGTGCGGGTATGCATTTGTGCTTGAGTTGTTACGCTCCGCACAGTTTCATTTTCGGCAGTACGCAGTTGGCGCTGACGTTGGGTCACACCGCGAATATCGCGCGGCACGGTCTTGGCGGTGACGGCTTTTTCTTTTGCCCGCTGTCGGGGCAAATCTGCCCCACAACGCGGACGTTGCTCTGCATCGGGCAACGTACCGTGCCCAGCCTGTTTCGGGCTGACACCGCACTCACTGGCGGTGTGGGCACAGGTAGTCTCAGCCCGCTCTGTTGTGCGGCGTTCCCGGTATTTCTGAATTTGCTTGCGGGTAAACTTGCGCACCTGCTGCACAGTGAAATCGGTGGTCTCCTTTACCATCGAATAAGTTGTATCTGTCACTGTTGACCCAGTGTCTGGGGCTGTGGTATAGTCACCATTCTCCTGCATAGAAGTGATTTCCTGTAGCTTAGTTCGACTTTTCTCTACGGCTTTTGTCAATAACATTTTCTGTGCTATTTTTGGCGCTTTTCTATATGAATTGCTTGTTGCCTCATATTCAGATTTGTTTTCTTCCATGATATCACCTCTGATTATATTTTTTGATTTGATTCAAACTCGCATAAAATCTAACCGTACCGTTTGTATAGCCACCAAGCAAAAT
>CAKTEU010000046.1 GCA_934552855.1 uncultured Eubacteriales bacterium | reverse complement strand
AAAGCAGCCGCCTGACGGCGACTGCTAAACATTTCTGTTTTATCTTTTTACCCCAACTATTGACATAGAGCCTATTTTTTGTTGTTTGCTTTATTTTGCAAGGTCGCCAACCATGAGAAGGAAACCGCCGATTTGTGCGCCGAATTCCGGTGCACCGTCCATGATGAGCTTTCCGCTCTTTGTGGACTCAAGCATATCATCCGTTCCGAGAAGTGTTCCGAGAGCACTCTTGAAACTGTCAAAGCGAAGGGTGAAGAAAGGCATCGCTCTCTTGTATTCGCCTCTGCCGGCTCTTGTTTTTCCGGCTTTAACACGGATATATGCGGCAACTTCGGGATGGTCGTTAACGGCAAAAGCATAAACACGGTCGGGACTCTTGAGTGCCCATTCGTGAATTTCCGGGTGACCCATCTTGTTAAGCTGGCTGATGCCGCTTGAAAGAAGATAGAAGAAGCACTTAACCATAAGTCTCTGAGTGTCTTCGTCTTCCGGTGCTTTGTCTGCGCCGAGGAGCGACGCCATTTTGAGAAGAACCTGAACAAAGGCAACGAGGGTTCCGGCCTTTTTGATTCCGCGGATCTTCGGGATTGCGCCAAGGGTGATGTTGCCCTTGAAGAAGCCGTTGAGGGCTTCAACGCTCTTGAACTCAAGCTCTATGTGAGGATCTTTTGTAAGGCAGGTGTGAACAAGCCATTCGCCGCTGTTAACAACAAAGTGCATTCCGACTTTTCCTTCCGGAACTTCGGGATTAAGTGCGCTTACCTGAATAACGGCGTGAGCGTGTTCAAACTTTTTTGCAAGCGACGGAACGTCTGTTGCAATAACCTTTACAAGAGGAAGAGCGGCGTTCAGAAAAATCTTGTTTGAATATAATGCTTCCTGAGGTATTGACATTATATTTGCTCTCCTTTCCTCTTAATTAAAATTCGTCGTCCCAGTTATCGTCTTCTTCAAAGTCCTTGTGCATAACTTCACGGACTGCGGCGATGATTCCGTTTGCGTCGATTCCGACTTCTGCCATGATGTCCTCATGAAGGCCGATCGGAGCAAACTTATCCGGGTGACCGAGCATCTTGAATGCGCAAGCCTTGCCGGCTTCAACAACAACTTCTGAAACTGCCGAGCCGAGGCCGCCGATGACGCTGTGGTCTTCAACGGTGATGATTCTTCTTGTGTCCATAACAGCCTTGATGATTGCGTCCTTGTCAATCGGCTTAATGGTGTGCATATTGAGAACACGAACTTTAAGTCCGTCTGCATTCTCAAGGAATTCGGCTGCCTGCTTTGCCTGGAATACGCATGAACCGCAAGCGATTACGGTGATGTCGGTTCCGGGATTGATTTCAACAGCTTTTCCGACTTCAAAGCCGTAGTCCATGTTCTGATAAAGAACACGGTCAAAACCACGGTTGATTCTGATGTAATAAGGACCGAAGTTGTTGTATGCAGCGTTAACTGCGTTTGCGGTTTCCATTCCGTCTGCGGGAACGATAACGGTGAGGTTCGGCATTGCTCTTGTGATTGCAAGGTCAACGATTGCGTGGTGGGTTGAACCAGCCTGACCGAAGGAAGTACCTGCATGGGTAGCAATGATTTTTGCGTTAACGTTCTGATAGCAGATGTCGGTGTGAAGCTGGTCGCAAGCTCTCATCGAAGTGAAAGCAGAGAAGCCCGAAAGGAACGGAATGCAGCCGGCTCTTGCCATACCTGCGGCAACACCGAACATATCCTGCTCTGCAATACCGACGTTGATAACTCTTTCGGGGCAAACCTTAAGAACGTCGCCGAGCTTTGTTGATTTTGCAAGGTCTGCGGTGATTGCAACAACCTTGGGGTCTTTGAGAATTATGTCAGCCAGAGCCTTACCGTAAATTTCAGCGGTTGCAACTTCTGTCTGGTCAATTGCGTTATAAACAAATCCGCCTGCCATAATTATTTAGCCTCCTTTTCTACGCGAGCAACACGTTCGTTGTAATCTTCTTCAAGTTCCTTCATGTACTTGTCAAAGGTTGCGTCGTCAAGAGCCATGTAATGGCAATGATAGTCGCCTGCGATGTCCTTAATGCCTGCGCCCTTCTTGGTGTCCATGATGATGCAGGTGGGAGCGCACTTTTCTTTTGAACGTTCGATAGCCATGTCGATAGCGTCGCAAAGAGCGCCGATGTTGTTTCCGTCAACCGTTACGGTGTTGAATCCGAAAGCAACCATCTTGTCTGCAAGCGGTTCAAGCTTCATAACTTCTTCTGTCGGTCCGTCAATCATGCAATGGTTGCGGTCGATGAAAACGATGCAGTTTGAAAGCTGATAGTGGTTGATGGTCATAAAGCCTTCCCAGTTTGAGCCTTCGCCGAGTTCGCCGTCGCCGGTAACAACATATGTAAGATAGTCTTTTCCGAGGATTCTTGCTGCAAGAGCGGTACCTGCTGCGATTGAAACGCCGTGGCCGAGTGAACCGGTTGAAGCGTCAACGCCGACAACCTTGTTTGAGTCAAGGTGCATACCCATTTTTGAACCGGAAAGGTTGAAAGTTTTGAGCATTTCGGGGTCGTTGAATCCCTTGTCGCAAAGAACGGGAGCATAAGCGATTGCCGCATGACCCTTTGAAAGGATAAAGCGGTCTCTGTCTTCCCACTGAGGCTCTTCGACTCTGATGTTGAGATACTTATGATAAAGGACCGTAAGAAGGTCCATAACGCTCATACCGCCGCCGATATGACCGCTGCCTGCCCATGCTGTCGTGTTGAGACAAAGCTGACGAAGCTCGTAAGCTTTCTTTTCAAGGGCAAGCCATTCTTTTTTTGAAAGTGGCATAATTTTCTCCTCCGTTAAAATTTATAGAGTGTGTATTCTCTTTCAGAGCCTTCGGAAAAGACCGAAGGCTCATGATTTACAAAAATTAGATCAGAAAAGCTCCGGGTGATTCTTTTCAAGAACCTTGAAGCATTCTTCACCGACTTCGATTGTGTGCTTGATATCCTTGTCGGAAAGCGAAGCATTGATGAAGTGGTTGTGGTGGCTGGCAAGGAAGATGCCGCGCTTAACCATTTCTGCAACCCATTCCTGATGAAGAACCATGCTGTCGTCGTTTGCAATTCTGAGATAGAAGAGTGCGGGAGCACCCGAAGTTACAAGGTCAAAGCCGTGTTCCTTACCGGCGAGTTTAAGTCCTTCGGTAAGCTTTGTTCCCTTTTCAAAGAACATCTTCGGAGTGTCAAGTTTCTTCATCTTGTTGATGCAGGCGATGCAGGCTGCGAACGGAACGGCTGAAAGCCAGTAAGAACCTGTGTAGGAAAGTGAGCTCATTGCACTCTTGAGAAATTCCTTGCCGCAGATTGCAGACATGTTGTATCCGTTTGCAAGAGCCTTGCAGAAGCAGATGAGGTCAGCTTCAAAGCCGAAGTAATGGTCAGAACCGGCAAGGTCAAGACGGAAGCCCGCACGAACGTCGTCAATGATGAGAACGATTTCGTTCTTCGTGCAGATTTCTCTGACTTTTTTCCAGAAGCCCTCTGCCGGGAAGGAGTTATCATAGAAGTTGCCGTGGTCATAAGGCTGAGCGATCAAAGCGGCAATTTCGTTTTTGTTTTCTTCAATAACTTTTTCAAGTGCGGGAATGTCGTTCCAGGGGATAACGATGTTGTTGCATACGTCCTCTTCAAGAACGCCGGGATAGTCCTTCTTCATGCACCAAGGTGAAACGCCGTGATAGTAGCCGCGGAACATGATGATCTTTTTTCTGTGGGTATGTGCTCTTGCGCACATGATTGCGCCCTGAGTTGCGTCGTTGCCGTTCTTTGCAAAGAAAGCCCAGTCTGCGGTGTTAACGGTGTCAACAAGAACTTCGGCACATTCAAGCATAACCTTTTCGGGTGTTGTTGTGCAGTTGCCGAGTGCAATCTGCTTCATTGCGGCTGCGTCAACGTCGTCGTCGCAATAGCCGAGAACGTTCGGGCCGTATGCGCACATATAGTCGATGTATTTGTTGCCGTCAACGTCCCACATATATGAACCCTTTGCTTTTTCAGCGAAAAGGGGCCAGTTTGAAACGGGGATAAACTGACCTTCTGCGGGGCCGAGGTGGCCGTAGATACCGGAGGGAATGATCTGAGTCGCTCTCTGGAACATCTCTCTGCTCTTCTGATGATTTTCATAAACCGGAATATTCATTCTTTAGACCCTCCTTATGCCAAATAAAGTGCAACTCTGTCGAGTATTCTGTTGAGGTTGTCGATCATATTGATAAGACCGGACATTGTGACGGTTCCTTCACCGATGCAGGCAACGGCGTTAACCTTTCCGTCAAAAAGGTCTCTTGCAAGCTTGATTGAGCCGAACTCCATTTTTGAACGGTAGCTTTCGGGCTTCTGCTTGATTGTTACAAGGTGATGATCCTTGACTCTGATTGTTGCGGAAACAGAGTCTTTAATGCTCATTTCAATGATTCCGTCGGGAATGTAGCTTGCGGAGAAACGGCCGATTTCGTCGTTGTTGCCAATCTGAGCGAGCGCAACGGTGATCAAATAGAACATAAGCTTTGTGCTGGTTTCAAAAAACTTTTCGTCCTTGAGCGATTCTTCATCGGCTCTGAGATATTTTGTGAGGATATCGGTAAGTTTTGTGAAGTTATTGAGAAGGAAACCGATTTTTGTAAAGCCCTTAACAGGGAAAGGCGTAACGGTTCCGTCAATAAGTCCGTTGAATTTTTCACAGGACGAGAAGGGAAGAAGAACGTTGCAATCGGGGGCAACACCCTGTTCCATTCTGCATCTGCCGTTTTTGAAAGTGATTGTTGCGTCAGGGCCGTTTTTAACGCTGAAAGCGATTGAAAGCGGCTTTTTGACGTTTGCAAGCTTGCTTGCTTCTTCGTCAAGCTCGCAAAGATTTTCCAAAGCGCCGAGAATACCGTAAAGGTTTATGTACGCTAAGGTTTTTGCATCTGTCATGAAAACTCCTCCTTGTTATGTATGTGGATAAATCTAAAATAGCGTATTACACTATTGTAATTGTAAATATTTTACCAAAAAGGTGCTAATCTGTCAATGCTGTTTATTAAATATAACAAAAAATTTATATTTTTAAAGCGGTTTTGAACGCCGATTGAGCCAATATGAAATAATCCGTCGACAACATTGAAAAAAGTGTTGCTCAAAGCAATTTTGCTGCATTTCGACTTTTGTTTCAAAAAAGACTGTTGACACCGTATCGTCAGGCTTATATAATAGTATATAGTTTGAAAAAGATGCAGAGGTGAAGT
The DNA here is from genome assembly GCA_934552855.1 of uncultured Eubacteriales bacterium. Taxonomy (GTDB): domain Bacteria; phylum Bacillota; class Clostridia; order Oscillospirales; family Acutalibacteraceae; genus UBA6857. The sequence goes on along the minus strand of CAKTEU010000046.1, from coordinate 5,997 downwards.
CTTTTTGCAAAAAGTTATATATATGGATGAAATCGGGGATTATTCCGATTATATTGATCAAAAAATCATAGATTACATTGGCGAAGGTCAGATTGAAACCTATGAAAGCTTTGATTCGTTTGATTTGATTGCTTTTGATTGGTATGACCTTTCAAGCAGAGACAAAGAGCCGGCTCAAATTTTGATTTATCTTGATTCGGATGATATTTTTTATATTTGTGAAAACGAGATTTCGTTTGCCGCTTCAAAAAAGCTTTTCACTCATGCCGACACGAACGAACAGGCAATGTATCTTTTTTTTCGCAATCTTTTTAAAGGCAGCGGAGAATTGCTTGAAAAGCTTGAAAACCGGGTTGCCGCCCTTGATGACAGCGTTTCAAACGGAGTAAAAGCCGAACAGAAAAACATGATATCGGAACTTCGTTATGAAATTTTGCACGATAAAAAGTATTACGGTCAGCTTGAATTTATTTTTGATGAAATATGCGATAACGATAATAATCTTATCAGTCGTGACTGCCTCAAATATTTTGAAATTCTTCGCAACCGTTCGCTGCGCATTGTTTCACAGCTGACCGATCTCAGAGAATATATTACACAGGTTAAGGAATCTTATCTTGAACAAATCAGTATTGAGCAAAACAACCTTATGAAGGTTTTCACAATGGTAACTTCAATTTTTCTTCCGCTGACTCTTATTGTCGGATGGTACGGAATGAACGTTCAAATGCCGGAATTTAAATGGAAATACGGCTATCCATTTGTTATTGCGCTGAGTTTTGTGGTCTGTATTATATGGCTGATCGGGTTCAAAAAGAAAAAATGGCTTTGAACTTTCGGTTTTTATTGCAAAATTAAGCTTTCGGTGCTAAAATGAAAAAGTTAAATTAAAAGTCTTATATTTAAGGAGGAATTCTTTTGGACGATTTTGAGAAGAAAGATCTTCAAAATTCCGAAAACGAGTCCGGAAGCGAAGGGCAGAACGCTCCGGAGGAAGAGAAAAAAAGCCCCACTCAGGTTGAAGACGACCTTGTTAAAGAACTTGAGGGTATCCGTGACCTGCTTCAAAACGAGCTTGACGCAGCTGACGGTGAAGGTGAAGTTACCGTAAAACACGAGGAAGTTATCGGTGAAGACGGCGAACTTATTCAGGAGCTTGACGAAATTGATGAATCGGCTTCGGACGATGAAGACGAACCGAAGGAAAAACGCATTTGTGCTTGCTGCGGCGAAAAGGAGTGCGATGATTCTTTCGGCGAAAATTATCCGTATTGCAGCGATTGCAGAAAGCTTATGACGGCAAGCCCCGTTCATGTCGGCGGAATACTTATGGCGATTGTTATGATTGTTGTTGCCGGCGCATCGCTTTTCTTCTGCATGAAAAATTCGGAAGGCTACATGACGCTTATGAATGCCGAAACCGCATATTCCGAAAAGCGCCTTATTGATGCTGCAACAGCGTATAATTCATACCTTCAGGCAAATTCTTCAAGTGATGACGTTTCGCTTAAAGCGGTAAAAAGCCTTATTGAAATTTTCTCATCGATGGGATATTACAACGACGCTTCAACGCTTGTTAATACTTATGGCGAAACAAACGCCTCTATCGCCAAAAAATACGGAACCGTTCCGGAAACCTATGCTTCTTTCCTTGCAACGTCTTCGGCAATCAACAGTGCCATCGGAGATGTAATCAATTCAGGCGAAAAGTTTGATTACGACGAAAAAGCCGCCGAACTTGACAAAATCCTCAAAGAAGGAAAGGATAAGGAGGGCACAGCTTACAGCGAAGTTTTTGTTGAATATTATAAATATGTTCTTATGAGCATTGCAAAGCTTGACGCAGACAAGCAGATTGAACAGCTTCTTAAGGTTATGGAGCTTGACAAGGGCAAAAACCCGTGGATCTATATGCCAAACCTTGTCAATGTTTATGCGAATGAGGGCGACAGCGAGAACGCCGGCCGCTACTTTGAGGAATGCATGAAAATCAATACGCAGGAATCCGACCTTTACATGGTTTATGCAAATGCCTTCCGCTTCGGCGAAAAAGTTGACGCTGACAAGATTATTGAAATTGCCGACCGTGCAAAGAAAAGCTGGCCTTCAAGTGCGGCTCCCGGATATCAGCAGATCTATGCCGTTGCATATCTTCTCAAGGGTGACGGCGAAAACGCAATGAAAGCAATTGAAGAATATGTCGGCAACGGCAATTACACTGTTTCGGCCTGCAACCTTTATGCGCTTTGCTCGCTTTATGTTAAGGATAACGACGGTTATCAAAAAATGGTTGACCTTTTCAAAAATTCCGGAAGCTCAATCGGAAAAACAATTGTAAAATATAAGAACGGAAAAATGACCCTTGAAGAAGTTCTTACCGATAAGGGAGGTGACATCTGATGTCAGCAATTTATGCAATAACAAGATTTATCACTTTTCCCGGTGCTGCCGTCAGAGCAATGTGGGAGCATTTGATTTGCAAAATTTGCGGTGTTCCCGTTGAGGACAACAGAACTTTCCGCTTTGACGAAATGTCAAGCCACATTGAACACGAACTTATGCCCAAGGCGACCGGTGCTTTTGCAATTGGGTTTGTTCCGGCGTTTTTGAACGGTCTTCTTGCGTTCCTTCTTGCAATCGGTCCCGTTCTCGGCCTGTTCCTTTTTGAAATGAGCGGAACAGTCGGAAAAATTGTCAACATTGCCGCATATTGGTTTGCATTTTCGCTTTATGTCAACAGCTATCCAACCGTTGAGGACGCACTCAACATGAAGGAAAAAATCTATAAGCACGGAAACATTGCTCAAAAGATTTTTTATGCTCCGGGCTTTCTCGGCTGCTATGTAGGTGCATATCTTGAAAAATACTGCGTCACGTTTGTTCTTGCTGCAGCAATGCTTGTACTTTTTATTGTTAAATAAAGCCGAATTTTGGGGACTGCCTTTTTTTGTTGAGACAGCCCCCGTTTTTAATATCGGAAATTAATTTGAAAGGACGGTGCTATGGAAAAGAAAAAGCTTACCCGAAAAGAACTTGAATATTATGCAAAAATGGCAGCAAAAACCTATATGAACGATCCCGTTCATTCATACGCAACCAAAAACGAAAAGCTGAGGGAAAAATTTCTTTATCATTTTATGATTGAGAGGCTTGCAACCTCAAACGGCGAAGACTTTATCTATGAAGACGAAGAAAAAAGGGGACTTTGCGTTTGGCGTGATGCGCACAACCCGTATACCATGTTTGATTTTTTGAAGTGTCCAAACTGGGTTTGTCTCGGCTTTTATTGGGTTTCGCTTGTTAAAACGCTGATGGCATACGGCCACCTTGACGCAAAAGTTTTTGAAAAAAACACACTCATAATTTCTCCGGTCTTTGTCATCGCAGACTGCAAGGGGCAGGGGATTGGAACGGCACTTATCAAAAAAGGCATTGAAGACCTTGTTCCGCTCGGATACAAGCTTGGCCTTGAAGCACAGAATCCGGACAACGTAAAGTTTTATGAACGCCTCGGGTTCAAAACAGTTAAACACGATTATTGGAAAAGAGAGAAAATCAATAATTATTATATGGTTTATGAACCGTAAATAATTCATTAGAGAAAAAGGAGAAATACAAATGTTAAAAAAATTGACAGCAGTTTTACTCACCGTAACAATGCTTTTTGCCGCACTCGGAGTTTCCGCTTTTGCGATTGATTTCCGCTTGTTCAAACAAAGCACCGTTACCGAAAACGTTCGCCTTAAAAAAACCGTTGAAAAAGCCGCCGCAAAACTTATCGGTGAAAAAGGCGAAGCCACAGTCAGTGATGCACTGCTTGAAGCTGTTACCCAAAAGGTTGGCGAAAACGCAACCGCAAGCAGTGTAAACGCCGCAATGAACGACTTTGCCGTTTTTGAAATCAGCGACCTTCCGGAAACCGCACGAAGAATTGCAGAAAACGCAGAGTACAAAATTTTAAAGGGCAACACGGTTTATATTGTTATTGAACTTGATAAGTACCCGGAACTTTCTGACGTAATTACGCTTTGCGAAGCTTCAAAAGCACTTTATGAAAAGCAAAACGAATTTATTGCAGAAAGCGGCAAAGACGGACTTAAAGCGAATACTTATATTCATATAATCGGCGAACTTGCTCTTCATTACTATGTTTACTCCCTCACAAAAGCTGCCGGTGGTGCAAACAAAAAAAATCCGCTTTATTTTTTATATGAGAGTGCAAGATTGACGGAACTGAACCAAAACGAAATAAGGGGTGCAGGCCTTATAGAAATTGTCGGCGCAATTCTTTCCGCTTATTATAATTCAAAAAAATGAGTGCTTTAAAACGCACAAGCAAAAACGGGGCTGTCGCATTGATTGCGGCAGCCTCGTTTCGATACATAAAAAGGAGATACGGAGTTTGCTTATTTTACTAATTACAGGAACAAATTGATTAAAGGTTATTTTTTGCTTTCATTTGAGCCATAACCTTTGAGGGGAGACCGTAAAGGTTGATGAAGCCGGTTGCGTCCGCCTGGTTATAAACCTCGTCTTCATCAAAGGTTGCAATTTCGGGATCATAAAGCGAATACTTTGAAGTTACGCCTGCATTGATCATGTTGCCCTTGTAAAGCTTGAGGGTAACGTCACCGGTAACGGTCTTTTGGGTGGTTTTAACAAAACTGAGGATAGCTTCGGTGAGCGGTGAGAACCACTGTGCGTTGTAAAGGATTTCGCCAAGCTTTTGAGCAACAAGTGCTTTGTAATGAGCGGTTTCCTTGTCAAGGCAAATGGTTTCAAGAACTTCATGAGCCTTGTAAAGAATTGTTCCGCCCGGAGTTTCATAAACGCCGCGGCACTTCATGCCGACAAGACGGTTTTCAACAATGTCAAGAAGTCCGATTCCGTTTGCACCGCCAAGGTCGTTAAGCTTTGAAACAAGTTCAACTGCGTCCATTTCCTTTCCGTCAACTGCGGTGGGAACGCCCTTTTCAAAGTGAATGGTAACATAGGTCGGCTTATCGGGAGCCATCTCAGGCGAAACGCCCATTTCAAGAAAGCCCTTTTTGTTGTAAAGCGGCTCGTTTGCCGGGTCTTCAAGATCAAGGCCTTCGTGAGAAAGGTGCCAAATGTTTTTATCTTTTGAATAGTTGGTTTCACGGTTAATTTTAAGGGGTACGTTATGCGCTTCGGCATATTCGATTTCTTCTTCCCTTGATTTAATGCTCCATTCACGCCAGGGAGCGATGATTGTCATTTCCGGAGCGAGGGACTTGATTGCAAGTTCAAAACGAACCTGATCGTTGCCCTTTCCGGTGCAGCCGTGGCAAATTGCGTCGGCACCTTCTGCCTTTGCAATTTCAACAAGCCTTTTTGCAATGAACGGACGGGCAAAAGCAGTACCGAGAAGATATTCTTCGTATTTTGCGCCGGCCTGAACGCAGGGGAATACGCAGTCTTCAAGCATTTCCTTTGTAACGTCTTCAACATAAAGTTTTGAAGCGCCGGTCTTGATTGCCTTTTCTTCAAGGCCTTCAAGTTCGTCTGCCTGACCGACATTGCCTGAAACGGCAATGATTTCGGGATTGTTGTAATTTTCCTTGAGCCAGGGGATAATGATTGATGTGTCAAGACCGCCCGAATAAGCAAGAACGATTTTTTTGATGTTTTCCTTTTTCATAATACTTAAACCTCCACATAGCGTTTAACTTTTTGGTGAGCAGCTCACCTGCGCTGTAACTTTATTCATTTTGTGAGGATAATATACCACTTTTTGCATAAATATGCAAGCCTTTTTGAATATTTTTTTGAGGTTTATACACTTTCACAAAGAAGCACATCAAAGAACAAAAGGTTTTATTAAGATTGAACAAGACACGGAAAAAGGAACAAGCCGTTTGCGGCCTGTTCCTCGGTTTCTGAAATGAAAAAGCAAAATAAAGGGGCTGTCGGATTTAGATGCAGAAAGCGTTTTCTTTACCCCGAAGCTGTATATAGATACTGCGAGCGGGTAAA
>CAKTEU010000045.1 GCA_934552855.1 uncultured Eubacteriales bacterium | reverse complement strand
TTCGTTGAAAGAAAGGATATGGAATATTCCTATAACGACGGCGGACTTTATTACTTCATGGATCCGGAAAGCTATGAGCTTATCCCCATCAATGAAAGCGATCTTCCCGACAGCTTCAAGTTTGTTAAGGAAAACATGACCTGCAAGATTCTTTCTTACAAGGGCAACGTTTTCGGTGTTGAACCGCCGAACTTTGTTGAACTTCAGGTTACCAAAACCGACCCCGGCTTTAAGGGCGACACCGCAACCAACACCACCAAACCCGCAACCCTTGAAACCGGTGCGGAAGTTAAAGTTCCTCTCTTCATTGATGAGGGCGAAATGATTCAGATTGACACCAGAACCGGTGAATATCTCGGCAGAGCATAATTTCTGCTTTTAAAAAACTTACTACCGAAAGGAATGAATATTATGTCAGTTTCAGAAAAAGTTGCATATCTCAGAGGACTTATGGAAGGCCTTGACCTTGACGAAAACAGCAAGGAAGCAAAGCTTTTTTCGGCAATCGTTGACGCACTCGACGATGTTGCTTCGGATCTCAGCGACCTTGAAGAAGACCTTGCAGACCTCAACGATTATGTTGAAGAAGTTGACGAAGATCTCGGCGACGTTGAAGAATTCGTTTATGACGATGACTGCTGCTGCGACGATGACGACTGCGACTGCTGCTGCGACGACGATGACAATTGCATCGAAGTTACCTGCCCGGCCTGCAACGAAGATATCTGCGTTGACATTGACGATATCGACGACGACGGACACGTTGAATGTCCCTGCTGCGGCGAAACTCTTGAATTCGAAATCGAAGAAGATGACGAAGACAAGGGTGACGACGAATAATCGTTTGAAACTTAAAAAAATAAAAGGACTGTCGCATTTAGCGCAGAACAAAGAGTAAAAAGTCAAAATTAAAAATATAATTTACGGATGCCGTCAAAAAGAAAGTATACCGTGAATTACAGCTTTATTTTTAAATCCAATAGGAATTATTTTTACTCTTTTAAGCGTTTTTTTACCCGCTCGCAGTATCTATATACAGCTTCGGGGTAAAGAAAACGCTTTCTGCATCTAAATGCGACAGCCCCTTTTGTTTTTAGCCCCTTTTTCCGGAAAACTTCTTTGAAAAAAGGTAAAGAGAAAAACGGCCGTGGAGAAACCGAAAGTTTCTCACAGCCGTTTTGGTTTATTGATTATTATTCAACCGGAAGGTTGAAGCAGTGCATTTGAAGGTTAGTCTGAAGCCTGAGCGGTTCAGCAGCGGTGAACGGTGTTCCGCTTGCAAAAAGCTGATCCTGAAGTCTTACTGCGGCAAGAAGACCGATGTTGCACTGTGAGACGTGCTTTTTGATGCTTTCAATCTTCATTTCTTCAAATTCGCTGATGTCAACAAGAGTGTTCGGCTTGTCGGTATAATAGAAACCTACGCCCTTGACTTTCCATGCATCGTCACGAAGCTTTCCGTCAACAAATTCGGGATAGAAGTCACACTCGCTGTCCATGCAGGCATATTTTACTGCTGTACCGACTTTGATGTGATCCGAATGGCATTCGTTGACAAGAAGGGGATCGGGAGTGAGAACATAGTCCGGCTGAACCCTTCTGATAACGTTCATAATTGCAACTGAAAGTTCGTCAACCGTGGCTCTTGTTTTGTCTGCAAAACCGAGGAAGCCGGCGTTTTTGATTCCGAGATATTCCTGAGCGGCTTTTGCTTCCTTTTGTCTGATTGTTTCAACTTCGTTTTCTCTTCCGATGTAATCGGGGTTTGCATATCTGTCATCAAGAACGGTGAGTTCCCAAACTTCAATGCCGAGCGAAACGAGCCATGCGATTGTTCCGCCTGCGCCGATTTCGTTGTCGTCCGGGTGGGGCTGAACAAAAAGAACACGTTTTGCCTTTGAAAGATCCGGCGGAGCGCAAAGCGGATCGGCGGCAACCTTTGAAAGTGAGCCGAGCGTTGCGTGTTCAATGTTGAATTTGATTGTTTGATTTCTTTTCTTGAATTTGTCAATGATTTTACTCATATTACATCTTCCCTTTCAAAAAATAACTGCAATTTTCAGGCAGTTAATCTGTCCGGATAATATAATATATCAAATTGCGCTTTGAGTCAACTCAAAAGGCGAAAAAACCGTTTCGATTCTTTTTTCGCAGCAGTCCGGAGAATATACCCAGCGATCGATAAAGTCTCCGTTGATGAAATATTCCGGTGCTTCGTTCGGATATTCCGCATCAAAGGAGTCAACGATGATAAGCTTGACTTTCATTCTTTCGGGAATAAGATTTTTGATGTATACGCTTGCGTGCTGACCGGGAACAACGCCGGGAACATATTCCGCAAGTCCGGCAAGGTTCGGGCGAAGCTCAACAAAAATTCCGTATCGTTCAACCGAACGAACAATTCCGGGAACGGTTTCGCCGGCAGAAAAAATCCTTGCGTTTTCTTCCCATGTTCCGAGCAGTTCTTTATAGCTTAAAGTAATTCGTCCGCTTTCGTCAACGCCTTTGACAACGGCTTTGATTTTTTGACCGGCAAAAAACCTTGCTGAAGGGTGGGGAATCCGTGAAATTGAAATGCTGTCAATCGGCATTAGTGCCGAAATTCCTGCGCCGATGTCGGCAAAAACGCCGAATGATTCCATATGTGTAACAACTGCGTCGATTATACAGCCGGGAGTGAGCTTTGAAATGTATTCTTCCATGCATTCTTTTTGAACGGCACGGCGGCTTAAAACAGCAAAGTTTTCGCCGCTTTCGTCCTTTTCAAAGCCGATTATTTTGAACATTACGGGTTTGTTGACCCTTGAAATGATTGCAATGTCTCTGACCGAACCGTCGTCAATTCCGATTGCGCCCTCTTCTCTTGGAATAATTCCTTTCATAACGCCGAGGTCAACGTGAAGGTTATGCTCTTTGTCACACATAACGGCACGTGCTTCAAGAATTTTTCCGTTCATAAAAGCTTCCTTCAGTGCCGCTTTTGAAGAGAGGGCGTTTTTGTTTTCTTGTGTGCCTATAAGGCAGTTTTCGGTGTAATACTTTTTCATTGGTTTTTTCCTTTCTTGTTTTCTCGTATTTTCTTTTAATGTATATGCTTATTTTTTTTATTTTAATCGGTTTACGATTGATATTTTCGTCAAGTGTTGATATAATATATTGATATGTTTTATCTTTGTGAACGGAGGAATGATTAATGGACGTTCGTGTTGGCGATGTTCTTGTGATGAAAAAGAAGCATCCGTGCGGAAGTTTTGAGTTTTCGGTTCTTCGTTCGGGAATGGATTTCAAGCTTCGCTGTGTCGGCTGCAAAAGGGAGTTTATGATTCCACGCTCAAAGGCGGAAAAAAACATCAAAAAAATCCTTCGTGAAACAGAGGAGGAGAACAATGCTTGAAAAACTTTCCGCCGTTGAAAAACGATTTGAAGAAATTTCAAATGAACTTTGCAGCAGCAATGTGATTGCCGACCGTGAAAAATACAGTGCTTTGATGAAAGAGCATAAAAACCTTTTGCCCGTTACGGAAAAGTTCCGTGAATATAAATCAATTGAAAAAGGAATTGAAGAGGCTAAGGAGCTTCTTTTGCTTGAAAGCGAGGACAAAGAGCTTTCAAAAATGGCTTTTGATGAACTTGAAAGTCTCAAAGAAAAGCGTGAAAAGGTTTTGGAAGAACTTAAAATTTTGCTTTTGCCCCGTGATGAAAACGATTCAAAAAACGTTATTGTTGAAATTCGGGGCGGAGCAGGCGGCGAAGAATCCGCACTTTTTGCAAACGTGCTTTTCAGAATGTATTCAATGTATGCCGAAAAGAAGGGCTTCAAAATTGAAGTCATGAACCTTAATGCAACCGAACTCGGCGGTATAAAAGAGATTAGCTTTCTTGTCAAGGGTGAGGGTGCGTATTCACGTTTCAAGTTTGAAAGCGGCGTTCACCGTGTTCAGCGTGTACCCGAAACCGAATCCGGCGGAAGAATCCATACCTCAACCGCAACGGTTGCCGTTTTGCCCGAAGCCGAAGACGTTGACGTTGAAATCAATCCCGCAGATTTGCAGATTGACACCTTCCGTTCAGGCGGAGCGGGCGGCCAGCACATCAACAAAACCGAATCTGCAATCAGAATTACTCACATTCCGACAGGTATTGTTGCCGAATGTCAGGACGAGCGAAGCCAGCATAAGAATCGTGAAAAGGCAATGCGTGTTCTTCGTTCACGTATTCTTGAAGCTGAGCGCAAAAAGCAGCAGTCCTCAATTGCCGATGAGCGCAAAAGCCAGGTTGGAACGGGCGACAGGAGCGAAAGAATCCGAACATACAACTATCCGCAGGGTCGTGTTTCCGACCACAGAATAGGTCTTACGATATATAAGCTTGAACAGTTTTTGAATGGTGATATGGATGAGGTTATTGATGCGCTCATCACTGCCGACACCGCAAGAAAATTGACCGAAAGCGAAGAATGATTTTTCAAAAAGAAAGTGTAAAAATGAAAACAGAAGTTATAAAAGTCAATAACGAAAACGATGAGGGCGTTAAAAAAGCCGCCGAGCTTTTGAAAAAAGGCGAAGTTGTTGCAATTCCGACCGAGACGGTTTATGGCCTTGCGGCAAACGCTTTTGATGAAAAAGCGGTTGAAAAAATCTTTGTCGCAAAGGGAAGACCCTCCGATAACCCCTTGATTGTTCACATCAGCGAGCTTTCGCAGTGGGCGCCGCTTGTTGAAAACATTCCGGAAAATGCACTCCGGCTTGCAAATGCTTTTTGGCCGGGGCCGCTCACGATTATCCTTAAAAAAAGCAGCCTTATCCCAATGCGAACAAGCGGCGGACTTGACACAGTCGGTGTTCGTATGCCGCTTCATCCGATTGCGCGGGCGATTATCAGTGCTGCAGGTGTTCCGCTTGCCGCACCTTCCGCAAACAATTCCGGAAAGCCGAGCACGACCACCGCAGAACACTGCGTTCATGACCTTGACGGAAAAATTCCGCTGATTATTGATTCCGGCGAATGTTCCGTCGGCGTTGAATCAACGGTAATCACTCTTGTTTCTGAGGTTCCTCGTGTGCTTCGTCCGGGCGGAATTTCGGTTGAAATGCTGACAAAAGTTCTTGGCGAAGTTGAAGTTGACGATGCGGTGCTCAACAAGCTTGCCGAAGGAGCGATTGCCGCTTCTCCCGGAATGAAATATAAACATTATTCGCCGAATGCAAAAGTAAGTATTGTCAAGGGCGATTTTGAAAAATTCAAGGTTTTTGTTGAAAATCAGGAAAAAGCCGACGTTCTTGCCCTTGTTTTTGAGGGCGAGGGAAAAGAACTTTCCGTCCCGTTTATTGAATACGGAAAAGAAAACGACGGTTCCTCACAGGCGCGAAAGATTTTTGATGCACTGAGAAAAGTTGACGAAACAAACGCAAAGTTTGTTTATGCACGTTTTCCGGAAAAGGACGGAGTGGGTCTTGCTGTTTTCAACCGGCTTATCCGTGCTGCGGCATTTAACATTATTGAACTTTGAGGTGAGCGAATGAAAATTTACGGACTCACCGGACAAACGGGAGCCGGAAAAAGCACAGTTGCCGCTTTGCTTTCAAAAAAAGGTTTTTTTGTGATTGACGGCGACAAAATTGCACGCCGTGTGACCGAAAATGGTTCGCCTGCGCTCAAAGAACTTGCCGCATTTTTCGGTGGAGATATCATATTTTCGGACGGTACGCTTGACAGAAAGAAACTTGCCGAAAGGGCGTTCGCTTCAAAAGAGGGAACAAAAAAGCTCAACGAGTTGACCCACCCTCACATTCATGCGCTTTTTAAAGAAGAAATTGAAAAAGCAAAAAAAAGCGGCTTTTTATATTGCCTTATTGATGCGGCGGCGCTTTTGGAAAGCCCGTCAAAATCTCTTTGCAAAAAAATTATTGTTGTTTTTTGCCCCGAAAATATCCGCCTTGAGCGGATTATAAAGCGGGATAACATTACAAAAGAAGAGGCACTCAGAAGGATTCACGCCCAAAAAAGCGATGAATACTATCTTTCAAACGCCGATATAATAATAAAAAACTATCCCCCTTATGATATTGAAAAAGAAAGTGAAAAATTTTTGAAAGGGGAGAGTGTGTGAAAAGAAAAAAGAAAAATTCAAAAAGAAGGTTTTTCCTTCTTTTGCTTGTGTTTCTTGTTGCGGCATCGGCTGCTTTTGCGGTTTATCACCGTGCGAACCGCTCTTTTCAAAAGACATTATATCCGCTTAAATATGAAAAATATGTCGTAACTTATTGTCGAAAGTACAATCTTGAAGAATCTTTTATATTTTCCGTGATAAAATGCGAAAGCAGCTTTCAAAGTGATGCCGTTTCCTCCGCCGGAGCAATGGGACTTATGCAAATTATGCCCGACACGTTCACCTGGCTCAAAACAAAAACCGGCGAGGAGCTTCCGGAAGAAAAGCTTTTTGATCCGGAAACTTCAATAAGATACGGTTGTCTTTTATATTCAATGTTCATTGAGCAGTTCGGCTCTGAGGCGGAAGCCGTCGCCGCCTATCATGCAGGACCGAACAACGTTAAAAAATGGCTCAAGGACGAAAATTATTCAAAAGACGGAAAAACACTTTTCGATATTCCGTTTTCATCAACAAAGGCTTATGTTCAAAACGTGATGAAAACCAAGGATATATATAATAAACTATATTTTGAATAACCGCAGAAAACGGTTATTTGATCTTTCGTTTTTCCGAAAGAAAAGTAAAGGAGGATTTATATGAGCGAGGAAAAAACCGAGCTTGAACTTTTGAAGGACGAGCTCTTCCTCAAAAACGAACATTTTTCTGTTTGCAAAAATGACGAAGTTACTGCCGCAGACGAATACTGTGAGGGTTACAAAGCCTTTTTGAACACAGCAAAAACCGAAAGGGAATGTAACGCATGGGTAATTGCCGAAGCCGAAAAGAAAGGCTTTGTTCCCTTTGATGTTACAAAAAAGTATGCCGCAGGCGACAAAGTCTACCTCAACAACAGGGGCAAGGCTCTTATCCTTGCCGTAATCGGTAAAAAAGGCGTTTCAGAGGGTGCAAAAATTGTAGCTTCTCATATCGATTCGCCCCGCCTTGACCTCAAGCCGACTCCGCTTTATGAGGACAGCGAAATCGCATACTTCAAAACGCATTACTACGGCGGCTTGAGAAAGTATCAGTGGACGGCGATTCCGCTTTCGCTTCACGGCGTTTTTGTTCGCCGTGACGGAACAAAGGTCGCCGTTTCCCTCGGCGAAAAAGAGGGCGAGCCGAAGTTTGTAATCACCGACCTTCTTCCCCACCTTGCAAAGGAGCAGTCAAAGCGCACCCTTTCCGACGGCGTGAGGGGCGAGGAGCTTAACATTCTCATCGGCTCAAGACCGTTTAAAAACGACAAGGGCAGCGAAGCCGTTAAGGCGAACGTTCTTAAACTTCTCAACGAAAAATACGGTGTTACGGAAGAAGACTTCATCTCTGCCGAGCTTGAACTTGTTCCGGCTTTCCCGGTTTGCGACATCGGCTTTGACAGGAGCATGATCGGCGGCTACGGCCACGATGACCGAGTCTGTGCTTATCCCGGCTTTACCGCTCTTTTTGAATCCGAAGCACCCGAACACACTGCCCTTATGGTTCTTGCCGACAAGGAGGAAATCGGTTCGGACGGAAACACCGGGCTCAATTCCGCTTTCCTCAAGTATTTCATTGCAGACCTTGCAAAAGCAGAGGGACTTGAAGGAAGACACGTTCTTTCAAAAAGCGAATGTCTTTCGGCGGACGTTAACGCCTGCTTTGACCCGACTTTCCCCTCGGTGCACGACAAGAACAATGCCGCTTTCCTTAACCACGGCGTAGTTGTAACAAAGTATACCGGCGCAAGAGGAAAGAGCGGAACTTCTGACGCAAGCGCAGAATTTGTCGGAAAAGTCAGAAAAATTCTCAACGATGACGGTGTTCGCTGGCAGATTGGCGAAATGGGCAAAGTTGATGAGGGCGGCGGAGGAACCGTTGCAATGTTTGTTGCAAACCTCAACGTTGACGTTGTTGACCTCGGCGTTCCCGTTCTTTCAATGCACGCACCGTTTGAGGTTGTTTCAAAAACAGACGTATACAGCACATTCAGGGCGTGCAAAGCGTTCTTCATGAGCAAGTAAAAAAGAAAAAAGGCCGCTTTGGCTTTTGCGGTCAAAGCGGCATATTGAGGAGAAATTACAAATGATAAACAAACTTATGAAAAGCCGTCCCGGCTGGGTAACAAACCCGATTGAGAGACTTAGCTATTATCTTTATTTTGCAGGGCAAAACGCAATTTACAATCTTGTTTCCTCGTTCCTCACAACGTACATAGTTTTCACCTTTGCCGCAGAGGCACAGGACAATGTTGACCCAACGCTTCTCACTGCCGGCATTATGCTTGCCGTCAAAATTTGGGACGCAGTTAACGACGTTATCTTCGGTGTTATTTTTGACAAGGCACGTTTTAAAAGCGGAAAGAAATTTGTTCCGTGGCTCAAAATTTCGCTTGTGTTCATTCCTCTTTCAACCATTCTTCTTTTTGCAATTCCGTCGGGACTTTCGACAAACGTAAAGCTTTGGTGGCTTGCAATTGCGTATATCCTTTGGGATACCGCATACACCCTTTGCGATGTTCCGATTTTCGGAATCATCACCGCAATGAGTGAAAACCTTGATGAAAGAAACAGCGTTCTTTCCTATAAGAGCATTTGGTCCGGCGTTGGTTCGGGCGTTGCGCTCATTCTCGGAACCGTTCTTGTCAGCGAACAGGTTAAGCTTAACTATACCGTTGTTGCAATTGTTTGTGCCGTTTTTGCAATTCTCACAATGATTCCCGCTTGCTTCAAGCTTGAAGAACGTTACGGCGGAGAAAACGACGAAAACTTCACCGTTAAGAAGATGTTCCAGTATCTTTTCAAGAACAAGTATCTTCTCATCTATTATCTCGGCTATTTCTTCTATTCAAGCGCAAACGTATATAACCAGCTCAATCAGCTTGTTGCGTATTACCTTTTCGATAACTCGCTTATCTCGCTTGTTGTTCAGGCGTGCTCGCTTGTTCCGGCATTGATTGCCGCCGTTTTTGTTCCGCACCTTATCAGAAAGATTGACAAAATGAAGCTGTTCAGAATTTGCACAATCGTTTCGGTAATCTCAAGCGTTGCAATGTGGGCAGTTGGCTATAACAGCCTTGTTCTTTTCATTATTCTTTTTGTTATTCGTTCCGTTCCGCTTTCGGTTCTCGGCGTAATGCTCTTCCTCTTCACTCCGGACTGCGCCGAATACGGACTTTATAAAACCGGAATTGAGGCAAAGGGCATCACTTTTGCAATTCAGACATTCATGGTAAAACTTACAGCCGCAATTTCAAGCGCACTCGTTTTGCTCGTTTTCGGACTCAAGTGGGTCGGTTGGCAGAGCGTTGACGCACAGAACTTTGATGACCTTGCAAAAAGCGGAATTACCCAAACTCCGCACGCACTTAATTGCCTCTGGTTCCTTTATGTCATGATTCCCGCAATCGGATATCTCATTGCATACCTCATCTGGACGAGATACAAGATGACCGATAAGGACGTTCAGGTTATGGCGGACTGCAACACCGGAAAAATTTCAAGAGAGGAAGCCGAGGCTTCGCTTTCAAGAAAGTATTGATTATTTGTAAATATTAAAATTGTGACATATGTCGGCGAAAATTATAAAAAACTCTTGTAAATCTCTGCCGAAAATGTTAAACTAAAATAAGCGAGTGAAAGCCGGACTGGTTTTGCGGTTCGGCTCTCATTCTTTGATAATCATTTTTAAGTAAGGAGAAAAGGAAATGGCAAAAAAATCAAAAGCCGCTTCTGCCGCCGAAACACCGGAAAACGAACATCCGAATAAAATCGGCATCAAAGAAGCTTCGGGTTATATGCTCGGCGATGCGGCAAACCTGTTTAACCTAACCTATATTTCAAGCTATCTCAAAGTCCTCATGACCGATGTCTTTGGCATTGACGCAATCAAGGGTGGAGTCATGTTCATCATCACACGCCTTTGGGACTGCATCAACGACCCCATCTGGGGCGTTATGGTCGAAAGGAAAAAGCCCAGACCCGACGGAAAATACAGACCGTATCTCAAAACGGTAAGTCTTCCCCTCGGAATTGCAACGGTTCTTTGTTTTGTTCCGTGGAATCAGATAACAATCGGCGGAAAAAGCCTTCCTCAAGGCTCCGGCTGGCTGCTTCTGATTTGTTATGTTACATACATATTCTATGGAATGATGTATACCGGAATGAACATTCCGTTTGGTTCGCTTGCGTCTGTTATTACCGATGACCCGAAGGGAAGGACTCTCCTTTCAACTTTCCGTTCAATCGGTTCCGGCGTTGGCGGCGGCGTTGTTTCGCTTTTGGCTCCGATGATCATCTTTGTGAAAACCGGTGCGGTTGACTTGCTCGGCAACCCGGTTAAAAAAGCAGACGGAAACAGAATGTTCTTCTTTGGTCTTGTAATGGGCATTCTTTCAATTATTTTCTATCTTTGGAGTTATCACACCACAAAGGAAAGAGTTGAATCCGCTCCGGAGTCAAAGGTTGATTTCAAGGTTGTTTACGGCGGAATGTTCAAGTCTCGCCCGTTTGTCACTGTTGCTCTTGCCGGTCTTCTCATCAGCGGTCAGCTTCAGTTCAACTCGTTCAACACCTATCTTTACAAAAACTATTTTGTTAACACCAACCTTTCAATCGTCGGCACCATCTGCAACTATCTTCCTATGGTTGTGCTCATTCTCTTTATGCCGAAGCTTGTTGAAAAGTACGGCAAAAAGGAGCTTTGCGGAAACACCTCGATCATTGCCGCAATTACTGCCGTTTTGCTTGCCGTTTGCGCAAACAATGAAAAAATCATTAACATGATAAGTCCCTCAACCGGAAGATTCCCGGCTTGGCTCTTCATGGCGGCACTCATGCTTATCGGTTTCGGTTACACGTTTGTCAGCCTCACCTGCTGGGCGGTCGTTATGGACGTTATCGACTATCAGGAATATAAAACCGGTCAACGCAGCGAAAGCGCAATTTATGCCGTTTATACTTTCTCAAGAAAGCTCGGTCAGACGATTGCCGACGCAAGCGGAATGTTCCTTCTCCAAGGTTGGGCACATTATGACGGCGAGACCATGGGTGACAAGGGCTTCATTCCCGGAGTCAGTGAAAAACTTATGTTCATCTGCACAATCATTCCGGCCGTTGTTTATACCGGTGTTTGGCTTCTTATGAAGTTCGGCTATCCGCTCTCAAAGGAAAAGCTCGAGCCCATTTATGCCTATGTTCGTGCACAGAGAGAAGAAGCAGAAGTTGCAGAATAATTGAACAAATAGGCTCTATGTCAATAGTTGGGGTAAAAAGATAAAACAGAAATGTTTAGCAGTCGCCGTCAGGCGGCTGCTTTGTTT
>CAKTEU010000044.1 GCA_934552855.1 uncultured Eubacteriales bacterium | reverse complement strand
CTCATCATATCCGAATACATCAACTTCTACAACAATTACCGTATTCAAACTAAAACAAAACTGACTCCGCTTGAAAAACGAAATCAGTTTGTTGCTTAAATTTTAATTTCCTACTTTAGGTAGTCTTTTTTGTACTGTCTGCACAATCTGGGGCAGTTCAAAAGCAAAAGCCGTCAGCCCTCTTTTTTTAATCCGATTAATGCTTCAAATCTACATTTGCATGTTCATTTTTACTCAACAATGTATTATTTAAAGTACCACAAGCATCCGAATAAAACCCAAATTATGAGTTGCCACCATGTATAGTAAACATATACTGTGCACGAATCCGAAAACTCTCCGTCAACCGACGAAGCGGTAATTGTTGCCTTTCCGACTTTTATCGGATGAACAACTCCGTTTTCATCAACCTTTGCAACTTTTTCGTTTGAAGAACTCCAAATGATTTTTTGTTCTGAATTCCAAACAAAAGCATCACATCTGAGCGGATAATTGTTTTGGCTTCTCAAATAAATACGGTTTTCCCTCAGCCTTACATATGAGTCCGGGGTTGTAATACTCACAAGACAACTGTCAGAAAAATTGCCATCATTAGATACGGCAGTTATTGTAACCGTTCCGTCTGTTAATGCATTTAAAACACCGTCTTCATTAATCGTAGCAATCTTTTCATCGGAAGAACTCCAAAAAACAGATTTATCATTTGAATTCCACGGAAAAACAAGTGCTTTAAATATATACGTCTGTCCGCTAAAAAGATTTACATTGCCGACCGTAATTGTAAGCTGCTGAACATGAGTCACAACGTTTAATACACAGTAATCACTTTCACCACTGTCTACCGACGTTGCGGTAATAATAACTTCACCATTTGAAACAGCAAAAACCTTGCCGTTTTCATCAACCGTTGCAATGCTTTCATCAGAACTTGTCCATACTATATCCTGAATTGTTGCATATGCAGGAAGAACAGTTGCAGTAAGTTCATAATATGCTCCCGGAGCCAGTTCAATCTCATTTTCACTCACATTTACAGACTCGACATCGGTTTTTATAATTGAAAAACATACAGTGGACTTTCCGCAAAAATTATTTATACCTTCAATTATCACTTTTGCGGTTCCAACTTTCGTGTTATCTTCATAAGTAACAGAATAGTCCTGATCTTTAATAAGAACTTTATTGTTAAACTTACAAACAACAGTTGGTTCAATCGGTTTTCCTGTGTAATAATATCTACCCTGTGTTGATACTTCGATATCCTTAAGACGTGTCGGTTTAACATCTATAACAAAATCCCTTTCAAGGCTTTCATCGGAATGTTTTGCTTTGAAAATATTCTTCCCGACATTTCCCACTGAAACAGACGCAGGATCCTCAACAGCCCAAACATATCCTTCAGGCAACACCACATCACTTAAAGTATCTCCATAGGTTGCCGAAAAAGGCTCTTCGCCTATCGCAAGAGAACAAGGTATAACGCTGATAATAATAATTATTATCAGAAGAAAACCATATAAAAATTTTTCCCTTTTTATGTTCATGATTTCCGCCTCCTCTTATTTGTTAAAAAGATCTCTTATGAATCCGAATGTAAAGAACCAACGAAGCCACTGCACAAAAGAAAACTTTACAACAACACGGCATTCCGCTTTTAATCTTCCGTCTTCGGTTGCAACGGTGATGATTGCGGTTCCTCTTGTTTTTTGTGTTTTTACAATGCCGTTTTCATCAACGGTTGCAATCTTTTCATTGCTTGATGACCAAACCAAAGGTTCAGTCTGAGCATCTTCCGGAACAAATGAGGCAAAAAGAGTGTACATTGATTCACAATTAAGTTTTATTTCGGTTTGATTGAGTTCAATTTTTTCTGCATCGACAGGAATATAAGGCTCAACAAGCTCGGAATCAGCACCAACTTCAATAGAAACTTTAAATGTTCCATCAACATTTGGAAGTTTAGCCTCAAATGAATCAACAGAATCAAGTTCAATCGGAACAGTATAATAATTACTTTCATCGCTTACATCTGTAAGAGTCATAATTCCGTAAAGATTATCTTCTTGGCTTTGGCTACTAAAAGAAGAGAGAACGTTTCCATATTTATCAAACAATGAACCTAAGAAAACCGAAACGGTTGATTCGCCTTTATAATTTCCAAATGTATTTGTAATTTTGCCGTTAAACGAATTATCAATCGTTATCCTGTTTTCTTTGTTTTCTGCTTTTACCGATGATGTTATCTGATACCGACTGTCATTACGCAGCAAAGTGGTTTTAACGGTGTATGCACCTTCATTAACTGCTATTTCGGTGTTTCTTTTTGCATCAACTTTAGTAAATGCAACTTTTTCATTTAAAAGACCCACGATGTTCGCACTTACTCCGGCATAAGATTCTGCCCAATCAAGAATAATTGTATTAAAGTCGGAGGTTGAATTTGCCACATCGCCATTCTGTTCGTAGTCTTCTTTGTGCTTGGCAAATACGCTGATTTCATAGTCGCCATCAGAAACATATATGGGTGTTTTATAAAGACTCACCGAAAACTCATCACAATTTATGCGTACTTCAAAAATCTCAAAATCATCCGGATCCTGACCGGCTGAAACCGCATATTTTTGAAGATCTGCTTTATTAAGTTCAATAACTTTTGAATAGTTTTGATTTTCAAGCGAAATATCCGTTCTAAATATACAATCATCGGTACAAATCAATATAAACGCTTGAGAGGCATTATTCAATTCATATGAATAATATGACGGCATAATACAACTGAGGGTATCATTTTGAATCGACTGCGTCATATCATACGGCTGCCATTGAAGCGTTTCGCTGTCCTTCAAATGCATTGTTGCAATTGCCTGTTCAGCATCGGTACCGACTAATTTAAACTGATATTTGGGAATATACTTCAAAAGATCAAGAACATAGTCGCCGCTGCTTAAATCAACCCGGATCTTTATATTTTTATATTCATCAAGATAATCAAATGAAATGTTAACGGTATATTTTCCCGGGGTCATATAAAGCTCACTGTCATACAGTCTGCAATCGCAATAATAATCATTAAACGATTCAACATATATTCTGTTCACGTTCAAATTTTCAAAACCTTTGACAGTTAAATGCGAAGAAGATTCTTTTGTAAAATCTTTATTTGTTTCAGAAAGACATTTAAAGAAAAATCCCTCATCGGCCGCAATATAAAGCATATAACGCGAAGGCTCATCATACATTGCCTTGCTGATTGTTATAACGCAGTCTTCCGCATTACGGGAAAAATCATATACTCTCTCATATGAATCATTTTTTATATCGTATATATAGCAACGCGGATCGGAGAAATCATTGCTGATACGTAAATGATATTTATTCCAGTCTTTTTTCAAAACCCGGATTTTCCCTGTGCACTCAACTTTAGCCTCTGTCTCCGCCCCGGATGAATAATAAACAATGCACTTTACATTTCTTTCTCCGACTGCAATGTCGCTATCGTTAATCCAGAACCGTTTTACTCCTCCGAGAATTGCCGATTTTACCTCGCCTTTATAAAGAACGTCATCAATATAAAATTCTGCACGTTTAACGTCATTGTAGTTTGAAACTTCGGCAAAAATTAAGCCTTCTTTTTCAACCGCATAATCCGGAGATATTGACTCAATATTCGGAACGACACGTCGACGGGCTGTGAATGTTCTTTCCGCCGTATTGTTTAAAGCGTCGTATTCTTCCGTGTCAACAGTCTTGTTGACAAGGGTAACACTGATTCTTTGCTCATCAGATTTCGGAATCCATTCAAAAACAATTTTATCGCCGGAAAACGATTCAAAATAATGATTGCTTTCTTCATATATGACCTCTTCACCGGCTTTGACAATTATGTCACACCAGCCTCCGCCGGCTCCGCGGTTATATACATTAAATGCTCCCGTTGCCTTGCTGCCGATTATTGCATCGGAGCTTCCGAAAATATTTTCAGAATAAACTGCAAAATCCGGAAGTGAGCGAACATCTTTAAGGTCATCCGGTGTTCCAATAAAGCTGACAGGCGTTTCCGAAGGATAAATAATCGAAATTTGCGTGTCAGTATTAACAAAATAATGTCCCGGGTTGGTATCGTAATCGCAAACAATTCTGTTATTAGCTCCGAACTTTAAAAGATTAGTCGGAAGCTTTGCAATTGCAACATCGGTAACGCCGTTATTATAGCTTACTCCGGCATCAACTCCGTTTATTGTATAGTAATACTTTGTGTTTGCAATATCCACATAATCCGGGTCGGCACTGCCGTACCACCGTTTGACACCGTCTCCGCCAAACATTCTGCTTGTAATATAGAAGCTTGAACCAACGGATTCATTTTCTGTTTCAGCCTTGATTTCTTTATTCAATGTTGCCGCTTCGAAAGCGTTTTCTTCTGAATCCTTTTCAACAACAACAATTTCTTTTGAATATGTGAAGCCGCCCTCCTTTGATGTTACCGTGATTTTTGCGCTTCCGGGCTTGAGCGTTTTGACGCCCCCGTTTTCATCAACAAAAACTGTTTCGGGATCGCTTGATGACCATGTAACATCCTGAATTGCTTTTTCAGGATAAACATGTGATTCAAGATTGAAGGTTTCATTAACTCCAATTCCGTCAGGAGAATAAATAATTCCTGAATAAAGCACTCCGGCAGCCGGCAATTTGACTTCAACAACGCTTGTGCAGGTGAAAGTACCGTTTTCTGTTTCTGCAACAGCAGTAATTGTTGTTGTTCCGTATGCAATAGCAGAAAGCATATTATCCTCAGTAATTTCAAGAATGTCGGTATCTTCCGAGATTAAAGTTGAAATGCCAAATTCTGTCTCCTCACCATCTGCATTTGTAACAATTATTGAAACCGGCACGATTTTTCCGATCGGCAACCGATTATCTTCAAGATTGAGACGAACACTGCATTTCTGCTTATTAACAGTAACAGAACATGTTTCGCTTTTGCCGCCGGCCTTTGCAGTTATTACTGCCGTTCCGCTTTCATTTAATGTAACATTTCCGTTTGAGTCAACACTTGCAACGCTCTCATTGCTTGATGTCCATGTTATTTTGTTAGGTTTTGCATCACTCGGAACAACCTTTGCAGAAATATGCACAGAGTCCCCCGCATTTCCGGTTACCGAGTTTTTCGAAATTTCAACGCCGGAAACTTCAGGTGATGGCTGTTCATCTTTTTTTCCAACGGACCCTTTTTCAATATATGCATCTGTGGTGATTTTTCCGGCATTTGTGCATTGTCCGCCATATTTTTCAAGGAAGCGACGCATACCTTCTTCCCGACCGTATTTTTCAATCAATTCTTGCTGTTCGTTAAAAAGCTCTCTGTAATAATCAAGGACTCTTGAATACAGATCATTTATTATGGTTTTGTTTGCAGACCTTGCCTGCTCTTCCAAACATGAAAAATGCTTGTCTAATACGACATCGGTTATGGATTTAAGAGTCCTGACCGAAACTCCGCCATCGGGATACTCGGCATCAAATGACTTTTGAGCAATTTTGTTTAAGGCTTTCATGTATTGCTCCGAATCAACGGTGCTTCGTGCAACATTAAGCTCAAGTTCAAGTGCAATTAACGTAAGTTTTCCGTCCGAAGTTGTATCAAACTCTTTTGCTCTTTTAATAAGCGTTTCAACATTTGAAAGAAGTTCTGCATCTTCCCGATAAGTAACATTTGCATCGGCAATGCTTTCAATATCACCGAGAATGCCCATATAGCTATCCAGCATATCATCGCCGTTTACGGAATAGACAACTTTTCCGCAAATGTCTCCAACATTCTTTGCCGCATCATAAGCAGGGTTTCCTTTTTTTACCGCCTTTTTCGCTTTCCTTGAAATTTCCATTCCATAGCCGCTTATTAGCTTTGAAAAAAGGCCGTTTTCCTGTTCAACATATGAGATATTGCAGGCATAAAGAATATTATCCAATTCAAAATATATTTTGTTCTTTGTCGAATAAATCTTTTTCCCGTCAACGTTAACATAGCTGTAATCAAAGTCAGGATCAACTTTTTTGTCAAAATCAATTTGGTTAATGCTATGGAACTTTTTAAACTCACCGCTCGGAATTTCCACTGTTGCCAAACGGGCATAGGTTTTGTTTTCAACGTAGTATTCCTTTGGATTTGAAAGCACAGCATTATCAATAGGCGTATCGGATTCTTCTTGTTTATATTCCGGAACCTTTTCAACATTCAAAAGAACGCTTAAAATATACTCTTTGCAAAGCATAAGAATATCGTCATCTTTGGCGTTAGGATCTTTAAAAAGATAATTTGACGGGGAGCCGGAAATTGCAAGAGCAAGCAACTTCAAATTTTTCTTTGCCTCGGCTGCTGTTTTTGAAAGCGAATCTACTATACTGATTTTATAAGAAACGGTATATTCATTGCTTGAAAACGTCTCATATTCCGGTATATCTGTGATTCCATTGCCCGAAAGGAAACCGTAAAGCCCAAGTTCCGTAGCAAGCTTAATGTATTCCTCTTTTGATATTACGGAGGAAAGGTTGAGCGAATATGATCCGTCAGTATCAAAAGATATCTCATTTTTTTGAGATGTTTTCCCGGACCTGCCCGTGATGCAAATGGAAATATTAATTTGTTTTTCATTATCATACACAAGAGCAGCCGTTCTTTTGCAATTAAAACCGTCCTTGTCAAAGCCAAGTGCAAAAGTGCCGCTGTTCTTGTCCAATTCGATGTCATAAAACGGATTTCCGCTTTGCTTAAGAGCAAGCTTTCCCATTGTTGAGCTTGTAATTTCACGTCCTTCGGTATCAAAACCGATATTAAAACTGCAGCTCTCGTTTCCTCCCGAAACAACAAGACTGCCCTCTATGAAAGACAGACCGTTTTCTTTCATTTTAGTAAGATCCGGTATGGCTTCAATATTAACAAACTGACCTTTACCCATTCGAAAATTCGACACTATCGGATTAAGAGAAACATAATCTTTTACATCACCGTTAAGAGAAACCGATACGTCTGTAATTTCATCGCCGTTGTTAGTAAGCCGGAAGGTTTTTTCAAGAGTGGTTTCATTTGAATCAATTTCTTTGCAATCAAAATCAAAGTATGCCGAATTACAATTCAAATATACCGTGGTTTTAGAATCAATCTTTTTTTCATTGTCAGATATAATCGTTGCATAAATCGGTATCTCATAGTAATCGCTCTTTGCGTTTTGAGCAAAAACATCCAGTTTGACTTCCTGAGCAGATCCGGGCTCTATTACCAAGGGCACATCAACGGAACCGTTGCGAACAAAGTTCAAATAGATGTCTGAATAAGTATTTTTAGCTTCCAAATAGTATTCAACTGTTTTTTCACTATAGTTGTTAACTGTAATTGTGCATATTTGGTTATAATCTCTTTCGATGTCAAATGTTCCTCCCCATAAATAAAGCTTACCATCGTAATCATATTCGTCAGGGAGTTCCTCTTTTTTTGAAATTGAAATGTTGTTATCGGCTTCTGCGTGAATTACAACATTTTTTGAGGTTGCTTCTGCAGCAATTGAAAATGTCGGCAAAACGGTGCTCACCAACAAAAGTATCGTAAGAACCAGTGCTATTGATTTCTTTATCATATAATTTCCTCCGTTTTTTAATAATTTTTTCTTTGAATTATTAATTGATAATTGGCCAAAGGTCATAAACGCTGACAATGTTTTTTGTAATATTATATATCAACGCTGCGCCTTACAGGTTTTCCTTTTTGAGTTTTACTATCGATATCTCAATAATTCAAATCAAGCTTATAATGTCTATCCCCCTTTCTTGTATATTATTATAGCATGTAAAAATGTAAATTTCAATATTTGCAGCATTTTTTCCTGATTATAATGTACCTGCATGATTGCCCCATCAATAACACCATATCGTCAACATGGTATTATTCAACCTGCGATTGTGTCATATTTAGCATCAACCAATACGCTTAAATTTGCTAATAAACTGCGTATAATTTGTGGATTTTCTTCTTTGGCAAGTATGCGGTCTGTTTTATGCGTGAAATCACAATCAAACAAAACGCAAGTGCTTCTTAGATGATTTTTGAAACTGTTATGTTCGCTTGACTTCGTCATCATTGAAAATTTCTGCGCCATATGTTATACTTCGTATAGAATCCTTTTCAGATACCGGCACAATGAAAGGAGGAGTGAACAGTGAAAAGGCCCGAAAAGAAGGAAATTTTTATCGCTGCAGCAGTCGTTATTCTCATTGCCGCTGCGGCCGCCGCCCGTGTTTTCAGCAGAGGCTCACCTTACTCTGCACCGCTCAGCCTTTTGCGCAGCTTAATTTATATTCTGCTCATGACCGCCTGGGGCTTCTCTGTTCGCTCAAGAATCATTCAGCCGCAAACACGCCGCTATCTTTCGGCAACGGCCGCACTCATTGTTTTTTGGCTCGTTATCCGAACGGTGAAATATCTTTTTGTTTCAAGCATCACCGTTCAAAGATATCTTTGGTATCTTTATTATCTTCCGATGCTTTTCATTCCGCTGACGGCGGTTTTTGTTGCCCTCTCGCTCGGAAAAAGTGAGAACTTTCGTTTGCCGTCCTTTGTCAGATTGCTGTACATACCGTCGGTTTTGCTATTGGTTCTTGTCCTCACAAACGACCTTCATCAATTTGTTTTTTCTTTTCCGAAAGGCTCGGTTTTTTCGGATTTGGATTACTCTTATTCACCCGGATTTTACGCCGTTACGCTTTGGGAATTGCTTTGTTCGGGTGCGGCGTTTGTTATAATGATTATCAAATGCAGAATATCAAAAAGCAAAGCTTTTCTTTGGCTCCCGATGCTTCCGCTTTTTTTAATTTTGCTTTACGGTATGCTTTATGTTTTGAATGTACACTTTCTTTGGCTTATTGCCGGCGATATCACGGTATCCATAAGCCTGCTTATTGTTGCCGCTTTTGAAAGCTGTATTGCCTGTGGGCTAATTCAATCGAACACGGGTTATGAAGAGCTCTTTTCCGTTTCTTCAATAAGTGCTCAAATTACCGATGATAGTTTTAATGTTTACCTTTCCTCCGCTTCCGCCGAAAGTATTCCGCAAAATGCACTCAAAAAAGCAAGCCTTGCCCCGTTCAGGCTTGACGGCGGAACTTTGCTCAAAAGCAACAAGCTGCATGAAGGTTATGTTTTTTGGCAGGAGGATATCTCCGAACTTGAAAAAGTTATCAATGAGCTTGAAATAACTCAAGAGGAACTGAAAGATACAGGTGATGTTCTTAAAGCCGAAAGCGAACAGCAGACACGAAGACTCAGGCTTGAAGAAAAAAACAGACTTTATGACCTTGTTGAAAAACAAACCGCACGGCAGGTTGCGCTTCTTCGTAAAATGCTTTCAAAGCTCAAAAGTACAAATGATATTTCCGAAGCAAAACATATTCTCGGAAAAATAGTTATAATAGGTACATATATTAAAAGAAAAAGCAACCTTATTTTTGTTGAACGTCAAAAAACCACAATTTCGGCAGGAGAACTTCGTCTTTGTCTCGGAGAATCTGCAGCAAACCTCAGGCTTTGCGGTGCGGAATGCAAAACCGTTTTAAACCTCGACGGTCAGCTTTTTGCAAAAACGGCAAACACAATATATGATCTTTTTGAAGCCGTTGTTGAAAAAAGTATTGACAATCTTTCGCTGCTTCTTCTTTATGCCGAGGAAAAAACCGGAAAGATTGCCGTCAATATTTCTGCCCTTTGCAAATCGGAACTTTCCGTGCTTCAAAATGAATTTCAAAATCTTTCGGCTGCGTGTGACGAAGACGGACTTTGGTATCTTTCGCTCGAAATTGAAAAGGACGGTGAAAGCACATGAACGTTATCAAGGAAAGCTTTGACAATCTTCCGATTGCTGTTTGCTTTTTTGACAGCCACGGTCTTGTTCGGCTGGTTAATCGGCGTATGCTTGGAATAAGTTCGGTGCTTCTCAAAACGGAATTTCAAACGCTTTTTGAGCTGCGCCTTGCCCTCTCTTCGCCCCCGAATAAAGATGTTTATGTTGTTGACAAAAAAGCTCATGTTCTTTGTTTTCCGGACGGAAAATTTCTTCGCTTTGAAGAAAAAGAAGTTATTGCAAAAAACAACGAACGCTATACACAGGTCACCGCCGCAGATGTTACAAATCTTGCAACGCACCAAAAAGAACTCAGAGAAGAAAACAAGCGTCTTGCAGACGCAAACCGACGGGTAAAACAGCTTTATGACAATATGGCCGAAATTGTTCGTGAAGAAGAAATTCTTTCAATGAAAATGCGTGTTCATGATGATATCGGTCACAGCATTCTTTCGGCAAGAAAAGCACTTTTGACAAACGAAGATATTGACACGATAAAAAGCAACGCTTCGGTTTGGGAAAAATCAATTGAACTTTTGTATCATTCAAACAATATGCTCGACGATTTTGATGACATTGAATATGCAAAAGAACGTGCTTTTGCACTCGGCATAACGATTTTTGAAAACAGGAAATTTCCTTCAAATAATGCCTTGCGCCGACTTTTTGCCCTTGCACTGCGTGAAAGCGTAACCAATTGCGCCCGCCATGCCGGCGGAACGGAAATTTATGTTACCCTCAAAAACGAGGGCAATTTCTTCACCGCAAAAATCACCAACAACGGCAAAACGCCCGAAAAGGAAATTACCGAAGGCGGCGGGCTTTCCGCTTTGAGAAAACGCATTGAAAAAAGCGGCGGAAAAATGCTTGTTCAAAGTCTTCCGTTTTTTGAGCTTTCAATTTCACTGCCGATAGGGGGAGAAGAAGATGACTAACGTTATGATTGTTGAAGACCAAAAAATGATTCGCAGTCTTCTTGAAAGCTATATCCAAAAAGAACCCGGCTATCGTGTTGTTTTTTCGGTTTCCGGTGCGAGCCTTGCACCGGAGCTTTGCAAAGAAGCAAAAATCAATCTTATTTTGATGGATGTTCAAACCGAACACCGTGAAAACGGGCTTTGTGCCGTTCAAAAAATCAAGGAAAACAATCCCGAAATTAAAATTGTTGTTGTGACTTCGCTTGTTGATTTTGACGTTTTGAAAAAGGCAAAGGCTTTCGGTGCAGACAGTCTTTGGTATAAGGACACGGACGAAGAAACACTGATGAATGTTGTCAGACGAACCGTTTCGGGTGAACATATTTTTCCCGATTCGCCGATGGAGGTCGAAATCGGCACGGCAAAAAGCACGGAATTTACAAAAACGGAGCTTGTTGTTTTGCGCCACCTTGTCCGGGGTTTGTCATACGGAAAAATTGCGCAGGAAATGGGTATTGAAGTAACAACGGTAAAATATCACGTTACAAATATGCTTCAAAAAACAAATTTCAAAAACAAACTTCAGCTTGCCCTTGCCGTCAGCGACGCAAAATTCATTGCCGAGCTTGAAGATATCTGAAAACTTTTTGTGTCACCCTGTACTAAAGTATGGGGTGATTTTTTTATGTGCGGAGTAAAATAAAACCGAAAGTGGTAGACTTTTAAATTTGTACTTTTGAAAGGAGGGTGATGTTATGCGAAGAATTGTGCTTGATATGCAATGCACACTCTTTGCAGACGCAATTTCTCAGGCGCTCGTTGTTAACGACCCCGACTTTGAGCCGATAAGAGCCGAAACGCCCGAGGAGACGGTGCGGCTGTGCAGGTCAAGCTTTGCGTACGCCTTAATCATGGAGGTTACGGGCTATCACACACCGTGGAACCTTGAGGAAAGGCTGGCGCTCGGAAAGCAGGTGAAAGCGGCCGTTCTCAGCTGCAAAATCGTTTTGCTTGTTGATGAAAAGGCGGACGAGTCGCTCGCTTCTCAGGTCAGGCAGGCGAAGAAGGACGGCCTTATTGACAATTTTATCTATGCATCGGTTTCACCGGCATATCTTTCGGCAGTTATTGACACATTGTAAATCAATTTTCAGAGGTGATTAAATGAAATTCAAAAGAATCGCGGCTCTCGCCGTTTCCCTTGTCATGTGCTTTTCGCTTTTGGGCGAGCTTCCGCTTTCCGGCCTGATGTCCTTCACGGCCGCAGGGGCAAGCACGTCTCAGACCAAAGCAAAAGCAACGATGTCAAAAAGTGCGAAAAGCTCACTGAAAAAGCTCAGAAAAAAAATCGGCAAAGCGAACAAAAGCGTGGGTCTTGCCTTTGTCGGCTATGTCAACAGCAAAAACTCAAAAAAACAGCTCAGAAAATACGTTAAAAAATCAAAGCTTGCAAAAACCTATCCGTTCCTCTCCGAAGTTTCCGCAAAGAACTATGCTTCAACCGGCGGTGCGGAGCTTTTTGCCCTTGTTCCGCAAAACAGCGAGGTCTCCTTCACTCTTTACAAATCGTCGGTCACAAACAAGGAAACTTATAAAAACGCTAAGAAGCCCTTTTACACCGGAAAGCCCGGCGAGGTTATTCTCCTCTGCTGCAATCCGAGTGAGATTTACTCCGATGTTTTGATTGTTGCAACCGTCGAAAAAAAGAAGATTAAATTCCGCCCGGTTGTCTCCCTTAAAGACGGAAAGCTTGCAAAAAACAAAAGATATTACGACTTTTCGCTTTATGAAGATCAAAATGTTGCCGACATCAACGTTCAAATCTGTTATGAAATCCTTTTTGGTTATGACGAAGTCAGATATTACATGAACCGTGGAATGAGCGTTGTTTACCTCAACAAAAAGCAAAAAATCAACGGCCGTCCGTGCTGGATTTTTGCCGCCGGAACAAACAGGAACGATCAGTTTGTTACCGAACAGCTTTACGGCGTTTGCGACAATCTTGTCTATGCCTATGACGCAGTGAGCGATTCATGGAAGGCTCTCGACATGGGATAAAATCACAATATAAAGCCAAAGCGAATAAATCAAAAAGGAGTTTTTACTATGGGTCTTATCAAAGCGGCAGTCGGTTCAGTCGGCGGCGTACTTGCCGACC
>CAKTEU010000043.1 GCA_934552855.1 uncultured Eubacteriales bacterium | reverse complement strand
GCGTTTTCTTTACCCCGAAGCTGTATATAGATACTGCGAGCGGGTAAAAAAACGCTTAAAAGAGTAAAAATAATTTCTATTTGGATTTAAAAATGAAGCTGTAATTCACGGTATAATTTCTTTTTAACGGCATCCGTAAATTATATTTTTAATTCTGACTTTTTACTCTTTGTTCTGCGCTAAATGCGACAGTCCCTTTGAGGTAATTATAATTCTATGGCAAACAGCTTTTGAGCGTTTTGATATAGGATTTTTCGGTTTTCTTCGTCTGAAAGACCAAGACTCAAAAGATACTCAACCTCTTTTTTCGGGTCCCACATCGGGTAATCCGTTCCGAAAAGGATTTTATCGGCGGTATACCTTTTGATAATCTGCTTTGACGTTTCCTTGTCAAGCCACGGAAATGACGAGGAGCAGTCAACCATAAGGTTTTCGTATTGATAAAGCTCCTTGCTCGCTTCCTCCCAAATTGACCAGCCGCCGAAATGAGCGGCAATGACCTGAAGTCCCGTGAAAATTTCAAGTATTGGCTTGAGCCGGTTCGGGTTTGAATAATCGTACCTTTTGTCGCCCGCATGGATAAGAATCGGAAGGTCGCCTTCGCAAAGCTCATAGATTTTAAGGCAGCGGTAATCGTCAAGCTTAAAACGCTGAATATCCGGATGAAGCTTAACACCCTTGAGTCCAAGCTCTTTAAGGTGGCGGATATCGCCGGCAATATCCTCGCTGTCGGGGTGAAGTGTTCCGAGACCCGTCATTTTTCCGCCGCTTTCGGCAACAACGGATGCGATATACTCATTGATGGACTTGACCTGTTTCGGCGTTGTTGCAACTGAAAAAACAACCGAATGGCTGATATGAGCAACTTCATCAAGATTAGTGAGCGTTGAAAGCTTTCCGTCATAATTCATGTCCATATCATAAAAATCGCCGGTGCTTTTTGCCGCTTTAACGGCAATTTTGTCGGGATAAATATGACAATGACAGTCAATAATCGGATACATTTTTTCGCCTCCCGTCATGCGGTCTCAATCGAATTTGCTTTTTTGAGGTTATATTTTTCAATTGCATCTTCACGCATTTTATACTTGAGAATTTTTCCGGCAACGTTCATCGGGAATGAGGAAACAAAGTCGATATACTTTGGAACCTTGTGCTTTGCCATGTGATCACGTATATAGGTACGCATTTCATCGGCAGTCATTTCTTCTCCGTCTTTGAGAATGATGCACGCCATGATTTCTTCGCCGAGGCTTTCATCGGGAACGCCGATAACCTGAACGTCTTTAACCTTTTCATGGGTATAGATAAATTCTTCAATTTCTTTCGGATAGATATTTTCGCCGCCGCGGATAATCATATCTTTAAGGCGACCCGTGATTCTGTAATTGCCCTCAGGCGTTTTGCAGGCAAGGTCGCCGGTATGAAGCCAGCCGTCCTTATCAATCGCCATTGCGGTGGCTTTCGGCATTTTGTAATAGCCTTTCATAATATTATAGCCCCGTGCAACAAATTCGCCCGTTTCGCCGACAGGCATTTCCTCGCCGGTTTCGGGGTCAACAATTTTGCATTCAATCTCCGGCAAAGCACGACCAACGGTTGAAACACGAACTTCAAGCGGGTCATCGGTGCTGCTCATTGTGCAGCCGGGCGAAGATTCCGTTTGACCGTAAACGATAGTGATTTCACTCATATGCATTTTTTCAACAACGTCACGCATAACCGAAATCGGGCAGGGTGAACCCGCCATGATGCCGGTACGCATATATGAAAAGTCGGTCTTTGAAAAATCCGGGTGTTCAAGCATTGCAATGAACATTGTCGGAACGCCGTGGAAGCAGGTGATTTTTTCGCTGTTGATGCAGGCGAGCGACGGCTTCGGCGTGAAATACGGCATAGGATAGATTGAGGTGCCGTGGGTCATTGAAGCAGTCATTGCAAGAACCATTCCGAAGCAATGGAACATCGGAACGTGAATCATCATTCTGTCGGCGGTTGAAAGGTCCATTCTGTCGCCGATGCATTTTCCGTTGTTAACAACGTTATAGTGCGTGAGCATAACACCCTTAGGGAATCCCGTTGTTCCGGATGTATACTGCATGTTGCAAACGTCGTTCGGGTCAACCGAAGCGGCAATACGTCTGACTTCGGAAAGCGGAACGTTTTCGGCTCTGTCCATTGCCTCCTCCCAAGTGAGACAGCCTTTTTGCTTAAAGCCGACGGTGATGACATTGCGAAGGAACGGAAGGCGTTTTGCATGAAGCTGCTTTCCTTTTTCGGTTGTTTGAAGCTCGGGGCAAAGCTCATTGATAATCGACTGATAGTTTGAATCCCGATAGCCGTCAATCATAACAAGCGTATGGGTATCCGACTGACGAAGAAGATATTCCGCTTCGTGAATTTTATATGCGGTATTCATTGTAACAAGAACGGCGCCGATTTTGGTCGTTGCCCAAAAAGTGATGTACCACTGCGGAATGTTCGTTGCCCAAAGAGCAACGTGACTGCCCTTTTTGACTCCGAGCGAAAGGAGTGCACGGCAGCATTCGTCAACGTCATCTCTGAACTGAGAATAGGTTCTTGTGTAATCGAGCGTTGTGTATTTGACGGCAATCTGATCGGGAAATTCTTCAACCATTTTGTCAAGAACCTGCGGAAAAGTCTTTTCAATAAGAAGGTCTTTTTTCCAAACGAATTTTCCCGTTCCGGCTTTGTTTGAATAAAGGAACGCCTTTTTTCTTGACGGAGTCTGGAACTGTTCCATAAATGAGGCAAAATGAGCAAAAACAACCTCCATATCGGTCATTTCAAGCATCCACTTCGGGTTCCAATCGAGCGAGATAAAGCCGTCATAATTGATGCAGGAAAGCGCATTCATAATGTCTTTTATCGGAAGGTCGCCTTCGCCGATAAGGCAGAAGCGGCGTTCATCGTTTTTTATGAAGCTGTCTTTCATGTGAACGTGCTTTACATATACGCCAAGATTTTTGATGGTTTCTTCCGCATCTTCATTATTGAGATAATAAGGCGAATAAACGTCCCACAAAGCGGCCAGATGATCATCGGCATACGACTTGAGAAGTTCAAAAAGCTTTTTTGTGTCGCTGAACATACCCGACGTTTCAACAAGCAAGGTGATGTTCTTTCTTTCCGCAACAGGAAGAACGCTTTCAATAACAGTACGTACGTTCTCGTCGCTGTCTGCGCTGTCGCCGGTTGCAAAAAGGCGAAGATAAGAAATTTTGAGCGAAGAAGCAAGAAAAATATATTCTTCAATTTTTGCAATCGTTTCGTCAACTTCGTCGCAAGATACGTCTACGCCGGTGTCCGAACAGACAAGCGAGATGCTTTTGTCAAAAAGTTTTCTGAGTGTTGAAGCCGAGTTATACTTATGGAACGGGCCGTTTTTTTCGGTAAATTCGCCGTTTATAAAGTTTCCGAGTTCAATGCCTTCAAAGCCGAGCTCCTCTGCCGCAGAAACAAAGTCCTGCCATTCATAGCCGTTCCAGCCTCTCGTTGAAAAAGAAAGCCTCATTCTTCTTCCTCCTCATAAACAATTTTGTTGAGCGCATTGACGTATGCTCTTATGCTTGCGCCGATAACGTCGGTCGAAATTCCGTTGCCGGCATATACCTTTCCTTTTGAGCGAAGGCGAACGAGTGCACTGCCCATTGCTTCCCTGCCTTCGGTAACCGCCTGAATCTGAAAATCATCCAATTCATAGTGGTGACCGGTGATTTTTTCAATTGCAAGGAACGATGCGTCAACGGGGCCGTCACCGGCACAAAGGCCGCTCACGCTTTTTCCGTCCTTTGAAAGCGTAATGTGTGCCGTGGGAGTGATGATGTTGCCGATGTTGACAACATAGCTTTCAAGGAAGTATGTTGACGGAACCTGAAGTGCGGCGGTTGCAACAATAACGTCAAGCTCCTTTGCGGTAACGCTTTTTTTATCGCTGATTCTTGAAAAGGCCTCATAAACATTTGCGTTTTCTTCGTCCGAAAGGTCATAACCGAGGCTTTGAACCGCTGCGGCAACCTGTTCGGGCGTGTCATACTCGCTGAGAACAAAGCTTTGATTAGACGACGAAACGCCGGTTTCAAAGGGGGTTGTTTTGCTTTTTTCTGCGTTTACGATTCTTGCAATCTGACCGGAAATACGTTCAAGCATTGTTGTTTTGATTGTTGTTCTGAGCGAAAACTCGCTGCCCCTTGCAGAAAGAAAACGTGTGAATGCTTCGGCGGAAACGGTATTTTCGCCGCAAACTGCGGTTTTAATTTCTATTGCACCGGCACAGGCGGAGGAAACCGCACACGCACAGCCGAAGGAATACTCATCGCTGCACGAAGCGCCAAGGTCAACGCTTTCAAGCTCCGGAACATTTTCATAAACCTTTTTGATGAAAGCCGAAAATTCTTCGCTTGTCATAATTCCGGCATCGTCGCAAAGAGTTACCGAAGTTGCGCCGCAGGAAACGGCACTTTTGATTGCTTCATAAAGGAACTCGGGTTCGCTTCTTGTTGCGTCACGGGCAACAAATTCAACGTCGGAGCAATACTTTTTCGCTTCCGGAACAAGAACGCCTATCATTGAAAGAACAAGCGGCGGCTTTTTTTTGCAGACAAATTCCATTTGAACGGTGGAAGTCGGAACAACAAGCTGAAGGCGAGGCTTTTTTGCTTTTGAAACAGCGTCCCATGCGGTTTTAACACCACTTTCCGAAAGTTCGCACGAAATGGCAACAACACTGTTTTCAACGGAAGAACAAATTGATTTTGTTAAAAGCGAGTCGGTCTTTGCGTCCTCAATTGGAGCAAGTTCAATAACATCAACCGCAAGCTTGTCAAGCAGCTTTGCAATCTCGATTTTCTCTTTAAAGCTCAATGAATGAGAGCGGTTTTTTGCCGCCTGTCTAAGCGTTGAATCTGCAATCCTTAACTTTTTCATCTTTGAAAACCTCCTGAAAAAAATAAAAGCCCCGAAACAGCCTATTGCTGTTTCAAGGACGAATGATCTTCGCGGTACCACCTTGATTGCCGCCAAAAAAGCGACCTCTCTTCAAGACTCAAGCAAGTCTTTAGCCATGATAACGGGGCATCCGTAGCCGCTTACACAGTGAAAACGTTGGGCGGCTCTGCTCGGGAACGAGACTGCTTTTTCGTTTGACTGCCGGTTCGCACCAAGTGCCGACTCTCTGAAAGCTCATAAGAAAAGCATAATTCCGTCAATGCATTTGAAAAATGGTATTAACTTTCCACCTTGATTTTGGTGAACAACTGCATTTTAACAGATTAAAAATCGAATGTCAACACCGAGAAGCAAAAAATGAGCCGAAAAGGCATAGAACACTTTCTCTTTTTAGAAATAAAATTTATTGAAGGTAACAGGGAAGAATTTCTGTTTAATTCCGAATGTTCACGAAAAATCCGGTATTGACCTTGACAAAGTTTGAAACTTTGAGTATAATATAAACAGAAAGAGGGCTTCACCTGTAAGCGGTTGCCCCTTTTTATGGGTTAAATAAAAATAACCGCATCAATTGGGAGTTGGGCGGTTATTTTTTATTATGCTTGTCGTTATCATGATTCACTGACTTGTCAAGAACCAACATATAGCCTGTGGCTACAATAAGTACCAAAACAATCATTGCCAGATATTCCATGTATATCGCCCTCCTTCAAACAATCTGGAGGGAAAGATAATATTAAATTCCCTCCGAAAAAGGAAATATGCTTAATGGAGGGACAACCGCCTACCGTTTTCGGTGAAGCCGTTGTTATATTAGCATTATTGTCATCATTTGTCAACACAGACACAAAAATCCGCACAGTCATTCAAGGCCGTGCGGATTTATTGTTTTCAATTAAAAAATCATACCTCTGAACTCTTCAAGGTTATCGGGCGTAATTTTTCTTTCGCCCTTTTCAATTTCGTGAATCATTGCGGTAAGCTTGCTGTTGACCGGTGTTTCAACGCCGTTTTCTTCGCCGAGCTTTGCAATGTAGCCGTTGAAAATGTCAATTTCGGTTGTTTCTCCCTTTTCAAGCGACTGAAGCGTTGACGGCTTTACCGAAGCGTATTTAAGCTTTGAAACAAGCCAAACAACATAGCGGCAGCAGGCATTATACGGTGCGTTATCGGCAAGCATGAGCATTTTATAGTTGAGCATTTTTCCGTATTTCGGAACGTCAAGACCCATCTTTTTTGCAACATGCATTGCCTCTCTTGCAATTGCAAGATAAAGCGTTCTTGCTCTTTTGTCGTCAACCATTTTTCCGAGAGTGAGTCCCGTGATTGCAGCGGTTGCGTTGATGCAGGAATTGATGATAAGCTTTGAATACTGTTGGCGAAGAATGTTGTCTGAAATTTGAGTCGGCAGAACAACAGAGAGCATCTCTTTGAGATAATCGAGATTTCCGGGGTGATATCCGCCGAGCATTCCGACATACATTTCGCCGAGCGAAGTCATTGTAACATCGTTAACTGCGTTCTTTGTTGCGCCGAAGCCGATCATTACGCCGACTGCACGCTCCTTTCCGACAACAGATGCCAGCTGTTCGGTCAAAATTCCGTTCTGCATTCCGACAACGAGCGAATCATCTTTGAGAACAGAAAGAATGCTTTTTGCAACATCAGAAAGAACCTGATACTTTGTTGCGATGATTACAATGTCAAACTTTTCGTTTTTCAGCTCTTCCACAGAAGAATAGCAGTCAAAGCGAACGGTATGTTCGCCTTTTGCTCCGTGGAGCGAAAAGCCTTCCTTTTCAATTTTTGCCTTTGAAACTTCGTTCCTCAAAAGGAGCGAAACGTCATAGCCGGATTCCTTCATAAGCACGGCGAGCGTTCCGCCGATTGCGCCGGCACCGATGAGAAGTGTTTTTTTCATGTTCGGTTCTCCTTTTTATTTTAGTATTTCATGCGTACTCTTTCGGCAAAGCACATAAGGTCTTTGACCTCAAGAACGGTTCCGTCGTCAAGAACGGCCTTGCCGCTCATTCTTCCGAAAACCTGATGCTGATCGGTTTCAATAACTTTTACGCTGATTTTTGCGTTGCGGTCAATAACGGGCTTGAAGTCCATCTCAAACCTTCCGTCACTCGATGTGAACGTCCACGGGTCGGTATAGCTTGTTGTGGGAATATTGAACGCAACGTCGTCAAGCTTATGCGCTTTTCCGTCATAGAAAATGACGTTTTCCGAAGCTGCGGTTGTGTCGCCGAAGCCGTATCCGATGTTGAAGCCGAACGGCTTTCCGTTAACAATGCCGTTGCCGCTGCCCCAGTTCCATGTGTTGTCATATGTCCAAACGCCTCTGCCCCAGTCAAGCGTTCCGAAATCGGTTTCGGGGTTAAATTCATAGCGAACGCCGTCAAATTCCGCATAGCCGGAAGCTCTCATGCAGTTGATTTTCTGGTTGTAATAAAACGCTTTTTTATTTTCCTTCCACGGTGTTGCAATGACCATTGTGTCCATCGGCGGCTGATCAAGCGTTATGTCAACCTTAAGGGCTTTTCCGTCCTTAAAATTGCGATATTCGCCGACAATATGACGTGTTCTTCCGTTTTTGACAAAGTCCATGTCAAGGGTTTTGTCATGATAATGAAGGTCGCCTTTTTCCGATGTTCTCGGAAGTTTATATTTGCCCATCGGGAAAACGTTGAGAACGGAATTTGTGATTTCCCACGGGTTCTTTTCGTCAAAAACAAGCAGCGACGCAGACTGCATTCCGATATAGCCGTCATCGGAAAGAGTGAGCGCAACGGCGTGCTTATCGGAAAGAATGAGGTAATAATCCCATTCCTTGATTCTGAACTTCGGCGCTTTAATTGCCTCTCGGTTATAAATTTGAACAAGACTCCTTGACCAGCCGGGTTCGGCAAGCGTTCCGTCCCGGTTAAGAAGATTGTGTCGTTCGGTAACTTCATGATTTCGTGCCATTTTTATACCCCCGTGAATTTTAAATTCTTTCAAAACAACGCTGAAGCAAACTTTAGTTTTCTTCGGCAAAAAACTTTTTATATAAGTATACTATATCGGGAAAAAATATTAAAGGGCGTTTTTATACGTTTTATAATTTTTAGAAGTTATCACAAAAACGGTGCAGTTTTTTTGTGTGTTTTTCCCAGTGTTTTTTGCGGCGTTTTAAAAAGTAAACGTTCAGTTTTTAATTTTTTCTGACACTTTTGTTAATTTCATAAAAACGCCTTGCGATTTTCACCCGTATATTGTAAAATAATTAAACCTTATTATGTCAGGCCGAAGAACGTCTGATGTGATTGATATACAAACACCAAACAAATGAATAGATTAAAAATACTTAACAGGGAGTGAAAACGTTGGACGATATATATTTTTCCGACCGAAAGAACCATAATAAAAAACGCACCTCCGGCGCAAAAGATAAATTTTCAAACGAAACACCGATTTCACCGAGCGGAAAGCTCACCGATGAAAACCGCCTTGATTCGGACTTTGTTGTTCACATTCCGGAAAACGAAGGTGAAAACCTCAAAAGCAGAACGCCGAAAGGCCGCCCCGTTTCGCAAAATACCGACAGAGCAATTTCCGACGGAAGTCCCCTTGTTCCGGAGTACAAACCAAAAGTAAGCTCGGAAATTTATTCCGATGTTCCAAGAAGCAGAACGCCGAGCGGAAAGCCCGTTGGCGAGCAGGGCGAAAAAATCCCGCAGAAAAACCACCCCTACTCTGCCCCGGTTCAAAAAACTCAGCTTCCGAAGTTTTCCGATCCGCAGAAAAAAGGCGGCAAAAAAAGCAAAAACATCAAATCAAAGAAAAAGCACACCGGCGCAAAGGTTGCGGGCATAATCTTCGCCGTTCTTGTTCTTCTCATCGGCGGGCTTTTTGCTTACGGTTATTCAATTCTCGGCAAGGTTTCATACGACACAAAGCTTGTTGACAAAAACGAATACATCAGTGAAAGCAAGCTTTATTCAAGCGATAATGTCAGGAACATTCTTTTCATCGGCAGCGACGCAAGAGGCGATGTCAGCGGTCAGCGGTCGGACACAATGATACTTTGTTCAATCGATAAAAAACACAAAAAGCTGAAGCTCACCTCATTTCTTCGCGATTCATATGTCTGCATTCCGTCAAGCGGATATTACAACAAGCTCAATGCGGCGTTCAGCTTCGGCGGCGTTCAGCTTGCAATCGACACGCTTGAGTATAATTTCCGTGTCAAAATCGATGACTATCTTCTTGTTGACTTTGACGCTTTTGAAAAATTTATTGACCTTATGGGCGGACTCACAATTGAGGGCGTTACAAAGGAAGAAGCAAAATATCTTCGTGATGTTGTAAAAATCAAAGCAAAAGCCGGAACAAACCACTTTAACGGCTGGCACACGCTTTGGTATTGCCGCATCCGTTACCTTGACGACGATTTTAACCGTACCGCAAGACAACGTAAGGTTATTTCCGCAATCATCAAGCAGGTTTCAAAAACCAACCCGATAAAACTGATGAAAATCATGGAAGAGGTTCTTCCGCTCATTCAAACGAACATTTCAAGGAACGAACTGGTTTCGCTTGCCGTTTCGTCACTCGGCTACCTTCGCTATGACATTTTGCAGCACCGTATTCCGGCAACGGGAACATGGTCAAACAAAACAATAAGCGGAGTCGGCGACGTGCTTTATATGGACTTTGACGAAAACATAAAACTTTTGAAAGAATTCGTCTTTGACGCAGACGGCAAAGACGAAACAACAGCCAAAAAATAACAGCTTCTGTATTGAAGCTGATTTAAAGTTATCTTGTTAATTTCATGATATGACAAGCTTTTAAGAAAGGAGGCGGCCGCCACGGAAGAAAAAAAGAAAATCGAAACGCTTCGTGATATGCTTTATTATAACGCTTTGCGCTACGGACTTCGCACAGCCGCAGTCCTTTCGGACGGTTCAACCGTTTCCTATAAACAGCTTCTTCGCCATGTGAATTACCTTGGAACGGCACTTTTTAAAGAGCTTTCGCTTTCCGGCAAAAACATTGCCCTTTGCTCAAAAAACTGCTATGAATGGTGCATTTCATACCTTGCTGTCTCCTGCGGCAACGCCGCCGTTGTTCCGCTTGACCGTGAGATGGACACTGAAGGGCTTTGGAATGCAATCGGCTTTTCCTCCTGCAAAGGCGCAATCTGCGATGAAAAGGTTTGCAAAAAACTTCTCGGCGCAAAAAAACGCCTTCCCCGCGGGTTTAAGCTCATCTGCCTTTCCGATACCGAACTTCCCGGCACAATTTCATTTTCCTCGCTTTTAAAAAGCGGAGAAGAACTTTTAAAAAGCGGCGTTCAGGATTACACAAACGCAGAACTTTCAAAAGACAAAATGCGTTTTCTCATTTTTACTTCGGGAACAACCGGCAACGCAAAGGCGGTCATGCTTTCGCACGAAAACCTTGTGTCGGACCTTCAGGGCGTGCTTTCAAGAATAGGTCTTTCCTGCGCAGACAGCACACTTTGCGTTCTTCCGCTTCACCACACATATCAAACAATTGTTATGCTTGCAATTTTGTATATCGGCGGTTCGGTCGGTTTTTGCGCCTCGCTCAAACGAATGAGCGACGACCTTTCAAAATTTAAACCAACCGTTTTTGTGACGGTTCCGCTCATGCTTGAAAAAATGCACACACGCATCCTCAAAAAGCTTTCAGGTCAAAGCGGTTTGAAGCGTGTTTTCACAATCGGACGTGTTTCTCAAACTCTTATAAGATACGCCCCCGACCTCAAAAAAAGAATGTATCACGTTATTCACGAGGCATTCGGCGGAAACGTGAGAATGATAATTTGCGGTGCGGCGGCGCTCAACGTTGACGTTGCGACTGACTTTTTTTCTTTCGGGCTTCCGGTCATAATCGGCTACGGTTTGACGGAATGTTCACCGATTGTTATTTGCAACAGCTTTTCCTCTCCCCTTTCAAACAGCGTCGGCACGCCGCTTGACAACTGCACCGTTACGGTTGAAAATCCGGATGACAACGGAATCGGCGAAATTTGCGTTGACGGTCCGATGGTGATGCTCGGCTATTACAAAAACAAAAAAGCGACTGCCCTTGTCAAAAAAGGTGGCGTTTTCCATACCGGAGACCTCGGTTACTGCGATAAAGACGGAAACTTTCACATCACCGGCCGCAGCAAAAACGTCATTGTTACAAAGGGCGGAAAAAACATTTACCCCGAGGAGATTGAGTTTTATCTCAACAGCGACCCCGTTGTGCTTGAATCGCTGATTTTCGGCGAAGATAAAAAGGGCGATGAAGCCGTTGTTGCCCAGGTTGTTCCGGATGAAGAAGCAATCAAAGAAAAGCTTCAAAAAGAGGAGCTGACGCATGACGATATTGAAGACGCTGTTTCAGACGTTGTTAAAGGCGTGAACAAACGCCTTCCGTCATATAAAAGCATTCACCGTTTCAGCATCAGACGGCATGAATTTGAAAAAACTTCAACGCAAAAAATCAAACGAAACTCAACCAAAAACGAAAAAGAATAATTGTTTTATACCGCCGCAAATGAGCCTTAATGCCTTTGCGGCGGCTTTTGCTTTTATTTTTCAAAACGATGCGGCGGCAATGCTGCTTTTTGTTATGCAAAGACACTCAAAAGCAAAACATACAAAGTCAATATGTTTGTCGGTTTACACACATTTTTTCAATTATTATACCGAAATTTCGCCGCTTTGAAACCGACACGGTGTTGACACTTGTTACACAATGTGATAAAATTAGTTATATTTTGCCGCCATGTTTGCGGCAAACAAAATTCAGAACGGAGGATTATTAAATGCCTTTCTCAGATTTCGGAATCTTCCTCGGCGATGTTTCACTCACTGAGGAAAACTACTTCACAAAAGACCCGATGAAAGCACAAAACACTGTTCTCAAAAAAATTCTTCGCAGAAATAAAAATTGCGAATATGGCAAAAAATATAACTTTGCCGATATCAAATCATTCAAAGAGTATCAGGATAAAGTTCCCCTCACAACCTATGCCGACTATGAGCCGTACGTTGAGCGTATGCTCAAAAACAGAGAAAATAATCTCATGTTCACCGGCTGGAACGTTCGTTACTGCTCCTCCTCGGGAAGTCTCGGAAAACCGAAGATTCTTCCAAAGTCGGTCAAAGACCTTTGGACAATGCAGTGCATTGGTTTTTCCGCCTCGGTTGCAACCGCAGCACATTGGATCAAAAAGCATCAAAACAAGCGTATGCCCGCTTCAATCGGCCCGCTTGCCCTTGTTCTCACCGGTCACAGGCTTGAAGACGGAAAGCAGTGCAACGGTGCAGGACAGATTCCGCTTACATATCTCAAAGCAATCACTCCGTTTTTCTGCACCACCCCGCTTGACCTTCTTTATCCCGAACATGAAGAACTTCTTGACACGGCATATCTTCAAACCTTCTTTGCCGTTAAAAACGAAAAAGTCAGCTATCTCGGCTCAATGGTAATTACACTTCTCACAACAATGTTTGATTGCCTTGAGGAAAAGTGGGAAATGATTTGCCATGACATTGAAACCGGAACAATTGATCCGAGCGTCAAAATCACTCCGGAACTTCGCTCAAAATTCACAAGAAAGCTTAAGCCCGACCCAAAGCGTGCCGCTTTCCTCAGAAAAGAATTTGAAAAAGGTTTTGACGATCCCATCGCTCCCAGAATTTGGCCGAACCTTACATGGGCTTACGGCATGATCAACTCAACGCTTCATGCCTATGTTGACAAGCTTAAAAGATATATCGGTCCGGATATTCCAATTCACAACATGGGCTATGCCGCAGCGGAAGGTTTCTTTGCAATGGCAACCGAGCTCAACGTTACCGACGGCGTTTTGCTTCCGAACTTTGTTCTTTTTGAGTTCCTTCCGATTAATGAAGGCGATGAGGAATCCGATCAGAATATGCGTCCGCTTCTCATCAACGAACTTGAAGTCGGAAAAACATATGAACTTATTGTTTCAAACTTCTCCGGTCTTTACCGATATCGCATGGAGGACGTTGTAAAAGTTACCGGCATGTATAACAACACTCCGAGAGTTGAGTTCCTTTACAGGCTCGGTCTGAGCATGAACCTTGCAAACGAAAAAACAACTTCTCAAATGGTTGACTGGGCTGCTGAAGAAACGGCAAAGGAAATGGGCGATGAATTTGTTGGTCACAGCTTCAGCTATGACTATTCCACCAATCCGCCCCGCTATTGTATGCTTGCCGAAACGACTCACGAAGTGAGCGAAGAAGACAGACAGAAATACATTGACATTCTTGACGAAAAACTCAAGGGCGTTAACGAAAAGTACTTCAAATACAGACGCTGGGGCATGATCAACCGTCCTGAAATTCTCTTCCTCAAACAGGGAACTTACAACGAATACAAAGAAATGCTTCGTCAAAAAGGCGTTGTTCTCAACCAGATTAAGCCCGTTACGGTTATCAATACCGACGAAAGACGTGAATTTTTCTTCTCTCACGTTGCAACCCCCGGCGAACACAACATTATTTCAAAATAAAGCCATGATAAGGGACTGTCGCATTTAGCACAGTCCCTTTCGTACGCTCACATTAAATTATGCAGGCTCTATGTCAATAGTTGGGGTAAAAAGATAAAACAGAAATGTTTAGCAGTCGCCGTCAGGCGGCTGCTTTGTT
>CAKTEU010000042.1 GCA_934552855.1 uncultured Eubacteriales bacterium | reverse complement strand
GCGTATCCTAAGTGGAAATATACCCCTGCTAAACAGGCGGAGGGAGGGAATTATAGATGAGTCAGGTTAAAGTTAAAGAAAACGAATCTCTTGACAGCGCTCTGAGACGTTTTAAAAGACAGACCTCTCGCGACGGAATCATTCAGGAAGTTCGCAAAAGAGAACATTATGAAAAGCCTTCCGTAGCAAGAAAAAAGAAGTCTGAGGCTGCTCGTAAGCGTAAATACAAGTAAAGCTAACTAACTAAGCGGGCTATGGGTTTTCCATCGCCCGTTTTTGTTATGTATCTATATAAAAAGAAAGGTGTGGCGAAATGTCAATCGAAAAACTTAAAATAATGCTTTCTGAACGCAATGCCGCCGCTCTTATCATGAGCGAGGATAA
Organism: uncultured Eubacteriales bacterium; assembly: GCA_934552855.1. Taxonomy (GTDB): domain Bacteria; phylum Bacillota; class Clostridia; order Oscillospirales; family Acutalibacteraceae; genus UBA6857. The sequence continues at coordinate 13,342 of CAKTEU010000042.1, read as the reverse complement.
CGTTCGCTATTTCACTTCCTTTTCCTCAACAAACGGCTATCTTCTCGTGACAGCTGAAAATTCGTTTTTCCTCACCGACAGCCGCTATGTTGAAGCCGCACAAAAAACAATCAAAACCGTTGACGGCGTTCTTCTTTTTGAAAATTTTGAAAAGTCGCTCGTTCCTCTTGTAAAAGAACTCGGAATAAAGACCATCTCAATCGAGGGTGGAAGAACAACCGTAAAAAGGCTCAATGAACTCCAAAAGCAGTTTTCGTCGGTCACTTTTGAAACCGAAAAGCTTGACGGTGAAATTGATCTTTTGCGAGCCGTAAAAAGCGATGAAGAATGCGAAAAAATCATCAAAGCTCAGCGTATTGCCGAAGAAGCCTTTTCGCTTCTTTTGCCGAAAATCGCAGTCGGCAAAACCGAACGTGATCTTTCTTTGGAGCTTGATTACACAATGCTCAAACTCGGCGCACAGGCTCTTTCGTTTGAAACAATCGCCGTTTCGGGCAAAAACGGCTCAATGCCGCACGGCGTTCCGTCCGATAAGAAAATCGAAAGCGGTGATTTTGTAACATTCGATTTCGGCGCAATTTATAAAGATTACCACAGCGACATGACAAGAACCGTTGCCGTCGGCGAAATTTCCGATAAACAGCGTGATGTTTACGAAACTGTTCTCAAAGCGCAAAAAGCTGCAATCGATGCCGTTGCCGCAGGCAAAAGCTGCTTCGATATCGACAAAATCGCAAGAGATATCATCAAAGAAAAAGGCTATGGTGAATATTTCGGTCACGGTCTCGGCCACGGTGTCGGCGTTGAAATTCACGAATTTCCTACCGTTTCACCGAGAAGCCAAACAATTTTAGAGCCCGGACACGTTATCACAATCGAACCTGGAATTTATATTCCGGGTGAATTTGGCGTTCGTATAGAAGACATGATTTATGTTACCGAAAACGGCGGAAAGGACCTCACAAATTGTCCGAAAGAACTTATGATTCTTTAATTTCCAAATAATTTTATAAAAGAAGGTGACTGCTGTGGAAATGTATGAAAATAAGCAGGAACAGGAAAAAGCACTGCTTGTCTCCGTTGATATCGGCGAATTTGATGCCGAAGTTTCGATTGATGAACTTGAAGAGCTTGCCCACACGGCAGGAGCCGTTGTTATCGGAAAAATCATTCAAAAAAAAGAGCGGCCCGAAGCCGCAACCTTTGTCGGTGCAGGAAAGCTTGCGGAAATAATTGCGTTCTGTTCTGCAAACGACATTGATCTTTTGATTTTTGACAGTGAGCTTACCCCGTCGCAGCAGCGCAACCTTGAAAAATTCACGGGTGTGCGTGTGATTGACCGAACGATGCTCATTCTCGATATCTTTGCCGCAAGGGCAAGAACAGGCGAGGGTAAGCTTCAGGTTGAACTCGCTCAGCTGAAGTATTCTTTGCCACGCCTTATGGGACAGGGGCTTTCGCTTTCACGGCTCGGCGGCGGAATCGGAACAAGAGGTCCCGGCGAAAGCAAGCTTGAATCCGACCGAAGACACATCAACCGGCGGATTCAAAAGCTTGAAGAACAGCTTCGGGAGCTTGAAAAACGCCGTGATCTTCTCAGAAAGCGGCGCAAAAAGGACGGCGTTCAAACCGTTGCGATTGTCGGTTACACCAACGCCGGAAAGTCAACGCTCATGAATGCGCTGACAAAGGCGGGCGTACTTGCGGAGGACAAGCTTTTTGCAACGCTTGACCCAACTTCCCGTGCGCTGACTTTGCCGGACGGACGAAAGGTTATGCTTGTCGATACCGTCGGACTTATCCGCCGTCTTCCGCATAAACTTGTTGAAGCGTTCAAGTCAACGCTTGAAGAGGCTGCGCAGGCATCGGTCATTCTCAATGTTTGCGACGCTTCGGACGAGCATTGCTCGGAACATCTTGACGTTACAAAAAAACTTCTTGATGAGCTTGGCTGTGCCGGAACACCCGTAATCTCGGTTATGAACAAATGCGACCTTGTCGGCAATATTTATTCAATGCCCACTTTCGGAAAAACGGTGCTCATTTCGGCACTCAATGAAAAAGGTTTTGACGAACTTCTTTCTGCAATTGAACGTGAACTTCCTCAAACAAGGCGAACGGCTTCGCTTTTAATTCCGTTCAAAAACGGTGCTGCTGCGGCAAGAATCCGTGAGGAGGGTGTTGTTCTTGAAGAAGAATACCGTGAAGACGGACTTTATATGAAAGCAACCGCCGAAATTTCGCTTCTTGACGAATACAAAGACTGGATAATTGAAAGCTAATTTTGTGTGCTTTCGGCATTTGCGGTGCTTTGTGCGGCAGACTTTTCCTGCGGAAAATCAAATGTGTGCATAAAGCCGGAAAGCTCAGTGCTTGAAATGTCTCCGCCGATAACAACGCCGTCAAAAATCAAAAGGTTCGCTCTGATAACGCCGTTGCTGTTTTCATATCCGGGATAGTTTTTGACCGAGTATGACCAGCACTTCACCCTTGCACCCTTGTATTTTTCAAGGTCGAGCTTTTGTTCTTTTTGAATAGCATTATACTGATTATAAACATCGTCGAACTCTTGCGGAATCACAACTTCTTTGACTTCGACGGGTTCTTCTTCAATCTCCCAGCCGAACTGCGAAAGAAACGAAAGGCGTTCTTGTGGCGTTTTGGCTTTATAAACAATGCCGTTCATGTTTGAAACGGGCGCACTTTGGCTTTTGTTCACGGCATAAAGTCCGCCGATGGTTGCAAATATGGCAACAGCCGCAATAACGGCAACAGTTTTGAGCGTTGAAGATTTTACGGAAACAACAAACATAAAAATCCGCCTTTCGGTTTTACATTGCCGCTTTTTGCGGTTAATAGACTATATGCTCATTTTGGGCAAAAAATGATTCTAAGGAAGTCTTTATGGAATATATACCCTTTAACTCCCGTTCACTGCTTCATAAATATCCGTTCGGAGCGGTGAAACAGGGCGAAAAAATAACGTTTAAAATTGTTCTTCCCCGTTCGCTTTCGTGTTCTTCGGTTGAACTTGTTATAAATAAGGACGGAGAAAACGAAAAGAAGGTTCCGTTTTTCTGGCTTTCAATGCAAGGCGAAAACGAAGAATGGTGGTGCCTTGATTATATCGAAAACGAAACAGGGCTTTATTTTTATCACTTTGATTACACAACGCCTTGGGGAAAAACCTCAATCAAAAAAAACGCAGGCTCTTTTGGTACTCTCAGCGGGGGAAAAAACGATTTTGAACTTACGGTTTATGACAAAGACTTCGAAACTCCCGATTGGCTCAAAGGAAAGCTCATTTATCAAATCTTTCCCGACCGTTTTTATAACTCGGGAAAAGAAAAGAAAAATGTTCCGTCCGACCGTGTTTTGCGTGCCGATTGGGGCGGCGAACCCATGTGGCGACCCAATGAGCGGGGCGAAGTGCTCAATAACGATTACTTCGGCGGTGACCTTGAGGGTATAAAAGAAAAGCTGCCTTACCTTAAATCGCTCGGTGTCGGCTGTATTTATCTCAACCCGATTTTTGAAGCACAGAGCAATCACCGATATAACACGTCGGACTATGAAAAAATCGACAGCCTTCTCGGCACGGAAAACGACCTTGAAAACCTTTGCAAAGAAGCCGAAAGAAACGGTATTTCCATTATTCTTGACGGCGTTTTCAGTCATACGGGCGATGACAGCAGGTATTTCAACAAGCGCAGAAGATATGACACCGTCGGTGCATATCAGTCAAAGCAATCGCCGTTTTACAGTTGGTATACCTTCAGAAACTGGCCTTATGATTATCATTGCTGGTGGAATTTTGAAACGCTTCCGGAAGTCAACGAGGAGAACGAAAACTTTATTGATTTCATTACAGGCAAAAACGGTGTTGCAAGGCATTGGCTCAAAGCCGGAGCAAGAGGCTTCAGACTTGACGTTGCCGATGAGCTTCCCGATAAATTCCTTGATGAATTGAGAAAGACCGTCAAAGCCGAAAAAAAAGATGCGCTTATTCTCGGCGAAGTTTGGGAGGACGCTTCAAACAAGTGCAGCTACGGCGCAAGGCGAAGATATCTTCAGGGTGCGCAGCTTGACTCCGTCATGAACTATCCGTTTTCCGAAGCAATTTTGGATTTTGTAAGGAGCGGCGTTGTTGAGGGTTTTTCCAATAAAATCATGACCGTGCTCGAAAACTATCCAAAGTGTGTTGTTGACGTTCTCATGAACCACATAGGAACGCATGATACAATGAGGGCAATTACCGCTCTTTCCGGCGAAAGCTGCGAGGGTCGTGACCGCCTGTGGCAAAGCACACACTCGCTTTCGTTTGAGCAATATAAAAAAGGCGAAAAGCTTTTGAAGCTTGCCGCAGCAATTCAGTATACGCTCCCCGGCGTACCCTCGCTTTACTACGGCGACGAGGCCGGAATGCAGGGATATAAAGACCCGTTTAATCGTGGTTGCTACCCTTGGGGTGACGAAAACAAAGAACTTCTTGAATACTATCAAAGGCTCGGAAAAATCAGAACGGACTGTCACTGCCTTAAAGAAGGTACATTCAAAACCGTTTCGGAGATGCTTTCCTGCCTTGCTTTTGAGCGTGCGGACGAAAAGGGCAAAATCCTTGTCATCATCAACCGCAACGAGCATGAAATAGACTACTATCTTCCCGAAGAATGGAAAACGGGAAAAAGCCTTTTGGGCGGTACAGCCGAGGGCGGAAAAGTTCATCTTGATGCACTTTCGGCGGCGATTTTAAAAACGGAGGTAACCGAAAAATGAGTGATTGGACAGAAGTAAAAATCAGCGTGAACGCCGACGATGTTGATAACGCCGGCGACATTGCAACAATGGTTGTTCCTTACGGAATATATATTGAAGATTACCGTGACCTTGAAGAACAAGCGTGGGAGATTGCACACATTGACCTTATTGATGAAGACCTTTTAAAAAAGGACAGAACAAAAGCTTTTGTTCATGTCTATATCTCACCGGAGGAAAATCCGCTTGAAGCCGTTGCGTTCCTTCGTGAACGCCTTTCGGCAGAGGGAATCAAAAATGAAATTGAAACGAACTCATGCAGAAAAGAGGAATGGGAAAACAACTGGAAACAGTATTTCCACGCTATGCCTGTTGGCAAAAAGCTTCTCATTCGTCCGCATTGGGAGGACGCAGACCCGCAGGGCAGAACCGTTTTAAGCATTGAGCCTGGTCTTGCTTTCGGTTCGGGTACTCATGAAACGACCCGACTTTGCCTTGAGGCACTTGAAAAGTATATTCAAGAGGACACCACCGTACTCGATGTCGGCTGCGGAAGCGGAATCCTTTCAATTGCTTCGCTTCTTCTCGGCGCAAAAAAAGCCGTCGGCGTTGACATTGATGCGCTCGCAGTCAAAACAGCAAAGGAAAACGGAAAGGTCAACGGCTTCAAAGAGCCGGAATATACTGTTCTTGAAGGCAATCTTACCGACAAGGTCAGCGGAAAGTTTGACGTTGTTGTTGCAAACATTGTTGCCGATGTAATCGTGATGTTCTGCAAAGATGTGGGAGCATATATGAAAGAAGGGGCTGTTTTCATCACAAGCGGAATCATAGACACAAAAGAACAGGTTGTTCTTGACGCATTTAAAAAATATGGTTTTAAGGTTAAGGCACGTCACAGTGAAAAAGGCTGGGTCTGCTTTGAAACCGAAAAAGTATAAAAACCAAATGTACAGTAGCAGCTGCCCGTCCGATTCTTTTCGGTCGGGCGGCTTTTTTTCATTTGTCTTTTAACGCTGTGAACATTGCTTTAAACAAATAAAAAAATTTTTAACCCGTTTAAGGTTTCATTAAGGAAGATATGGCATAATCTTCTCAACGGTGAACGATTACTCACGAATTTGGTTAGATTGCATAAAATATAATTAAAACTATTCACAATTTGTACAATGCAGCTATGGATTTTTTTGGAAAATCCGTGATATAATATGAACACAAAATGAATTTTGTCACAATTCGATTTGCTTTATCGCTTGATTTTTATCAAGAAAAGATGAAAACTAAAAAAATGCAAGGAGATGCCATTATGACTGTTACCAATACTGAATACTTCGGAATTCAAAGAAAAATTGTTGCCAATATGACAACCGAGTCGTGGCAGAATATTCCTCACGTTACTTATATGTATGAGCCGGACGTTACCGCATTTTTCAAAGAATATAAAAAGCTCAACAAAAACCGCACCGGCGATGAAAAAATTACTTTTAACACACTTATGCTCAAAGTTATTGCCGAAGGACTTAAAGCGGCTCCAATCATGAATTCTCATATTGAGTTTGACAGAAAACTTGTTCGTGGAAGAATTGATACTTTCTCTGATATCAATATTTCAATGCCGACAATTCTTCCGAACGGAAAAATGATGACAACCAATCTTCGTGATTTCGGAAATAAAAATCTTGATGAAATGACGGCATATATCAATGATATCCGCCGCCGTGCAGAAAAAACAAATCTCACCGAAGCTATGTATTCCGTTTCATTTGACAACACAATGAAAAACCTTAAAAAGGGAAGAATCTTTCAAACAATCGGAAGACTTTACGGAGCAAACTTCGGAAAATGTAAAATTTCGCATTTTCGCGGAAAAGAAAAACGTGAATATGAAAGTATTCCGGAAACCGAGCGTCTCACAATCAAAGACCTTGAACAGGGCACTGTAACCGTTTCAAACATCGGTTCAACCTATCTTGCCCAACGTGGAGCAACCGCCCTTCTTGAAATTGTTCCGCCTCAGGTTTGTGCGTTTTCTGTCGGTGCGGTTCTTGATAAACCCGTTGTTGTTAAAAAGAGCGACGGAAGAAAAGAAATCGAAGCAAGAAGCGTTCTTCCGATTTGCATTGCCTTTGACCACAGAGCACTTGACTTCGGCGAAATTGTTCCGTTCATGAAACGCCTTGACGAAATTTTTGAAAATCCTTCAATCATTCGTTCATGGGTCAGCAATTCGGACGAAAAAGAAGTTTTCTCCGTTGTTGCTTAATTAACTCGACATCCTCTCTCCCCTTTCTATAAATCTTTTCTTGCGGTTCGGCAGTCACTTCGGTGGCTGCCGAACCGTTTTGTTCTAAAACAAAAGGTTTTGGAATATCTATCTTTCGGCGAGGTGTACCGTATGAAAAATATTTTTAAAATAATTGTTCCGCTGTTGATAATTGTTGTGTTTCTTTGTGCGTGCAGTGAAAACGAAACGCCTGATATGGGAACGTTCGTTGAACGGTATAATAAAAACTCAAACGTTTCACTTTTGTTTTCCGATATAATCGGAACAGAAAATGACGGTGGCGAGGAATATTCTTTTTCTGCTGTTTCAAATGGTGAAAGCGGCAAAAAAATACTCACAAAGCTTTTTGCAAACAAGAGTAAAAAGCTTTATGAGTGTCGAATAGTTGCCGCAAAAAGCGACGGAAAAACCAAAACCGCTTTTTCTGCCGAAGACCGTGAACGTTTCTTTTCGTCTGTGCTTGCTTCATTTTGTGCCTTTTCCGGACTTGGCGAAGAAAAAGCAAAAAATGTTCTTTTGGGACTTGAACTTGATAAGGAAAAAACTTTTTCAAAAAGCGGTGAACGGACAGAGCAAGTCGATGAATACTATCTTGTTTCGCTTTCAAACGATGTTGCTTTTGAAGTTATTATTTATAATACTTGGCTCAAAAAAATTGAAGAAACCGAAAAGCCAGAAAGTAAACCGCTTTTTGAAGAAACAACAAAAATCCGAACCGAAACCGTTCCCCATAAATAAAATAACGCCGAAAAGGAAAAAGTCTTCCTCTTCGGCGTTGCTTTATTTTTTTGGTTTTCTTGTTGCTTTTTTCTTGTGGCCTGTGTCATCGATATAGTATGTGTTTTCAAGCTGGGAAACAAGGCTTTCCTTGAACGAATCGATATAAAGGCGGCGAAGTTTTTGCTGTTCGGCCTTTTCTTCTTCGCTAAGCCCTTCGGCTTTTGATTTTTTTGAAAGTTCGTTGATTCTGTTGATTTGCTCTTGAGTAACCATTTTATTTTTCCTCCGTTTCCCATTGTTTCCAAACATCCGGACAGTAGCCGATTGTGGCTTTTTTTCCGTTTCTTACAATCGGAGTTTTAAAAAGCTCGCCGTTTTCAAGGAGCTTTTCTTCCTTTGCTTCGTCGGACGCAAGGTATTTGATAAAAGACGAGCTGTATTTTTTTGATTTTTCATTTATAAGGTCGTCAAGTTTTCCACCGATTGCAATGCGTACGCTTTTAAGTTCGCCTTTGCTCATGCTGAATTTTGAAAGGTCAACAAACTGAAATTTTATGCTCCTTTCCTTGAAGTATCTTTGAGCTTTTTTTGTGTCAAAGCACTTTGCCGTGCCGAATATTTGAATGTTCATGTTATTTGTTCCTTTTGTTTTGATTTGCTATGACAGTATACCACCCGAACGCTTAAAAATCAATACATTATCATATATCATGAATATTAAGCAGGGGAGAAAGAGGCTCTCCTTTTTTTCTTCTGATATAATTTTCGGTGATGCCGAAAACATCTTTTGAAAGAAAAATCAGTCCGATAAGGTTCGGAACGGCCATAAGTCCGTTAAAAATGTCGGATATGTTCCACACAACATCAAGTTTTGTGATTGCTCCGAAAAAGGTGAGAGCCGAAAATAAAATTCGATAAAATGCTTTTCCCTTACCTTTGAAAAGATAGCCGACGCTTTTTTCGCCGTAAAACGACCAGCCGATGATTGTTGAAAATGCGAACATCGTGACTGAAAGCGAAAGAATAATGTCTGCCCATTTTCCAAATACCGAGTAAAACGCAAGCGAAACAAGTGAAGCACCCTCAATCTTTTCAAAAAATGCACCGTTTTCGTCTTTTTGAAGCGCAATAACATTGATAAATGTTGTTTCGTCCGTTAATAAAATTTTGCCGTTTTTGAAGCAAAACATACGGTTTTCTCTGCTGCCGCAAAGCCGGACTTTTTCTCCGTCATTTTCTTTTGAAAGCGCAACATATTGCGTTTTTTTGCCGGTATTGTTCATTGCTTCAAAAAGCGGAACGGTTTGAACCGAAACCGAAAGCAAAACAAATGCCGTCATCGAACATATCACTATTGTGTCAACAAAAACCTGAAAAATTCCCCACATACCCTGAACCGCCGGTTCTTTAACGCTTGAAGAAGAACCGACCATTACGGTTGAACCGAGTCCGGCTTCATTTGAAAAAACGCCTCTGCGAAAGCCTACCGAAATCGCTTTTTTAATCGCCGCACCGGAAATTCCGCCTGCAACCGCCTCAAAAGAAAACGCACTTTTGATTATTGCCGAAAAAATGTGACCTACTTGCGAAAAATTAAACAGAACAATATAAAGCGAAGCACCGATGTAAAAAAGTGCCATGAACGGAACAAGCTTTTCGGTCAGTGCACCGATTCTTGAAGAACCGCCGAGTATGACAAAAAGCGTCAGGGCAAAAGTTATAATCCCAACTGAAGCCTTTGAAACGCCGAATGAAGAGGAAAGCGAAGCTGCAATTGAATTTGACTGAGTCATGTTGCCGATTCCAAACGATGCAAAAAGAGTAAAAAACGAAAACGCCGCCGCAAGAAAAGTCCCGCCTTTTTTTGAAAGTCCGCTTTTAAGATAGTACATAGGTCCGCCGAGCCATTCGCCGTTTTTATCTTTTTGACGATAGTAAATTCCCAGCGAGTTTTCGGCATAGCTTGTCATCATTGAAAACACCGAACAAAACCACATCCAAAAAACCGCACCCGGGCCGCCGGCGGATATTGCTGTTCCGACACCTGCAATGTTGCCTGTGCCAACCGTTGCCGCAAGAGAGGTTGCCATTGCCTGAAACTGAGAAAATGCATTTTTTTCGCCGCTTTTTCGTGTGCTTTTTTCTTTGAAAATTGCAAAAAGTGTGTTTGAAAGCCAAAGCGAAAGCTTTGAAAACTGAAAGAATCTGAGTGAAACGGTATAATAAATTCCAACCGCAATTATAAGAATAAGCGTTGGTGTTCCCCAGACAACAGAATTGATTTTCTCGGTGATATAAAAAAGCTCTTTCATATCAAATCACCCCTTTACGGATAATACATATGAAAAAGCCGAGTCTTAATATGAAAACCGTTCATTTGTTGAAAACGCTTTTGTTTTGTGTTATACTTTTTGAAAATCAAAGGAACAAAAGGTGAAAAGATGAAAATCTGTTATATAATTGCTGCCGGAGAAAGCGGGAAAATAATAATAAACAAAGATAAAGACGATTATATAATCTGTGCCGATGCCGGCTATCTCAAAGCACTTGAAAACAATATAACGCCGGATCTTGTTGTCGGAGATTTCGATTCGCTCGGAAGGATACCCGAACTTGAAAACATTGAGGTTCACCCGGCCGAAAAGGACGAAACCGACACTTTTCTTGCTCTTACTTGCGGAATGGAAAGGGGATATGACAATTTTATAATTTTCGGTGCGCTGGGCGGAAGGCTTGATCACACTTTTTCAAATCTGCAGCTTTTAAAATACCTGTGCGAAAAAAACGTAAAATGTACGCTTGTTTCAGAGCGTGAAACGGTGACGGCAATCAAAAATTCGTCCTTCTTTTTTCAAAAAGGAGAAACGGGAACCGTTTCGGTCTTTTCGCTTTCCGATACGTCAATTGGAGTGACCGAACGAGGGTTTAAGTATATACTTGAAAACGCCGTTTTAACCTCATCTTTTCCCCTCGGTGAAAGCAACGAGCTTCTTGGAAGCGGAGCGGAAATTTCGGTCAAAAACGGGGTTTTGATGATTGTCAGAAATTTGAAGATATAAAAAAAACAACCGCCGCAAAAAATGTGGTGGTTGTTTTTTAATAATATCAATATGTGTGCTTTTCAATAATTCCCTTTGTAACGTCGGGATAGTTGGTGATTATTCCGTCAACGCCGCAGCAAATCATTTTTTCAATGTCCCTTACCGTGTTGACTGTCCAAGTGTTGACAATAAGGCCGGCTTCGTGAACTTCATAAACATATTTTTCGTTGACAAAAACGTTTTGCGGGTGCAATGCGTCAACCTGAAGCTCTTTTGCAACCTCAACCGAATGGCGAAGCATCGGCAAAGCGGTTTTCCTGTTTACGCTGTAAAGAAAACCGGTTTTGCAGGTTTTATCAATCTGTTTTGCTTCAACAAGAAGTTTTGGGTCAAAACTTGAAATAATAAGCTTGTCAAAAAGCTTGTGTTCTTTAACAAGGCGAATGGTTTCGCTGACTATTGCGGTTTCGTTTTCCTTCGGACTTTTAAGCTCAATGTTCAAAACGGAAATATCTGCATTTTCAACAAGCGAAAGAAATTCGTCCATTGTCGGAATTCTTGTTCCGGTGAAACGGGGACTGAAATAAGAACCGAAGTCGTAATTTTGAAGTTCTTCAAGCGTCATTTGCGAAATGCTTCCTTTTCCGTCCGATGTGCTGTCAATTGTATAGTTATGGCAAAGAACAAGCTTTCCGTCTTTGGTTATATGTATATCGGTCTCAAAACCGTCAACGCCGATTTCAAGCGACTTTTTGAATGCCGGAAGAGTATTCTGCGGAGCGTAAATATTAGCACCTCTGTGAGAAATAACATTAATGTGAGACATCCTTTGTTGACTCCTTCCAATAAAATCATTGTTGACAGTATATCACCGAAAGAACAAAAAATCAACCCGAACGGCAAATACCGACTCAAAACTTTTTCTATGACTTGACAAAAAACAAAATTAGTATACAATATATCTATTAATTAATCACGTCAAATAACCGAAAGGATGCTGCTTTTTAAATGGCTAAAATCAAAGATTTTCTTCAAAGTACGTTTTTGTACACGATCTATCTCTTTTTTGTTCGGAATTTGAGAAAGCTCAAAAACTTTGTCATTAAACACACAAACCCGATTTATAAGTTTTATACTTTTAAAATTCTTTATCCCGGCGTTTATCGAAAAGCGGCAAGAAAACCCGTTGACGAAAATAAGGTTGTTTTTATTGAGCTTCGCCTTCCGTCGCTCACAAACAGCTTCAAGCTGATGTATGACACTCTTTATATAAATTATGATTTTGACCTGCACTGTCATTTTCTCAGGAATACCTATGTTACAAGAAAACAATACAGAAAAAACTGCGTAAAAATGCTTCGGGATATTGCAACGGCAAAATATGTTTTTTTTGACGAAGCAACCAATGTTACTTCTCATGTTAAGTTCCGCCCGGAAACCGTCATCACACAGCTTTGGCACGGCTGCGGTGCCTTTAAAAAGTTCGGTTTCAGTACTGCCGACGCAATTTTCGGCGCAACAAGAAAAGAAATGGAAAAATATCCCTTTAACCGGGGTTATACAAACGTAACCGTAAGCAGCCCCGAGGTCATTTGGGCTTATGAAGAAGCAATGAATTACAGCCACGAAAGCGGCGTTGTCAAAGCGCTCGGAAGCAGCCGAACCGATATTTTTTATGACAAAGATTTTATTGCCAAGGCTTATGAAACGCTTTATACCCTTATGCCTGAAGCCAAGGGCAAAAAGGTTATTCTTTATGCTCCGACTTTCAGAGGAAGGGTTGCAAAAGCAAAAACGCCGAACGTTTTAAGTCCGGAGTTTATGAAATACGTTCTCGGCGATGAATATGTTCTTTTGATGAAGCACCACCCGCTTGTCAGAAAACGTCCTGTTATTCAGGAAGTCTGTGCGGATTTTGCCCGTGATATGACGGATGACATGACAATTGAAGACCTTCTTTGCGTCAGTGATATCTGCATTTCGGACTATTCCTCGCTTGTTTTTGAATATTCGCTTTTTGAAAAGCCGATGATTTTCTTGGCTCATGACCTTGAAAATTTCTTCGATTGGAGAGGCTTTTATTATGATTACTTTGAACTTGCTCCGGGTCCCGTTGTTAAAAGCACAACCGAAGTTATCGAATATATTCAAAATATTGATAAGCTTTTTGACAAAGAACGTGTTCACGCATTCCGTGAAAAATTCATGTCCTCATGCGACGGTCATGCAACCGAACGTATTATGGACGTTATGTTCGGTGATGCGCTGAACATTCATAAACGAAAAGAACCGCTTGAAAACAAGCCGTATCATCTCATTCCTCATTCTGAAGACTTTGTTCCCGAAAGCGAGGACGATGACGATGAAAACGAAAATGAAGATGAAAACAAAACGGTACACGACGAATAAGTATACAAAAAGGATTGCCGGGCAAATTGAACTGCCCCAGATTGTGCAGACAGTACAAAAAAGGAGCCTAAGGTAGAATAATTAAATTTTAAGCAACAAACTGATTTCGCTTTTCAAGCGGAGTCAGTTTTGT
>CAKTEU010000041.1 GCA_934552855.1 uncultured Eubacteriales bacterium | reverse complement strand
TGTGCGGGTGTAGTTCAATGGTAGAATCCCAGCCTTCCAAGCTGGTCGTGTGGGTTCGATTCCCATCACCCGCTCCATTTTTTTGCCATTTGCGGTTTTAGCTCAGCTGGATAGAGCAACTGCCTTCTAAGCAGTAGGCCGGGGGTTCGAGTCCCTTAAACCGCGCCAACAGGCGGTGGGTATAGCTCAGTTGGTTAGAGCGCCAGGTTGTGGCCCTGGAGGCCATCGGTTCGAATCCGATTATCCACCCCACATTTTTCCGTAACGTCTGCTAATGTTCTTGAACTAAGCGGGCGTCAAATATTATATAGGGGTGTAGCCAAGTGGTAAGGCATCGCACTTTGACTGCGACATTCGTAGGTTCGAGTCCTGCCATCCCTGCCAGAGTAAAGCACTTGCTTCAGCGGGTGCTTTTTCGTTTTTCACCCCTAACCTCCCCGAAAATTGTCACATACGGCCTAATTTCAAAATTGGGATAAACAACGGATTCAAACCAATTTGTTGACATTACAGAAACAAAACATCAAAAAACTGTCTTGATTCGGGGTATTATGACATGGTTCATTGCAAAATGAAACGGGACAATAGAAAAGTCATAGCGAACGTGATATAATTGAAGTTCCGACACAACAAAAATCACGGAGGAACGCTATGACTCAAGAACAGTATACAACAAAACGAAGGAAATTCCAACACTTAATGAGATAAAAGCGAGCATAAATTAAAATATTGCTGAAACAAGGATTTGCAAAAACAAAAATAGCCGAAGCAGTGATGTATCCCGCTCAACATTGTATAACGAGCTGAAACGAGGAACGGTAGAGCAAATTAACACAAATTTAAAGGAATATCAAAGATATTTTTGGGTATGTGGGACAGCGAGTATATGAGAAACTCAGAAAAACAGTGATTGGAGGAAATTATTATGAAGTGTCCGAAATGTGATAAAGAAATGAAAAAAGGAATTATCGAATCAAGAAATAATGAACACCTAACACCGATTTTTGACTGCTCTTACATGAGATGGTATCCCGAAGAATATGAAGGCAAAATCATCAAAAAGAATATGGTCTATTTGTCGCATAAGGCAGAGGGCTATTATTGCGATGCGTGCAAGGTGGTATTTGCTGTTTTTGATGATGAATAAAAATAATTTTGAGATAAAAAAGCACAGCCGAGGAAAATCCGTGGCTGTGCTTTTTGTATAAGCCTTCTCTTAGTAAACAACTGCGTCGTCTGCCGTAAAGCCGCCGAGCGAGTTTTCCTTAACCTGAATACAAACGAATGAAATGCCGGAGTTTTCCGCTGCGGAGAACTGGCGTTTTGCCGCCGGAGCAACTTTCAGCCAATCGCCTGCGGAAAGGGAAATTTCCTCGCCGTCAATAACAACCTTTCCTTTGCCGGAAAGGATACCGTAAATTTCTTCATTGTTTTTGTGCGAATGAACAAACGGAACGCCTGCGCCTGCGGGAAGATTGTTTATGCTTATTTCTGCGCCCGTTAAAGCGAGCTTTTCGTGAAGTTCTGTTCTGCTTTCGTTTCCGATGTTTGTTTTAGTGTAATTTTTCATGAGTAATAACCTCCAAAATTTTTGTGCAAATTTTCTTTGCCTGTTTGTAGTTTAGCATTGAGCACATTCAAAAACAAGTACGCACTTTTTTATAACTGTATATTTTTTTTGAAATGTATGCTATAATACGTCTGTGAGGTGATATAGATTATGAAAACAAAAGACGAATTGCCGGCTTGTCCGGTTGCAACGGCGGTGGCACTTATCGGCGGAAAGTGGAAACTTTTGATTCTCAGAAACCTTAAATCCCGCCCGTGGAGGTTCAACGAACTTCAAAGAGACCTTGACGGAATATCGCAAAAAGTACTTACCGACAGCCTTCGCCAAATGATTGACGACGGACTCGCTTATCGCCACGACTTTCAGGAAATGCCGCCGAGGGTCGAATACGGTTTGACCGACCTCGGCAAGGAAATGCTTCCGATTATTGATGCACTTGCCGATTTCGGAAATTACTATAAGTCGGTCGTAAAATAATACATCTTGAGTTTATAACGGAGTGCTTTAAAAAATAGTTTTAGTTTAAAAGAGGTAAAAGTATGAGACAGGAAATCGACATTGATTCATGGGAACGAAAAGAACATTTTGAATACTACTCAAAAATTGCAACGCCGCATTATTGTGTCGCGTTTAATGTGGATATCACAAATTTGCTGAACTTTACAAGAAAAAACCATATTTCGTTTTATTATTCGCTGATTTATCTTTGCACGCAATCGCTCAACTCGATTGACGAATTTTTGCTTGAAACAGAAAACGGAAAGGTTTATAAAGCTGACCGCAGAGTACCGTGCTTTACCGACCTTAAAAAGGGTGCAACAAGTTTTTATATGGTTTCGCTTCCGTGCACGGGAACAATTGTTGACTTTGCGAAAAACGCACGCATTGAAAGCGAAAACAATCCGCTTTCGGTAACGGCACTTGAGGGACTCGGCGAACCGCAGATAATTTACTCCTGCATTCCTTGGGCAGACATCACAATGTGCTCAAACGAACGTGATTACAGCGACCCGAAGCTGAAAGACGACACTGCACCGATTCTTGTTTGGGGCAAATATACCGAACACGACGGAAAATATATGATAAATATGACTCTCGATGTAAACCACCGATTTATCGACGGATATTTTGTCGGCTTGTTTGTTCAAAAACTTGATGAACTTATTTCAAATCTTGAAGCTTAACAAAATTATAAAGGAAGTATAAAAATGAACATAACAGTATATCTCGGCGCAAATGAGGGCAACGACCCTGCACTCAAAACAGCTGTTCGTGAACTCGGAACATGGATAGGCGAAAGCAAAAACAGCCTTGTTTACGGAGGCTCAAGCTCAGGACTTATGGGCGAAATTGCAGACAGTGTTCTTTCTGCCGGCGGAAAAGTAACAGGCGTTGAACCGCAGTTTTTTATTGACGCAGGCTTTCAGCATGAAGGTCTGACAAAGCTCATTGTCACAAAAGATATGCCGGAAAGAAAAACAAAAATGATTGAACTCGGTGATGTGTTTATCGCTTTTCCGGGCGGAACGGGTACACTTGAAGAAATCACAGAGGTTATGTCAAAAGTTTCGCTCAAGCAGCTTTCTTCTCCGTGCATACTTTATAACCTCGGCGGTTATTACGACAGTCTTAAAGCACTTCTTTTCCATATGACCGAAAAAGGCCTTTCGTCAAAGGAACGTCTTGAAGGCATATATTTTGCAAATAATCTTGACGAAATCAAAGAAATAATAATGACGCATAAAACGAAGGAGTAATACAATGCACATACCGCTCATGGAAACACAGAAGGTAAAAATCGAACCTTTTGAAAAAGCACTTGAAAAATCAAAAATTCAAAACCATATCGAATATGATGTGCGTGACTGGCTTTATGTTCCTAATTATTATGCGGAGTACCGATACATACTCGGAACAACGGGTAAAAAGCCGCTTATTTGCATCGGTATCAATCCGTCAACCGCTGCGCCGAATAACCTTGACAACACTCTTAAATCTGTTGAGCGCATTGCAAAAGGCAATGGATTTGATTCGTTCGTTATGTTCAATGTCTACGCCGAGCGTGCAACAAGGCCGCAGGATATGGATAAAGAGCTCAACGAAGAGCTGCACCGTGAAAACATGAAAGCGTTTGATTATGTTCTTTCGCTTTATGAGGGCGAACACCCGGCGGTTTGGGCGGCGTGGGGAAACATTGTTGAAATGCGGCCTTATCTTAAAAACTGCCTTCGTGATATGGTTGAAATCGGAAAAAATTACAGCGCAATCTGGTACTCATCCGGCGCAATCAGCAAAAAAGGACATCCTCATCATCCGCTTTATCTTCGCAAGGACAGCAAACTTGATGTTTTTGATATTGATAACTACCTTGACCAAAAATTATAAAATTTTTTCATAATCGGTTCCCTTTGTAAATAAGTATTACTAACGCTTCTTATTTACGGAGGGATATTATTGAATGAACTTGTTGAAAAAAGAGCAGAGGCTCTTGCGGAATATATCATAGAAACAAAGGCAACCGTCCGTGCGGCGGCAAAACGTTTTGATGTGAGCAAATCTACCGTACATACAGACGTTTCGTTAAGGCTCAAGGATATCGACCATGATCTTTATGAGCGTGTTCGCCTTGTTCTTGACGAAAACAAAGCGCAGCGTCACATAAGGGGCGGAAACGCAACAAAAGAAAAATATAAACGCTGCCGCCTTGAAAAAGGTTGACATAAAAACTAAAAGTGACTATAATTATAGTCGGTCGTTATATAATATGTTGTGACAGTTGAAATAATAAAGAAGGCATAAATTAATGGGAAAAACCGAAATGGGCTGCGATTGCAGCCATATTGATGAAGAACTTGTTGAAAAGACAAAAAAGAATATGCCCGATGATGAGTTGATTTTTGATCTTGCAGAATTTTTTAAAGTTTTTGCCGATTCAACAAGAATGAAAATTCTTTGGGCACTTCATGAAAACGAACTTTGCGTTTGCGATATCGCCGTTGTTTTGAATATGACAAAATCTGCCGTTTCGCATCAGCTTAAATACCTTCGCGGGGCAAACCTTGTCAAAAACCGCAAGGAAGGAAAAATTGTTTACTATTCGCTTTCGGACGACCATGTCAAAGAAATTTTTGAAATGGCTGTTGAACATCTCAGTGAACTTTAATCGTCGGATATCGAATTATTACACTTTTGTAACAGCCCATCATGTAAGGGCTGTTACTTGTTTTTTTGTTAAAACTGTGATACAATTGCAACAGGAAAGGGGAGCGGTAACTTGAAAAATGCTCTTAATCCGACTGTTTCGGCAATGACAAAAGAAGATGTTCCCGCCGCCGCAAAGCTTGAAAAAGAGTGCTTTTCTTCCCCGTGGAGCGAAAAATCGCTGCTTGAAAGCCTTGAAAACAAAAACTCGGTTTTTCTTTGTGCAAAACTCGGTGAAGTTTTTGTCGGTTATATCGGTGCATCAACCGTTCTTGATGAAGCGTATGTTTCCGACATTGCCGTTTCAAAGGAAGAAAGGCGAAAGGGAATCGGCGGAAAACTTCTTGAGGAATGTGAAAAAATCTGTCGCAAAAAGGGCTGCTCGTTTTTGAGCCTTGAAGTCAGAAAAAGTAACAAGGCGGCAACAGCTCTTTATGAAAAACACGGCTTCTGCATACTTGGTGAAAGGAAAAATTTTTATTCCGAGCCCCGTGAAAACGCACTTATAATGACGAAATATTTTTGAGGACTGATATAAATGAGAATTCTTGCAATTGAATCTTCCTGCGATGAAACGGCGGCCGCCGTTGTTGAAGACGGACGAAAAGTTCTTTCTTCGGTAATTGCATCTCAGGTTGAAGAACATAAAATATACGGCGGAGTTGTTCCGGAAATTGCCTCACGCCGCCATGCGGAAGCTGTTTCGGGTGTGGTTCATAAGGCACTTGATGATGCAGAGCTTACCCTTGACGATATCGATGCAGTAGGAGTGACTTATGCGCCCGGTCTTATCGGTGCACTGCTTGTCGGCGTGAATTACGCAAAAAGCCTTGCTTATTCAAAGGGACTTCCTCTTGTTGCGGTTCATCATCTTCGCTCGCATATTGCGGCGAATTATATCACGCATCCTGAACTTAAGCCGCCGTTTTTCTGCCTTGTTGCCAGCGGCGGTCACAGTCACATGGCAATTGTCAAGGATTATACCGAATTTGAAGTTGTTGGAAAAACCCGTGACGATGCTGCGGGCGAAGCACTTGACAAAGCGGCCCGTTCAATGGGTCTTCCGTACCCCGGCGGACTGAATCTTGACCGTGAATGTAAAAACGGAAACGAAAATGCCTATAAATTTCCTCGCCCGAGGGTTCATGACAATGAACTTGACTTCAGTTTTTCCGGCCTTAAAACGGCTGTAATCAACACGATTCATAACGCTAAGCAAAAGGGTGAAGAAATAAGCGTTCCCGACCTTGGCGCATCGTTCCAAAAGGCAGTTGTTTCTTTTCTTTGTGACAACACCGAAAAGGCGGCAAAAAAATATAACATGAAAAAAATTGTGCTTGCAGGCGGCGTTTCGGCAAACAGTGTATTAAGAAAACGAATGGAAGAGCTTTGCAAAAAGAACGGCTGGGAGCTTTTTCTTCCCGAACTTCCGCTTTGCGGCGACAATGCCGCAATGGTGGGTGCGCAGGCTTATTACGAATATCTTTCCGGCAATCGTGCTTCGCTTTCACTTAATGCTTATGCAACAATGCCGATTGAAAAAAGTGTGCCGGACTGCGTCTGAATATATATTCTCAGGAGGTTATGCATATGAAAAAAAGAATAACGATTAAAAAGACCGTTTTTTATTTTGCGGCTGTTGCCGTTTTGTCACTCATGCTTTCTGCTTTTTGTTTTGCCGCAAATGTTTCAAAGCCGGTGGTTTCAAAAATAAGTATAGCCAAAAGAGACAGCACATCGGTAACGCTTGAATGGGATGTAAGCGGAAAAGCTGCCGGATACGTTGTGTATCGATACAACCCGAAGAATAAAAAGTTTTATCAGCTTAAAAAGCTCAGGGCAAAAAACTATACCGTCACAGGCCTTGCTCCGGGCGAATATTACGTTTTCACCGTAAAACCCTATTACACGCAAAATAAAAAAACAATGAACGGAAAAGCAAAAAGCAAAACCGCATATACAACGCTTGATGCCGTTGAAAAAATCACACAAAAAACAACCGAACCTTACAGCCACAGGCTTTCATGGACAAGAGTCAGAGGCGCAGATATGTATGAGGTTTGTTATTATAAAAAAGAAGTAGGAAAGTATGTCAGCCTCGGCGGCAGTGAAAAGAACACCTGTAATCTTACACGCCTTAATCCGGCAAGCGTTTATAAGTATAAAATTCGAGCTTTCAGCGTTACAAGTAACGGAAAATGCATTTATTCAAAGTTTTCAAAACCATTTGTTGCAACCACCGGCGTGCCGGCCGTAAAAGGATTCAAAACATCATCTGAAACATTAACCGGATATAAGCTTGAATGGAACGCAGAACCGACGGCGCAGGGATATTATCTTTATCGATTCAGCGATGAAACCGGAGATTACGAACGCATTGCAATTTTGAATTCAACGGATTATACCATAACCGGAAAAGAAAGTGCAGAACGTGACAGTTATAAAATATGTGCCTATGCAACAGTAAACGGAAAAAGAGTATTCAGCGAAATGTCGGCGGTTCTCGGTGCTTCAACAAGGCCTGAAAGCATAACGCTTTATAAAGGCGACGATTTTCCGAAGAATAACAGAGTAAAGCTTCAATGGGACAGCTGCGAAAAAGGTGACGGATATTTTATTTATGTTTCAACCGATCCGGAAAGCGGCTTTACCCTTTTAAAAGACGTTTCGGACAGTGCAACAACCGAAGCCGTTATAGGCGGACTTGAAAATACTGTTTTGTATTTCAGAATTAAAAGCTATGTATCTGTGGACGGAAGCTGCATTGTTTCAAAAGAATCAAACACAGTCAGAGTTGTGGTATGAAGAATTAATTAACGGGAGCGTAGCGTTTTGCTGCGCCCCTGTTGACTTTTTGCTGAAAAAGTTACAGAATTAAAGCGGTCATTATGTATTGTTTTTTATAAAGATATCGGTTGTCAATGAACGGGTATTATGAAGAATTGTAATAAAAACAAAAATTTAAAAAAATTCAGAAAAAAATCAGAAAAAGGCTTGACTTTTTGAAGAAAATAATATATTATAGACAAGCTGTTTGATCCATTAGCTCAGCCGGCAGAGCACTTGACTTTTAATCAAGGTGTCCGGAGTTCGAATCTCCGATGGATCACCAGATAAAACACTCCGAAATGCTTTATTCATAAAGGTTTCGGGGTGTTTTTTTGATTTCTTCTGATTTTTCTTATAAGCTCATATAACTTGAAAAAAATTCACTACTGTGGACAAACTGTGGACAAAAGAAAAGGTCAACTAACCTTATTCTTGTTGCATTCGGCGGCTTTTTCCTTGTCTTTGACGATTCCGGAAATGTTGACTTTTTCAACTGCGTCACGAAGACTTTCTATATCTTCGTGAGTGTAAACATCATCAGTGACGTTCCCCGAAGAATGACCGAGAAGCTTTTTACGATAGAAATCATCAGCGCCACCACGCTTCAAAAGTGTTGCGAACGTATGCCGTGTCGAATGTGGCGTTATTTTTTCATCAAGCTCTAATTCTTTCAACATCGGTTTGAAAAGATATTCACGAAAGTAATTCGGGGTCATAGTTTCGCCGTTTTCCATGCAAAAAACAGTTTTTCCGCTTTGAGCGAGTTGTTCATCAACAATCCACTTAATAGCTGTATGGACGGGAATACGACGATTTTTGCCTGCAGTTGTTTTCTTGCCGCCTGTGAAGAATTGTTCTTTTGCGTTGTAACTAAATCTGGTTAATTCAAGCATTTCACCGATTCGCCAACCGGAAAGAATTAAATAAAGCGTCCACTTTGCGGCTTTGTTGTCGCTTTTTGCATAGTCGTAAATTTTTTTGATTTCGATATCGGTCAACGCTCGCTTTTGGGTTTGTTCAATTTTCGGCATGATTATGAACTGAGCGTAGTTTTTTGTCACGATATCGTTTTCAAGCGCATAAGAATAAAGCACGGAAAAAAGGATTTTCAGTTTGTTTACCGCAGAATAGCTTTTTCCGCTTTCTGAAAGCTTATCAATGCATTCTTGAAGCTGGGATGTTCTGATGTTTGAAAATGTCAAAGAATACAGTTTTTCGCAATGCTTG
This sequence comes from uncultured Eubacteriales bacterium, assembly GCA_934552855.1. Classification (GTDB taxonomy): domain Bacteria; phylum Bacillota; class Clostridia; order Oscillospirales; family Acutalibacteraceae; genus UBA6857. The sequence continues at coordinate 5,493 of CAKTEU010000041.1, read as the reverse complement.
AACGATGCCTTGTATGTGTCTTGCGAACTTTTGCTCAATTGATTGAAACGTGCACTTTTCAAAAAATCGTCATAAATCTGTTTGAAAGTCATATCGGATTTTTTGATATTCGGATTGACATAAAATTCAATCCTGCGTTGTTCGGCTTCTTTTTTGGTCTTGAAAGAGCCGAGGTACGGACGCTTATAAACTCCATCGATCAACACGCCTGCGCCGTATACAAGCCAAGGCCTTGAGCGATTCGGCTTTTTTGTAATCGTTCCTGTTCCGTTAGGATTTCTCATTTTTTATATCACCTCTATTGATTTTTAAACGTAAAGATGATACAATGACATAAAGCATACCATTGTATCAGCGTGTTGGTTGTTATTTTGGTCTTGCTTTCACTTTGCTTTCCTCGACTGTTGCCGCGGTCGGGGATTTTTTTATACTTCTTCACGCGGTAAACTGATGAAATATGTGCTTCCTTTTTTGTCTTTGCAAACTTTACCTTGTTCGGCAAGTTTGGCTATCTCTTTGCGAAGCATGGTCTTATCATCTTTTGGAAAAGCTTTGTATATCTCGGTTTGTAAAAAACCACTCTCGGCATTTTCAAAAATCCAAGGCATTATCACGTCGCGTATTTTGATTAATTCATCCATATAAGAATATACGCCGTCAATCCACGCAAAGCAATCGGATTGGGTGTTGTGACAGTTTTCCCAATAGTCCTGAAACCACAACATTGCGCCTTTTGATTTGTTATAATGCCACTGTTTTGCAATCTCATAGGCGTCCGTACACTTTTGTAGTATGACAAGTTTTGTTTCGCAATCGTCGCATAAAGACGCTTGATGTGCGAGATCATGGAATTTGTCGCATAATCTTTGCGATTGCTCGCCATACTTGCACGAAAATTGAAATTTTAGTTCTTCCTCTTCTTCGGTGCGGTGAAACTTAGGATTAGGCGAACGTTCGTATATTTCTTTTGCTCTTTCAAGTCCGTCGCGCATTAAAAAGGCGGCATCGGCATCATTAATTTCTTTGCCGTCTGCGCGACCTACAAATCTTCCGCGTTTATCATAGATATACGCTTCTCCGGGAATGTCGGTATCTTCGTTTGGGTATTTAGGATAATCAATTGTATGTTCAACCTTAATTTCAAAATCTCCCGCATTAAATTCCGACTGTACCGGTTCGCGTTTGGCAATTGAATTAGAGGAAGGCTGTAATTGAGTGTCTTTCTTTACCTTTGAACTTGGAAATGCTCGAATTGTATCAAAAATCCAACCAATTCCGAATAGGCCAAATGTAAGAAGATACAGGAAACCCATTCCGGTTTTTCTTTCCATAAATTTATGTACACCAAGCCAGCCCAAAAGCAGTGTAACGATGAACATAGAGAAGGTTTTTTCTTCGTTCATTTTTGGGTGTTCTCCTTTGTTTTTATTTTAATCGCTATGTGAAGAAGGGCGGTTAATTTAAAATTTCGCCCTTAATTCAACAACACGTCCGATTACTTCAACAGGAAGAGAATTAACCTCTTTTGGTGAGAAAAAGAACGGTTCATAGTTTGAATTTGTTGAAATAAGATTAACGCCTGTTTCGGTCTTAAAAAATTTCTTTACAGTAGCGTCGTTACCGTTGACGAGGACAACAGCAACTTCGCCGTTTTCAACGGTGCTTTGTTTACGAACAATGACAACATCGCCCTCTTTAATTCGTGGCTCCATGCTATCGCCTTGAATTTTTAGTGCAAAAAATTCACCGGAACGTGCCATTTCTTCCGAAATTTCCTCGTAATCGAGAATGTTCTCAACTGCGTCCATTGGATAGCCGGCACGAACAAAGCCGAGAACGGGGATTTTGACGGCTTTGGAAGGTGCTTTTGAACTCCTTTTTTCAATCAAATCTGATTTTTCTATTCCGAAATAGTTTGCAATAGCTTCTATTCGGTCGATTCGTGGATATTTAGTTGCATTTATCCAATCGCAAACTGTAGTATATGGAAAGCCTAAGGCTTCACAAAGGTTATTTCTCTTTATCCCATTCTTATTCATATAATACAAGAGGTTTTCCGAAAAGACCTGTTTGTTTCCTAATTCTGACATAATCACAACACCTTTCGTTAACATAATACGCTAACAGCGTAAATCTGTCAATACAAATATGAAAAAATTACGCTTTTTAGCTTGACATTACGCTTAAAGCGTGATATCATAGTCGAGCAAGGAGGTGATATACTTGAAAATTACGCTTAAAGCGGCAAGAGTTAATGCTGGGCTTTCGCAAAGAGCGGCAGGAGAACGTATTAAGGTCTCAAAAGATACGATATCTAACTGGGAAAACGGACGTTCTTTTCCTTCAGCTGAAAAAATAAAGGAAATCGAAAATGTCTACAAAGTAAAATATGATGACCTTATTTTTTTGAGATAAAATTACGCTTAAAGCGTAATAAAAAGCGAGGTGAAAAGATGTACACAAACGAATTTGACAACGGAACAATTAAAAACATCAGAAAACTTATTTTTGATGAGATTTCGGAAACGCTCACTCATGAAATATCAATTATTGACGTTTGGAAATTGAGCGTTCTTGACAGAATGCTGCGACATTCCGGAAGCACAGATAACGAGCATTGGTGAGGTGAAAACATGAAAGCCACTACAAAAATTTTAGAACTTTTTGAAATTGTTGCGGATATGACCGAAAGCGAATGGTATCGCGCTTCGCACGCAATTAGCCGAATGTTTGAACAAAAAAATGCTTCGATAACCTCAAAGGTGAAGCTTGAAGATACCGAAGCAATGGAACGCGATTTTGAACGATTTACCCCGTGAAATGAGAAAGTGAGGTGAACAGAATGGCAAATATCAAAATTAAAATTGACGGAAACGTAACACACCTTTTTTATGAGGGTGTGGAACTTGAAGACGTACAAGCTTTTGCTTTGCGGCAGGAAGCCGGAAAAGGGGCGCATTTGTTTGTGAAATTTTATGTTGAGGAATGCGAAGTTGATATTTCTGACGGCGAAATGTTGAAAAGGCTAAAGAAATACTGCTCCCCGAAAACAGAGAGCAGTGAACCTAATATTGAAGAAATCGCCGACAAAGTTATTGGCCGGTTAACTCAATCCATGTTGGAAGCTATCCGTTCAGCCACTTGTGATATTCCTCAAGAAGACCAAGAGTAATGTTTACGGAAAGTTCCTTATTCATAATAAGAAATTCTTCGTATTTGTCCGAAAAAGTTCTTGAATTCATATACTCATTTGTTTGCTTGGCGGCAACGACGTATATTTCTTCAAGCTTACTTTCGGACAACGTAGATTTAAATTCGTTAAAATCTTTCATGTTTTCACCTCTTTTCCGAGGTGAGTATAGCACGAAAAGGAATATATCGCAATAATGTTAAAAATATTCACACAAAAAGCGAGGTGAAAAGATGTCACAGCAAATGGAAATCGAGTTTGAAGACTGCAAATTCAAACTTGTAAAAACAAAGCCCGAAGTCCCGGATGAACAGTTCATCAGAGTTAACGACAAGACCTATCCGGTACTTAAACGGTACAGTAACGAAAGCGGCATAGCAATTGATGAACTTGCTTCAAGCATGATTGATTTTGCAATCTGCCACTTGGTAATTGAAGACTACGACCCAAAGAAGCGCAAGGACAAGAAAAACTGACACGCTGATTTTTATATAAAGGAGGATAAGGAATGAATACTAAGAAACCATGTCCATATTTGGACGAAGATATTCTTACAATGAAAAAGGTCACTGCACAAACGGCCGCAAGATATTTGGGAATGACTTATGACTCGCTTGTGTGGTTGCTCAGGCAAGACAGTGAAAACGGCACAAATAAAGCACCGTTCGGCAAAGCGGTGCACAAAAAAGCATGGGTATATTACATCTTTCCCGAAGAGCTTGTTAAGTACAAACGTGGATATCGCCCCGAAGATGAAGAAATTAAAAAAGCCGAGTTCATGAAGCTTTTTAAACAGCTTGATGATAGCGGAAAAAGTCAGGTAAAAGGCTTCATGAAAGCTTTAATTATGACAAAGGAGGCTGTGTGAGATGATATTTGATACTTTTTACGGCTTTTTTGCCGTTTATGCGCCGCTTGTGGCGCTTGCCGTTATCGGCGTTATCAAAGAAGAAAAGCTCATTGCTTTTGAGCAAAAAATCAAAAACCGCATGAGGGCAAACCATGGAAAGCACCGTTGAAAGGCTGAAAGCTTCGCTTGCAGACGTTGAGCATGACCTTAAAATTGCCGCCAGAAGAAGTAAGACATATAGGGTTGGTTGTGAAAACTTCGCTGACGGAAATGCAAAAGCGTTTGTTTGGAAAGATATTTACGCCGACCTCAAAATCCGAAAAGAAGAATTAATCTCAAAAATTAAAGAAATGGAGAAGAATCAAGATGTTTTATAAAAAAGCATATAAAAAGGCTGTTGCTTCACGTAACGCATGGCGGAACCGTTGCCTTGAAAGCAACAGAGAAAAAGTTGCGTTGAAGCTGAAACTTAACAAGCTTAAGGAAAACGCCGATTGGCTTGAAAGCGAAAACGCAAAACTGCGAAAGAATGACACATCAACATTCGACAAGGCACAATATCAAGTTTTAATGAACAAAAACGCCGAACTCAAGGAGAGGGCAGAAAGGGCAGAAATGAAGCTTTCGGCACGGAACAGTGCGGACAAGGCGTTCATGGATAACTGTTGCTTCGGGCTTTCGTTCCTCGGCTGGACGCTGAGAGAACTCAACAAGCAGGACGAGGAACAGAAAAGAAGAGAAGATTTTCTTTTCCGTGCGGTTGAGGGGCTTACCCAAAAAAATGCAGAGCTGACAAGGCGACTCGGCGAAGAGCCGGGCAAAGCGATTACGATTGGTGAACCGAGGACAGAAAACGAGACAGAACAGCCCGAGACGGAGGACAAGAAGAATGACAAATAATGCGATTTGTCCGTTTTGCGGACAGGCGTTCATGCTTCGGGAAGAACTTGCGAAATCAAAGGACAAGCCGAAGAAGGCAAACAAGACCAAAGAAGCAAAACCGAAAAAGACGGGTTTTGACTTTGAAAAAGTTGCGAAAGAATATTTTAAGGACGGATACATTCTTTCGCTACTTTCGCAGTGGTACGAAAATCGCAGGGCGAAAAAGAACATTGTTAACACAGAAAACGCAATTCGGCAGAACCTCAAGAGGGTAGCAGACTTTGCCGACAAAAGCGGACTGACGATTGAAAAATATCTTGAAGAGGTTGTGCGGCTCGGCTGGGCGGCGTTTTATCCGGTTGACAGCAACGAAGCAAAGCCGAAAACGGTGAACAAGCAGGGTGTTTTCGGCTCGGATGCGTCGTATGACATAGGCGAATTTGAAAAGAACAATGTGGGTATGAAATATCTTGATGAAGAATAAAAAACAAAGGAGTATTTTTTATGAGCGCAGAAAACAAATTAACTATGATTCCGATTGAAAGACTTTTTCCGCACCCGGACAACCCGA
>CAKTEU010000040.1 GCA_934552855.1 uncultured Eubacteriales bacterium | reverse complement strand
GGTCGGCAAGTACGCCGCCGACTGAACCGACTGCCGCTTTGATAAGACCCATAGTAAAAACTCCTTTTTGATTTATTTTTGTATTTCCTTGGTTTTAACATTTGTTAATTGCTCTGTAAAAAACTTTTATTATTCAACAATTATTATAACATATACAAAAGAATATTTCAATCACTAATTGAAAAAGGGCATGCCGACTGTGTCGGTCTTCAGTTTGAAATATGATTTTTGACTTTTGCTTAACGGGCAAAACAAGAAAACTTTTTTATTTTTGACAATTTATAAAAGTGAGTGAAAATTCACTTTTATAAATAGAATATATTTATTAACAGATTGTTTCAAAATTTTCACATTTCTTTACGATAAACAAAAAATGTAAATTTTTCATAAAAATATTCAAAACATTAAAAAAATGTTTGACTTTTTGTTTAATTTGTTTATAATTACTAATGTAACTGGTGAGCAATCATCGGTTTTAACCGACTGAGGCTGCATGGAAGCGGTTCCCGGTTTTCGAGTATTTTTTCGGAGGAATCATCATGAAGAAAACAAAAAAAATTGTTGCGCTTTTAATGGCGCTGATTTTATGTATGGGATCTTTTTCATTCTGCACTTTTGCAAAAACCGACAAGGACGGGAAGTGGATCGCAACCTGGGGAACTTCGGCTGTTGATTTTTATATCTCGCTTGCGGAATATGTTTCGGGCTTTATTGTCAACGGAAAAATTCCGGCGGGCTCACTTTTGAGAACCGAGCTTACCGTTACCGCAGCCGGCGAAAAACTCAGACTTAAATTTTCAAATGAGTACGGCGATAAGGACGTTAAGTTTTCAGATGCTTTTGTTGCAAAAACCGACACAAAGCAGCACGGCTCGATTAAAACGCTGACAAAGCAGGCTATCACTTTCAGCGGAAACAAAACCGTTGTAATTCCGGCGGGAAAAACCATCTGGTCCGACGATATCAACATGAAAACCGATGCGCTTGATAAGCTCACGGTCAGCACATATTTTACAGAAGAAACACCGGTAAAAACCTGCGGACTGTTTTGCGGCAAAACATATTTTTCGGTTGCGCTTCCTAAAGCTGCCGACGACAAGCGAATGGTTAATCCGTCGGAAGTCAGCATTGCAACGGGAACAAACACCTATCACATTATTCCGTTCCTCACTCAAATCAACACATATACCGAAGCAGACGATGCTTATTCGGCCGTTTTCATCGGCGATTCAACGCTTGTTAACGGCGTGACAGAATATCTTTCAACCCGCCTTGTTGATGCCGGCCAAAAAGATATTGCAATAATCAACCAGGGAATCATGGGCAACCGCCTTTTCTACAAGGGCAACGGTCTTGTCGGAAATCTTTACGGCGATGCACTTATTGACCGTTATTCAAGAGATGCGCTTGATGTGACAGGATGCGAACTTATTTTTGTCAAAATCGGCGTTAACGATATTCTTCATCCGTCGTCAAAAAGCATGGGCGACAAAGCACCGTTTGTTTCAACGCAAGAAATTATTGACGGCTATACAAAACTTGCAAACGAGGCGCACGAAAAAGGAAAACGCATTTATTTTATGGAGATTACTCCGTGGAACGGCTATGTTCGTGACATTCTCGGCAATAAAAATGATATAGTATGGAGCGAAGAGCTTCAGAAAATGTGCGATGAATGCAACGATTGGATCAAGAACAACGATGTTGCAGACGGTTATATCGATTCCGAATCGCTTTCAAACCCGGAACAGCCGACAGCTTTCAGGGATCAATTCACAAAAGACGGTATTCATTTTACCGAAATCGGTGCACTTGCTTTTGCAGACTGCATTGATGTTGAAAAAATCTTTGGCGTTAAAAATGCATGCACCGCAGCCGAAATTTTCGGAGTCAACCCTTATGAAACAGATCCGGAACAGAAAACAAACAAAACACTCATCAAATTGCGTAATATTCTTTTGATAGTTCGTCAGCTTCTTTCAACTCTCAGGGTTGAATACGCACCGCTTCAAAAAATTTTTGACAGGCTGATTGATGCCCTTCCCGACGGTAGCGAACTTATGCCTTCTTTGGTAAGAGCTTCTTTGCTTCGCGATTAAGCTTTGACCGTTTTGGCACAAAAAACAAATCAGAGAGAGATTATGATATAACAAAAAAGGTTGCCGAAAACAATGCGGCAACCTTTTTTGTTAAAATCAAAGCCGGAAAACATTGAAAAAATCAGTGCTTTCCGGCAAAAAAACTTTATCAGTTGTCCGGATATCCGTCCGGATTCATGCTTTGCCAACGCCAGGAGTCGGCACACATCTGCTCAAGATCCCTTTCTGCTTTCCAGCCGAGAACTTCAAAAGCCTTTGTCGGGTCGGAATAGCAGGTTGCAATGTCGCCGGGACGGCGGGGACCGATTTTGTAATTGACGGTTACGCCGCTTGCTTTTTCAAAGGCGTGAACAACGTCAAGAACGCTGTATCCGATGCCTGTTCCGAGATTGAAGATATCGCAGCCCCTTTGCGAAAGAACCCTGTCAAGAGCTTTGACATGGCCGAGAGCAAGGTCAACAACGTGAATGTAATCACGAACGCCGGTTCCGTCCGGTGTGTCATAATCCGCACCGAAAACGTTGAGAAATTCACGCTTGCCGACTGCAACCTGAGCAATATACGGCATAAGGTTATTCGGAATTCCGTTCGGGTCTTCACCGATTCGGCCGCTTTCGTGTGCGCCGATTGGATTGAAATATCTGAGAAGGCTTATCGACCACTCGTTGTCAGCGGTGTAAAGGTCTTTGAGAATGAGCTCAATCATATATTTTGTTGTTCCGTAAGGATTGGTTGTTCCGCCGGTCGGCATAGTTTCTTTAAGCGGAGAAATGTTGTTCATGCCGTAAACCGTTGCGGAAGAGCTGAAAACGATTCTTTTGCAGCCGTTCTTTCTCATCACACGGCAAAGGGTGAGTGTTCCGTTTATATTATTGTCGTAATATTCAAGCGGTTTTCTGCATGATTCGGGGACTGATTTGAGCCCGGCAAAATGAATGACAGCGTCGATTTTTTCGCTTTTAAAGATTTTGTCAAGACCCGCTTCATCTCTGATATCACATTCATAAAAAGCAAATTCTTTTTTTGCAAGCTCTGCAATTCTTCTGAGGGCTTCACGCTTGCTGTTGTAAAAATTATCAACAACAACAACGTCATAGCCGGCTTTCATAAGTTCAATGCAGGTGTGGGAGCCGATATATCCGGCGCCGCCGGTAACAAGAATTGACATTATGCTTCACCTCGTTGTATAATAGATTATAATCATTATACAACGAATTTTAAAAAATGCAAGGAGCATTTTGAATTATGCAAAACTTATCTGATATTTCCGTAATTAAAAACGTTCTTTCACGCCACGGCTTTACATTTTCAAAGTCACTCGGTCAGAATTTCCTTGTCAATCCGTCCGTTTGTCCGAGAATGGCAGAGCTTTGCGGTGCGGACGAAAACACCGGTGTAATCGAAGTCGGCGCAGGAATAGGCGTTTTGACGAAGGAACTTTCGGCCAGAGCAAAAAAAGTTGTTTCAATCGAGCTTGACACCCGCCTTATTCCGGTTCTTTTTGAAACACTTGACGGCTGTTTAAATACCGAGGTTATTAACGATGACATTCTTAAAATCGATCTTCAAAAGCTTATTGAAGAAAAATTTCAGGGAATGAATGTTGTTGTTTGCGCAAACCTTCCTTATTACATCACAACGCCGGTAATTACACGTTTTCTTGAAAGCGGCCTTCCGATTGACAGCGTGACGGTCATGATTCAAAAGGAGGTTGCCGACCGCCTTATTGCCGGTTGCGGCTCAAGGGGCTCGGGTGCAATTACGGTTTGTGTTGATTATTATTCCGAAGCAAAAAAGCTTTTTGACGTTTCAAGGGGATCTTTTATGCCGGCACCGAAGGTTGACAGCAGCGTTATAAAACTTGACCTTCGCAAAGAGCCGCCGGTAAAAGTGAGCAACGAAAAAAAGTTTTTCCGTGTTGTTAAGGCGGCTTTTGCTCAAAGGAGAAAAACGGTGCTCAACTCGGTCAGCTCATCGCTCGGCGTTTCAAAGGACGTTGTGTCGGCTGCGCTTGAAAAGGCAGGACTTGAAAAAAATGTTCGTGCGGAAGAAATGAGCCTTTCGGATTTTGCGGCGTTCAGTGAAGAATTATGATTGGTATATGTGGTTGCCAAGCAAACAGCATAATGAAAATTAAACCGAACAAAAGCGAGGAAGGAATGTTAGAGTCATGAAAAACATAAACGATGAAGAACAAAGCTTTAAAAGAGGAAAAGACTTTTTCTCTGCATTTCGCAATGCGCTTTACCTCACTTCGTCAAAAGCATTAATTGCGGTTCTTATTGCGGTTCTGACTTTTGTTTGCGCTTCTCAAATTTTGAATGTGATTTTGCTTTATACTCAGAAAGAGCCGTATGTTGTTAACGTTTTTACTCAGGGAGTGCGGTTTGATTATGAAGAAAGCGAACCGTTTAAAGAAGAGGCAAAACGTGCTTTTGAAAATATTTTGAATTATTCGCTCAAATATCAGGATGCCGAAGGCTTTTCAAATCCGGACTATGTTCGCTATATTGTCGAAGAGGAAAACGATAACTGCGAAAAGCAGATAAGAACCGTTCTTGAAATTCTCAATTATCAGGCTGAGCAAAAAAGCGTTGATGAAGAATATATTAAAGAAGGCTTCGCTTTTTTGAATGCAGACGGTTCTTACACAATTGACAAGACCGCCGTTGAAGAGCATTACAGAAAAAAATATGACGCTTTGATTGAAAACAGAAAGCGTGTTGATGAAGATTACAACGCCGTTGTTGAATATCTTGAGAATATGAATTCGGTTCATTTTGCTGTTTTTGACCGTGAAAAAAATCGCCTTGTTTCAAACATTACGGTATCAACAAATGAAGAGGCTCAAAAGTATTTTTCATCGCTTAAAAACTGTTTGATGGTTTTCAATTCAAAAAGCCCTTATTATGTTCCGGGTTCGCTTCAGGAGCTTTTTCCGGTTGTTCAGGAACTTTCCGATGAGTATGAAAAAAACTTTGATTTTTTTGTTGCTTTTTCCGGCGGAATTGTTTTCAACGATGAATGCAAGAACATTGAAAACGAATACCATCAGGTGTTTTCGGTTGTTTCAAGGCGGCTTGCCGCAGCGGCAATACTCGGTGCGTTCGGGCTTTTTCTTGCGGTAGTCCTTTTTTGCCTTTCGGGAAGAAGAGAGTATAACGGCGGAACAAAATACGCACTTGCGGATCGGCTTCCGAATGACCTTCATATTCTTGTTCATCTTCTTATTGCGGCTTCAATGCTTATTCTCACGGAAAATTCGGTTTATCTTATTCTTAATCCGCACCTCAACACAACGTGGCTGACACTCAGCCCCGGCTATCTTATGCTCAGAGCAGAAGTTTGCATCGTGATTTTTGTGTTGTTTATGCTTGCCGCAATCTGTTGCGTCAAGCGTCATGTTCTTCACAAAACGCTTTTTTCAAACACGGTTATCTTTAAGGTAATCTCTGTTTTTAAAAGGGATAAAAAAGAAGGGGAAGAAAAGTAATATACATTTTCTTGCCGCCTTTTGCAAACGAGAGGCGAAAGGTGGTTATAAAGCAAAAAACCTGTCGTAAAGCGATGAACTTTACGACAGGTTTTTCTTTGTAAAGGTTAAAAACTTACAATGTTGAAAACTCCGTTAAAAATGTTGAAAATTTGAAGTTTTCAACATCAAATTTGATTTTGATAAAAATAACTCATGAAAAGTGTAAACTTATTAACTTTCCTAACATAGTTTTCAACATTTCAGATGATAATTATTCATTATCCGTCTGCATAATGCATATACATTTTTGGCGTGATTTATTCAAAATTTATGGGGAATAAAGCCGCAGCTCAAAAACTCAAAGCATCATGAGAAAATGAGCAACAAGGGTCAAAATCATAAACATGAGCTCAAGAAGTCTTTCTGTTGCCGTGGGTTCTTTTTTCGGTTCATCGTTCGGCTTTGGGTTGTCGGCAACTGCCGAAGCGGTGACGGTGATTTCGTCCGTAATGCCGGAAACGGTGTAGCTTTTGTTGCCGTTATCTTTAACCTGTGCGCCGCCGGAAACGGTTGGAGCGGTTTCAAAAACAAAGCCTTCGTTCGGCGTTATAACAATTTTGCCGCCCTTTTCAATCCATGTTTCGCCGTTTTCTTCCGTAAGACCGGATATCGAAGCGCCCGTGATATTAACGGTAACTTTTTTATACTCGATAATTGTTCCGCCGTAATTGTCACCGACACTTCCGCCGAAAAGAAGAACCGTGCCGCTTAAGAGTGTTTCAACAGTGCCGCCGAAATTTTTTATCGTTCCGCTGAAAACGTTTTTGATTGTTCCGCCGTGATTTTCAATCACATTGTTTGCCCTTTGAAACGCAACAACGCCAAAGTTTTTTTCAACGGTGCCGAAGTTTGTTCCGACCGAACCCCTGTTTTCAATTATTCTTCCTCTGTTGTACTCAACGCCGTCACCGGCTTCAACAAGGTCAATCGTTGCGCCGTCGGGATTTTCTCCGATAATTGCCGCAAACGAGGCAACGGAAAATGTGCTCATTAGCATAAGAATTGCAAGGATAACCGAAACGGTTTTTTTCATTTGAGTAACCTCCGTATTATTGATATTTTTGGTATATTCAAAACCGCAGTGCGGTCATTTTGAAAGTGAAAAATCAAACTCCATTTCAAGGAATGCAAAGAGCTTTTGAAGAACACTGTCGGCAGCTTTTTCAATGCCGGTTTTTAAAACAAAGTCAATTGCCTCCTGCCGTTCTTTTTCAGGTACGCCGTAAGCGCAAAGGCTCATTTCCAAAAAACGTGAAAGCTTTTTTTCAAGCGTAAAATATTTGTCGCACGGACGCATCATATAGCCTCGCATGATTCCCGCTGTTCCGATTTCAAGTTCATAAAAATCACTTTCACAGCACTCTGGAAGATAAAAAGAAAAAAGTTCAAAAAGCTTTGTTGACGTTTGCTGATAGATATATTCGGCCGTTGAAGGCGTGTTATAGGCCACGGTGTATATCTGACGAAGGTTTTCGTTCTGCTCAATAATTGCAATTTGAACGGCGGTTTCCACCGCATAAACAAGATATGGCTTTTTGTTTCCGGCAATGATGCTTGCTTGCGAAAACTGCACTTCAAACATAAAGCGAACAAGCTCAAAAAGAACGCCGCTTTTTGCTTTGAAGATATTCTGAAACGTTCCGCACGAAACATCGGCCGAAGAAAGAATATCGTTCATCGTTGTTTCTTTATATCCCTGCTCAATAAAAAGCTTTACACAGGCGGAAAGAATTCTTTTTTTTGCTTCGCAGCTGTTATATCTTCTTGCTATATTTCTCACGCTTTCAAAAATTGTTATATAAATTGGTGTGCATACCAATTTTAACATATACAAGTTTCAAAATCAATAGCGCAGGGCACAAAAAGAGATAAACAAACAATAAACTTTTTCTTCTGAAACAACATGACAATTCATAAAAAGTTAACAAAGTGTTAAAGATGTTGCAGAGGTTGACATTCCTGCGTTAATACTGCTATAATATACAGGTGCAAAAATATACCAAGTTAAATGCATTGGAGGAATTAAAATGAACGTATTCATGATTGGCGGAACCGGATTGCTCGGCTGCGAAGCTGCAATTCAGCTCATCAAACACGGTCACAAGGTTACTTCGGTCGCTTTGCCGCCGCTTCCCGAAGGCGCACCCATTCCCAAAGAAATGGAAATCATCTTTGGCGACATCAACAAAAAGTCTGACGACGAAATTCTTGAAATGCTCAAGGGCAACGATGTTTTCATATTTGCCGCCGGCGTTGACGAAAGAGTTGAATTCCCCGCTCCCGTAATGGACTACTACTACAAATACAACATTGCTCCGCTTGAAAGAATCTTCCCGCTTTGCAAAAAAGCAGGCGTTAAGAGAGCAGTTGTTCTCGGTTCATACTTCGCATATCTTTCAAAGCTTCGTCCGGACATGAGACTCGTTGACAAGAACCCGTACTTCAAGTCAAGAATCATGCAGGAAGAAGTCTGCGAAGCAGCTTGCGACGACAGCTTCAGCTGCGCAGTTCTTGAACTTCCGTATATCTTCGGAACTCAGCCGGGAAGAAAGCCCGTTTGGACCGTTCTCATTGAGCAGATTGCCTTCATGGATAAATGGCCGTTCACCATGTATCCGAAGGGAGGCACGGCAATGCTTACCTGCCGTCAGGTCGGTGAAGTTATCTGCGGTGCTGCAGAAAGAAAGAAAGCAGGCTTTGAAGCTCTTCCGATCGCAATGTACAATCAGACATGGAAGGAATTCCTTTCAATCGTTTATGACGCAAGAGGAATGGGTAAGGACAGAAAGATTGTCAGCGTTTCTCCGCTCATGATGAAGTTCGGCATGATCAAGCCGTCTCTTGATTACAAAAAGAGAAAGATTGACTCCGGAATGGATCTTTTCAATCTTCCCGACATCATGGATCTCAACCTCTTCATTAACAACGCCTATGCAAGGGAACTCGGCGCAACCGAAGACGATATCGTTGACGCAATTTTCGATTCCGTCAAGGTTTCGGAAGCTTCCTACAAAGGAACCGTTAAGCTCCTTGAAATGAAGGGTGAATAATTTTATCGGTCGGTATTGAAAGGCCGGGTGTCCGAAAAATCGGATGCCCGGTTTTTTGGTTACTCTGCAAGCTGTAAAAAAAGCGGCGCCCGTTTTTGAGCGCCGCACATATATTATGATGCTTTGTTTTGCCGCAAGGCACAACATTATTCGGCAACTGCCGCTTCAACCGTTTCAAGCTCGCCTCTTTTTTCTTTAAGAAGGCGTTCAACCTCTGCCATATGTTCACGGTCATCTTTGAGGAAAAGAATGGTAACAAGATATAAAACAGAACCGATAACGGGACCGAGCATGAACTGATGCCAGCGGTATTTGTAAAACGGGGAAGATTTGCTTTGCGCACGGATGAGTGCGGAACCCGAAAGGGATTCTTTTCCGACAACGATTTTGTCCTCAAACTTGAGGAATTTGAGAACATAGCCTTGAATAAGCTTTGTTACTGCGCTGCTGAGCTTTGAAATAAAGTTTTGCATTGAAAAAACAATGCCTTCGGTTCTTTCACCGGTTTTAAGCTCAACTTCGTCAATCGAATCGCTGATAAGTGCACGGTGAGCAATATCTTTCATTGAAATCGGAATGTTGCAAATTGCAAGAAGAACCCAAATTGCAAACAGTGCACCGGTGTTAAGGAAGCGGTCGTTCGCGCCGATTGCAAACGCACCGACACGACAGATGATTTGAAGAACCTCGGAAACAACAAGAACACGTTTCATTCCGCCGATTTTTGTTGCAAATTTTGTTGCAAAGAACATCATCAGCGCACCGGGGATTCCGGGAATGAGTCCGTGAAGAACCTGCATTGTTCCGCCGCCGATTTCCATTCCGAAAAAGTTATAAGAAACGCCTTCGGTTTCAAAAAAGTATTCCCACGGAAGCATGAGCGAAATTGAACCGAGAAAACGGGCAAGGCAGATTATAATGAGCTTTTTGTTATATTTGAGGCTTTTGAGGCTGTCAATAACGCTGACTTTTTTTTCGCTGACATAAACGGCTTTTTCCTTCATTCTGTATGCAAGCATTGAAATGAGCATTCCGCCAAGGCCGAAAACAACGGCACCGAGGAAGTATGCGTTCTTTTCACTCATTATTTTTGCGTTGTCAACAAGAATGCTTCTGATTGAGGGAAAAAGTCCGCCGATTGCCGCACCTGCACCGGCACCGATTGTTACCCATTGAGAAACACGGGCACGTTCTTCGGAATTCGGACTTGAAAGCGGAAGAAGACCCCACATTGCAACGTCTTGAACCGAATAGAGAATATCAAAAAGAAGGTATACAGTAAGTATATAAATAATGTTGCCTGTTACGCTGAGATTAAAGTCAAAAAACATCAGCGCAATAAGTATGCCGATAATCGGCGATGTATAAAGAACAAGCGAGCGAAGCTTATTGCCCGGCTTAAATTTTCGTGCGTCAATGAGCGTTCCGACCATCGGGTCGTTGATTGCGTCCCAAAGGGTGCTGATTCCGTTGATAAGGCCGGTTTTTTCGCCGCTGATACCGAGAACGGTATTCATATAAACAAAAAGACGTGACGAAATGAAGTTATAGCTCATGTTTTGGCCGGCAAGGCCGAATGCATAAGAAAGCAGACGGTTGTTTGCAACCTTTGTGTCGCTTTCTTTTTTTGAAAAGAAAAATTTAAACGGGTTTTTCAATGCAGTCTCTCCTTCGTTGTTTTAATAAAGCCGAGGCATACGCCGGGGCAATCTTTTCTTGCTTATTTAAGTATATATGACATTGCACAAAAAATCAATTCTTTTTATACTTTTTTTGTTGCTTTTGTTTGAAAAGGCCGCTTGAACAAAAAAAATCAAAAAAACGCTTGACAACAGCGTGATAACGTGTTAATATGTTACCACAGTAAAGCGAAACACAAATGCTTCGCTCAAATTTAAAACAAAAGCCCGTTGGGCATGAAAGGAAGTAATCATCATGAGTAAAAAAATCATTGCAGTTGTTCTTGCGGCTCTTGTTGCCGTAATCGGATTTGTTTTTGTTGCCTGCAACAATAACGGCGGCGAAACAACAACCGCTCCTTCAGACAGCTCCTCCGCTTCGGAAGAATCAAACGCAGACTGGGACGCAATCAAGGAAAGCGGAAGCCTCGTTGTAGGAATCACCGAATATGAACCGATGGATTTCCAAGACGAAAACGGCGAATGGACAGGCTTTGACGCAGAATACGCAAAAGCAGTTGCAGAAAAGCTCGGCCTTACCGTAAAGTTTGTTGAAGTTGACTGGGACAACAAGGAAATGGAACTTTCCTCCAAAAAAGTTGACTGCCTTTGGAACGGTATGACAATCACAGACGAACTCAAAAAATCAATGGATATTTCCGACGCTTATGTAATCAACGCTCAGGTAATCGTTATGAAAGCCGACGCTATTGATAAGTATAAAACAACCGACGACATGAAGGATCTTACCTTTGCCGTTGAAGCTGGTTCGGCCGGTGCAGCCGCCGCAGAGAGTGCAGGACTCAAAATAAAGGAAGTTGACCTTCAGACAACCGCTCTTACCGAAGTTAAGGCCGGAACTTCCGATGCTTGTGTAATCGATATCACAATGGCTAAGGCTATGGTTGGCGAAGGCACAAGCTATGCAGACCTTGCAGTCGGAACTTCACTCACCGAAGAAGAATACGGCGTAGGCTGCCGCCAGGGTTCGGCTCTTGTTTCAAAAATCAACGAAGCAACAAAGGAACTTGCCGCAGACGGAACAATGAAGAAGCTTGCAGAAAAGTATAATCTTTCCCTTGCTTTCTGATTAAAAAAGTTTAAGCCAATAATTTTAAGGCGAAGGGGTTTCCTCTTCGCCTTGGGTTCTGAAAAGGAGAACCGTTTTTTGCCGGTTTCGGCGTATCATTAATTGAAAGGCAGTTTAAATTATGTTCTGGACAGTTACAAAGAGCCTTCTTGAAGGTTTTGGAACAACAATTGAAATTTTCGGGCTGACTCTTCTTCTTGCAATTCCGCTCGGACTTATTATAAGCTTCGGTTCGATGAGCAAAATTCCGCCGGTCAAATGGATTGTGAAAACCTTTGTCTGGATAATAAGAGGAACACCATTGATGCTTCAGCTTATCGCCGTTTATTACGGACCGGGACTCATTGCGGCCTCGGCCGAAAAACTCGCTTCGCAAAGCGGTTTTATTCAGTGGGTTGCCGGCTGGAACAGCCTTTCAAGTTTCAACGCCGTAATCGTTGCGTTCGTAATCAACTATGCCTGCTATTTTTCCGAAATTTACCGCGGCGGAATCGAAAGTATCCCCAAGGGGCAGTACGAAGCGTGTCAGGTTCTCGGAATGACAAAAAGCCAGGCGTTCTTCAAGGTTATCCTCCTTCAGGTCATTAAGCGCATTGTTCCGCCAATGGGCAATGAAGTAATCACGCTCATCAAAGATACCTCGCTTGCAAGAATCATCACTGTCTATGAAATCATCTGGGCGGCGCAAAAATTCATCAAGCTTGACGGTCTTCTTTGGCCGCTGTTTTACACCGCCGCATTTTATCTCATCTTCTCGGGTCTTGTCACTCTCATACTCGGAAAAATCGAGAAGAAGATGGATTATTTCAAAGTTTGAGGAGGATGAAAGATGGCAATTCTTGAAGTACATAACATTGAAAAAGCCTTTGGAAGCACCAAGGTTCTCAAAGGTGTTTCGTTTGACCTTGAGGAAGGCAACGTCCTTTCGATAATCGGTTCCTCCGGAAGCGGAAAAACAACCCTCCTTCGCTGCATCAACTTTCTTGAAACGGCAGACAAGGGAAAAATTACCGTTGACGGCGATGTGATTTTTGATTCGGAAAGTCAAAGCTCGCTCACTCAAAAGGAAAAAAGAGAAAAACAACTTAAAATCGGCCTTGTTTTTCAGCAGTTCAACCTTTTTCCGCAGTATAACGTTCTTGACAACGTCACCCTTGCAATGAAGCTTCAGGCAAAGGAACGCCCGGACTTCAAAAAGAACAAAAAGGCAATCTATGCCGAAATCGATAAAAAAGCTCTCGTAATCCTTGATAAAATGGGTCTTTCGGAAAAGACAAAGAATTATCCGTGCGAACTTTCCGGCGGCCAGCAGCAGCGTGTTTCAATTGCAAGAGCAATGGCACTTGAGCCGAAAATCCTTTTCTTTGACGAACCGACAAGTGCGCTTGATCCCGAACTTACCGGGGAAATTCTTAAAGTTATTCGTGAACTTGCCGCCGAACACATGACAATGGTCATTGTTACTCATGAGATGACTTTTGCAAAAGAGGTTTCCGATTACATTATCTTTATGGATGACGGCGTTATTGCCGAAGAAGGCGAAGCAAAATCAGTGATTGAAAATCCGCAGTCTGAAAGGCTCAAGGCTTTCCTCAGCAAGATTTCCGATTGATTAAACGGTTTATAACAGAAAAAAGCAGGGGACTGTTCCGAAAACGCCGGAACAGTCCTCTGTTTATTGAAGATTATGCGTGCAGAAAAGCACCGTTTATTTTCCGAGAGCTTCTTTAAGAGCTTTTGCAAGCTGATCGGGGCAGGAGGTTTTTTTGAATCCGCAAGTCAGTCCGTCAAGTCTTTTGATAACTTCTTCTGCGTCCATTCCTTCAACAAGCTTTGAAATGCCTTTTGTGTTTCCGTTGCAGCCGCCGTTGAAAAGAACATTTTTAACTTTTCCGTCTTCAATTTCAAACGAGATTCCTCTTGAGCAAACGCCGGACGGCTTATAGGTGTATTCCATTTTTCATCATCCTTTTATTTTTGTATTATAAAGCCATTGTATCACAATTTGTGCCTTTTCGCAACTGTCAAAAAATTTTAAATTGATATTGACAAAAGACGGAAAGAAAAGTATAATCGGTTATACAAGTTATACTTTTAATACTTTTCGGAGGTAGTTATGCAATCAAACGCACCAAAAGGAAAATTCATCAGCACCGTCAAAGTCGGTGAAAAAGGCCAGATTGTTATTCCGAAGCCGGCAAGGGATATGTTCGGCATAAAGCCGGGGGACACGGTTTTGCTGCTTGCCGATGAAAATCAGGGAATTGCAATTGTTTCAAACGACGTATATATGGATTTTGCAAACGCAATTTTCAACGCCCAAAAAGGGGAAGGTGACGACGCTTGAATTCAATTGAAATAAAAAATCTTTCAAAAAACTTCAAGAATCGCACTGCGGTTGACAATCTTTCGCTTTCGGTTGAAAGGGGCGGCGTTTTCGGCTTGCTCGGCCAAAACGGAGCCGGAAAAACAACAACAATAAAAATGCTTTGCGGCCTTCTTGAACCGACCTTCGGCGACGCACTCATTGAGGGAAGAAGCATTCTTACGCAAAGTCATGAAGTGAAAAAGCTTATCGGAATTTCTCCGCAGGAGACCGCAACGGCAAAAAAGCTCACTGTTTTTGAAAACCTTGAATTTATTGCAGAAGTTTACGGTATGAAAAGCAAAGAGGCAAAAGAAAAAGCAGGGGAAATGCTTGAGCGTTTTTCACTTTTTGACAGAGCAAAGGACAAGGCGGGTTCACTTTCGGGCGGAATGGCAAGAAGGCTTTCAATTGCAATGGCTCTTATCAATGAGCCGAAAGTGCTTTTTCTTGATGAACCGACGCTTGGGCTGGACGTTCGGGCAAGGCGTGAACTTTGGCACATTGTTGAAGAATTGAAAGGAAAAATGACTGTTATTCTTACAACGCATTACCTTGAAGAAGCGGAAACACTCTGCGACAAAATTGCAATTATGGGAAGCGGAAAACTGCGTGCACTCGGAACGGCAAAAGAGATTACGGAAAAAAGCGGACAAAAGAATTTTGAAGACGCTTTTCTCTTTTTTACCGACGGCGAAAAGGGGGAAGAATAATGAGAACGCTTGCTTTTTCAAAGCGGAATGCAAAAGAGATTTTGCGTGATCCGCTGTCTTTGATATTCGGCGTAGGTTTTCCCGTTGTGCTGATGACTGCGTTTCACTTTCTTTCAAAAAGCATTGAGGGAATGCCGGACGTTTTTTCAATCGGTACTCTTGCGCCGGGGATGGTTGTTTTCGGGCTTTCGTTCCTTTCAATTTTTCTCGGAATACTTATTTCGGGCGACAGGGAAACCGCCTTCCTTTCAAGGCTTTTTGCAACGCCGCTTGCTGTTTCCGATTTTCTTTTCGGATATACTTTTCCGTGCATTGCGGTGGGGCTCATTCAAAGCGTGATAAGTTTTGCCTTTGCCGCCGTTTTGGGGTTCGGTGTTTCATGGCGGCTTTTGCTTTGCGTTTTTGCGCTTGCGGCCGATTCGCTTTTATATATAAGTTTTGGAATTTTGAGCGGAACGCTTTTCAGCCAAAAGGCACTCGGAGCGTTCAACACAATCATTGTCAATCTTTCCGCATGGCTTTCAGGAACATGGTTTGATTTAAATCTTGTTAAGGGCGGTTTTAAAAAGGTTTGCGAAATTCTTCCGTTTTATCGTGCCGTTGAGGCGGTTAAGCACACGCTTTCGGGCGATGTTAAGAAAACGTTGATTGACATTTTGATTGTTTTGGCATATTCGGCAGTGATTTTTGTTGCTTCCGGAATACTTTTTAAAAAGAAAATGAAAAAATGATTGACATTATTCGGCTTTAAACAACAGAATCCGACAAAAATTTTTTGAAAAATCTTTCGCTGCTTTAGTTACATTTAAAGTACCGACCATATACTGTGATTGTGCGATGGGGATCGCAGTGTGTTTTTTCCGATTTTTCACCTGCCCCCTCCTCCCCACCGCACTCCCCTCTCCTT
>CAKTEU010000039.1 GCA_934552855.1 uncultured Eubacteriales bacterium | reverse complement strand
TTTTTACCCGCTCGCAGTATCTATATACAGCTTCGGGGTAAAGAAAACGCTTTCTGCATCTAAATGCGACAGCCCCCTTTTGAAATTCCGACACCGACTTTTCCGAGGAAAACCACGCCTTGCGCCTGGGCTTGTTCAAGTTTTCGAATGGGCGTTTCCATATCAAACATATTTTCGATTTTTAGCGAATCTTCCATAATTACCGCACGGCAAGGAGACAACTCAACAAGCTTAACCTTGTCAAATTCCGATTTTCGTGCGTTTTCAATCTGACAAAGTCGGTTATTTATTTTTCGTTCAATCAGCTTCAGCTTTCTTTGCTTTTCAATAACAGTTTCCCTTTGCTTTTTTAGCTTTTCCTCAATTTTTTCAATATCTCTGTTTTGAAGAAAATCAGCAATTTCAGAAAGGGGTATATCAAGTGCACGAAGATATCGAATTGTGTTGAGCGGTTCAAACTGCCGTGTGCTGTAATATCTGTATCCGCTTTCGGGGTCAATATATTCCGGTATCAAAAGGCCGATGTTTTCATAGTGGCGAAGGCTGCTGACGCTGAGGTTAAAAAGTTTTGCAACGTCGCCTATCTGAAAAAGTTTAGGCATATCCATTTTCTGTTTTTCCCCTTTTCTCATGCTTTTGAATAATCGCAAAGGCAACAACACAAATGATTACCGAAACAAGCGAGCCGCAAGCTGTTGCAAGTCCCATCGGATAAAGCGTTGTTTCAAACATTTTTGACATGAAATATACCCCCGGTATTCTCATGCATACAATTGCAATAATGTTATGCAGGAACGAAATTCCGGATTTTCCGCAGGCACAAAAGTATCCGCTGAAGCTGAAATGTATTCCGGCAAGAAAGCAGTCCCAAACATAGCCTCTGAGATATTGCCCGCCGGCGGCGATTACGGCGGAATCCTTCACAAAAATACCAACAACCGGGTTTGCAACAAACTGAATGATTACAGAAACAACAAGTCCGAAACCGGCCGCAATAAAGCAGGCATACTTGAGCGTTTGAACAGCCCTTTCCTTTTTGCCGGCACCGATATTCTGTGCACCAAGCGCAGAAACCGTTGAAAGAAGCGAAGACGGAACAAGAAACAAAAAGCTGATTATTTTTTCAACAATTCCAACGGCAGTCGAATCGACAAGTCCCCTTTTATTTGCAATTACGGTAATTACAATAAAGGCAATTTGAATCAATCCGTCTTGAAGTGCAATCGGAACACCGATTTTCAAAATTTTTCCCATAACTCTGTTTTCCGGTTTGAAATCGGACTTTTGAATGCTGATTGCTTTGCGTTTTAAAATGACAATCAAAGATATTATTACGCTGACAGCCTGAGAAAGCGTTGTTCCGAGTGCCGCACCAACGGGACCCATTTTGAATGCACCCATGAACAGATAATCAAATCCGATATTAAAAGCGCAGGCAACGGCAATAAAATACATCGGGCTTTTACTGTCGCCCATTCCTCTGAAAACAGAACTGAGAACGTTATATGCAGTGACGAACGGCACGCCGATGAAGCAGACGGTAAGGTATGCAACGGTGTCTTCAACAGCTGCCTTTGGTGTTTTCATAACCTGAACAATCGGCTCGGTGAGTAAAAGCAAAGCGGCGGTCAAAACAACCGAAAGTGCCATAAAAAGAACCGTAGAATTTCCGATATCTTTGCTTGCAACCTTTTTGTTGTTTGCGCCGATTGCCTGGCCTATACTTACCGTTGTTCCCATTGCAAGGCCTACTATCATAACCGTCAGCATATGCATAACCTGGCTTCCGATTGAAACAGCCGTTGTTTCGGCAATTGTTTTTTCAAATTGACCGACTATAAAAAGATCCGCCATTCCGTAAAGCGTTTGCAAAAAATATGACAAAAGGTATGGCAAAGAGAAGTATACAATGTTTTTAAAAACGCTTCCGGTTGTAAGATTTTTTTCCATTCAAAGTTCACCCTTTCAAGGCAACGATTTATTACCCAGTTATAGTAAACTCTACAACAGTTATAGAGTCAAGTGTTTTTTTAAAAAGAGTTGAAAAATTATAAAAAACTGCCGCAAAAGCTGTTTAGCTTAAGCGGCAAAACTTGTTTGAACAGTAAAAACTTTATGCGATAGCCGGAAGAAGAATAACCGAAAGAGCAATAAGATACTGACCGAGATAGTATGTAACGTGGTTAAGAATGAAATTCATCGGTGTGTTCTTGCCTTCACCGAAATACATCGGAGAAAGGATAAGGTCGGAAAGAAGGAAGAATACTCCGCCGGCAGCAAAAGCAATGAATGCCTTTTCGCCCGTTACAACGGCGCAAACAACGGCAGTCGCCGCCATGAACGAAAGGATAAAACCGTAAATTGTTACAATAAGCTTATACTCGCCGAAGTTTTGCTTCATCGGTTTTTCAAGAAGAAGATTACCGACGGCAACAATCACGCCTGCGGCGGCAGGAATCAAAAGAAGCTTGGGGTCAATTCCTGCGGCACGAACCATTGCCGGAATATAGAAAAGGTGACCGATTCCGAACGAAATGAATCCGGCATAAAGATACGGCTTTTTATCGTTCGGATAAACCCACTTTTGGTCAAGATAGATATCACCGAGCATTCCGAATGCAAGTCCGACAATGATGAGTGCGCCGTATTCGACGCGGGTTTTATTGCTCAAAAGACCGACAACAGCAGTGAGAATGAAAAAGATACTGACGGTATTTTTGAGGAACACGCCGCCGACGCTTCTTTTGTCTTTACACTTCATGATAAAAGCGATGAGGAACACAAGTCCCAAAGATATTGTTACATAAATCATTTTTACACGTCCTTCACTTTTTTAGTTTTTTACTCAAAAAAGAGCGGCAAAAGGTTCGCCGCTCTTTTTTTGCATTACTCTGTAATTTCGATACCTCTTTCGGCTCTCATAACCTTAAGCTCTTCGGTAATCTTCTTTTTCTTGTCGCCCACGATGTCATAGAAGAACAGCGGGATTGCACAAAGGATAAGGCTGATTCCCGGAACGATTGAAACAAGGGAATACATTGCAAAATTCTGAGACGTTGTCATTGACCTTGCAAGGTTAACGGCGGCGTTTCCGTCGTTCATAAGCGCCGGGTCGATATGAACAAGAATATACATTCCGATGATAACAACCGTTGCAACGGCGTTGCCGAGCTTGTTAACGAATGACTGACACGCAGAGCCGAGAGCGTTGTCTCTGAATCCGGTTTTCCATTCCATGAAGTCAATGCAGTCGCAAACCATTGCGCCGGAAACAACATTGATAACGCCGAGCGGTATGCTTGAAATAATCATGAACGGAATGCAGATGAAAAGGTTCTTTGTGAACCAACCGACAAGGAGAGTGAATATGCTTGCAATAAAGCCGCCGATGCAGGAAACGATCATGAGCGTTCTGTATTCATACTTTTTGAAAAGCTTCGGCATAAACACCATTGCGCCGAACATTCCGACCGCAGCGCAAATCTGAATAACAAGCTGAATTGTTGACATATTCTTGCTGAATTCTTCGGCTGTTGCGGTTGCAAGGTCACCCTTAACATAAAAACCGGCATAACGTGCAACGTGCGGAGCCGCAGACTGAAGCATATATCTTCCGAACGAAAGAATACCCGAAAGAACAACAAGCATCAAGGGCTTGCAATGGAAAATTCTTGAAAGGGTTGAAGGCTCGCCGGGAGCACGCTTTGTTGCGTTCGGATGTTTAACTCGCTCTTTAATTCCGAATGATGACATGCAAAACAGCGGCATACCGATGACAGACATTGAAATTGCCATAACCGCATACTTGAGAAACTCGTCAGCGGTGAACATTGCAACAATAATCGGAAGTGCAACAGTAACAGCTGAGCCGATTCCGCCAACGGTTCTTCCGTATGAAATCACCCTTCCCCTTTCGGCCGGGTTCGGCGTCATAACATTGGGAAGGCTCCAAAACGGAACGTCACTTGAGGTATAGACCATTCCCCAAAGCACATAAACAACGGCAACAAAAACATAGACATATGTCGGTGCCTGGCCGTTAGTGCCTGGCTGCGGGGCGTAGCCGAGCGGCTTTGTGAACATGAGGATTGTCAAAATCGCAATCGGAATTGCGGTGAAAATCGGATAATGACGCATTCTTCCCCAGCGTGAGGTGTGGCGGTCAACAATCATACCCATAAGCGGGTCGTTAATTGCGTCCCAAACACGGGCAAGAAGCATGAGCAAAATGACAAACCACGAGCTGAGCTTCAAAACATTCTGATAAAAGTCCGTAACATAGCTTGACATACAGCTATACACAAGACCCTGTCCGAGAGCGGCAACGGCATAAATCACCGCTTCTTTTTTAGACACATACTTTTTTTCTTCCATATAATATCTCCTTTTTAACCGCTCGAAAAAGTCGAAGCGGAATTTTTTACTTTTTAATGTTTTCTTTGAAGCTTTCTTCTCAAAGCCAAAAAGCCGTCTTTCCAAATTGACGGAGTAAACAGAACAAGAATCGGGAAATACTCGAGTCTTCCGGCGAGCATATCAAAAATCATCACGATTTTTGAGAGATTTGAAAACGCCGAAAAGTTACCGGTAGGTCCGACGAGAGCAAGACCCGGTCCGATGTTGTTCATTGTTGCGGCAACGGCAGTCATCGAAGTAGTCATATCAAACCCGTCAAGGCTGACAACAAAAACCGAAATTGAATATATTATCATCGCAATGACAAAAAATGATGCCGTGTTCTTAACAACTGCAGGATCAACACGCTTGTTGTCAAGCTTGACCGCTTTGACCGAACGGGGATGAAGAATTGTTGAAACCTCTCTAATACTGCTTTTAATAAGTAATATAAGCCTTGAAACTTTCAGTCCGCCGCCGGTACTGCCTGCACTTGCACCGATGAACATCAAAATAAACAAAATGAACTGCGAAAACTGCGGCCATTTTGCAAAATCGGTCGTTGCATAGCCGGTTGTTGAAATGACCGAAGCAACGGAAAACGCCGCATGATGAAACGCTTCATATGTCCTTCCGCCGAAGCAGGAATTTTTGATATTAAGCGTTATGCAAAGAACCGAAACGGCAACAATTCCGAGGAACCACCAAAGCTCTTCATTTTTAAACGCCTGCTTGAATTTTTTTGCAAGCAAAAGATAATAAACCGTAAAATTAACGGCAAAAAGAATCATGAAAACGGTTACCACGCCTTGAAGATAAAAGCTGTGATAAAAACCGAGGCTTGCGTTTTTGATTGCAAAACCACCCGTACCGGCAGTGCCGAACGCAGTGCAGATTGAATCAAACCACGGCATTCCGCCGGCAAGGAGCAGGACAATTTCAAGAATTGTCATTGCAAAATAGATAGAATACAAAATGAATGCGGTTTGACGCACTTTCGGAACGAACTTTCCGACCGAGGGGCCGGGACTTTCCGCACGCATGAGCTGCATTGTGTGGCCGCCCGTGAGCGGAACAACGGCAAGAAGAAAGACCAAAACGCCCATTCCGCCGATCCAATGAGTAAAGCTGCGCCAGAAAAGCGAAGTCTGCGAAAGTGCTTCAACGTTTGTTAAAATGCTTGCACCGGTTGTTGTAAAGCCGGAGGCGGCTTCAAAAACAGCGTCAACATAAGACGGAATTTCCTTTGTTAAAACGAACGGAACCGCACCGGTGAGGCTCAAAAGAATCCACGAAAGTGCAACGGTCACAAAGCCCTCTTTGGCATAAAAGACATTGCGTCTCGGCTTTTTTATTGCAAGAGCAAGACCTATGACGAACGAAACAGCCGCAACAACGGCATAAGCCTTCCATTCATTTTCGCCGTAAAAAAGGCCGACCGCAACGGGAAGAAGCATTGAACACGCCTGAATAATGCAAACAAGTCCAAGCAGATACAATATCATAAAATAATTCATGGCACTTACCTTACAATATCCTTTAAGTCGCCGAGCGTTCTGTCGGTGGTTACAACAACAACGCTGTCGCCTACCTGAATTTTATCCTGACCGGAGGGAATGATAATTTTTCCGTGGCGGCTGATGCAGCAAAGAAGAATATTCTTTTTGAGGTCAAGGTCGCAAAGCGGAACGCCGACGGCTTTACTTTCGGTACGAACGGCAAATTCAAGAGCCTGAACCTTTCCGCCGACTATATTATAAAGCGTTTGAACACCGCTTCCGGTTGAATTTTCAAGCGCACGGACATAGCTTATAATCATTTCCGCAGTTATATATTTCGGATAAATCACCGAACCGAGCGAAAGGCGGTCAATGATTCCTTCAAAGTTGAGCTTGTTGATTTTTGTCACGGTTTTCGCCTTGAAGTTTGCACCGACATAAAGCGAAAGCATAATGTTTTCTTCATCAATATCGGTTATTGAGGCAAAGCCGTCCGCATCGGCAATACCTTCTTCAAGCAAAAGCCGCTGGTCGCTTCCGTCACCGTTGATGATTACAACGCCGCCCGGCAAAATTGAATTGAGAAATTCGCAATGCTCACGGTTCTTTTCAATAATCTTGACCCTGAAGCCGTATTCGCAAAGCTTTTTTGCAAGGTAAAAAGTGATTTTTCCGCCGCCGACAATGATAATTGTTTTAATATGGTTCTTTGAAATTCCGGCTTTTTTAAAGAATGCACCGGAATCCTTGTGAGTTGCAACAAAGGAGATTTTGTCGCCCTCTTGCAAAACCGTATCGCCGGTTGGAATAATAACGTCTCTCCCCCGTTCAATTGCGCAAATGAGGATTTTTCCCGAAAGCTTTCCCATTGCAGATTTTATCGGTGAACCTGCAATCGGCGAGCCTATCGGAAGTCTTGTTTCAAGAAGTTCTATTCTTCCTCTTGCAAAAGTATCAACAGAAATTGCCGACGGAATTGTGAAAAGGCGTGTAATTTCGTTTGCGGCTTCCATTTCCGGATTGATTATCATTGAAATTCCGAGTTTTTCTTTAATGAAGCCACGCTCGGTAAGATAATCCGGATTGCGAACACGGGCAATAGTTCGGCAAGATGCGGATTTTTTTGCAATAAGACAGCAAAGAAGATTGAGTTCATCAGAGCCCGTCATTGCAATGAACATATCGGCATATTCTATTCCGGCTTCTTTTTGAACATAATAAACAACACCGTTGCCTTCAACGCCCATAACATCGGCAACTTCCGTAACACGGGCAACGGCATCGGGATTGGTATCGATAACGGTAATGTCGTGTCCTTCGGACGCAAGCTGTTCCGCAAGGGTTGAGCCGACTTTTCCGCAGCCGACAATAATAATATTCATGTCTTTTCCTCCGAATCAAACAGAAAGCTGTTTGTACGTCTGAATATTGTATCACAACGAAGAAAGAATTTCTATAGATTTTTATTTTAATTTCGGTTAAGGCTGCTTCTTTAAATGTAGAAAATTTTGCCTTCTTTTTGGTTGTTTTTGCCGAAAAACTGCATTCTTCTTGAAAAGACTGCCTATTTATAGTATCATTATACGGTACTTTATTTACACTTTGGTGTACTGAAAGGAAAGATATCATGCAAGAACTTTCACCATATTTTTTAGAAAAATTTTCTCAAGCATTCAAAAGCAAAACGCCGGATGAATTTGTTATTCAAAAAGGCGATTACCGTTTTTCGGTTCTTTCTTCAAGAATTTTAAGAATTGAAAAAGACAAAAAGCGCATTTTCACCGATGAGGCAACTCAAACGGTGATTTGCCGTGACTTTTCAAAGCCCGCTTTCAAAGTTACCGAAAGCAAAAGAAAGCTCAAAATTTCAACCGAGGACGCAATTTTTCTTTTTGATTTCACAAAGGAAAAGCTTGAAAGCGTAACGCTCAAAGACGGAAGAACCGTTACCGATTTCAAAACCGGCAACCTCAAGGGTACTTACCGCACACTCGACATGATTAACGGCAGTGTAAAGCTCGGCGAAGGACTCATGAGCAAAAACGGCGTTTCGGTCATTGACGATTCCAAAACCGTTATTATGTGTGAAGACGGAACAATGAAAGAAAGAAGACGTATTCAAAAGGATGAATACTATCTTGCTTTCGGCAGCGATTTCAGAGGCTGCCTTAAAGAATTTTTTAGGCTTTGCGGCTCTGTTCCGCTTGTTCCCCGCTACTGTCTCGGAAACTGGTGGAGCAGATACAAGGATTACAGTCAGCAGGAATACATTGACCTTATGCAAAACTTCATCGAAAAGGAGATTCCGATTTCCGTTGCAACAATCGACATGGACTGGCATTGGGTTGATGTTATTGAACGTTTCGGGAAAGAAAACGCACTTTATCGCCGTGAAGGATTCCCGTTTAAAAATGTTCTTGAACTTTTTCAAAGTCAAGGCTGGACGGGATACAGCTGGAACACGGAGCTTTTTCCGGATTACAAAGGGCTTTTGAACTGGCTTCACGAAAAGAACTTCAAGGTTACCGTCAACCTTCATCCGGCGCAGGGCGTTCGTGCGTTTGAAAACCAGTATGAAGAATTTGCAGAGTTTATGGGTATTGACCCGAAAACAAAAAAGCGCATTCCGTTTGACATCACCGACCCGAAATTCATTGAAGGATATTTCAGGTTTTTACATAAGCCTTATGAAAATGACGGAGTTGACTTTTGGTGGATAGACTGGCAGCAGGAAAGAGAAACAAAAATCAAAGGACTTGATCCCCTTTGGGCACTCAACCATTACCACACGCTTGACCTTGCTTCAAAAGACAAGCGTCCGCTGATTCTTTCCCGCTTTGCGGAAGTCGGCTCGCACCGCTATCCGCTCGGTTTTTCCGGCGACACAATTATAAGCTGGAAAAGCCTTGATTTTCAGCCGTACTTTACGGCAAACGCAACCAACGTCGGCTACACATGGTGGAGCCACGACATCGGCGGTCATCAGCTCGGCTCTCGAAACGATGAACTTTATGTACGCTGGGTACAGCTCGGCGAATTCAGCCCGATTATGCGCCTTCATTCAACAAAGGACGAATTCATGGGTAAAGAACCTTGGAAATACTCCTTTGCGGCGAACTCTGCGGCAGTGAACGCACTCCGTGAACGTCACGCCCTCATTCCGTATATCTATTCAATCAACCGCCGCACACATAAAGAAGGCCTTGCACTTTGCGAACCGATGTATTATTCGTACCCAAACGAAAAGGCGGCTTATGAAGTTCCGAATCAATTCTTCTTCGGCAGTGAGCTTATGGTTTGCCCCGTAACAAAGCCGATGGACAAACGCACTTTCCTTGCGCCGACAAAGGTCTGGCTTCCTAAAGGCAGATGGACGGACTGGTACACGGGAAGAATTTACGAGGGCGAACGCTTTGTAACAATGTACAGAGACATTGACGCACTCCCCGTTCTCGCAAAAGAGGGTGCAATCGTTCCGATGTCGCAAAACGACAGAACCAACGACATTGCAAACCCCGAAAAGCTTTCGGTACGCATTTTCAGAGGAACAAACGCTTTCACCCTTTATGAGGACGACGGCGAAACGATGAAGTTTGAAGACGGCGCATATGCCGAAACCGTTCTTTCCGTCAGAGAAGCCGGAAAAGACCTTTTGTTCAGAATCAACCCGGCAAAGGGCGACCTTTCGGTTATTCCCGAAAAGCGCGAATGGAAGCTTATCTTCGACGACATCAGCAGCGCAAAGGAAATCACCGTCAGAGTCGGCGGAAGAAAAAAGAGCGTTATACCCGAGCACAAAGAGGGCAAAACAATAATCACGCTTACTTCCGTTCCGTCAAACGCAGAGGTTGAAATTGAGTTCAAAGCCTTTGAGGCAAGGAAAAACAGAGACAAAAAAGAGTGCGTAATTGAGCTTCTTTCAAAATATCAGCTTCCGACAATGCTCAAGCAGGCAACACTCGGAAAATTCATCAAAGATATCTCCTCCCCGTTTCCGCTGAACGACGAAGCGTTCAAAGGTCCGATTGAGGAAGTTCTTCTTTAAAACCAAACAAAAAGCAAACTGTCGCATCGGTTTTTACCTTTGCGACAGTTTTTTATAGCGGTGTGATTTTTGTTTTTCCTCGGTTTTATAAGGAATACAGCTTTCATGAAAAACAACTGTGATTGCTTTTGCGGCAGCACTTTTCTTTATCCGTATCCTTGATCGTAAAGCACCCACGGGCTGTTTGCGTCTTTACGGTAGAAAGTAAAATTCCAGCCGTAAAAATACGAATACGGCTCCTGCGCCTGCGTTTCCCTTCCTGTCAGGTAATCGGCTTTGATTGTAAGGACATTCTTCAAATCATCTACTCCGTCAATCCCATTAAGGCATGACTTTGTGTAATCGAGCCATTTATCGCTGTAATAAATTTTTACAGGATAACATTTTACTCCGCTGAAATATAAATCTTTTTCGGCAAGTTTTGCACATTTTTTAATATCCTCATCGGAATAGACTGTACTCTTTTCAAGGTCATAGCCGGGTTTATATGTTCCGGCAAAAAGACCTGCAAAAAACGCTCCGACAATGAGTACCGAGACGATAACGATTGCGATTGATTTTTTCATTTTTTCACCTCCTTAGCTACCGAACATACAAAGCAGAAAGTCCTTATTCCTTGCAAGTACCTCACGCAGCGACCAAATAATCTGCATCGGGTAAAACGGAAGATACGCCGTTACGCCGTATGCCTCCATTCCGAGCTTGTTCGCAATGTACAGCGCACGGTACATATGATAAGGCTGCGTGATTATGATAATCTTTTTTGCACCGAAATTATTCTTTGCGTTATAAAGGCTCTCATAGGTTGAAAAGCCGAAATCGTCAATCACGATTTTTTCCTCTTTCACGCCGTTTTCAAGGCTGACACGCTTCATTGCGGCAAGCTCGTTATAGCTTTCGCCGCTGTTGTCTCCCGTGAGAAGAAGCTTTGCGCCGTTCACCTTTTCAAGAACCTGCGCTCCCCTTTTGAGTCTTTCGTAAAGCATATGCGACGGTTCACCGTCCTCCCGAACGCCGCAGCCAAGCACAAGAACGTAATCAACTTTATCCATATGCGAGGCTTCTTCAAGGCTGATGATGTTCTTTTTCTGCGAAAGTATCACATAAAAATTCACGCCGAGGACATAGCCGCCGCCGGCAAGAACAACGGCAAGAAAAATGGCGATTATTCGTTTTGCGGTTTTTGAAAGCTTTCTTTTGTTTTTCTTTTTCATCTTTGACCGTCCTTTTCTTTTTTCTGAGTTTATTATAAAGTGCAAAAAATCAATAAGCAACAGCCGACCGTAAATCGTAAGTCTGCCTTAAGGAAATCTTAAGAAAGTGGCGTAAAAAAACCGCCGCAAGCGTATCTGCGGCAGTTTTAAACAGTTATTAAAGTTCAAGAAGTTTTTCTGCTTCGCCCTGCTCAATTTCTTCAACCGAGCGAAGCTTTTTTTGAATTTGATCGTTCCTGCTTTGAGCGTCGTCAAGCGTTTTTCCGGCTTCATCAATCTTTTTGCGTGCCTTTTCAAGAACGATTCCGAATTTTTCATACTGGGTTTTTGCGGCAGCAAGAAGCGTTCTTATCTCTTTTGCTTTTTCGTTGATTGCCATTGCTCTGAAACCGACCGAAAGCGAATTGAGCAAAGCCGTTATTGTTGAAGGCCCGGCAATCATTACCCGAAACTCGTTCTGACAGCGTTCGGCAATTCCGTTTTTTGAACCGATGATTTCGCTGTAAAGCCCCTCCGTTGCAAGATACATGATTGCAAACGGCGTTGTTGCCGGTTCGTTGATGTACTTTTTAACGTCCTTTGCCTGAGAAATTACACGGGCTTCAAGCGCCTTTCTTGCCGCATCAACTCCGGCGGTATCGCCGCTGTCTGCCGCCGAACAAAGCCTTATATAATCTTCAACCGGAAATTTTGAATCGATCGGAAGATAAGTGAACGAACTTTTATCTTCGCCGGACGGAATTTTTACTGCAAACTCAACAACTTCTCTTGTTGCGTTCGGCGAATAGTTTTTAACAAACATTGAGGGAATTGTCTGTTCCAAAAGTCCTTCAAGCTGGACTTCCGCCCATGTTCCCCTTGCTTTGACGTTTGTCAAAATACGGTTGAGTGACGTTACATTTTCCGTTACTCCGCAGGAAAGGACTTTCATTTCGCCGAGCGATTTATAAACGTTTTCAAGTTGTTCGCTGACCGTTTTGAACGAAGAATCCAGACGCCTTGTGAGCGTTTCATTGAGCTTTTCGTCAACAGTAAGACGGATTTTTTCAAGTTTTTCGCTGTTTTCGTTTCTGATTTGAGTGAGACTTTGCGCAATTGCGGCGGTCATTTTTGCATTGATTTCGTAATTTTCCTTTGTCATTTTTTCAAGCTTTTCGCTCATTGAAGAAAGCGAATTGCTAACATCCTGCCTTTGGGCGGCCTGATACTGAGCGTTTTCCATTCTGCTTCGGCTGAATTCATCGCTGATTGAAGAACCGATATCTTTGAGCGACGCACTGATTTTTTCTCCGTTTTTCTCCTGTGCGGAAAGCAAATCGGAATATTCTTTTTTATTGTTCTTTTTAATGATTAAAATCAGGATAATTACGTTTATAATGAGAAGAACCGTGAGCAATACGAAAAGAAAAATCTGATCCATTTTTTTGACCTCCGAAAAAGTTTCGGTTGTTATTATATCATTTCAATACTACATTTTGATTGTATCGAAGAAAATTAAATAAAGGACTGACCCGATAAATGAAAAAAATATTTTCTCTTTTGCTTTTTCTCTTGCTTTTGCTTTGCAGTTTCAGTGCCTGTTCATCAGACGGAACCGGACAGCAGATGGTTTTTCCGATTGACAGCGAGCCTAAATATCTTGATCCTCAGATTGTTTCGGAAAACGGAGCGGCGAACATTATTCAAAACTGTTTTGAAGGTCTTGTAACATACAACGAAAGCGGTGAAATTGTTCCCGCCGGCTGCGAAAAATATACCGTTTCTTCCGACGGAAAAACTTATGTATTTTTGCTTCGCCAAGACGCAAAGTGGAACGTTACAAAGTCTGCCGAGGCACTTTTCCCCAAAGGCGAATATAAAAACTTTGACAACCGTGTTACCGCCGCAGACTATGTTTTTGCGTTCAGAAGAGTTGCCGACAGCGCAACCGGTTCACCCGATTTTCCATATATTTCAAGCATAAAAAACGCAAACAAGGTTCATTCGGGTAAGCTTTCGACCGACGCTCTCGGCGTTTCCTCAAACGGAGATTTTACACTTATTATTGAGCTTGAAAGGGCTGATTCGGGTTTTCTTTATTCGCTCACCCGCCCGGCATTTGTGCCTTGCAACGAAACGTTTTTTGAGCTTACAAAGGGAAGATACTTCCTTTCGGTTTCAAACATAATTTCAAACGGACCGTTTTATATTTCAAACTGGGCCGATAATACGGCAATTACCGCAAGAAAAAGCGACGTTTATCATTCTTCTTCAAGCGTTCTTCCGTCTTCGTTATACTTTTCGTTCAACAACGAAAAAAAGCAACGCAGCGAAAAGGTCAAAAGCGGCATTTATGAAGTTTCTCCCGTTAACGAAAATCAAGCTATTGAGCTTTCAAGCGAAAAAAACATCACAATAAAAAGCATTGAAAATTCCTGTTTTGCCCTCATTTTCAACTGCTCGGACGATTATCTTCAAAACGCATATCTTCGTCTTGCGCTTGCTTCGTCGCTTGACAAAAATTGTTTTCTTGAAGAAGGAAAAGAGGAGGCAGGCGGAATTATTCCGAAAAGTTCGCTTGCTCTCGGTGCTTCATACCGTGAAAGAGCCGGCATTGTGAGCACAACTTTTGAAGGAGTTAACACCGCAAAGGCTTACTTTGAAAAAGCACAGAATGCACTCAAAAAAGACAGCTTTTCGCTTTCGGTTCTTTGCGACGAAAAAGATGAGCTGAATGTCAGAAAAGTTATGCAAAACTGGCAGTCCGTTCTCGGAGTCAAAAGCAGCATTACGGTTGAAGCGGTTGATTGTTTTTCACTTCAAAGCAGAATTGAAAACGGCGACTTTAACCTTGCTTTTTCAAATATTTCTTTTAACAGTGATTCGGCGATCGGAACACTTCTTCGCTTTTCAAAAAGCGGCAGCGGCAACGTTTTCAAATTCGGGTCAAACCGTTTTGAAACGCTTCTTGCTTTTGTTCAAAGCTCAAAAAGTGATCCTGAATATCTTTCTGCAGTCAAAAAATGCGAACAGTATCTTTCATCTGCGGCAGCAATAGTTCCGATTGAAAAAAAGAGCGGATACTTTGCCGAGGCAAAGGGTGTTTCCGGCGTGGTTTATTCACCCGGCGGTGAATTTGTATTTTTCAAAAACGCAATAAGAAAATAAGGAGATTAAGATTGAAATTAAATTATAAAAGCACAATGTGCGCCTGCTTTGTCGGTTACATTGTTCAGGCGATTGTAAATAATTTTGTTCCGCTCCTTTTTGTAACGTTTCAAAAAAGCTATGACATTCCCCTTTCGCAAATCACGCTTCTTATCACGATAAACTTTGTTGTTCAGCTTTTGGTCGATATTCTTTCGGCGGCTTTTGTTGATAAAATAGGATACCGTGCTTCGGCCGTTATGGCTCATGTTTTTTCGGCTTCGGGATTTATTTTACTTACAATTCTTCCGGATATATTTCAAAATCATTTTATCGGAATCCTTGTTTCGGTCATTGTTTATGCAATCGGCGGCGGACTTTTGGAGGTTCTTATAAGCCCGATTATCGAAGCTTGTCCAACGGATAACAAGGAAAAAACAATGAGCCTTCTTCATTCGTTTTACTGTTGGGGACACATGGGTGTTGTTCTTTTGTCAACAGCATTTTTTGCGGCGTTCAAAATTGAAAACTGGAAAGTTCTTGCGCTTATCTGGGCAATACTTCCAATTCTCAACGCAATCCTTTTTTTGCGTGTTCCGATATATCCTCTAACCGAAGAGGGTGAAAAAGGTTTTTCGTTCAAAGAGCTTTTGTCTAAAAAAATCTTTTGGGTACTCATGCTGATGATGATCTGCTCCGGCGCAAGCGAACAGGCGGTCAGCCAATGGGCGTCTACTTTTGCGGAACAGGGACTCGGCGTTAGCAAAACGGTCGGCGACCTTATGGGGCCGATGGCGTTTGCGGCACTGATGGGTACGTCAAGACTTATCTTCGGAAAATTCGGAGATAGGCTCAACCTTGACCGCTTTATGAGTTTCAGCTGTGTTCTTTGCCTTTGTTCATATCTTTGCATCGCCTTTGTTCCCTCACCGATTGTCAGTCTTATCGGCTGTGCAATCTGCGGCTTTTCGGTCGGTATTCTTTGGCCCGGTACATTCAGCAAGGCGGCAGTAGGCATCAAAGGCGGCGGAACGGTCCTTTTTGCAATGCTTGCTTTGGCCGGAGACATCGGCTGCTGTTCGGGACCCACTCTTGCCGGTTTTGTTTCAAGCTCATTCGGCGGAAATCTCAAACTCGGAATACTCGCCGCAAGCGTTTTTCCGCTTCTTCTTTTGGCCGGAATCTTCATTTCAAAAAAACTTTCAAAAATTAAAAACTGACATAGAAAAAATGATTGCCGCAGCAATTTGAACAAGTCCGTAAAAAAAGGACAATAGAAAAAAGGGACCTCCTATGGTAGAATAAAAACTATCATAGGAGGTTTT
>CAKTEU010000038.1 GCA_934552855.1 uncultured Eubacteriales bacterium | reverse complement strand
CAAAATTTTCTTTTGCGGGGGAAAAAGAAAATTTAGTGCCATTCATTGCACCTACCAATAAGCAGATATAAAGGCAAAGTACCTTTGGACGCTGCTCGACTACAAAAAGGAAACGTGACAAGCGATTCAATTTACATAGGCAAAAGCTTAAAGTGATTCCATTCCAATCGCAGCTTTCTGCTGAAGGGCAGGTTAGTTTTTTTATAAAGGTTGACCTTTATAAATTTCAAGACGTAAAGCCCTGCACAAAAAATCCGTGAGCAGATAAAAGATAAAATCTGATTTTTAGTATACGCTGATTTTAAACCATAACAGAGTGTGGTTTAAAAGAATAACGGATTGATGTTTTCTTATGGTGAGATAGCACAATCTGATGTGTAGCCGCATTAGAGGACGATAACGGAATTTTTCCCCCGCAAAATTCTCGTTTCGTCCGACCTTGCGGCGTACTTATAAAAGTCTTTTTGGTTACTTTTGTGATGATTGACAAAAGTAACCCCGAACGGAGTGGCATTGGGTTTAAGCACACGGGCAAATAAAAAGACTGATTTAGTACGGGTCGGACCCGTGCCGACCCATGAACGTTACCGCTTGCAGCATATAAAATTATAAACAATTGTTTGGTTTTTGTATACAAATTTGCGAAACCGTTTTTTAAGGTGCAAACATAGAATTATAACCGTATGGGAGTCTCGCAAGGCTTCCGTGGGATTTACCCTTTTGCAGCACAAAAATTTATATGAAATCTTGCGGTTTAATTTTGCCTCCCTCCTGTGAGGGAGGTGGAACGCAGTGCCGGAGGGAGCGTGGGTTTAATGCGGCGTTAGCGTAAAAAAATCTCTCCCTCAGTCGGCACAGCCGACAGCTCCCTCACAGGAGGGAGCCAAGGTTAAACCGCACGGTTTCGTAAGAATTAATACGGTACAAAAGGCAAAATCCCACGGGAGCCTCGCGAGACTCCCCTACGAATTAAACCTTACCGTTTTGCAACAAATTTATGTGGTGCAAACAGTTTGGTTCTTGGGTCGGCACAGGTCCGACCCCTACGAAGTAAACCGAACGTTATTCTTTGGTAATCTGCCGTTTTCACTGTTCTAACCCAAGATAATAGATAAAAGATAATAAATAAGAGATAATAGATATTTTATAAAACAAAAAAGCCGTTGCAAAGGGAAATCCCTTTTGCAACAGCTTGCTTGGTGACCCGGACGAGAATCGAACTCGTGTTACCGCCGTGAAAGGGCGGTGTCTTAACCGCTTGACCACCGGGCCATATAAATATTCAAAAGAGACGTGAAAGCCGCTCTTTCTATCACTAAAAATGGTAGCGGCAGTGGGATTCGAACCTACGACACTCCGGGTATGAACCGAATGCTCTAGCCAACTGAGCTATGCCGCCACGTCGGCGCCGTTTTACAACGCTTGCATATTATATTATAACCCTCGCCATTTGTCAATAGTTTTTTTCAAATTTTTTTATCTTTTTTATCGGCGGCATAAAAATCGCAAAAATCACTCAAACAGCAGCGTTCACACGCCGGCCTTCTTGCAACGCAAACTGCCCTTCCGTGAAGAACGATACGGTGACAAAAATTGTTGCTTTCCTCAGGAGGAAGAATCTCTTTGAGCCGCAGCTCAACTTTATATGGGTCTTTAAAAGAAACAAGACCGAGTAAATTTGATATACGTATTAAATGAGTATCAGCAACAACAGCCGGCTTTTTATAAACATCACCCATAATAAGATTCGCCGTTTTACGTCCGACACCGGGAAGAGATATCAGCTTTTCAATGCTGTCCGGAACCTGACCTCCAAATTCAGATTTTATTTTCTGCGCCATGCCGACAATGTCCTTTGCCTTTGCCCTGAAAAAGCCGCAGGAATGAATAAGCCTTTCAATGTCTGAAACATCGGCATTGCAAAACGAATCAAGAGTCGGATATTTTTCAAAAAGAGCCGGAGTTACAAGATTAACCCTTGCGTCGGTGCACTGAGCTGAAAGACGGGTTGCAATGAGAAGCTGCAAAGGGTCTTTTGCTTCAAGTGAGCAGATTGCATCCGGATATTCTTTTTTGAGTGCTTCAACGCAGCCTATTGCTTTTTCTTTGATGTTCATAATGTTATCCATAATAAAACTTGACTTCTGTTTGATAAACGACTATAATATAAATGTAAAAAGGCTTCGCTTAATGCGGTTGTCCTCAATACTTATAAGCTAAAAAATAACTGCCAAGTTTTGACGGACCGGGCGGTTATTTTTTATTATTTATGGACTTATTAAGAATAACTACGTATCCTGTTGCAAAAATAAGAACAAGGACAATCATTGCAAAGTATTCCATTATAACACCCCCTGTAATAAGGAGGAAAAATAATAAAACAGTCCCTCCTTAATAATATATCCTTTTTAGAGGGTCAACCGCTTATTTATACAGCAGAGCCGATTTACAAAAGCATTTTATCACAGTAAAATCGGCTTGTCAACCGTACGCCAAACAGTTAAAAAGCACAAATATATACAATCCGACATTTGTCTGTTTTGCGACTTTTTCCGAAAAATTAAAAAATAAATTTCTTGACTTTCAAAAAAACCGCCTGTAAAATTATATATGTAAGATATTTTCCGGAAAAACTTTCTTACTTATTTTCAAGGTTTCTGCGCCAGTGAAAAAGATACTGCTGAGCAATACCTTCAACGCCTTTTGTACATTTTGGAAGTCCGTTTTCATAAAGCTCGGAAAGAATTCGCTTTACCCAAACGTCAATCGGAAAAGCTTCAACTCTTCCGAAGCCGTAAAGAAGAGTACATTCCGCAACCTTCGGTCCAACACCTTTGATTTTCATAAGCTCCTGCCGTGCCTGTTCAATTGGCATGGTTTTAATTTTTTCAATCGACACCTCGCCGGAACAACATTTTGCCGCAGCGTCAAGGATATATTTATTTCTGAACCCGGCTCTCAGCGGCGCAAGGTCCTCTTCACAAAGCTTTGAAATTACGTCTGCCGAAGGAAATGAAAAGTCACCGTTTCCAATATTTTCTCCATAAGAAGAACAAAGCCGTTCAATTATGCCTTTTATTCTCGGAATATTGTTGTTCTGCGAAATTATAAAAGAGCAAAGTGCTTCCCATGGTTCTTGATGAAGTATGTGTATTCCGCTGTATGTTTCACAGGCTTCTTTAAGGTATTTATCGTCAAAACCGTCACAGATTTTTTTATAATCACGGTCAAGGTCAAAATAAGGTTCAAAAAGTGTTTTGAAAGTGTTAATATCGGTATTTTTAAATATAACTTCATTTTCATTTTGAATGATGTCAACGCTTTTTTTAAAAATCACTCCGTGAAACGAACCGTCATCTTTTTTTATCCAGCGGAAAGCCTGACCGCAATCAACGGACAAGCCCACATTAAAACATTCAATATTGCTCAAAATTATGTCATTTTTCCTTTGTTCAAGCTTCATTGCCTTTTTCTCCCGAAAAAACCGCCTTTTGAGAGTGCATTTGAAAAATGATATTGGAACGCAGAAAACCAAAAAAAGCCTTTTAACCGTCAAATTTTCGCTTAACACTTGCATAAAGCGCTTTTTTATGCTACAATTAAATGTAATCGTATTTTTATTTTTATATGCAGTTTTAAAAACCAATATAAAGTATTATATATGCCTTATTTTGCTGTGTCAAGTCTGATTTAATAACAGAAAAAAGCGAAAAAACAAACTGCGTTCGTCTGGGTTCGGCTAAAAAGCTTTTTATATTTTTCTTTCAGTAATACAGACGTTCAATTTTACAAGGAGGAAGAAAATGGATTCATTTGATGAAATATGGGTCATTATTAAAGATCTTCTTAAAACAAAAGTCAGCGAAGTTGCGTTCAATGTTTGGCTTTCGCCGCTTGAATTTGTTGATTTCACCGACGATACTCTTACCCTTTCAATCAGCGAATTCAAAAAAAAGATCATCTCTTCAAAATTCACGGAATTGATTGAAAAAACATCGGAAGAAGTTGTTGGTTTTCCGATTAACCTTAACCTTGTTTCTCCAAAAGAAGAAGGAGAAGAAGAAACACCTAAACAGGAAAACCGTGCCGGTGTTGATTATAATTATACTTTTGATAATTTCATTATCGGCCCGTCAAACCGTTTTGCTCATGCTGCGGCGCTCAACGTTGCCCATTCACCGGGAAAGGTTTATAATCCCCTTTTCATTTACGGCCACAGCGGACTCGGCAAAACCCACCTTCTTTGCGCAATCATGAACCAGGTTAAAGAAAACAGACCCGATGCAAACATTATTTATACAAGCGGCGAACATTTCACAAACGAACTTGTTTATTACATCGGAAATCACAACACCCATGCATTCCATGAAAAATATCGCAGTGCAGACCTTCTTTTGATTGACGATATTCAATTCATTTCAAAAAAGGAAGCAACTCAGGAAGAATTTTTTCATACCTTCAACGCTCTCAACGACGCAGGAAAGCAGATTGTTATGACCTCCGACCGTCCGCCGAAAGAAATGATGACGCTTGAGGACAGACTTCGCAATCGCTTTGAATGGGGACTTATTGCAGACATTCAGCCGCCGAACCTTGAAACAAGAATGGCAATTATCAAGAAAAAAAGCAACGAACTCGGTCTCGGTCTTTCTGACGAAGTTGTGAATTATCTTGCCGAAAACATCAAGAAAAACATTCGTCAGCTTGAAGGTGCGGTTAAAAAAATCAAGGCTTATCAGGATGTTGAAGGAACAAAACCGAACGTTGCAATTGCAAAAAGGGCAATCAGCGACATTATTAACGATAATCAGCCGACACCTATCACCGTTGAAAACATAATTTCCGAAGTTTCAAGAACCTTTAATGTTTCGCCCGCCGATATCCGTTCGGATAAGCGCAACGCAAACATTTCGCTTGCAAGACAGGTTGCAATTTACATCGTTCATGCAATCACAACACTTTCGCTCAAAGCAATCGGTGCAGAATTTGGGAATAAGCATTATTCAACAATTATCTATTCTCTCAAAGAAATTGAGGAAAAACTTTCTGAAAATGTTCAGCTTAAAGCTACAGTTGATGACATAATTAAAAATATTAATGAGGAATAATAAACAATAAAATTTTCAACATTTTATTTAACATTCAACATCCACTTTTCAACATTTTCAATATTTCTCAATAAGCACTGTTAAAAACAGGAAAATTTAAACATCTTCCTTAACAATCAAAAAACCGATTATCTCCTTTTAAATAAACGGTTTTTTAAGGTTTTCCTCTTTTTAACGCTTACTACTACTACTACTATTTTTTATATACTTACATTTCTTACAAAACGGAGGAAAAAACATGAAAATTGTTTGCGACAGCGCAAAACTTTCAAAAGCCTGCATGAATGTGCAGCGTACCGTTTCATCAAAATCAACAATACCCGCAATTGAAGGTATTCTCATAAGTGCGCTTTCCGATTCGGTCAAACTCACCGGATATGACCTTGAAGTCGGTTCGGAAACTTTTATTCCGGCCGAAATTGAAGAAAACGGAAAAATTATTCTTAACGCACGCAACCTTTGCGATATTCTCAGAATGGTTCCGGACGACACCGTTTCAATCCAAAGCGACGACAGAAATATATGCAAAATCACAAGCGGCGAAGTTCAGTATTCAATCATCGGAACTTCTGCCGATGAATATCCGGATATTCCCGAAGTTTCGGCAGGTTTTCCGATTGTTATCAATCAGGCACTTTTGAAAGATATGATCAGAAAAACCATTTTTTCCGTCTCAACAAGCGAAAGAAATCCGGTTCACTCGGGTGTTCGCTTTGAAATCGGTAACGGAAAAATCGTTCTTGTTGCCGTTGACGGAGCAAGGCTTGCCGTCAGAAGAGAAGATATTGACTATGACGGCGACGAAGTTGCCTTTGTTGTTCCGTCAAAAACGCTTAACGAAGTTATTAAACTTTCAGACAACGACGAAGGCTTTTGTTCAATCAGTGTCGGAAAAAGACACATCTGCTTTGAAGTCGGAGAATACAGAGTTATCTCCCGCCTTCTTGA
Organism: uncultured Eubacteriales bacterium; assembly: GCA_934552855.1. Taxonomy (GTDB): domain Bacteria; phylum Bacillota; class Clostridia; order Oscillospirales; family Acutalibacteraceae; genus UBA6857. The sequence goes on along the minus strand of CAKTEU010000038.1, from coordinate 10,214 downwards.
AGGCAATTTCATTGATTACAAAGCCGCAATTCCAATGGCATCTTCAACAAAAATCACAGCCGATACAAAAAGACTTATTGAATGCGTTGAAAGAACTTCTCTTATTATTACCGATCGTTCAAGTCCTGTTCGCTGCCTTATTGAAAACGGAGTTTTGAAGTTTTCATCAGTAACTTCAATCGGTACGGCTAACGACAAAATGCCTGCAGACATTGAAGGCGGAAACATTGAAATCGGTTTCAACAGTAAATTTGTTCTTGATGCGCTCAAAGCAACCGAAAGTGAACAGGTAAAACTTGAACTCAACTCTTCAAGCCAGCCGATTCTTTTCCTTCCCATTGAGGGAGAAAAATTTTTGTTTCTTGTTTTGCCGGTAAGGATTTAATCGCCTTGAGGCGAATGAATTATCACGGAGTTATATGAAGTGTCGCCAAAGCGACATGAAGCGCACCTTGCGGTGCATGAATATTCCGCCTTTCGGCGAAATGTGAAGTACGCCTTCGGCGTATAAAGCATCAAACCGTGCGGTTTAATAAAATCCAACAGCTAATATCAAATATCTAAAATCTAAATTCAAAGGAAGATTTTATGAAAATCAAAGTTCGTGTTGCCGAAAAGAAAAAAGTTTTGCTCCCGATTGTGACGGAATTTATACGCCTTGATTCGGCACTTAAGCTTGCAAATGCCGTTTCAAGCGGCGGCGAAGCAAAAACCGTTGTTCTTGACGGTGAGGTTAAAGTCGGCGACGAAGTTTGCCTTCAAAGGGGAAAAAAACTCCGTGAAGGCGATGAGTTTGAATTTTCAAACGTAATTTATGAGGTAACAAAGTGACCGTTCAAAAGCTTGAATGTCTGCGCTTTCGCAATCTTCAAGAAGCCGTTCTTGAACCGTGCGAAGGAATCAACGTCATTTTCGGAGACAACGCTCAAGGAAAAACCAATCTTCTTGAAAGCATATGGCTTTTTACCGGATGCCGGTCGTTCCGAGGTTCAAGCGAAAGTGAGCTTATCAACTTCAATTCAAAAAATTCAAAGCTTTCGCTTGATTTTTTCGGTTCGGGCAGAGAGCAGAATATTTCGCTTGAAATTGAAAAAGGACGTTCGTTTTCTCTCAACGGAATCAAACTTAAATCCGCAGCAAAGATTATGGGCGAATTTTCGGCTGTTGTTTTTTCGCCGGTGCATCTTACGCTTGTCAAAGGCGGTCCGGGTGAAAGAAGAAAATTTCTTGACACTGCAATCAGCCAGCTTAAACCGAAGTATGCCGTAACGCTTGCAAATTACAACAAGGCACTGTCAGAACGCAACGTTATTTTGAAAGACTGTTATTTTCACTCCGAACTTCAGGAGCTTTTGGATGTTTGGGAAGAACGTGTTGCATTTTACGGCAGTGAGATTATTCGCCAGCGAATCGGTTATGTTAATGCTCTTTCTCGCTTTTGCGAAGATATCTACGGCGGTATTTCATCAAAAAAAGAAAAACTTTCCGTTTCTTACCGTGAAAACTGTTCCGCATTCGGAAAAGACAAACAGGAAATTTACGACAACCTTAAAAATCTTCTTTTTGTTTCAAGAAAAAGCGATATTCCAACGGGATTCACCTCAGTCGGTCCGCACAGAGACGACCTTTCAATTTCGATTGACGGAATTGCCGCACGGTCATTCGGCTCGCAGGGACAGCAGCGTTCCGCCGCACTTTCATTAAAGCTTTCCGAAGCGGCGGTTATCAAAAATTTTACCGGTGAACAGCCCGTTGCACTTCTTGATGACGTGATGAGCGAGCTTGACCTTTCAAGACAAAATTATATTCTTAATCATATAAAAAACTGGCAGGTATTCATCACCTGCTGTGACCCGAACTCCGTCAAAAGTCTTAAATACGGAAAAGCGTTTGAAATGAAAAACGGAGAACTTGTTTAAAGGGGTTTTTTAATGTATATTCACCTCGGACAAAACACTGTTGTGAGTGACAAAGAAATAATCGGCGTTTTTGACCTTGAAACAACAACGGTTTCAAAAATCACAAGGGACTACCTTTCAAAAAACGAAAAGAAAAAGAACGTCTATTATGTTTCAGCCGAACTTCCACGTTCGTTCGTTGTCTGCGAAGGAAGAAGAATTTTTGTTTCTCACCTTTCGCCGGGCACAATCGGAAAGAGAATAAAAAGCGTGAAAGAAACGATGGAGTAAATGAGGTTAATTTCGTACGGGTCGAACCTGTGCCGACCTATGAACGTGACCGTTTGAGTTGTGCAAATTTATTGCGAAACCGTGCGGTTTAATCGTAGGGACAGGGCTCGTAACTGCCAGTAAAACCCGACCTTTTCCGCCGCAGAAATTTATACGCTACAAATGGTTAGGCTCCATTGGTGGTTCAAGCCCCGTCTGTACGAGGTTGTGTCTTTTTATTTGCTTGCGTGCTTTAACCCCAAACGGAGTGGCATTGGGTTAAAGTGCACGAGCAATGGAAAAGGCTTATTTAGTACGGGTCGGACCCGTGCCGACCCATAAACGTGACCGTTTGCACTTGCATTTATTCTTGTGTTCATCTTTTACCGTCTTTCACCGACGTGCTCTCCCTCGCACGGCTTTATCTTAAAACAACGTTTTCCGTTCGCTCCGCTGGGTCACTTTTGTCAATCATCACAAAAGTAACCAAAAAGACTTTTAGTTTCCATACGGTGCAAGCGGAATGTCAAAATTTTCTTTTGCGGGGGAAAAAGAAAATTTAGTGCCATTCATTGCACCTACCAAAAAGCAGATATAAAGGCAATGCACCTTTGGACGCTGCTCGGCTACAAAAAGGAAACGTGACAAGCGATTCAGTTTACGTTAACAAAAACTAAAAATAAGTCCCTTCCAATCGCAGCTTTCTGCTGAAGATAAGGTTTGCGTTTTCGATAAAACGTTCCTAAAATCAATGATGTAAAATCCTGCACAAAAAATCCGTGAGCAGATAAAAGCAGAAACTTCATTTTTAGTATACTCTGATTTTAAACCATAACAGAGTGTGGTTTAAAAGAATAACGGATTGATGTTTTCTTATGGCGAGATAGCACAATCTGATGTGTAGCCGCATTAGAGGACGATAACGGAATTTTTCCCCCGCAAAATTCTCGTTTCGTCCGACCTTGCGGCGTACTTATAAAAGTCTTTTTGGTTACTTTTGTGATGATTGACAAAAGTAACCCTGCGGAGCAAAAAGGCTTTAAGGGTAAAACAGAAAATAATGAATTTTAACTGATAAAATATCCACAACCAATCAAATTTTCATCGGAGGTAATTTTCGGACATGAATGAAAACGAAAAAAAGAACGAAGAATTTCTTGAAGAAGAAATTGAAGAAAAAGAACAGGATTCGGACGAGGTCGAAATTGAACGTGAAGATCTTCCCGAAGACCTTGAACTTATGGATACCGTTGTTACCGAAGAGTATAACGCCGACGCCATTCAGGTTCTTGAAGGTCTTGAGGCGGTAAGAAAACGTCCCGGTATGTATATCGGATCAACCGGACCGAGGGGTCTTCACCACCTTGTTTATGAAATTGTCGATAACTCAATTGACGAAGCACTTGCCGGCTTTTGTACCCACATTGAGGTTGAAATCCTTCCCGGAAACGTAATCACCGTTCGGGACAACGGCCGAGGTATCCCCGTAGGCATCAACGAACAGCAGGGTCTTCCTGCCGTTACGGTTGTTCTCACTGTGCTTCATGCCGGCGGAAAGTTCGGCGGAAGCGGCTATAAAGTTTCCGGCGGTTTGCACGGCGTTGGTTCATCGGTTGTTAATGCGCTTTCAGAATGGTTTGAGGTTGAGGTTTCGCAAAACGGCCACGTTTACCGCCAGCGTTTCACAAGAGGTCACATTGCTTCCGACCTTGACATAATAGGCGACACGACCGAAACCGGAACTTTCATCAAATTCAAACCCGATGCAGAAATATTTAAAGAAACAACCGTTTATGATTATGAAACGCTTCAGCGTCACCTTCGTGAAAGTGCCTTTCTCAACGCCGGTCTTGCAATCACTTTGACCGACAGCCGTGACCCGGAAAACATTGTTCAGGATCATTTCTGCTATGAAGGCGGAATCGGCTCGTTCGTTGAATATATCAATGAAAGCCGAGGACTTACTCCCGTTCACGAAACGCCTATACATTTTTCTGCCGTTGCCGCAGACAGAAGTGCGGAAATTGCGCTCATGTATAACGACGGCTATAACGAAACAATTCTTTCTTATGCCAACAACGTTCATACCGTTGACGGCGGTACTCACGAAACCGGTTTCAAAACCGCACTCACCAAGGTGTTCAATGAGTACGGAAAGAAGTATAACATCCTCAAAGACGCAGACAAAAAGCTTTCCGGTGAAGACTGCCGTGAAGGTCTTGTTGCCGTAATCAGCGTAAAGCTTACCGACGCTCAGTTTGAGGGACAGACAAAAGGAAAGCTCGGCAACACCGACATCACAAAGCTTGTTGCCTCAACCGTATACACAAAACTCACCGATTACTTTGAAGAAAATCCGCAGGTTGCAAAAATGATTTTCTCAAAGGCACTTGACGCTTCCCGTGCAAGAGAGGCCGCAAGAAAAGCAAGAGAAGCCGCAAGAAGAAAATCTCCGCTTGAAAGCAACTCCCTGCCAGGAAAGCTTTCCGACTGTACCGAAAAAGACCCATCCGTTACCGAACTTTTCATTGTCGAGGGTGACTCGGCAGGCGGCTCTGCAAAGGAAGGAAGAGACAGACGTATTCAGGCAATCCTTCCCCTTTGGGGAAAAATGCTCAACGTTGAAAAGAGCAGACTTGACAAGGTTATCGGCAACGATAAATTAAGTCCCGTTGTAATGGCGCTCGGCGCAGGTATTGCTGACGATTTCAATGAAGAAAAGCTTCGTTATCACAAAATTGTCATCATGGCCGATGCCGACGTTGACGGAGCGCACATCAGAACGCTCCTTCTCACCTTCTTCTTCCGCTATATGCGCCCGCTTATCGACAACGGCTATGTTTACATTGCACAGCCGCCGCTTTACAAACTTTCAAAAGGACAAAAACACGCCTACGCTTATTCCGACGAAGAAAGGGACAAGCTTATGGCAGAAATGCCCGGTGCGGCGATTCAGCGATACAAAGGTCTCGGTGAAATGGACGCCGAACAGCTTTGGGAAACCACAATGGATCCCGAAAGAAGAATTATGCTCAGAGTTAACCTTGAAGACGCAATGCAGGCGGACGAAACTTTCTCAATCCTTATGGGCGACAAGGTTGAACCCAGACGTGACTTCATTGAAAAGAACGCAAAATACGTTCAAAATCTTGATATATAAAGGGGTGATAACGAATGGAAAGAAATAACGACGATCTCAGATTTGAAAACCAAACAATCATTGACGTTGACCTTAACGGAGAAATGAGAAAATCATTTCTCGATTACTCCATGTCGGTTATCACGTCAAGAGCACTTCCCGATGTCCGTGACGGAATGAAACCCGTTCACAGACGTATTCTTTACACAATGCACGAAAACTCGCTTTATCCGGACAAGCCTTATCGTAAGTGCGCCGACACCGTCGGTTCGGTTCTCGGCCGTTACCATCCGCACGGCGACGCTTCGGTTTATGACGCAATGGTTCGACTTGCTCAAAAATTCTCAACCAGATATATTCTTGTTGACGGCCACGGAAACTTCGGTTCCGTTGACGGCGACCCACCGGCGGCTTACCGTTATACCGAATCGAGAATGAGCAAAATTTCAATGGAAATGCTCACCGATATCGACAAGGAAACCGTTGACTTTATCCCGAACTATGACGACCGACTCAAAGAGCCGACCGTTCTCCCCTCCCGTTTTCCGAACCTTCTTGTCAACGGTTCAACCGGTATTGCCGTAGGTATGGCAACGAACATTCCGCCGCACAACCTCGGCGAAGTCATTGACGGAATGTGCTGCCTTATCGACGATCCGGACGCTCCGCTTGAAAAAATCATGGAGCACATCAAAGGACCGGACTTTCCGACCGCAGGCATCGTTATGGGCAAAAGCGGAATCAGAGCCGCATACGGAACAGGCAGAGGAAAAATCACCGTTCGTGCAAGAACGGAAATTGTTGAAAACAAAAACGGAAGATTTTCAATCGTTGTTTCCGAACTTCCTTATCAGGTCAACAAACGCCGCCTTATCGAAGCTATGGCAGACCTTGTTAAAGACAAGCGAATTGAAGGTATTTCCGATATCAACGACTACTCGAACCGTCAGGGTATGCACCTTGTTATCGACCTCAAGCGTGAAGCAAATCCGCAGGTTGTTCTCAACACGCTGTTTTCAATGACTCAGCTTCAAATCACCTATGGTATCATCATGCTTGCCCTTGTTGACGGCGTTCCGAGAATCCTTACCCTTCGCCAAATTCTTGAGCATTACATCAAGTTCCAGGAAGAGGTTATTTCAAGACGTACACGCTATGACCTTCGCAAAGCTAAAGAGCGTGAACACATTCTTGAGGGATTGAAAACTGCCCTTGATTTCATTGATGAAATTATTGCGATTCTCAGAAAAGCAAAGGATCAGAACGAAGGTAAAGCCGCACTCATGGAACGCTTTAACCTTGACGATATTCAGGCTGACGCAATTGTAAAAATGCGTCTCGGACAGCTCACAGGTCTTGAAAGAATCAAAATCGAAAACGAATTGAAAGAACTTTGCGCAAAAATTGCGGAATACGAAGGTATTCTTGCCGACGAGAAAAAAGTTCTTGCAATCGTAAAAGACGAAGCACTTGACATCAAGCGCCGCTTTGCCGATGAAAGACTGACCGAAATTGCGGCAGTTTCCGGCGAAGTTGACATTGAAGACCTTATTCCCGAAGAGCAGTGCGTATTCACGCTCACAACCTTCGGTTATATCAAGCGTATTCCCGCTTCGGTCTATACCGTTCAGAAAAAGGGCGGAAAGGGCGTCAAGGGTATGAGCAGAAGAGAAGAGGACGTTGCCGAAACAATGTTCACCTGCTCAAGTCATGATTACATCATGTTCTTCACAACAAAGGGAAGAGCGTACAGGCTCAAAGGATACGAAATTCCGGAAGGCAGCCGCCAAAGCAAGGGTATGAACGTTGTCAACCTTCTTCCCGTTGAAGCGGACGAAAAAATCAGCGCAATGATTCGTGTTCCCGACTTCGGCGAGGACGAACATTACCTTTGCATGGTCACAAGAAACGGAATCATCAAGCGTACCGAACTTGATGCATACAAAAACATCAGAAAGAGCGGAATCATCGCAATCAATCTTGACGAAGGTGACGAGCTTGCATGGGTATGGCTCACCGGCGGAAACGATGATATTCTTGTTGCAACAAAGAACGGCTTTGCAATCCGCTTCAACGAAAACGACGCAAGAGCCATCGGAAGAACCGCAAGAGGTGTTCGTGCAATCGACCTTCGTGACGGCGACAAAGTTGTTGGAATGTGTGCAATTGAAAAAGACGACGAAGAAAACGGCGCAACAATTCTCACCGTCAGCGAAAGCGGAATCGGAAGAAGAAGCGCAATTTCGGAATATCACATTCAGTCCCGTGCAGGAAAAGGCTCAATAAATTATAAGACAGAAAAATACGGTCTTGTTGCCGCAGTCTGCCTTGTTCGTCCGGGTGACGACGTAATTTTGATTTCGTCCGACGGTATTGTAATCAGAATCGATTCCGAAAGCGTCAACGCCGCTTCAAGAACATCAAGGGGCGTTAACGTTATGAAAACCTCTGACGGCGAAAAGGTTGTTTCCGTAACTGCAGTTAAGCGTGAAGATGAAACCGATGAAGCCGAAACGGAAACGGAAGGCGAAGCCCAAGCTGACGAAACAGAAACCGCAGAAGAATAAAATGAAGTATTGCATTGCGGCAATATGAAGTGTTTCGCCGAAAGGCGGAACATGAAGCGCACCTTGCGGTGCATGAAGCGTTGAACCGGCGTTCAACATTGCGGTGGCGTTTCTGCGAAACGCAATTGTAAAGGCTTATTTCGTACGTGTCGAACCTGTGCCGACCCATGAGCATAACCTTTTCTGCTTAATAAATTTTTAGGTGAATCCTGCGATTAACCGTATGGGTGTCTCGCAAGATGCCAATGGGAACCTTTAACATATTAAACTAATTTTAAATCACGCAAATATAATCAACCGTGAATAAAACAAAAACGTTCAAAATCAAAGATTTATGAAGGGTGATTTTGTGAAAAAAGAAAAGAAAGAAAAAAAGCAAAAGGCGAATAAAAAACCTAATCCGGTTGCCGCTTTTTTTTGGACAAATAAGCGAAGAAGAGCAAAAAATATCTATTTTATTTTAACGGCATTCATGCTTGTAATTGCCCTAGGTCTCGGCTATGTTAACAGCCTTCTTAACGGAATCACCTATGATAACGACAAAAACGATCCGTCGATAAGTATTCCGAAAGATGACGTTGTTGAGGATGAAGAATTTCGTATTATGACCGCAATCAATAACGCCGGTTCGCTCAATGAGTATCTTTATCAGTGGGCGAACAACGGCGGCGAACTGCGTTCAAGCAAAAACGTAATCAACATTTTGCTTGTCGGTCTTGATTCCGATACCGCCCTTGAAAACGGCGGCCGTTCTGACTCGCTTATCCTTGTTTCACTCAACAAAAAGACAAAAAAGATAAACATGACTTCGTTTTTCCGAGACACTTGGACTTATATGGACATTAACGGAAACGGAAGATACGGAAAACTCAATTCGTCTTATATGTACGGTTCGGACGAAGCACTGCTTGACACGATTGAAAAGGATTTCAAAATTGACATTGATTATTATGTTGCGGTTGACTTTTCTTCGTTCACCGATATTATCAATGCCCTTGGCGGTTTAACAATTGAAGTTCAGCAGTATGAAGCGGAGTACATTAACCGAACAACAATGCATACGATTGATTACGGTCCGGCGGTCAAGCTCACCGGAGCACAGGCACTTGTTTTTGCCCGTATTCGCCATTCCGATGCAGACTCCGATGTCAGCCGAACAAGGCGGCAGCGTCAGGTTATAATGGCACTCATCAATTCCGCAAAGGGTGCAAGTCTTACTCAGCTCAGCAATGCACTTGACACACTTTTCAAGTATGTCAAAACCGATCTCACAAAAATGCAGATTTTGTCTTATGCCGCCCAGGCTCTTGCCAACGGCTGGATGAATTATGAAATTATTCAAACGCCGATAAGCGACACCGATGTTTTTCGCACAGGTTACGTTGGAGATGAATCCGTTGTTTTAATGGACTTTCCGCTTGCGGCTCAGCGTGTTCAGGAAGCAATCTATGGCGAAGGCGAAAGCAACATTGTTCTTGAAGACGGCAGAGTTACGGCATTCTCGCTCGTTTCCGGCTTTGGAGGATAAGGCGATTTATATTGTGTGAAATATTGCCAAAGGCAACGTGAAATGCACCTTACGGTGCGTGAAATATTTTGACTGAGGCAAAACGTGAAATTCAAAACTTTGCTTTGAGTGAAATACTAAACCACGTTCATGCCACGTGGACGTTTATTTAAATGTAAACGTAGAATTATATTCGCACGGGCGGATTTTGTTCCGCCCAAAAAAACAACCGTTTGCACCGCCGAGGAAGTAATTTTTGAAGATGGTTCTTTTCCATTGCTCGTGCACTTTAACCTAACTCCACTCCGTTCGGGGTTACTTTTGTCAATCATCACAAAAGTAACCAAAAAGACTTTTATAAGTACGCCGCAAGGTCGGACGAAACGAGAATTTTGCGGGGGAAAAATTCCGTTATCGTCCTCTAATGCGGCTACACATTAGAATGTTCTATCTCACCATAAGGTAACATCAATCCGTTATTTCCTTAAACCACACTCTGTTATGGTTTAAAATCAGCGTATACTAAAAATTATGCTTATGCTTTTAGTTACTCACGGATTTTTTGTGCAAGGCTTTAGGTTTTGAGTTTTAGGAGCGTTGGTTGTTTTAATAGTGAACTTTATCTTCAGCAGAAAGCTGCGATTGAAAGGGAATCACTTTAAGCTTTTGCTTATGTAAACTGAACCGCTTGTCACGTTTCCTTTTTGTAGCCGAGCAGCGTCCAAAGGTACATTGCCTTTATATCTGCTTATTGGTAGGTGCAATGAATGGCACTAAATTTTCTTTTTCCCCCGCAAAAGAAAATTTTGACATTCCGCTTGCACCGTATGAAA
>CAKTEU010000037.1 GCA_934552855.1 uncultured Eubacteriales bacterium | reverse complement strand
AAGCACAATATTTTGTTCGATCCTTCCCGTCTTGTTAACTCTTAATTTCCTCTTGACTTTTCATAGCTGGTCTCCTTTTTGGTTATTCATTATTATTGTAAGTGCTTTCTGCCGATTTTATGATGAAAGTTATACATTCCCGAGTCAAAACAAAATTAAAATTGATTTTTCAAATATGTTCCATTATTCGAAACTTTGTGGTAGAATAGACAAACCGGAGAAAACATACAAGGAGATTTTGACATGAAAATAAAAAATGCAGTTTTTGCCGCCGGTGCCGCAGCTTTTGCCGGCCTTGTTTCTGGCTTTGCCGCTTGTGAAGCTGCGGCAAAAAACGGAAACCTCACTTTTGAACCTGATTATCTTATGATACTCGGCTGCCGGGTTATAGGCGACAAACCTGACGAAATGCTTTCTCTTCGTGCAAATGCCGCCGCCGACTTTTTATTAAAACATAAAAACACGGTTGCTGTTTGCTGCGGAGGAATTGTTCACGAAGACCAAACAAAAAGCGAAGCGCAGGCAATCAAAGATATTTTGCTTGACCGGGGCATTGAGGAAGAAAGAATAATTCTTGAAGACAAGTCACAAACGACATTTGAAAACTTTATCAATGCAAAAAAAATTATTGCCTCACGCTGTGGCGAAAAAGAGCCGAAAATAGCTTTCCTTTCAAGCGAATTTCATCTTATGCGTGCTTCGGTTATCGCATCGCTTGTCGGCGTTGATGTTCAAAGCGTTCCTGCGCCTTCACCCAAAAAAGGAAAACCGCTTTTTTATGTTTATGAAGCACTTGTTTTTCCGCTTCTTTACCGTGAATATCTCGGAAAGCATACGCATGTTCCGTCAAACATGAAAATAATTTGAAAATGAAGGAGAACTAAAAATGACAAATGTTCAACTTAAAGCATATAAAGTCAGCCGCATAAAATTCAACAATGCGGTTCAGTCAACCGTTCAGCTCAAACTTAATAACAAAGTTTCTCATAATGTCAAATACAATGACAATTCCGTTTGTGAAGCGACTCTTTGCGTTGAAGTTCTTGACAAGGATCACCCTGATGTTTTGAACGTTCTTGTTGAAGTTAAAGGTATTTTTGAAATCAAAAGCGGCGTTGAAAAGGAATTTATTCATGTTGACACATTCAAAGAACTTTTTCCGCTTGCAAAAGCACTTGTAACAACAATCACCGCAAACGCCGGAATAAAGCCGATTATTGTTCAGAATATTGACATTGAGGATCAGGAAATCTATCGCTTCAACATGAAAGCACCGAAGGACGAAGACTGATGAAAAAACTTTTGAGTCTGTTGTTTGTTTTGCTGTTGATTTTTTTTGCTTTCTCTGCCTGCGGAAAAAGAGAGGTCTTTCCGCTTGCGATTGACGGCATAAAAATTTCCGGCGGCGTTTATTCATATTATTTTGACGAGGTTTTTTCAAACCCAAAAAAGTATGGCGCAAAGGAAAACGACAGCGAAAGCGCAGCACAAAAAACCGAAGAGCTTTGCAAAAAGTATGCCGCACTTCAAGTCTTTTGCAAAAAGAACGGCATAAGAACAGAGCAATATCTTAAAAGCGAAGCGAACGACAAAACGAACGGCCTTTGGTCGCTTTTCGGGTCGTACTATAAACGCATCGGTGTCGGCAAGGCAGACATTTTAAAAATTACGCTTTGCGACAGCGAAAAAAAGCAGATTGTTGCCCACTATTTTGGAAAGGGCGGAAAAAACGAAGTTTCGCAGGACACCCTCAAGCAAAGCTTTGTTGAGCTTTATGCCGGCTTCAAAGCGATTGAAGCTCCGCTTTCAAAAGTCAACACAAAGGGCGAAACAATTCCGCTTTCAGAAAAAGAGAAAGCGGAACTTGAAGAAGAGTTTGAACTGATGGCAAAAAGGCTTCGTGCCGGAACGGATATTGATACGCTCAACCGTGAATACTGCAAAAAACAAAACCTTGTTGCAACGCAGGACCTTCCGGTGAATCTTGTTAAAAAGAACGACGTTATGTATGACGACGGCTTTTTTGAAAAAATCAATGCAATTTCTCACGGCAGTGCCGACGTTATTGAAAGCGAAAGCACAATTTATCTTGCTTTGCGTGTGACGATTGCAACGAACGATGAAGACGCTTTTGCGCAGTACGAAAACGAAGTTTTGGAATATCTTAAAATGCCGTGGGTTGAAAAAAAGATTGAAGCGGCGGCAAAAAAATGCAGCGTTCAAAAAAACGAAAGAGCAATAAAACGGCTGCAAAAACAGTACGAGTCTGCAATTAAAGAAAAATAAAAAAGAAAACGGATGCTCCCAATGAATTTCTCAGTGAGCATCCGTTTTGTGTTATTTCAAAAATCTTATCGGTTTGCAAGGGTTGCCGACGGCAACGCAGTTATCCGGAATTGAACGTGTTACAACGCTTCCTGCGCCGATAACACTGTTTTCGCCAATGGTGACTCCGGGAAGAACGATTACTCCGCCGCCGAGCCATGCACCGTCTTTAACCGTGATAGGCTTGCAAAGAGTGTTAAACCACTGCTTTCCTTCTTCTTCCCAATTTTTGTTCATGCGTTTTTCGGGGTCGGTGTCGTGCGTTCCCGTGTAAAACTGAACGTTTGAAGCAATAAGAACATTGCTTCCGATTGTGATTTTTGCATCGTCAACAAAGGTGCAGTTCATATTGATTATGACGTTGTTTCCGATGAATGTATGCTTCCCGTAATCGCAGTGAAGGGGTGTGTCAATAACAACATTTTCACCGACTGAACCGAAAAGTTCGGAAAGAATCTTTTTGCGCTTTTCGGTGTCTTCATAGTCCGAAAAAAAGTATTCACGGGTGAGCCTTCGAGCGTTGGCGATAATCTTTAAATCGTCATCCGGCGCAAGGTCGGTTTTCTTTTCATTCATAAAACGATTTCTCCCCAAAATTATTTTTCAAGCCGTTCAAACGCAAGCGAATAGCCGTCGTTGCCATAAGTCAGGCATTTGTTGACACGGCTGACGGTTGTTGTGCTTGCCCCTGTTTTTTTGCTGATTTCAACATAATTCATTTTTTGACGAAGGAGCGACGCAACTTCAAACCTTTGCGACATATCAATAAGTTCTTTTTCGGTGCAAAGATCGCCGAAAAAGCAATAGCATTCATCAACGTTTTCAAGCGAAAGAATGGCTTTGAAAAGGTTGTCAATTGCTTCGTTTTCAAGTTTTCTCATATTCATGTTTCCTCGCTTTCTCAATCTGACACTCTAATACGCTAACACAAGTATATCATTGAAAAGGCAAAAAGTCAAACAAACTTTGTCAAAATTGCAGAGAAAGGGGAAAAAGCGAATTTATTTTTTTCTTTGTTCGCCGATTTTGTAATAATTTTTTGTCTAACTCTTTAAAAAAGAAAAGTTATGTGATATACTTTGAGATAGTTAGGATATTATCAAGCGCAAAGGAGACTTAAACTATGCTTGACATTAAACTTATCAGAGAAAATCCGGATCTTGTTAAAAAAGCAATGAAAACAAGAAATAAGGATATGGATGCCCTTGTTGATGAAATTCTTGAAATTGATGCCCGCCGCCGTGAACTTTCGGCAAAAAGAGATCAGCTTAAGGCTCGCCAAAATGCGGCCGGAAAGATGATTCCTCAGCTTAAAAAAGAGGGCAAGGATACAAGCGAAATTATGGCGGAAATGAACGCCGTCAAAGACGCAATCAAGGAAGACGACGATGAACTCACCGCACTTGAAAACAAGCAGAAAAGCATCATGTATGAGTTCCCGAACATTCCGAATGAGACGACTCCGATTGGAAAAGATGACAGCGAAAACGTTGAAATCCGCCGCTGGGGCGAACCGAGAAAGTTCGATTTTGAAGCCGAAGCCCATTGGGATATCGGTGCAAGACTCGGCATTCTTGACCCGGAAACCGCCGCAAAGGTTACCGGTGCACGTTTTCATTTTTACAAGGGACTCGGCGCAAGGCTTGAGCGTTCAATCATCAATTTCTTCCTCAACACGCATACTGCGCACGGCTATACGGAAATTTTTCCGCCGTTCATGGTTAACCGTGCTTCAATGACGGGTACCGGTCAGCTTCCGAAATTTGAAGATGACGCTTTCAAACTTACAAATGATTATTTCCTCATTCCCACTGCGGAGGTTCCTGTTACCAATATGCACCGTGACGAAATTCTTGACGGAGCAAAACTTCCGATAAAATACTGTGCATATTCCGCTTGCTTCAGAGCGGAAGCGGGTTCTGCCGGCCGTGACACAAGGGGACTCATCAGACAGCACCAGTTCAACAAGGTTGAGCTTGTTAAGTTTGTAAAACCCGAAGAAAGCTATGCCGAACTTGAAAAACTCACTAATGATGCAGAAAGAGTTTTGCAGCTTCTCGGCCTTCCTTACAGAGTTGTTGCGCTCAGCACCGGAGATATAGGCTTTTCTTCTGCAAAAACTTATGATATTGAAGTTTGGATGCCGTCTTACGGAAGATATGTTGAAATTTCTTCCTGCTCAAACTTTGAAGATTTTCAGGCTCGCCGTGCGTCAATCCGCTATAAAGAGGACGCAAAGAGCAAGGCAAAGCTTGTTCACACGCTTAACGGTTCCGGTGTTGCAATCGGAAGAACCGTTGCGGCAATTTTGGAAAATTATCAAAATGCCGACGGAAGCATTACCGTTCCGGAAGTCCTTCGTGAATACATGGGCACGGATGTAATCAAATAAAACGAACAATTCTGTTACGGCGGCGATTCTTTTTAATCGCCACCGTATTTTGTATTTTACAGTTAAAAACTCAAGTTGCCGCCGGCACTTAAGTATATTATTTTTTTGGAGGTTACAAAATGTATCAGAACTTACTTGACAGCATCTCACTTATCAAAGAGACCGATCCGGCCGTTGCCGAAGCAATGGCGCTTGAACTCAAAAGACAGCGTGAAAAGCTTGAACTGATCGCTTCTGAAAATATCGTTTCTCCGGCGGTTATGGCTGCAATGGGCAGCGTTCTCACAAATAAATATGCCGAAGGGTACCCTTCAAAAAGATATTACGGCGGCTGCGAATGTGTTGATATTGTTGAAAACATTGCAATTGACCGAGCAAAGGAACTTTTTTCTGCCGAATATGCAAACGTTCAGCCACACTCCGGCTCTCAGGCGAACTTTGCCGTTTACTCTGCATTCCTCAAGCCGGGAGACACCGTTTTGGGCATGAGCCTCGCCGATGGCGGACACCTCACTCACGGCTCAAAGGTCAATAACAGCGGAAAACTTTATAACTTCTTTTCATACGGCGTTGATGAAAACGGTTACATTGACTATGACAAGCTTGAAAAAATTGCATTTGAATGCAAACCGAAAATGATCATTGCCGGAGCTTCGGCATATCCGAGAGAAATCGACTTTAAGCGCATCAGAGAGATTGCAAAAAAAGTCGGCGCAATCTTCTTCGTTGACATGGCTCACATTGCCGGCCTTGTTGCCGCAGGACTTCATATTTCGCCCGTGCCTTATGCAGACGTTGTGACAACAACAACGCATAAAACGCTCAGAGGACCGAGAGGCGGACTCATCCTTGCAAAAGCCGAACACGGGCCGGCACTCAACAAGGCCGTTTTCCCCGGTTCACAGGGCGGCCCGCTCATGCACGTCATTGCCGCAAAGGCGGTTTGCTTCGGCGAAGCACTCAAAGATGAATTTAAGGAATATCAAAAGCAGCTCGTCAAAAACTGCGCCGCCCTTGCAGACGAGCTTCTCAAAAACGGGGTTGACCTCGTTTCCGGCGGAACGGACAACCACCTTTGCCTGCTTGACCTTCGTTCGCTCGGCGTTACGGGGAAAGAGCTTGAAGAACGTCTTGACGCAGTGAACATCACAACGAACAAGAACTCCGTTCCGAACGATCCGCAAAAGCCTTCGGTCACAAGCGGCGTTCGTCTCGGTTCGGCGGCCGTCACAACAAGAGGTCTCAAAGAAGACGATATGCGTGAAATTGCCCGTTACATTACCCTTGCCGCAAAGGATTTTGAAAACAGCAAGGACGAAATTCTCAAAGGTGTAAACGCTCTTTGTAAAAAATATCCGCTTTATGAATAAGTAAACAATAAACTGAAAAGCACACCGTCCGGCGTTAAAATCGGACGGTGTGTTTTGCTTTCAGTATGTGATGCCATCTATCGCACGTGGCGGCTGCTCCCGGAACATTGTGAAAAGGCTGTTGTTTTTGCCGAGTACGTATTCTTTTGCGGTTGTTGCCGGATAGGTCGGGAAGGAGTAACACGAATAAAATGTTACATACGAATCAATCATCAATTCACCGATGTTTCCCCAAACGCTGTATGAGAGATACCCACGGAAGTTCTCGCTGTCCTTCGGAACGGAAAAATCGGCATAAATATTTTCGCTTTGCGTTTCTCCGAAAAGATTTGAAAAAGCGTCCTGTCGTTTAAATCCTTTTCCGATGGAATAATAATTGCCGACATAGCTTTTGCCGTCTTTTTCAAAAAAGAGCTTTCCGGCGGCATCTTTAGCTTTTCTCCATGTGTTATAATAAATATATGCAGGCATGATTTCAATGCATTCGGTTTTTGAACTTTTTTTGGTCGGAAGCAGGCGAAAATAATGAATAATTTTCCATTCCTGTTGTTCATAGCCGTCGTCTTTGTTCGGCTTGTAAGTTTCACGGTCAATAGTATTGCCGGAAACAAGAATAACAACGGTTGTAAATTCAATGGCATCGACCGATTTTATTTCCTTTCCGTTTTTGAAGGTAAGGCCGTCGGAAATCGGCTCGGAGGATTTTTCAAAATGTACCTCTTTTGCGTTTTTGCAATCAAGAATTTCTTCGTTTGAAAGGTCGTCAAGAACATCTTTCGGAAATCCGAGCGAAGCAAGCTTTGTTTTGACCGAGGCAACGCTTTTTACGTTTTCGTCTGTGCGAATGTTGAAGTTCATCGGATACGAGCCGAAAAAGACGTTTGCGGCAATAATCGAAATGATGAGTAAAACGGAAACCGCAATTGAAAAGGTTTTGTTGCCTATGCGTACTTTCGCCGGACAAATGGTAAAGCCTGCATCGTCAAGCGCAGAAGAAAACTTATAAAGGCGAACAATCATTACGATATAAGCGATAATCAAAACATAGACAAAAATGCCGGTATAGTTGAACAGGGCAAATAAGCACATCAGGCCGTACCAAAAAACAAGCTTCCACCCTTTGTTTTTGCCTTCAAGGCCGGCCTTTTTTTGAACGGAACCGACACCTTTTACAATTGCAATAAGTTCGGCAAGCCGAAGAAAAATAAAACAGTATTTTATTATCGCCGCAGCGGTTGTTTCGGAAAATTCGCCAAAAACCGCACAGGCTTCAAAAACATAAATTGCAAAAGTATAAATCAAAAACAAAATTGAAATGCCGTAGCCGAAAGCGAAAGAGCGGTTCTCTTTTCGCAGCGAACGGAAACCGAAAAACAAAAGAACCGAACCGACGGCAGAAAGAATAAAATCAAGCGGGAAATAACTTATCGAAGCTGCGGAAATTCCGAAGCCGACCAAAAGATTTTGCATCGCTTTTTTCCAAGGCGTAACATTTTCGGCAACATTTATCGGAACACAGGAATCTTCGCTTTCAAAAACATCACGAAGTTCATCGTCGGTCAAAGAATAATGTTCGTTTTCATTCATGGCGAATACCTCCCAAAATTTTTTGAAGCCGTTTTTTAATTCGGTAAAGTCTGCCTTCAACGGCTCGTTCGGTCAGTGAAAGTTCCCGTGCAATTTGCGCCGTTGATTGAAGATAATAATATTTTCGATAAAACAAAGCACGGTCTTTTTCAGAAAGGAGCGAAAGAGCATTTGTTATTAACTCTCTGCGTTCCTTTTTGAGCAGTTCTTCTTCCGGCGTTGAATCGGAGGGTATTTTTTCGTCCTCAAGAAAAAGCGGAGTATTTTTGTTTTTCCTTGCAAGGTTCAATGCGGTGTTTCTTGAAATTGCAGTCAGCCATGCAGTAAACGATCCCTTTTTATCGTCAAAAAAAGCAATGTTTTTCCAAACAAGAAGCGAAATTTGCGAAACGGCTTCTTCCGCATCTCTTTCATCGGGAAGAACGGGCAAGGCTATGTATCGGATTAGTGCACCGTATCGGCAAAGGAACGCTTCAAGACCTTTTTCGTCTTTTGTTTTCAAAAGTTCAACAATTGTTTTTTCGTCCAAAAATTCTTCCCTCCCTTTTTGTTGTGCTTCATTGTTTCTCACTTAATTATACACAAAATTTTTCAAAATCCCACGCTTTTTTCAAAATTTGGTTTTATCGCCGAAAGATGAATAATGTTTCGTTTTTAGAAACCAAAGATGAAAATGCAAAGCTATAATATTATCCATACAGTTAAAAGGAACGGTGAAAAAATGAAAGCTCCTCTTGCCGAACGCCTTCGGCCGAAAAGTGTTGATGAAATGGTTGGCCAGCGTCACCTTCTTGCGCCGGGAAAGGCCCTTCGCCGAATAATTGAAAGCGGCGAAATTCCGAACCTTGTTTTTTACGGTCCCTCCGGAATCGGAAAAACAACCCTTGCTTCAATCATTGCGGCGCAGACAAACCGAAAATTCTGCAAACTCAACGGAACTGTGGCTTCAACCGCAGACATCAAAGCCCTTGTTGCAAAGCTTGATACCTTTGAAGCACCGAACGGAATTTTGCTTTATCTTGATGAAATTCAGTATTTTAACAAAAAGCAGCAGCAAACGCTTCTTGATTATATTGAAAGAGGTTCAATTACGCTTATTGCTTCAACAACCGAGAATCCGTATTTTTATATTCATAACGCAATCCTCAGCCGTTCAACCGTTTTTGAATTTAAAAGCATAAGCGGAGAAGAAATTATTCCGGCGGTGAAGCGTGCATTCAAATTCCTTGAAAAAGACACGGGCAGCATGATTGAAGCCGATGAAGCGGCAATCAAAAGAATTGCTTTTTCCTGCGGCGGCGACGTAAGAAAGGCAATGAATGCCGCCGAACTGTGCGTACTCAGTACGCCGCCCGAAAACGGGAAAATTTTTGTAACTGCCGAACGTGCGGACGAACTCACTCAAAAAAGCTCAATGAAATATGACAAGGACGCAGACGAGCATTATGACATTCTTTCCGCATTTCAAAAATCGATGAGAGGTTCCGACCCGAACGCAGCACTTCATTACCTTGCAAGGCTGCTTGAAGCGGGCGACCTTCCTTCGGCAACAAGGCGGTTGATGGTTTGTGCGTGCGAAGATGTGGGTCTTGCTTATCCGATGATAATTCCTATTGTTAAAGCGGCGGTTGATGCGGCGTTCATGGTTGGTCTTCCCGAAGCGAGAATTCCGCTTGCGGACGCAGTTGTTCTTGTTTGCAACAGCCCAAAATCAAATTCGGCATATCTTGCCTATGATGCGGCGGCCGCAGACATAAGAAAGGGAAATATCGGTCCGATTCCGAGAACGCTTCAAAACAAGCATTATGACGGCGAGGACAATCAGCACAAAGGTCAGTTTTATAATTATCCGCATGATTTTCCTAATCATTATGTCAAACAGCAGTATCTTCCCGACGCAATCAAAAACAAAAAATATTACTCCTTTGGCGACAACAAAAATGAGCAGGCCGCAAAGGAGTATTGGAAAAAAATCAAGGGTGAATAAAACGCACCCATGGGTCAAAGAAGGTTTGACTCATGGGTGTTTTTTGTTGTTAATTATTTTGCATAAGCTTTTTGAACGGCGTAATATGCCGGCTTTTCTTTTCCGTGAAGGTCAACAAGTCCCCAGCCGGTTTCAACAGGGCAGTCCTCCTGACCGCAGATGTAGCAGGCGTTGCTGTCGCTGTAGCAATAAACAAACGAGCCGCAAAGGAAGTCAAGGTTATAAAGCCGTTTGAACATATCTTCAAAGAATTTTCCTTGATCCTCCGGCGTATGCTTGTATTTTCTGAGCTGATAGCCGCCGGGAAGCTCTCTGTAAAGATGGTTTGCAAGTTCGGAATCGAAAAGCTTGTCGGCAAGCTCTTTTTCATCTTTGTATTCAAGCGAAAGCATATGCTCTTTGAAGTCTTTCGGAAGATTATTGATGAAAGTCATAATATCCTTTCGGGCGGCTTCTTCGCTTTCAAAACCATAGTTTTTGAGAATTTCTTTCTTTTGTTCGTCGGTTTTTGCTTCGCCGTAACCGATATAACCGAATTCACAAAGAACAATCGGTTTTCCGGTGTATGCCCAAAGTGAACGAAGAATCAGATCCATAAAAATCAAATCCTTCATGATGTTATCAAAACAGCCGAGATAAACGTCCATTCCGACATAATCACAGTAATCAAGATACGGTTTCATTGCTGTGCAAAGGTTGTAAAGCTTTGTTCCGCCGCAGTTGTAGCCGACTGTGATGTCGCCTTTTACGGGTGCCATTGCTTCTGCCTGCATTCCGATGAAGTCTGCCGCTTCTTCAACGGTGAGCGGAAGGGTGAAGTGTTCAATACCCATCTCGTTCGTAATCTGGAATGCGGAAACAATACCCTGAAGGTCCTTTGCATAAAATGCGGCAATACGCTGAATTTCGGCCTTGTTCTTTTCGTCGCGGGGATCAAGGCCTGCGGCGATATACTTTTTGGGATACGGCGTGATGCACATTACCTTGAAGCCCTGGTCGGCATATGCCTTTGCTTTCGCCTTGTAATTGAGATAGCCTTCGGTAAGGTTTCCGTTTTCGTCAAACGGAAGCGATGTGCAGTCAAAACGTACCCATTCGATATTTGCGTCTTTGATTTGCTTATAGTTTTCGTTCGGATGGCAAACGCCTTTCATAAAACCGCCGGTCTTTTTTTTAACGGCAGAAACTTCGTCGCTTGTTTGGCTGATGAAATATGATTTTACGGCATTGAGCGCAACATAACGAAGGCTGTCGGAATCAACCTTTGCCATTGCCGTGTTCCAAAGCATTGTAAGAACTGAAACAATTGCGGTTAAAATCGAAACGAACGATTTCATCGTAATTTTCTCCTTTTCTCCTTAAAATTATCAGTGAAGCGTTACAGAGTATTCATGATTTGAATACCATTTGCCGGAAAGATAACTGCGAGGTCTGAAAAGAACTTCGTTTTCATAAACTTCCATCTGCATTCCCGTTCCCGGCCAAGGTACGCCGTAACGGTTGAGCGAACCATATGCCGGAAGGTTAACATAAAAAATGCCGTTTTGTTCTTCAACGTTGTGAACGTCAAAATACTTGTGGAGCTCTTTGCTGTTGACTCCGGTGTGAACGTGACCGCTGATATAGAAAACATTTTGATTTGAATATTTTTCAAGAACAGCCTTGACTTTGTCGCTGCAATCGTTCATTGCACCGTGCTCCCAAACAACCTGCTGACCGTTAGTGTTGTTTATCGGCCAATGGCAAACAACAAAAACGGGTTTTTTATCGCCGGCGGCGGTTGCTTTTGAAAGTTCAGAGTCGAGCCAAGCAATTTGAGTGTCGGAAAGTTCCGGGGTATCCCATGAATCGTCGGATTCATCGGAAAGGGTGATGAACGTGTAACCTTTAATCTGACGGCTGAAATAGATTTTGTCAATGTTCGTTCCGAGATATTTATTGGTCAGTTCAATAAAGTTTGCTCTGGCTTCGGCTTCGGTGATGTTTGAATCGGAAGAATGACCGATGTCATGGTTGCCGGTAGTAATGAAAAGGGAAACGTCTTTCGGTGCAACGCCGGTCACGGTGCTGTACATTGAATCCATTGACTTTTTGTCGCCGTAATTTGTGAGGTCGCCGGAAATTACAACGGCATCAATAGGAGTTTCGCTTTTTTTGAGGCTGCTTACACCGAGGCGAAGTGAAGTTTGCAAAAACAGTTCACGATAGTCAATGTGAATGTCTGAAAGAAGAGTAACGTTGAAAAGAACGTCGTCGTTCTTTGCTTTGAACGGGGCGTTGTTGCCGGGGTCGTTATAGCCGGAAACAGCCATTGAGATTGCCGCAAGAACGGCAAGAATTGCGCTTAAAAATGTTTTGAAGTTGATTTTATTCATCTTTATTCTCCCTTTAATTTGTTTAAAATGACTTTCATCAGTTCAGTTCAATTGTTTTTTCATATGCGGACATATAAAAGCCGAGGGCATAGTTCCTTGCACGAATAACAACTTCGTCCTTATAAACTTCCGCAATATAGCCGCAGCCGGAAAGAAGATTTCCTCCGTTGTTTGTTTGCCAGGGTTCAAAGTTAACATATGTATATGACGGAAGGTTGATATAATGAACGCCGTTCACAGTTTCAATTGACTCATGGCCGAAAAGCTTTTTTGAAGCATCGGCACGAAGGCCGGCGTGAACGTGACCGCAGAAATAGAAAATGTTGTCATATTTTTCAAGGACTTTTCTGACCTTGTCGCTCTGCTTGCCCATTTCCATATCGGGGTCAATTTCCATTTGCCCGCAAACGCCGTTAATCGGCCAATGGCACATAACAAAAATCGGACTGTTCTTTTTCTTTGAGGCTTTTTTAAGCTGATTGTTAAGCCAGTTGATTTGTTTGTTGGAAATGAATGCCGCGGTGTTATCCTTTTCAGAAGAAAGCATTATAAAGGTATAGCCGTTCACCTTTGTTGTGTAATACGGCCTTTTGAGTTTTCTTCCGCTGTAATCGTTATAAGCTTTAAGAAACTCCTTTGTCGGCTTGGACCCGCGAAGGTCTTTTGTCCATGTGTCGTGGTTACCGACAACGGGAATGAACTTTGAGGTTTTGATGCTTTTTTCAACACAGCCGTAAAAGTTTTCATACTGCTCTTTTTCGCCGTGGTCGGTCATGTCACCGACGCAGATGATTGCGTCAACTTTTCCGTCAACGTCACGAAAGCCCTGCGAAAGCATATTTACTCTTGCCGCACCATCGCTTGTAATATGAGTATCGGAAAGCGTTGCAAAGGAAAAAAGAAGGCTTTTTGCGTCTTTGGGCTTGACCTGCTGTGAGGTTGCGGAAGAGGTTACTCCCGAAGCCATGAAGATGAACGTGATGAGAAACGAAACGACTTTGCTTAAAACTGCCATTGCTGTGGTTTCCATTGTGATTTCCCCTTTCTTGATATAAATGGCAAAGACTGAAAACACTTTAATATTATAAAGTTTGATAAATTCGGATTGTTCGTCTTATAACCAAAAGTTTGGCAATAAGTTTGTTTTATAAAGCCTGTCAAAAAGGCTGCCTTGGGGACAGCCTTTATTTTTTGATGAATTAAAATTCAAGCTTTTCTTCAATATAACCGCAAAGATCGGCAATGGGAAGGCGGATTTGTTCCATGCTGTCACGGTCACGAACAGTTACGCAGCCGTCCTCCTGTGATTCAAAGTCATATGTGATGCAAAACGGAGTGCCGATTTCGTCCTGGCGGCGATATCTTTTTCCGATTGAACCTGTGTCGTCAAAATCAACGTTGAATTTTTTCTGAAGCATTGAAAGGACTTCGGTTGCTTTTTCCGAAAGCTTTTTGGAAAGCGGAAGCACAGCGGCTTTGAACGGAGCAATTGCCGGATGAAAGTGCATAACAACTCTTGTGTCGTTCTTTTGGGCATCAACAACTTCTTCGTCATATGCCTGAGTAAGAAGCGCAAGGAAAAGCCTTTCAACGCCGAGCGACGGTTCAATAACATAAGGAACATATCTTTCGTTTGTTGTTTGGTCAAAGTAATCAAGGCTCTTTCCGCTGGTTTTGATGTGCTGAGTGAGGTCATAGTCGGTTCTGTCTGCAACGCCCCAAAGCTCTCCCCAACCGAACGGGAAAAGAAATTCAAAGTCGGTTGTTGCTTTTGAATAAAAGCAAAGTTCTTCTTTTCCGTGGTCACGAAGGCGAAGGTTTTCCTCCTTGATTCCGAGCGAATAAAGCCAGTCACGGCAGAATGAACGCCAATAATCGAACCATTCAAGGTCGGTTCCGGGCTTGCAGAAAAATTCAAGTTCCATCTGTTCAAATTCACGGACACGGAAAATGAAATTGCCCGGAGTGATCTCATTTCTGAAAGATTTACCGATTTGCGCAACGCCGAACGGAATCTTTTTTCTTGTTGTGCGTTGAATGTTTGCAAAGTTTACAAAAATACCCTGTGCGGTTTCGGGGCGAAGATAAAGTTCGTTTTTGCTGTCTTCCGTAACGCCCTGAAACGTTTTAAACATAAGGTTAAACTGACGGATATCGGTAAAATTATGTTTTCCGCAGTTGGGGCAGGGAATGCTTTTTTCCTTGATATAGTTCATCATTTCCTCGTTTGACCAGCCGGCAACATTTGTTCCGTCAAAATCTTCAATGAGGTTGTCCGCTCTGTGGCGTGTTTTGCATTCACGGCAGTCCATGAGCGGGTCGGAAAAGCCGCCGAGGTGACCGGAGGCGACCCATGTTTGCGGGTTCATAAGAATTGCGCTGTCAAGGCCAACGTTATAAGGGCTTTCCTGAATGAACTTTTTGCGCCAGGCATTCTTGATGTTGGTTTTGAGCTCAACGCCAAGCGGGCCGTAATCCCATGTGTTTGCAAGGCCGCCGTAAATTTCACTGCCGGCGTATACAAAGCCTCTGCCTTTGCAGAGAGCGACAAGCTTTTCCATTGATTTTTCGGTGTTTTTCATTAATTGCTCCTTTCGCAAAAAGGTCAAAATCAGCCCTTCTGCCAAATACAAATATCTACTGTACATAATAATATAATCCGCCTGATTAGTCAAGTGTAAAGGCGGATTTTTCATTTCTCTTTGGCAAAAGGGCAAATTTTATTGATTAACTTTTGAAAATGTGGTAGGATAATAAAAAGGATAACGCCCCACAGCGAGGGAATACAGAAGAAAATTGAGTTTTTTAACAAGACATTGTCTTTGAGAAAGGGTTTGTATAAAGAATGCTTAAAAAAGCAGTTAACAGAAAAAGGATTGTTGTTTTTGTTTTTGCATTGATTTTGGCTTTGAACGCAGTTGCCGCTTTGTCATTCGTTGAAAAAAAAGCAAGTGCCGCAGGTATAACATATAAAGAATATACTTATGAGCTTGAAGGAACAACGGCCGTGATAACAACGGTTAACGAATCCGTATCCGCAACGGTGAAAATTCCGGAAAAGTTCGGCGTTGTTCCCGTTGCTTCAATCGGAAAGGATGCGTTTAAAAATTGCAGCTCGATGACCGAAGTGATTGTTCCGCAGAGCGTTAAAACCGTTGAAGACGGCGCATTTTCGGATTGCAAAAAGCTTGAAAAGGTTACTTTTCTTTCAGAAAATGTCAGCTTCGGTGCGGGTGTTTTTGAAAACTGCGAACAAATTTCAGATGTAACGCTGCCGAAGAATACCGAACAAATTTCGGAAAGGATGTTTTCCGGCTGTAAAAAACTTGAAAAAATTAATCTTCCGGAAAATCTTGTTTCAATCGGTTCAAAAGCCTTTTATGAAACATCGCTTGAAAAAGTGAATATTCCGAAGAGTGTGAAAACGATTTTTGAAAGTGCATTTTCCTGTTCTTCCCTCAAAAACATCAGTTTTTTGAATGGATTGGAAATCATTGAAAAGGACGCTTTTTACGGCTGCTTACTGACGGAAGTTATTATTCCGCCGAGCGTAAAATTCATCGGCACACATGCGTTCGCAAGCTGCAAACTCACGGGCGTAATTATGACCGCAATGCCGGAAACAATTGAAAAAGACGCTTTTGAAAAAGACCCGGACGAAAAAAAGCAGCTTGTATTTTTCGGCTTCACCGAAAGTTCTGTCAAAAATTTTGCCGAAGAGCAGGGCTTTCTTTTTGCAAACATAAACTGCCGACACAGTTTCGACGAATTTGAATTTGTTTTGAGAGAAGAGCCGACTTGCGTCAAGGACGGAAGACAGAAAGGAATTTTTTGCAAAAAATGCAATGCATTTGTTTGCGGCGCTGCGGCAATTCCGGCAACGGGACATAAAATTATTCTTGGCGAACAAGTGCCTTCAACCTGTTTGGTTCCCGGAACCATCGGTCAAAAGTATTGTTCGGTCTGCGGCGAAATTACCGACCCCGGAACCTTGCTGCCGCTCGGCTCGCATAGGGCAAAAACCGTTGTAACAAAAAAAGCAACGCCTTTTGAAAACGGAACAAGTGACGAAATTTGCGCCGTATGCGGAAAATTCATCAAAAGCAAGGCAATCAAAAAAGCAAGCATGATATATCTTTCAAAGACGAATTTTACATATAACCAAAAGCCGCATACGCCGGCGGTAATTGTAAGCGATTCGGCAGGAAACCGCCTTAAAGAGGGCAAAGATTATACGGTGAAATATTCCGGCGGAAGGGTAAAAACCGGAAAATATTACGCAATCGTAAATCTAAAGGGCGAAACATATTCGGGCTCAAAAACGCTGGAGTTTTCTGTTGTGCCTTCAAAAACCGCAAAGCTTACGGTTAAAGTTAAAAACAATACAGTCAGCGCAAGCTGGAAAAAAGTTGCCGGCGCAGACGGATACAGGATATATCTTATCAGAGACAAAGAGTTCATAAAAAGTGAAGACACAAAGGAAACAAAGATAAGCTTTGAAAAGCTTTCAAGGGGTGCAAAATACAGAATCGTTGTAAGGGCGTTCAAAACACAGAAAAAAGAAAAACTTTTTTCAATGTTTTCTGCCGGTGAAACCTTTGTAACAAAGCCGTCATCTCCGGTTGTAACCGCCGCAAAGAGAAGCGGAAAAAACGTTACCGTGAAATGGAAAGAACAAAAATTTGTTACCGGTTATGTTGTATATATGGCAAAGAACAACGGAAAATTCAAAAAACTTTCGGTTGTCAAAGACGCTTCTTCCTATACCGTTATCGGACTTAAAAGCGGGACATATCGGTTCAGGGTGAAGTCATATAAAAAGACGGCAACGATTAAACCCGTCTATTCCGATGTGGGAAACACGGTTTCGGTAACAGTGAGATGATTTAAAATGTTCTTGTTCATACGGGCGGCTTTTGCCGCCTGCTTTTTTGTAATTCAAAGCACAAAAAAGCTGCCGCAGGGTAATCCCGTGCGGCAGTATTTTTTGGCTCTATAATAAATGTTGGGGTAACCAAATAAGAGCCTGCAAAAAAAGAGAAGAAAAAATCTAAAAAAGTAGAG
>CAKTEU010000036.1 GCA_934552855.1 uncultured Eubacteriales bacterium | reverse complement strand
ATTTTGACATTCCGCTTGCACCGTATGATATCAAGCGATTTTTTGGTTACTTTTGTATCAACCGACAAAAGTAACCCCAAACGGAGTGGCATTGGGTTAAAGTGCACGAGCAATGGAAAAGGCTTATTTAGTACGGGTCGGACCCGTGCCGACCCATAAACGTGACCGTTTGCACTTGCATTTATTCTTGTGTTCATCTTTTACCGTCTTTCACCAACGTGCTCTCCCTCGCACGGCTTTATCTTAAAACAACGTTTTCCGTTCGCTCCGCTGGGTTACTTTTGTGATGATTGACAAAAGTGACCCCGAACGGAGTGGAGTTGGGTTAAAATACACGAGCAATAAAGAGATTGATTTCGTACGGGTAGGCACAGATCCGACCCGTACGAAATGAACTTTTTCAATTGCGTTTAACTCATAATGTTTACCTGCTGCCTTTGTCGTAAGGAACACCTTCCGCTTTCGGTGCTCTTGACTTTTTTGAAGTCAGCGCAAGAACAAGAAGCGAGATTATATACGGCATCATGTTGTATATTGCACTCGGAATGTTGAGCGAAGCGAGAATGTCAATGCCCGAATAAACATTTGAAAGCGCACGGAAAAGTCCGAAAAGAAGACCTGCAAGGGCAATCCTTGTCGGTTTCCACTGACCGAAAATCATAACCGCAAGAGCAAGAAAACCGAAACCGGCAACACCGTATTCAAACTTCCATTCGCTGACTCCGCAGGTGACATAAATGATTCCGCCGAGGCCGCCGAGCGCACCGGAAATAAGCACGCCGGCGTAGCGCATTTTGTACACATTGATTCCGACGCTGTCCGCTGCCTGAGGATGTTCGCCGCAAGCCATGAGACGAAGGCCGAAACGTGTTTTGTAAAGCGTAATGTATGACGCAACAAGCAAAACCGCCGCAACAAGCATGAACCAGTTGAATTCAAAACCGCCAAGGTTCACAACAAACGCCTGTTTCGGTTTGATATATTCAACAACAGAAGAAACGTTGTCCGGATTTTTTGAGGTGTTGATTGCTTTGACAATAACTGTTGCCGCAGCAGTGCCCAAAATGTTGAGCGCAGTTCCGATAATTGTTTGATCCGCCTTGAAGCTGATGCATGCAACGCCCAAAAGCACCGAATACAAAAGTCCGGCAAGAACCGAAACAAGAATAACAAGCAAAATGATGACAATAGCCGGGGCGGAAGGGTAGGAGGCGGCAAGAAAACGCATTGTGAGCGTTCCGCCAAGCGCACCCATAACCATTATGCCCTCAAGGCCGAGATTGATAACTCCGGAGTGTTCCGAAAAGCAGCCGCCGAGCGCAACAAGAATAAGCACCGAGGCGTAAAGTAATGTATACTGAATGAGAAGTGACATTATTTTTCGCCTCCTTTTTCTTTAATGCTTTGCGCTTTGAGCACATCTTTTTCTTCTTTTTTTGCAAGGTACTTTCCGAATGCGTACTTCATGAAGAACACAAAGCCGCAAAGATAAATAATGATTGCCGAGATAAGGTCGGATATCTGTGAAGAATAAAGCGTTTTGTCAACATATGCGCCGCCGACGGTGATGTGCTGAATGAAGTATGACGAAAGGATTGAACCTATTGGATTGAGTCCGCCGAGGAACGCCGCCGCAATTCCGTTGAAGCCCATTGCCGGAACGGAAGACGTGCTGCAGTTCCATTGTTCGTATCCCGTGAGATAAAGGAACGAAGCACCGATTGCGGCAAGCGCACCGCCGATTGCAAGGGTAACGATTATGTTCCTTTTTTCGTTCATTCCGCAGTATTTTGCGGCGTTTTTATTGAAACCGGTCGCTTTAAGCTCATAGCCGAACTTTGTTTTTTCAAGCAGTATCCAAACGATAACCGAAATAATGACCGCAAGCGGAATTGCAATTGTTACATAGCTGTTGTTTGAAAAAAGCTTCTCAAGTCCGAGCGACGGGATAATTGCCTTCGGGTTGCTGTATTTGAAAACAACCGTATACGGGCTTGTTTCCTCTTTGACTTTTGTCAAAAGCATATTCACGCCGTAAAGCGAAATCCAGTTGAGCATGATTCCGCTGATGACTTCGTTAACGTTGCAATAGGCTTTGAGAATGCCGCTGATTGTTCCGGAAAGCGCACCGCCGAAAGCGGCAAGCAAAATGCATACCCACCAGGGAAGTCCCAAAGCCGCAGCAGCATAAATTGAGAGGCCTATGCCGATTGCATACTGTCCGGCCGCACCGATGTTGAAAAGGCCGACTTTATAGCAAAACAAAATTGAAAGCGAGCACATGATGAGCGGTGCGGTTTTAACAAGCGTGTTGCCGAAATACTGAAGCTGAACTTTAGAATTGGGATAATTGAAAAAGTTTCTGATAATATCGCCGATAGCCTTTGCCGCACCGGACGGATTGATGAACAAAAGAACAATGTAACCGATAAGAAGTCCGAGCAAAATGCAAATAAGCGAAGAAAGAACGGACTGAACGGCGTTGTTTTTGAAAAACGAACGAAGTTTTGTTTTCATCAGTCGTTTCCTCCTTTTCTTTTTGCACCGGCCATATAAAGACCGAGTTCCTGTGGATTTGTCTTTTTCGGGTCAAGCTCGCCGACTATTTCTCCCTCATACATAACAAGAATTCTGTCGGGTACCGAAAGCACTTCATCAAGTTCAAGCGAAACAAGCAAAACGCCTTTTCCCGCATCACGGCAGGAAACAAGCTGCTTGTGAATATATTCGATTGCACCGACATCAAGGCCTCTTGTTGGCTGAACGGCAACAAGAAGTTCGGGCTTTCGGTCAATTTCACGGGCAACGATTGCCTTTTGCTGATTTCCGCCGGACATACTTCTTGCAACGGTTGCCGAACCCTGACCGGAGCGAACGTCATATTGTTCAATGAGTTTGTCCGAATACTCACGGATGTTTTTCTTTTTAAGAAAGCCGAATTTGTTTGTGAACTGCGGCTCAAAGTACCGCTCAAGAACCATATTGTTTTCAAGCGAATAATCAAGAACAAGGCCGTGCTTGTGCCTGTCCTCCGGAATATGGCAAAGACCGGAAAGATTGCGTTTCCTGATTGAAGACTTTGTGATGTCCTTTCCGAGCAGGGTAATCTTTCCGCTTTTCACCGGTTCAAGGCCGGTGAGTCCGTAAACAAATTCCGTTTGGCCGTTTCCGTCAATTCCCGCAAGGCAAACAATTTCGCCTTCACGAACGGTGAAGGAAACGTTTTTAACTGCGTCGTTTTTATGAATCTTGCTCGCTACGCTGACATTTTGAATGTCAAGAATAACCTTTCCGGGTTTTCTTTCCTCTTTTTTAACGGCAAAATCAACGTCACGGCCGACCATCATTTTTGAAAGCTCTTCCTTTGTGGTGTCCTTGATGTCAACCGTTCCGATGTATTTTCCTTTTCGAAGAACGGTGCAGCGGTCGGCAACGGACATAATTTCGTTGAGCTTATGAGAGATGAAAAGAATGCTTTTTCCTTCTTTTGCAAGGTTTTTCATAATTTGCATAA
The DNA here is from genome assembly GCA_934552855.1 of uncultured Eubacteriales bacterium. Classification (GTDB taxonomy): domain Bacteria; phylum Bacillota; class Clostridia; order Oscillospirales; family Acutalibacteraceae; genus UBA6857. The sequence goes on along the minus strand of CAKTEU010000036.1, from coordinate 13,642 downwards.
GTTCTTCGATTTCCTGCGGAGTGAGAACAGCCGTCGGTTCGTCAAAGATAAGGATCTCATTTTCACGGTAAAGCATTTTCAAAATTTCGGTGCGCTGCTGCATACCGACGCTGATATCTTCGATAAGAGCGTCAAGGTCAACTTCAAGACCGTATTTTTTTGAAAGCTCAAGAACCTTTTTTCTTGCCTCATTCTTTTTCAAAAAGCCAAGCTTATTCGGTTCAACGCCGAGAATGATGTTGTCAAGAACCGAAAAACATTCAACAAGCTTAAAGTGCTGGTGAACCATTCCAATGCCGAGTGCGGTTGCATCGTTCGGGTTTTTGATTTGAACAACCTTTCCGTCCTTTTTAATTTCGCCTTCCTCGGCCTGATAAAGACCGAAAAGGACCGACATGAGGGTGGATTTTCCGGCTCCGTTTTCTCCGAGCAGAGCGTGAATTTCGCCCTTTTTGAGCCGCAGCGTAATGTTGTCGTTTGCAACAATGCCGGGAAATCGCTTTGTAATTCCGAGCATTTCAATTGCGTATTTTTCTTCCATCGTTTCATCTCCTTGGAATAATATCTATTATCTATTACTTATTGGTTTCAGCCTTGAAAGCAGACAAAATGCTAACAAATAATAGATAATAGATATTTAATAAAAGGGCTGCTGCTAAGCGCAGCAGCCCAACGGTAGGTTAAAAATTCAAAGCAGATTATTTAATCTGATCCTGTTCGGAAATCTTAACGTTTGTAACCGCCGGCATTTTTGAAATGTCGTTTGAAACGGTGATTTTTCCGTCGAACATATCTTTAACAAGCTTTGCATAATCGTCCTTGGTGAACTTTCCGTCTGCAAACTGAGTTGATTCCATCGGAATCTGAACATAGTTCTTTGTTGCGTCGTCGCCGGAAACAAGGCCAAGAGTTTCAATCTTTCCTGCATAATCAGCCCACTTGCCGTCGATGATAACAGCCTTGAGGGTGTCGTATGTTGCCGGATAAAGACCCTTCATAGCGGAAGTAACGGTGATGCCTTCGCCGTATTTGCCGTCGATGATTGCAGCCTGGTCAACGTCAACGCCGATAACCTTGCAGCCTGCCTTTTTAGCAGCTTCTGCCGCAGAGGTGTAAATTCCGCCGCCGCAAGCAAAAACAACTTCGGTGCCGTTCTTATACCATGTGTCCATAACAGCGGTAACGTCGGGATCGCCTGCAAATACGCCGCCGTAAACATAGTTAAGGTCAACGTTCTTGTCAAGTTCCTTTGCAGCAGCGTCAACGCCCTGAACAAAGCCGAAACCGTAACGAACAACAGCGGGAACAGCCATTCCGCCGAGGAAGCCGAGCTTTTCATAGCCGAGCTTAACAGCGGCATAACCTGCCATGTATCCGCAAAGTTCTTCCTGGTATACTGCGCAGTATACGTTCGAAATGTCTGCGTAATCTTCAAGCTTGTAATCGTCGGGGTTATAGCTGTACTTTTCGCCCTTTGCCTGAACAGCTGTTTCAAGGATGTCGCCCTTACCAACGTCAAGTGCAACGAACTTAACATCTTTGTACTTGGGAGCAGCCTCAAAAATTGCGCCGCCGAATGCATAGCCGGGCATAACGATTACGTTATAGCCTTCTGCAACAGCCTTGTCGATCATTGCAACACGATCTGCCGTTGAGTCTCCTGCGGGTTTAAAGTAGCTGAAGCCGACGTTGTTTTCATCGCAGAAAGCCTTGCAGGCTTCATAGGTTGTCTGGTTGAACGATTCGTCTGTGATGTCGCCATAATCGGTGATCATTGCAACTTTGTAATCCGTGTTTGCCGGGGTTTCGGTGCTGCTGCCGTCGGGAGCGGTTGTTGTTTCGCCGCCGTTGCCGCCGCAGGCCGCAAGAGCAAAGGCCATGATTGCTGCGAGTAAAACTGCAAGAAGTTTTTTCATAATTGGATTTCCTCCTTTTGAAATAAATCGGAATGTTTTTTGAACAAAGCTTGCTCTTTGTCCGACCGATCGCATTCATTATACCATAATCTTGTAAAAATTCAACAAAAAATTATGAAATCAACAAAATTGTTAACTATTTTGTTCGTCTTTGTTTTTGCCTTTTTCTTGGTTTTCAAGGCGGCTAAGGATTTTCGCTTGGCCTTTTTTGATATCGGAAATTTTTACGATGATGTAAATGCCGAGTGCGGTGATAAGTCCGCAAAGGCCGCCTATGAACGCTATGGCGTACGAATCAACGCCGAGAATAATCGGAGCCCATGCGCAAAGTGAGGTTAAAACAACAGCTAAAACAATAAACATAGTTCTTTCTCATTTTCAATTTTTTAAATCCTTCGGCGAAAAGCCGAACGGTAAAATCTCCTCAAGAGTAAAAACTTTGTATTCATCGCCGCTTTTGCCGAAGATGACTTTGAACGTTTTCATGTTGCAAAACTCAGCCATAACCTGACGGCAAACACCGCACGGGGCAAAGTAATTTTCAAAATCAAGCTCATACCCGCCGACAACGGCAATGGCGGAAAACTCCCGTTCGCCTTCGCTGACCGCTTTGAAAAATGCGGTTCTTTCCGCACAGTTCGTCGGGGAGTAGGCGGCGTTTTCAATGTTGCAGCCGAGATAAACCTTTCCGTTTTTGCAAAGCAGAGCCGCTCCCACAGTGTGGTGCGAGTAGGGGACGTATGCGTTTTTTGCCGCCTTTTTCGCAAGGTCAACAAGTTCTTTTTCGTTCATAAGGTAACCTCACAAAATCTCGTTTTTAAAGCTTTCGCCCGCAATGTCTGCTTTTACACCGAAAATGTCCGCAATCGTTTTGCCGATGTCGGCGTAAGTCGGACGAATGCCGAGGTTCACGGGCTTGACCTTTTTTCCGAATACAAGCAAGGGAATATATTCCCTTGAATGGTCGGTGCTCGGCGTAAGCGGGTCGCAGCCGTGGTCGGCGGTAACAATCACAATGTCGTTTTCACGAAGCGTCGGCAAAAATTCGCCGAACCATTTGTCAAATTCCATCAGCGCCTTTGCGTAACCGTCAGCGTCGTTCCTGTGGCCGAAAAGCATATCAAAATCAACAAGGTTCGTAAAGCAAAGTCCGTGAAAATCCGTTTTTGAAAATTCAAGCGTTTTTTCCATTCCGTCCGCATTGGAAACGGTCGGGTTCGCCTTTTTGAGCCCCTTGCCTGCAAAAATGTCATAAATCTTTCCGACGGGGATAACGTCGAGTCCGCTTTTTGAAAGGTAGTCGATGAGTGTATCTTTCGGCGGAACGAGCGAAAAATCATGCCGTCTTGCCGTCCTTTTGAACGGGTATTCGCCCTCAAAAGGCCTTGCAATAACCCGTCCGACAGCAAGGTCATCTTTTAGAAGTTCCCTTGCAATTTTGCAGTATTCATAAAGTTCTTCAACCGGAACAACGCTTTCGTGCGCCGCAATTTGAAAAACGCTGTCGGCTGAGGTATAAACAATCAGCGCACCGGTTTCAAGGTGTTCTTTTCCGTAATCGGCAATAACCTTTGTTCCTGAATAAGGCTTGTTGCAAAGAACCGCCCTTCCTGTGCGTTTTGAAAATTCGTCAAGAAATTCCTTTGGAAAACCGTTCGGAAAAGTCGGCATCGCTTTTTTTGAAATCAAGCCGCAAATTTCCCAGTGACCGGTGGTGGTGTCCTTGCCCTTTGAGCTTTCGGCACATTTTCCGTAAGCGGCAGAAGGAGAGCTCACGCCGTTTTCAAAATCAACGCCGTCAATGTTGAAAAGTCCGGCTTTTTTAAGGTTCAAAACGCTGAACTCCGGCCGGCTGCAGCAGGCCTTGATTGTGTTGCTGCCTTCGTCGCCGTAATCAGCCGCATCGGGAAGCTCGCCTATGCCGACGCTGTCAAGAACAATAAGAAAAACCCGTTTGATGTCCATGAAAAAGCTCCCTTTTAATCGAATTTTATTGCTGTTTCAAGCGCAATTTTCATCATGTCGGTGAAGGTGTTCTGCCTTTCTTCTGCGCTGCAGCCCTCGCCTGTGAACGGAAGGTCGGAAATTGTGCAAATTGCAAGCGCACGCTTTTTAAGGTGCATTGCCGTAAGGTAAAGTCCCGCAGCTTCCATTTCAACGGCAAGCGAACCCGCTTTTGCCCATTTTTTGAGGTTGTTTTCGTCTGCGTCATAAAAGGTGTCGGAGGAATAAAGGTTTCCGACCTTGAGCGAAACACCGATTTCTTTTGCGGAATCGACTGCCGCACAAAGAAGCTCAAAAGAGCAGGTCGGCGCAATCGTTCCCGTAACGCCGTACTGTGAGCCGAAGTTTGAATTTGTGTTTGCACCTATGCCCGCAACAACGTCACGAAGCTTAACGTCTTCGCCTATTCCTCCGGCAGAGCCGATACGGATAATGTTTTCAACGCCGTAAAAGCTGAAAAGCTCAAACGAGTAAATTCCGATTGATGGAATACCCATTCCGCTCGCCATTACGGAAACCTTGTGACCCTTGTAAAAGCCGGTGTAGCCGTGGATTCCGCGAACGTTGTTGACAAGGACGGCGTTTTCGAGGAACGTTTCGGCAATCATTTTTGCCCTGAGCGGATCGCCGGGCATGAGAACTGTTTTTGCAAAACCGATTTCGTTTTGAGGATTAATGTGAGGTGTGTTAAGCATTTTCTTTTCCTCCCGTAAATTAATAACCGTGTGCTTCTTCGTTTTTGACAATTTTTACAATTCTGCTTGTTCCGAGCCTTGATGCACCGAGCGAAAGCATATCCTCGGCATCTTTGAGGCTTGCAATTCCACCTGCGGCCTTGATTTTAAGGTGCGGCTTCACATGAGCGGCAAAAAGTGCAATGTCCTCTCTTGTTGCTCCGCCGGTCGAAAAACCGGTTGAGGTTTTGATGAAGTCTGCGCCGGAATCTGAAACGATTTCGCACATCTTGATTTTTTCTTCTTCGGTGAGAAGGCAGGTTTCGATTATGACCTTGAGAAGCTTTCCTTTGCAGCTTTTTTTAACGGCTTTAATCTCGTTCAAAACATAGTCATAGTTCCTGTCCTTGAGTGCACCGACGTTTATAACCATATCGATTTCGTCTGCGCCCTCTTTAACGGCTTCTTCGGCTTCAAAGCACTTGACAGCCGTTGTGTTGTATCCGTTCGGAAAACCGATTACGGTGCAGATTTTAAGCTTTTCGCCAACATAATCTTTTGCTTTTTTGACGTATGAGGGCGGAAGGCAGACGCTTGCACAGCCGTATTTTATGCCGTCGTCGCAAAGGGTTTTGATGTCAGACCATGTTGAAGCCTGACCGAGCACGGTGTGGTCAACTTTTGAAAGAATTTCTGAAAGTTCCATTTGTTGTTTTCTCCTTTGTTCATTATTGTATTACATGATGATTTTATCACGAAGGGGAAAAGAGGTCAAGAAAAAGCCGAAAACTTACAGATAAAACAAAATTGTCGGCCTTGCTTTATGTTAAGATGAGAATTAATCAAAAAACCTGATTAGTTTTCCGGCTGTTTTTTTAGACGAGTCTGCAATTTTATCACTTAGCTTTGAAATTTTCAAAAGCTTGAACAAGAGAGTCCGAATATATTCAACTGCCAGACCGGAGCAAAAAATTGCAAATGCGATTGCAAAGCTGCAAAGCACGCCGACAAAAATATTCATATCTGCCACGAAAGCCGTGCGACCTTTCAGCACGTATTTCCAAATAATCTTGTTGAGCTGAAACAGATATATTCCGAAAACAAGCGGAGAAATTTTTTTGATAATTGTTCCCTTTAGCTGCAGTCTTGAAAAAATTACAACCATCAGCAGTCCGCTGAGCAAAACCGTCGGAGAAATATAGCTATAAAGAATGTTGAATTTTCCGAAAGCTTTCATTGACCATGTTGAAATAATGCAGCCGACCCAAAAAAGAACAAGAGTAGATGTCGTTTTGCTTTCAAAAATTTTGGCTTTCTTTGAAAGTCCGCCGGCGCAATATAAAACCATCAGCCAGATTGCCGAATATCCGCCTTTTGATTTAAACGGATCTTTAAGCGAGTCGAGAACCGTGTATAAAAAGAAGATTATTAAAAGCATACGTTTGGCCGATTTTTCATCAATTTTAAAGATGAAAGAATTAATGACCGGCATTGCAAAATAAAGTGCAACATACGCCGAAAAATACCAATAATATCCGCTTGTTACAGGAAACATCGCTTTGAGAATACCTTTGGTTTTCGGCATTTTTCCAACTGAAAACGCACAAAGAATCATTGTTAAAACAAACGAATAAAAAAATGCCTGAAACCACATATTAACAAGTTTTGAGTGATTCCTTGGTTTTGGGCTTGCCGTGTATCCGCTTATAAGCGCAAAGGCATCAACAGCACAGTAGCAAATTACTTCAATTAAATAAAAAACGGCTCTTTCAACCGAAATTTGATCGCAGTGCTTGAGTATGCCTCCCTGTCCGAGTGTATGAAGCATACACACCATAAACATCAGAATAATTCTGAGAAGGTCTATTCCGTAATTACGTTTCATTTTAACGCTCCGTTCTGTTTAAGTTTGTCGGTTTGATTTTTGAAATCCTTTTGTTTATAAGATTGTATCACAATATGAGTGAAATTAACAGATATAAGACTGATTTGTTTGTAACTTTGTTTTAAAACGGCCTCAAATTCAATCTTTTGGTCTTTTTGACGAGCGATAAGACGAAAACGGAAACTTGTTTTGCCGTTTACCCTTGAAAAAATCTTTTTTGTGGTGTATGATATATCAAAAGAAATTACGCCACACGGCGAAACGGAGGAAAAAAATGGGAAGCTTTACCGTCACAAAAGACACAAAAATTAAAGATATACTTAAATCTCCGGCAGGTCACGATATTCTTGCAAAAGCGCTTTACGCCGCAGGGCTTGACCTTTCCATAATCACCAAAACACCGGTCGGAAACCTTAAACTTTCCGGCGTTCAAAAGCTCACAATGGGCAAAATCGACGATGAATTTATCGACTCGCTCATCGGCATACTCAACAGCGAAAAGGACGCTCCTCTCGAAGATGATGCACCGATTGAGCCGAAATGGTGGAAGGAAGCCGTTTTTTATCAGATTTATCCCCGCTCCTTCTGCGATTCAAACGGCGACGGAATCGGCGATTTGCAGGGCATTATCGGCAAGCTCGATTACCTTAAATCGCTCGGCATCAACGCAATCTGGTGCAGTCCGATTTATGATTCGCCGAACGATGACAACGGCTATGACATCCGTGATTACCGCAAAATCATGAAAGAATTCGGAACAATGGAGGATTTTGATACACTTCTTTCCGAAGTGCATAAGCGTGACATGAAGCTTATCATGGATCTTGTTATCAACCACAGCTCCGACGAACACGAATGGTTCCAAAGCGCACTTCACGACGAAAATTCGCCGTATAAAGATTACTATATTTGGAAAGACGGAAAGAACGGCGACGACGTTACACCGCCGAACAACTGGGACTCAATCTTTTCCGGCAGCGCATGGAATTATTATCCCGAAAGAAAACAGTGGGCGCTTCACCTTTTCACAAAAAAGCAAATGGATCTCAACTGGGAAAACGAAAACCTTCGCCGTGACCTTTATGACATGATCAACTGGTGGCTTGAAAAGGGTGTTGACGGCTTCCGCCTTGACGTAATCAGCTTTATTTCAAAAACTCCCGGCCTTCCGGACGGCCACGAAACCGTCGGAGCACTCATGGGCTTCAAGGGCGTTGAGCATTATTTTTACGGTCCTCGTCTTCATGAATATCTTCATGAAATGAACAAAAACACGTTTTCAAAGTATGACGCATTTACCGTTGGCGAATGTCAGGGTACGGGAATTGAAATGAGCAAGCTTATGACCGGCGATTACAGAAAAGAACTCAGCGTTGTTTTCTCGTTCGATCATATGGATAACCCCGGAAAGAAACGCTTTGAAGATTATAAATACGACCTTCGCCCGATGGCAAAAGAGCTTGTCAAGTGGCAGATTCATTACGGAAATCACTGCTGGCCGGTTGTCTTTTTTGAAAACCACGATTGGCCGAGAATGACCTCAAAGGTTTGTCCGGACGGTTTTTATCGTGACGAGATGAGCAAACTTCTTTGCACAATGCAGATGACCTTCAAAGGCACTCCGTTTGTCTTTCAGGGACAGGAAATCGGAATGGCAAACAGCGAATTTCGCATGATGGACGACTTCCGCGACGTTGAAAGTCTTAATAAGTTCAAAGAACTTTGCAATGAGGGCAAGAGCGCAAGCGAAGCTTATCACATTGTTTGGGCGGGCTCACGTGACCACGCAAGAACGCCGATGCAATGGAACAAAAGCGAAAACGCAGGTTTCACAACCGGAAAACCGTGGATTGAAGTTAACCCGAACTATAAAACAATCAACGTTGAAGACGAAGAAAAGAAGGGAAATTCCGTTTTGAACTTCTTCAAAAAGATGATTGCCCTTCGTCACGAGCACCCGGCTTTTGTTTACGGTGACTTTAAACTCGGCAACAAAAAGTTCTCCGATGTTCTGACTTATTACAGAACGCTTGAAGGCGACGGTGAATACTTTGTTGAGCTTAACCTGACTTCAAAAAGAGCAAAAAGAACGCCCGGAACCGAGCATTATACCCTCATTGCCTCAAACGTCAATGCCGACAGAAAAGAACCGCTCACTCCGTTTGAAGCGAATGTATATAAGGTTCGCTGACACGGAAAGAAAAAATTCGCCTTTTTTCTTCAATACTTCTTTAAAAATCACTTGACAAAATGTTTCGATGTCTATATAATGTTATTCGTTATTATGAGGTGAGTTATGATTATCACGCTTGAAAGCCTTTTGAACGGCGGAATTGAAAAGCTTGATTTGGATTTTTCGTTTGATTTTTCAAAGGAAGAGTTTGACGGTGTGTTTCCATTCACAACGCCTGTCTCGCTTGTCGGAGAAATTACAAACCGTGCCGGAATTGTCATGCTTTCCGCTGTTGCCGCTTTTGATTTCACTGCGCTTTGCGACCGCTGTGCCTGCGAATTCACGAAAAAAATGCGTGTTCCCGTTGAGCATATCCTTGTTTCAAAGCTCAGCGGCGAGGACAAGGACGAATTTATCGTTGTTCCGCCCGAAGGTCTTGATATCGAAAGACTCACTTTAGAAGACATTTATCTTTACCTGCCGAGCAAAATCCTTTGCAAAGAGGATTGCAAGGGCGTTTGTCCTTCCTGCGGTGCAGACCTTAACCAAGGTTCGTGCCACTGCAAAAAGGAAGTTGACCCCCGGCTGGAAGCTTTGCTTTCAATGCTCGACGAATGATGTTGTTTATTTAATTATTATTTATTAAGGAGGTGCTGGTCATGGCAGTACCAAAGAGAAGAGTATCAAAGGCAAGAAGAGACAAGAGACGTTCAAACGTTTGGAAGCTTGACGCTCCGACACTTGTCAGATGCAAACAGTGCGGTGAATATACAGTACCGCATAAGGTATGCGGCAGCTGCGGTTATTATAAGGGCAAGCTCGTTGTTGCTAAGGACGAGGACTAAGTTGATTGCCGGTTTTCGGCTTTCATCGCCTTTGAACTGATGAAAGGCAGAGAAGCAGCGTTTTGCTTTCTCTGCCTTTTTCTTTGATTGAAAATTAAAGAAAAATTTTTTATCTATTATCTTGGGTTAGAACAGCGAAAACGGCAGATTACCAAAGAATAACGTTCGGTTTACTTCGTGGGGGAGTCTCGTGAGGCTCCCATGAAACCACACCGTTTTTGTCATGTAAATTTGTTGCATCATGTTTGGTTTAACCACAAAAAGTTGTATAAATTTGCACGGTGCAGAATGATACGTTCATGGGTCGGCACGGGTCCGACCCGTACTAAATCAGTCTTTTTATTTGCCTGTGTGCTTAAACCCAATGCCACTCCGTTCGGGGTTACTTTTGTCGGTTGATACAAAAGTAACCCAGCGGAGCGAACGGAAAACGTTGTTTTAAGATAAAGCCGTGCGAGGGAGAGCACGTTGGTGAAAGACGGTAAAAGATGAACACAAGAATAAATGCAAGTGCAAACGGTCACGTTTATGGGTCGGCACGGGTCCGACCCGTACTAAATAAGCCTTTTCCATTGCCCGTGTGCTTAAACCCAATGCCACTCCGTTCGGGGTTACTTTTGTCGGTTGATACAAAAGTAACCAAAAAATCGCTTGTTTCATACGGTGCAAGCGGAATGTCAAAATTTTCTTTTGCGGGGGAAAAAGAAAATTTAGTGCCATTCATTGCACCTACCAATAAGCAGATATAAAGGCAATGCACCTTTGGACGCTGCTCGACTACAAAAAGGAAACGTAACAAGCGGTTCAATTTACATAGGCAAAAGCTTAAAGTGATTCCATTCCAATCGCAGCTTTCTGCTAAAGATAAAGTTCGCTATTAAAACAACCAACGCTCCTAAAACTCAAAACCTAAAGCCTTGCACAAAAAATCCGTGAGTAACTAAAAGCATAAGCATAATTTTTAGTATACTCTGATTTTAAACCATAACAGAGTGTGGTTTAAAAGAATAACGGATTGATGTTTTCTTATGGTGAGATAGAACATTCTGATGTGTAGCCGCATTAGAGGACGATAACGGAATTTTTTCCCCGCAAAATTCTCGTTTCGTCCGACCTTGCGGCGTACCGAAAAGCGATTTTTTGGTTACTTTTGTATCAACCGACAAAAGTAACCCCGAACGGAGTGGCGGTGGGTTAAAGCACACAAGCAAATAAAAAGACACAACCTCGTACAGACGGGGCTTGAACCGCCAATGGAATTTGACCGTTTGTGCCGCATAAATTTTTTTCAAAACCGTTCGTTTTAACACATCTAAAATCTAACTTCGGAGGAAGGAAAAATGTCTGTTCTTGTCAGCGAAGTAATCAAAAAGTCAATAGCCGACAAGAAGGGTATTAAACCCGGCGATGTTCTCATTTCGGTCAACTCACATGAGATTAACGACGTTCTTGATTATCGCTTTTATATTAAAGAAGAAAAACTCACTCTTGCGCTTGTTTCCGGCGGAAAAGCAAAAAAAGTCAAGCTTCATAAAAAAGAATACGATGACATCGGACTTGAGTTTGATACCTATCTCATGGATAAGCAGCACCACTGCAAAAATAAATGCGTGTTCTGTTTTATTGATCAGCTTCCGCCCGGTATGCGTGAAACCCTTTATTTCAAAGATGACGATTCACGTATGTCGTTCCTTTTTGGAAGCTATGTTACGCTCACAAACCTCACCGAGCACGATGTTGACCGCCTTATTGAAATGCACATAAGCCCCGTTAATGTCTCCGTCCATACCATGAACTCCGTTTTGCGTGTTGAAATGATGAAAAACAAGCACGCAGGGGAGTGTCTTTCAATTCTTAAACGTCTTGCCGATGCAGGTATTCAGCTCAATACACAGCTTGTGCTGTGCCCCGGAATCAATGACGGAAAAGAGCTTGAATACAGTTTAAATGAGCTTGAAAAGCTTCGTCCGTCAATTCAAAGCATTGCCGCCGTACCCGTGGGACTCACAAAATTCCGTGATGGGCTTCCTTCGCTTAAAGCGTACACAAAAGAGACGGCACGAGAGGTTATCTCAATCGTTGATTCTTTCGGCAATAAGTGCAAAGAAAAGTACGGCACGCGCCTTGCATATTGCGCCGATGAGTTCTATCTCAAGGCTGAAATGCCGATGCCCGATGAGGATTATTACGAAGATTATCCTCAGCTTGAAAACGGTGTTGGGCTTTGGAAAAATCTTGAAAGTGAATTTTTGGCCGCACTTGAAACATGCGATTACGAAGAAAAAGAGGAGCACCGTGTTTCTCTTGCAACCGGTGTTGCGGCAAGTCCTTTGATTGAATACTTTGCTTCTCTGGTGAATAAAAAATATCCGAACGTCAAAGCGGACGTTTTCACGGTTAAAAATGACTTTTTCGGCCATAGTATAACCGTTGCCGGTCTTGTTACCGGGCAAGACCTCATCGCTCAGATTAAAGATAAAAACCATGCGCAAACGCTTATCATACCGTCGGTCATGCTTCGCTCGGAGGGCGACGTTTTTCTTGACGACGTTTCAACCGAAGACGTTGAAACTGCTCTTTCGGTAAAGCTTGTTGTCACCGACCAGAACGACGGCTTTGCGCTTCTTGATAATATACTCGGAATATGAAGGAGGAATAAACATGGCAAGACCCGTTGTTGCAATAGTCGGCCGCCCGAACACGGGAAAAAGCACCCTTTTCAACAAACTTGTCGGTCAAAGGCTGTCAATAGTTGACGATACCCCCGGCGTTACAAGAGACCGGATTTTCGGCGATTGCGAATGGCTTTCACGTCACTTTCTGCTTGTTGATACCGGCGGAATCGAGCCTTACTCAAACGATGTGATTTTAAAGCAGATGCGCCGCCAGGCACAGCTTGCAATTGAAAGCGCAAACGTAATTATTCTTGTTTGTGACGTACGCTCCGGCGTTGTTGCAACCGACAGCGAGGTTGCTTCAATGCTTCAGCGCAGCGGAAAACCCGTTGTTCTTTGCGTCAACAAGTGCGACACGGTCGGTGCGCTTCCTGCGGACTTTTATGAATTTTACAATCTTGGTCTCGGCGACCCGATAGGTGTTTCTGCCGTTCACGGCCACGGCACGGGAGATTTGCTTGACGAGGTTATAAAGTATCTTCCCGAATACAGCGAAGAGGAGGAGGAAAGCCTCATCAGCGTTGCCGTAATCGGAAAACCGAATGTCGGCAAATCCTCGCTCATTAACGCAATTTCCGGCCAGGAAAGGGCAATTGTTTCCGACATTGCCGGAACAACAAGGGATGCAACGGACACTTATATTTCAAACGAATTCGGTGATTTTGTTTTTATTGACACCGCCGGAATGAGAAGAAAAAGCCGCATTGAAGACCAGCTTGAAAAGTACAGCATTATCCGTGCAAAAATGGCGGTTGAAAGGGCACACGTTTGCGTAATCATGATTGATGCGGTTGAAGGCTTCACCGAGCAGGATTCAAAAGTCGCCGGAATTGCTCATGAAATGGGAAAAGCCTGCATTGTTGCGGTCAATAAGTGGGACGCAGTTGAAAAAGACGGAAAAACCATGGATTCCTATCGCAAAAAGCTGATGAACGATTTTTCGTTCATGTCTTATGCGCCGATTATTTTTATTTCGGCAAAGACGGGTCAGCGCCTTGAACGGCTTTTTGAGCTTATCAAATTTGTTGACGAGCAAAACGCAATGCGCATTTCAACCGGAAAGCTCAATGATGTTCTTGCCGCCGCAACCGCAAGGGTTCAGCCGCCGACAGACAAGGGAAAACGGCTCAAGATTTATTACATGACTCAGGCTTCAACCAGGCCGCCGACATTTGTTTGCTTTGTCAATAAAGCGGAGCTGTTCCATTACAGCTATCAGCGTTATATCGACAATCAGATTCGTGAGGTTTTCGGCCTTGAGGGTACTCCGACAAGGTTCGTTATCCGTGAAAGAGACGGAAAGTGATGCGTTGCAAATGTGGCGTTGAATATTAAGCCGTCGCTTGATACACAGTCGGCGTTTTGCGAAATGCAATTATAACTTTATAAAACATTGGGACTGTCGCATTTAGCGCAGAACAAAGAGTAAAAAGTCAAAATTAAAAATATAATTTACGGATGCCGTCAAAA
>CAKTEU010000035.1 GCA_934552855.1 uncultured Eubacteriales bacterium | reverse complement strand
TTGTTATCTTTTGATTTCGATTTCAACGCTTGCCGGAATTTCAAGATTTGTCAGAGCCTCCACGGTCTTGGGTGTAGGTCTGATGATGTCAATGAGTCTTTTGTGGGTTCTCTGTTCAAACTGTTCACGGCTGTCCTTATACTTATGAACAGCACGAAGGATTGTTACGACCTCTTTCTCGGTGGGAAGGGGGATCGGACCGGAAACAGTTGCGTTTGTGCGCTTGGCTGCTTCAACGATCATTTCCGCTGCCTTGTCAACAAGGTTGTGATCGTATCCCTTGAGTCTGATACGGATTTTTTCCTTTACTGCCATTGATTACGCCTCCTAATAGAATTGGCGGGCTGCGCTTTTTGTCAACCTTACCGGGTGTTTTCATGTTTCCCATTTAAAAACCGGAAACTGAAAATATTCCCGGAGTTGACCGTTTTTTTGCATAATTCGCCCAAAAAGCGAAACACGCAAAAAAGCGCATTTCACGAATATGCCGTTGAGCAAAGCCCACGCAAGAGACGGCATACTGAAAGTGAATATAGATCGCCCGGTTTAAAATCGGACATACTCCGCGGAAATTTCCTGCCTCAAAAGGGCAGCCACCTCCCGCATCATCGCATATCGTTTGGTTGTGAAAGGCATAGTTATACCCATACTACGCCCACACACGCTTGATTATAGTATCATATTTATTGTTGATTGTCAACGATTTTGAAAGAAAAAGTTTGTTGAAAACATAGATTTTTTTCTTTCTCCCCCGCCGTGTCAATATGGGGTGTTCGAACGAATTTTTACCCCAAGATGTTGGGAAATAAAAGTACACCTGTCCTTGTGTTTTTTAAAGTGTCTGTTGCCTGTTATTCATTATTTCTTATCTATTATCTAATTGAGAACGTAACAAATGCTGAAAACCAAAAACCTGCCGTAAGGATCGTCCCTGCGGCAGGTTTCATTTTCTGTTCTTATTTCAGCGAGCAAGCGCCGTGCTCACATTCTTCAATCTTTCCGACGATGGGTTCCGGATCAATGCCCTGACGTTTGTAATAATCGGCAAGAGCGGCCTTGATTGCCTGTTCGGCAAGAACCGAGCAGTGAATTTTAACCGCCGGAAGTCCGTCAAGGGCTTCAACAACAGCCTTGTTTGTAAGTTTCAAAGCTTCCGAAACGGGCTTGCCTTTGATAAGGTCGGTTGCCATTGAGGAAGTTGCGATTGCGGAAGCACAGCCGTATGTGTTGAACTTAACGTCCTTGATGATGCCGTCTTCAATTTTAAGATACATCTTCATGATATCGCCGCACTTTGCGTTGCCGACTTCGCCTATACCGTTTGCATCGTCAAGTTTGCCTACGTTGTGAGGATTAGCAAAATGTTCCATAACTTTTTCTGAATATTCCATATATATGACTCCTTTATAATCAAAATTTATTGCAAAACCAAAAGGGAAAAATTATTCACCCTTTTTGGCCTTTTCTTCTTTCATAAGTCTTTCCCAAAGCGGTGACATATCACGAAGCCGGTCGATAATCGGCGGAAGAGCTTCAAGAATATAGTCAACGTCTTCTTCGGTTGTGTTTTCGCTGATTGAAAGACGCAGCGAACCGTGAGCAACTTCATGCTTAAGACCGATTGCAAGAAGAACGTGGCTGGGGTCAAGCGAACCCGAAGTGCAGGCAGAACCGCTTGAAGCACAAATACCCTTCATGTCGAGCATGAGAAGGAGGCTTTCGCCCTCAACGCCTTCAAAGCACATACTGAAGTTTCCGGGAAGGCGGTGTTCTCTGTCGCCGTTGATTCTTGAACGGTAGATTTTTGATGCGCCCTCAAAAAGTCTGTCACGAAGAGCACTGACCTTTTTCATGTTTTCTTCAAGGTGTTCGGTCATATCTGTAATTGCAACGCCGAGCCCGACAATTCCGGGAACGTTTTCGGTTCCGGCACGCTTTCCGCTTTCCTGTGCGCCGCCCTCAATGAGGTTCGGAAGGTTGATACCCTTTCTGCAATAAAGTGCGCCGATGCCCTTTGAAGCGTGGAACTTGTGACCGGAAAGAGAAAGCATATCGATGTTCTCTTTCTTAACGTCGATGGGTACATGACCTACTGCCTGAACGGCATCGGTATGGAAAAGAACGCCCTTTTCGTGGCAAAGTTTTCCGATTTCGGCAATCGGCTGAATTGTGCCGATTTCATTGTTTGCATACATAATCGAAACAAGGCAGGTATCATCGGTAATAGCCTTTTCAACGTCCTCAACACGAACGATTCCGTTTTCGTAAACATCAAGGTACGTGACGGTAAAGCCCTGCTTTTCAAGAGCCGCCATTGTGTGAAGAACGGCGTGGTGTTCAATTTTTGAAGTGATAAGGTGCTTTTTGCCTTTTTTTGCACCGAGAGCGGCAGCACCCTTGATTGCCCAGTTATCTGCTTCCGAACCGCCGGAGGTGAAGTAAATCTCTCTTTCGTCCGCACCGAGTGCGGCAGCAACCTGTCCTCTTGCTTTCGTGATTGCTCTGTGAGCGGTTTGACCGATTGCATAAAGGCTTGAAGGATTGCCGAAATGCTCTTCCATATAGGGAAGCATTGCGTCAATAACGTGTTTTGACATCGGAGTTGTTGCGGCATTGTCTGCATATACAAATCTCATAATCTTGCCGTGCGGCGCAAAAGCGTCGCTTTCCTTTCTTCAATATATTTTTGACATTTTTCGTATACTATTTATATATAGACCGCTGTTGGTCTTATTTAACCGGTTTGCATTCTGCGCTGCATTTTCCGGTTTTGAGACTGCGCTCTGCAAGGTCCTCAAGCGAAATATTATGAACAACGTCAATGACGGCATCATAAATTTTTGTCCAGATGAACGATGTCACGCAGTCGCAATAATTTTCGCAGCAGTCGCTGTCGGCGGCACAGGCAACGGGAGCAAGGCTGCCTTCGGTTGCAAGAAGAATCTCTTCAACGGTGATATCCTTTGCGTCCTTCGTCAAATGATAACCGCCCTTTGCGCCCCTGACAGACTGAACGAGTCCCTGTTTTGAAAGGAGGTTGATAATTTGTTCAAGATACTTTTCCGAAAGGTTTTCACGGTTTGCAATATCTTTGATTGAAACGCAGCCGTCTTTTCCGTTGAGCGCAATGTCGGTCATTATCCGAAGCCCGTAACGCCCCTTCGTTGAGATTTTCATTCTTTCACCGCCTTTAATACTCTGTAAGTGGTTCGGTGCATCAATTCCTACTACAACGGTAGTATATCACTAAAACTAATTCATAGCAAGTACCTATGGATTAATTTTTGTAGAAATTAGGATTTCCAAAACGGGCAAAATTATACAAAATTGACAAATGGGGGTGGGGAAGCAGTGAATTATAAAATTGTTTTTGACAAACCGGCGCAAAAATTTTTGCTTAAACAGCCGCCGGAACAAAGGAAACGCTTGCTTTGTGCAATTTAAAAATTGCCCGATGTCGGCGACTGAGTATAATATAAATGCAAAGAAGACGAGGCTATAAGCGGTTCGTCTCAAAAATTATAGCATGAAAATAACCGCCCGGTTTTCGAGGACAGGGCGGTTATTTTTTATTATCTTAAATCTGATGATTCCTTTGCTACGATTGAGGCAAGTTTTATTGAGTAAAATTATAATTGCTATTTGGGACAAAATCATTAAAAAATTATTGACTTTATTAAAATTTTTGTTATAATGGTCATATAACAAAAAAGGAGATGCAAATTCATGAAAAAACATTTTAAAAAATCAATTTCATTGTTTCTTGCGGTAATCATGCTGCTTTCTGCTGTTCCTTTCGCCGGAGTGGCGTTTGCTGCAGATGAAACGGAAAAGTTTACAGAAGGTTACTATATCTATAGGCTTTGGGGAAATAATCCTGAGGAAAATTCGGCATCAATAATCGGTTATGACCCAAGCATAAGCGGAGACATTGTCATTCCGGAAACACTCGGTGGATATCCGGTTAATGAAATCGGTTTGTCGGCTTTTTCGGGCTGTCAGACCATAACAAGTGTAACCTTCAATAAAAACCTTGAATTTATTTCACATTTTTCATTCAGCGGTTGTGATAATTTGGAAAGTATTACAATTCCGGAAGGATCAGATGTTACAATTTGTGATCATGCATTTGATTCATGCAAAAAATTATTAAACATAAATATTCCAAGCAGTGGTGTTTCTGTTGGTTGTGACGCATTTGATAAAACCGCATGGTATAAAGCTCAGCCCGACGGAAGCATCTATATCGGAAAAACATACTATGAGTATAAAGGCGAGATGCCCGAAAACACAAGCATCACAATTAAAGAAGGAACCAACCATATTGCCGGTTATGCATTTGACCGTTGTGGCGGTTTAACAAACATTACTATTCCCGATAGCATACAAACCATGGGATATGGTGTTTTCCGAAATTGTACCGGACTGACAAGAATTACATTTTCTAACGAAGTGACCAGAATTGAAATGCATACTTTCCAAGGTTGCACAGGACTGAAAAGCATAGACCTGCCTGAAAATTTGTATATGATTGAAAAAGAAGCTTTCAGCGGCTGTTCATCATTGGAAAGCATAGTTATTCCGGACCGAACAGAAGCAATCGAAGATTATGCTTTTGAAAATTGTACAGGATTGAAAAGCGTTAAAATCGGCAACGGAGTTGAAGATATTATGGAAAGAGCTTTTATGGGATGTACAAGTCTTACAAACGTTGAGTTCGGTGACAGTGTCTATGAAATCAAATGGTCTGCTTTTTACGGTTGTGAGAACTTAAAGAGCGTTACCATTCCCGAAAAAACGACAAGAATTGATTATCTTTCTTTAGGCTATTATTGGAACACCGAAGAAGGAAAAGTTGACAAAGTTCCGGACTTCACAATTTATGGTTATTCCTGCACGGTTGCCGAAAAGTATGCCAATGAAAACGGTTTCAACTTTGTCAGCATCGGAACGAAACATGATGTTACCGATTGGAAAACAACAATTAAACCGACATATAAAAGTGCAGGCGAAAAACAGGGTAAGTGCTCTTTCTGTGGTAATACTGTAACTGCCGCAATAAACCTCTCTGAACTTAAAGACGAAAAAACAGGAGTTTCTTTGATTTATCCCGACGGAAGTCTTTACATTTATGGAAATCCTACGTTTAGTGTCAAAGAAATTAACGACGGTACCGATTTTAATATTCTTAAAAACAAAAAGGGTGAATATAAAAGAAAAATTTATGATCTTGATATCCAGTGTTTTGGAAACGACCGTGATTTTCTCAGAACCCCGGGTTGGGCAAAAATTCCTCTTCCCGAAGGGTTTGATCCCGAAAAAACAGTTGTATATATTGTAAGCGAATATGTACCCTTTGAAAAAGTTGAAGCTGTTATTGAGAACGGATTTATTTACATTGAAACAGATGATTTTAGTTATTCTTTCGGAATCGTTGACGAAACAACGGTTCAAAAACCCGACCCCTCTGCAACCTGCTCCTGCAATTGCCACAAAACCGGAATTGTCAACTTCTTCTTTAAAATCGGTCTTTTCTTCCAAAAACTCTTTAAGCAAAACAAGCTCTGCAAGTGCGGCGTTGCTCACTATTAATCGGAGCACCCAATAATATATCACACCCCATAACACAACCGCCGGTGAAGGATAAGCTTCACCGGCGGTTGTGTTATATAAACCTTTTCTCTCTTCTCTTTTGCCTGTTAATCAATCGTCGTTTTCAAAAAGCTTCAAAAGCTTTGAAAGGTCGTCTTTTCCGAAAAATTCAATTTCAAGCGTGCCCTTGTTGCCGCCGGAAAGCGAAACCTTTGCTTTTCTTCCGAGCGACTGCGAAACGGCAAGCTCAACCTCGTCGTAGTAGGTGTCACGCTTTTTGACCCGCTTTTCCTTTTTGACGTCGCCCTTGAGAAGGGCTTTCACGGCTCGCTCCGTTTCACGAACGGAAAGGTTCTTTTTGATTATCTCGTTTGCAAGCGCAGTAATCTGCTCGTCATTTTCAAGCGGAAGAATTGCTCTTGCATGGCCGGCAGAAAGGTCTCCCCTTTCAACCATTGCAAGAACGTCCTGTGGAAGGGCAAGCAGGCGCATTGCGTTCGCAACCGCCGGACGGCTTTTTCCAACTCGCTTTGCCGCCTGTTCCTGCGTTAAACCGTAGGTTTCCATAAGAAGGGCAAGCCCCTGCGCCTCTTCAATCGGGTTGAGGTCTTCACGCTGAAGATTTTCAACAAGCGCAAGCTCCATCGCTTCGCTGTCGCTCATCTCTCGAATGACAACCGGAACTTCCGTGAGTCCCGCCATGCGTGACGCACGCCACCTTCTTTCGCCGGCAATGAGCTGATAACCGCCGTCGGCAAGCGGACGGACAAGCAGGGGCTGAATTACGCCGTGAGTTGAAATGCTGTTTGCAAGTTCTTCAAGGGCTTCTTCGTCAAAACTTTTTCTCGGCTGTTCACGGTTCGGCTCAATTTCGTTGAGCTTGAGTTTGACCGCAGACTTTGCCTCTTCTTCCATTGAATTATCCATAAAAAGCGCATCAAGGCCTTTGCCGAGACCGCCTTTGTTTTTTGCTGCCATTTTTCATTCTCTCCTTTTATGCAAGCGGAACCTTTCCGTTTTTTCTGAGAAATTCGTCTGCAAGGTCGTCATACGCCTTGCTTCCCTTTGAGGATTTGTCATAATATGAAACCGGCTGACCGAAAGACGGTGCTTCCGAAAGGCGGACATTCCTCGGAATTACAACCGAAAAAACTTTTTGCGGAAAAAACCTTTTTACTTCGGAAACAACCTGCTGAGTGAGGTTGAGCCTTCCGTCAAACATTGTGAGCAATACGCCTTCAATATCAATGAGCGGATTATACTTGCGCTTAACCTGACGAACGGTGTTCATGAGCTGTGAAAGACCTTCAAGCGCATAAAATTCGCACTGAATGGGAACAAGAACACTGTCAACGGCACAAAGGGCATTAATTGTGATAAGTCCAAGTGACGGAGGACAGTCAAGAAAAATGAAGTCATATTTTTCTTTGAGTGAGGCAAGGGCGTTCTTGATTCTTGCTTCACGGGAATCAAGGTCGGCAATTTCAAGTTCCGCCCCGGCAAGATCCATGTTTGCCGGAAGAAGATCAAGATGAGAAAACTTTGTTTCCTTAACAATTTCTTCTGCCGTGGCCGTGCCTATCATCATGTCATAGGTTGACTTTTGCGTTTCTCTTTTGTTAAAACCGAGTCCGCTTGTTGCGTTGCCCTGGGGGTCAATGTCAACAAGAAGCGTTTTGTAACCTTTCATACCGACTGCGGCGGCAAGGTTGACGGCGGTTGTTGTTTTTCCGACTCCGCCCTTTTGATTGACAATCGCTATCGTTTTTCCCATTCTGTTGTCCTTCTTTTCGTTTTCATGTTTTCGGTCTTTTTCTCTTTTTACATACATATATGAGTATATCACAACAAAGCGTAAACTTTAAGCATAAAAAGAATTTTAAGTATTATCTGTTATGTTGCTGTGATTTTGTTTGAAATTCTGTTGCAAAACGCTTAAAAATTTGTTATACTTACCATATCTTTGATAAAACGGTTGAAAACCGCAAGAAAGGGGTTTCATGTAATCATGAAAAAAATTATCAGCATTGCACTTTCACTTCTGATGATCTTTGCGCTTTGCTCGGTTGCTTTTGCCGCCGGCACTCCCGAAAAGCTTTCGTTCAATGCGGACGGAACTTTCAAGATTCTTCAGATCAACGACACACAGGACATCGACAAAATGAACAAAAAGACCGTTGCTTTCCTTAAAGCAGGAATTGAACAGGAAAAGCCCGACCTCATCGTTGTTCCCGGCGATATGCTTTCCGATATATTCATCGGAGCAAACGCAAAGAGAATCAAAAAGGCTCTTTATGAACTCGGAAAAATCTTCAACGATGCAAAGGTTCCTTTTGCCGTAACATTCGGCAACCACGACCATGACCTTGAAGATAAGCTTTCAACCAAGGATATGATGGACGTATTCAAGCAGTTTGAATACTGCGTTTCTTCCGCAGGCACAACCGACGGCGATCCCGGAACATACTCCGTTCCCGTTTATTCATCAAAGGACAGCTCAAAAATGGCTCTCAATGTCTATATGATGGATACCAACAACAAGACCGACCTTGCCGGCGGATACACCGGTGTTTATCCTAACCAGGTTGAATGGTACAAGCAAAAGAGTGATGAACTTAAGGCCGCAAACGGCGGAGAGGTTGTTCCCTCGCTCCTTTTCCAGCACGTTCCCGTTAAGGAAATTTATCAGTTTGTTGAACAGGTTACATACAGAGACGCAGCCCGTGCTTTCATCAGCATGGACGACCGCAAGTGGTATGCTCTCAACGAAAAGTCAAACCTTATCGGCAATGACAATGTAATGGGCGAAGCTCCCTGCTCAGAGCCCGTAAGCCACACCACCGGCCAGTATGAAGCATGGCTTGAAAAGGGTGACATCATCGGTGCTTTCTTTGCTCATGACCACGTTAATAACTTCATGGGCAAAACATCGGAAGGCATCATCCTCGGCTATAACGGCGGAACAGGCTTCCGTTCATACGGCAGAGGCGACCACAGATCAATGAGAGTTTTCAATCTCAACGAAAACGATATTTCAAATTATGAGACTCATTCAATCTATTACAGCGATGTTGTTGGCGAAAAGTTTGATTATTATGTTACCGACTTCATGTCTCCGGCAATTTTCACAACCATTCTCCGCGGTTTCTTCAGACTTTTCTATGTTATTAAGTAATCATCTTTAAAATTCGGAGGGTCGAACAAAAATGTTTCGGCCCTCTTTGATTTATCCTTTTTTAAAGAGGTGTTTTCAAAAATGAAGATCGGTGCGTCATCGTCCTGCTTTTATCCGCTTGAAACCGAAAAGTCGTTTGAAAAAGTGGGCAGTGTCGGAATCAAAGCAACCGAAATATTTTTCAACTCTCCATCCGAACTCAAGCCGAATTTTGTTAAACAACTTTGCGTGATTAAAGAAAGATATTCAATGGACGTGACTGCGGTTCATCCTTTCATGTCGTTTTCCGAAGGATATAATCTTTTCAGTTCATACTATCGCCGCTTTGAAGACAGCCTTGATTATTACCAAGAAATTTTTGAGGCGGCCGCAATGCTCGGTGCAAAATATTTTGTTCTTCACGGTTCACGGGGAGAAAAAACCATTCCGGACGAAGAATACGCCGAAAGGCTTTTAAAATTTGCCGAAAAAGCGGAAACATTCGGCGTTTTTGTTACGCATGAAAACGTTGTTCATTATGCCGGAGAAACACCGCAATTTATGGAATTTTTGCACTCATGCATGGGTGACAAATTCAAAATGACGCTTGATCTTAAACAGGCAAGAAGAGCAAACATCGATCCGTTTGAGTTTGCTCAAAGGCTTGGAAAAAGCATTGTTCACATTCATGTCAGCGATTGTTCAAAAGCCGAGGATTGCCTGACACCGAGCAAAAAAGGATTGTTTGACTTTGCCCGTTTTTTTGAAACAATGAAATCGGTCGGATTTGACGGAGATTACATTGTTGAGCTTTATCGCAACAATTTTAAAGACGAATTTGAGCTTAAAAACGGCGTGGACTATTTAAAACGCATAGCTTTAAATTAAATGACGATAAATAAGAAAATAACCGAACCGCAACAATAAAACGGTTCGGTTATTTTTATTTCATTAATTATTCCTGATTTGCGGCAAGTGCGTCAAGCGACTGCTTTTTGAGATATGCATTGATAAAGCCGTCAATGTCGCCGTCCATAACGGCGTTGATATTGCCCATTTCAAAGCCGGTTCTGTGGTCCTTGGCAAGAGTATACGGCATGAAAACATAAGAGCGGATCTGGCTGCCCCATCCGATTTCCTTCTGGTCGCCTTTGATATCCTCGATTTTATCAAGGTGTTCACGCTCTTTGATTTCAATGAGCTTTGATTTGAGCATACGCATACATACTTCACGGTTCTGATGCTGGCTGCGTTCAACCTGACAGCTTACAACAATACCGGTCGGAATATGGATAAGACGAACGGCAGAAGATGTTTTATTAACCTTTTGTCCGCCTGCACCGGAAGCACGATAAACTTCCATTTTGATGTCTTCGGGATTGATTTCAACTTCGATTGTGTCATCAATTTCCGGCATAACTTCAAGAGAAGCAAATGAAGTGTGCCGCCTTCCCGAAGAATCGAACGGTGAAACACGAACAAGGCGGTGAACGCCCATTTCGCTTTTGAGATAGCCGTATGCGTTTTCGCCCTCAACAAGAACAACCGCCGATTTAAGGCCGGCTTCGTCGCCGTCAAGAAAGTCAAGCGTTGTGAATTTGTAACCGTGTTTTGTTGCCCATTGGCCATACATTCTGAAAAGCATTTGACACCAGTCCTGAGCTTCCGTTCCGCCTGCGCCGGCATGGAAAGTAAGGATTGCATTTTTTGAGTCATACTCACCGGAAAGGAGGGTTGAAAGGGTCTGCTTTTCAAGTTCCTTCTCAACTTTTTCAACGCTTTCACGGCATTCGTCAACAAGGTCAAGGTCGCCTTCTTCGTCTGAAAGCTCAATCATCATCATTGCGTCGTCATAAGCGGTTTTAAGGTCGTCATAAGCCTTGATTTTGTTTTTGAGCGAAGCTATGCGCTGAAGCACTTTTTGCGAGTTTGCAAGGTCGCCCCAAAAATCTTCGGCGGCTGTTTGCTTTTCAAGTTCGGCAATTTCATCGCTCATTTTTTTGAGTCCGAGCGCATCGGCAAGCTCAGCAAGGGGCTTTTCGCTTTCGAGAAGTCGGAGTCTGAGTTCTTCAAATTGAATCATTAAAATTACACATTCCTTTCATGCGTCATAATATAAGTAAATTTCTCTCTTTAAAATATCCGTCTTAAATCATAATAAAAATCCTCATAAAGATATGATAAAACACTTTAACTTATATATTATACACAATTATTCATAAAGAGCAACCTCAAAATATAAAAATGAGCCATTTTTTTCAAAAAATGTGAAACAGTTGATTGTTAAAAGTCAACAACCACAGCATTGCAATAAAAATAACCGCCGTATATAACAGCGGCGGAATTTATTGACAAAATTCGATTGTTGTGGTACCATATTTCCGGTGCCGTAATAATACGGAGGCGGTTGCTCCTCGAAAGAGGAGGTGATAACATGACAGACTTTGCTTTAATCAGCTTAGTTGTAGCGATTCTTTCGCTCCTGGTCGAAGTTATCTCTCTTTGTTACACGATTATAAGTAGCAAGAAGCAGTAATTCTTACATAAAATAAGAAACACCGCCCGTTCCAACTTGGCGGTGTTTCTAAAATAAATTAACACTATCAAAGGGAGCAACCGCTTATTGCGGCACCCTCTTTACATACATATTATACTCATCCGCATGATTTTTGTCAAGCGGATTTTTTGTTTGACAATAGGATATGAATGTGATAACATTAATGAAATGTATTATGTATTATTGATTGTTATAATTAATTTTAAGTTGATTGCCGATAATATAGTGATTAATTAATCGGCAAGTATTTAAAAATCTATAGGAAAAGGATTTGGGAAAAGGATAAAATGAGATACGAAAACACAGTATGCGACGGATGTAAAAAACGCTTTGAAGAAAGCGACGACGTTGTGGTTTGTCCCGTTTGCGGAACACCCCAGCACAGAGAATGCTATGAAAAAAACGGCGAATGCGTAAATGCCGCCCTTCATGAAAGCGGTTTTATGTGGCACGGAGAAGTTTCTTCACCTCACAACATTCACCATGAGGAAGAAAAAGTTCATCAAGGCGAAAACCTTGTTTGCCCGGCCTGCGGACACGAAAATCCTCCGGGATCGCAGTTTTGCGAAGTATGCAAACAGAAATTCACTTTCTTTGGCATAAACATTCTTGAAAAAGAAACACGCCTTACTAAAGAAATTGACGAAGAAGAAAAAATTGAAGAGGAAATGCGTGACGTTCAAAACACGATTGAAAACGGCATGGGCACAGGAGCAGACATTGAACGCATGATTGACGCTCGGGCAAAAATTGTTGCCCCCGGCCTTTCAAAAGAGCAGGAGCAGGAAGTCCTTTGTTCAAACCCGATAAAGCGTGTGCTTGTTTTTATTTCTTCAAATGCAGTTGCATATGTAAACAAGTTTCGAAAAACCGAATCGTCGGGAAAAAACACATGGAACTGGGCGGCGTTTTTCTTTTCGCCTTTCTGGTTCTTTTACCGCAAGCTTTACAAAGTCGGTTCAATTTTTCTTACCATAAGACTTGCACTTTCGATTGTTGCTCTTCCGTTCTCGGCAAAATTTTATTCTTTGGCGCAGGAATTGAGCATAGCATTAAAAGATTCGTCTTATGCACTTTCAAGCGGTATTTTTGACTCCTCAACCGTATTTTATGACCTTATCGAAGCGGCAATTCCGCTTTATGTCATCTGTGGGCTTACGATTTTGCTTTCGATTGTTTCCGGTGCCATTGGCGACAGAATTTACAAAAAATATGTGACCCAAAAGCTTAACGAATCAAATCAAATCAGCGATCCGCTTGTTTTTTCTCATTTCTTTTTGAAAAACAGCGGTGTGAATGTTCTTGCGGCACTTGTTTCGTTCACCGTTGCATACCTCGTTCCCAATCTGCTTGCGCAGTTTTTCATGTAATAACTCAGGTAAAAGGAGAATAACTCATGAAGATAAGAAAAGCAATTATTCCGGCCGCCGGACTCGGAACAAGGGTTCTTCCGGCATCAAAGTCTATCCCGAAAGAAATGCTCAATATTGTTGACAAGCCGGCCATTCAGTATATCGTTGAAGAAGCCGTTGCAGCCGGAATTGAAGAAATTCTCATCATTACAAACCGTGGAAAAAGCGCAATCGAAGACCATTTTGATCATTCGTTTGAGCTTGAAGCAAATCTCAAAAACAACCCGGCAAAAAAGAAAATTTATGAAGATATTTTAAAGCCGGTACATATGGCAAACATTTACTTCCTTCGCCAGAAGGAAACAAACGGCCTTGCTGACGCAATTGCAAAAACACGCCATTTTATCGGCAACGAACCGTTTGCGATTCTTTACGGTGATGACGTTATTACAAACAAAGGCGGAAAACCCGTAATCGGTCAGCTTATGGACGCTTATGAAAAGTATGAAAAGGGCGTTGTCGGAGTTAAGGAAGTTCCGAGAAAAGACGTAAGCAAATATTGTTCGCTTGACGTTAAGCCGCTTGAAGGCCGACTGATGGAATGCTTCAACATCATTGAAAAGCCGACGGAAGACCAGATTATTTCCTGTTATTCAATTCTCGGAAGAGTCGTTATGCCGCCTGAAATTTTTGATATTATTGACCGCACACCGATAAACGAAAAAGCGGGCGAAGTATACTTTACCGATTCGATGGTTCTTCTTGCAAAAAAGCTTGGTCTTCTTGCACTTGATTTTGAAGGAAAACGCTATGATATGGGCAACAAGCTCGGCATTATGAAAGCCAATTGCGAATTTGCACTTTGCCATGACGAAATCGGTGAGGATTTTAAAACCTACATCAAGGAGCTTGCAAAAACGCTTTGATAACATAAAAATCCGCCGCAATTATTACTTTCTCGGTAATTTTGCGGCGGATTTTTATTACATATTGTTTTTGATTAACCGTTTTTCGGAATCGTTATCCGATAAACAAAACGGTCGTCCGTTTCTTCCTTTATAACGTCGGCGTTTATGCCTGCGCTTTGCATTGTTTTTACCGCTCCTTCAACCGTGTTGAGAAAAATTTTTACGCTGCTGAAGGAACGCTTTGTTATCCGCTTCGGCGGATTTTTTTTTGCTATAAACTCTTCTATATATTTTTCTGCTTGAGCAACATTCATTTTCTTTTCGATTATCCTTTTAAGTACGGGAACAACGTCCTCTTCGTCAAGTTTTAAAAGTGCTCTTGCGTGACGTTCGGAAAGTGCGCTTTGAACAAGAAGTTTTTGCGCTTCTCTCGGCAATGTGAGAAGTCTTAATTTGTTTGAAACGGTTGACGGTGCTTTACCGAGCCGCCTTGCCGCCTCCTCTTGCGAAAGCGAAAACTGTTCCATAAGCTTTTCAATTGCAAGTGCTTCTTCAAAATATCCGAGATTCTGGCGTTGTAAATTTTCTATGAGTGAATATATTGCAGATTTCAGCTCATTCACGTCAACAACAATACACGGAACGGCAACCATTCCGGCAAGCCTTGAAGCCCGCAACCGCCTTTCGCCGGAGACAAGTTCATAACCTTTCGTCGTTTCACGAACCGTAATAGGCTGCAAAATTCCGTTCATTCTGATGCTTATTGCAAGATTGACAAGCTCGCTTTGGTCAAAAACTTTTCTCGGCTGATTCGGATTCGGATATATCTTTTCGTTTGGAATGAGCAGCACTTGCCCGGCCGAACGCAGCTTTTCATTAGTCAAAAAGAAAACCTCCTCTGTTGTGGTTAGTTCAACTTTATCACAACAGAAAAGGCTTGTCCATTATATTCGTTTTTTGTTTTTCGTTTTCAATCGCCGGTATTTTCTTTTATTCGAGCGGATTTTTTGCAATTTTTGCCGACGGACGTGGATATTTGGCGGGAGTTGACGAAACCTTTTTGATTACAACAATGTTTCTCTCCCCTGCTTCAAAAAGATTAAAGCTTTCTGTTTTTTCAATTTTTCCGCCGAGGACGGCAATTGCCTTTTTTGCGCCGGAGATTTCTTCGTCGGCTTTTGCGGCTTTCATTGAGATGAACGAACCGCCTTTTTTGACAAACGGCAGGCAGTATTCCGAAAGTTCTCTGAGATTTGCAACCGCTCTTGCCGTTGCAAAGTCAAATTTTTCACGAAAATCCGCCTTCTGCCCCGCCTCTTCGGCTCTGGAATGAAGAAGCTCTGCCGAAAGGCCGATGTTTGAAAGTATATCTTCAATCACTCCGAGTTTTTTCTTTGTACTGTCAAGGAGAGTGAGTTTTATATCAGGACGGGCAATGAGCAGTGCAAGGCCGGGAAAACCTGCACCGGTTCCGACATCTATCAGGCTTGCGCCCTCCCCTATTTTGCAGTATTTCAAAACAGAGAGACTGTCTGCAAAATGTTTGAGTGCAATACCCTCCGGGTCGGTAATGGCGGTAAGATTGATTTTTTCATTCCATTCGGCAAGAAGTCTGCCGTAAATATCAAAGCGTTCAAGTGCCTTTTCATCAAGCACAACACCGAAGCTTTCCGCATATTTTTTGAGTTTTTCAAGAGGTATAAACATATCGTTTTCCTTTCGGTTCGGTTGTAATTTCAATGTTTCACGTGAAACACAAAATTACAACTCATTTTTACGGAGATAAATAAGTAAAACTGAAATGTCTGCCGGACTGACACCGGAAATTCTTGAGGCCTGTCCAAGGTTGTTCGGTTTAACTTTGTCAAGCTTTTCCTGTGCTTCCAAGCGAAGACCGGTAATTTCACTATATTTGAGCGTTTCGGGAAGTACCCGGCTTTCAAGTCGGCGCATTTCTTTCGCCTGTGCAAGCTGCCGCTTTATATAGCCTTCATATTTAACTTCAATCTCAACCTGCTCAAAAACCTCGTCAGAATAGTCCGGCCTTGTGAGGTCAAACGGCTTCAAAAGCTCATATGAAAGCTGCGGACGGCGAATAAGGTCAATAAGTCGGCAACCGTTTGTCATTGCTGATGTTTCACGTGAAACAAGCAGTTCATTGAGTTCGTCATTCGGTGCAAGACCCGTTGTTTCAATTCGCTTCAGTTCTTTTTTAATAAGCTCCTGCTTTTTGAGCAGTCTATTATGCTTTTCTTCGCAAACCAAACCGATTTGATAGCCGATTTCGGTCAGTCTGAGGTCAGCATTATCTTGCCTTAAAATCAGCCGATATTCAGAACGTGATGTCATCATGCGGTACGGATCACTGCATCCCTTTGTAACAAGGTCATCAATCAGCGTTCCGATATAGGAGCTTGCACGGTCAAGAATGAGCGGTTCTTTGCCCTGCACTTTTTTTGCGGCATTTATTCCGGCAACAAGACCTTGTGCGGCTGCTTCTTCGTATCCGCTTGAACCGTTGAACTGCCCTGCCCCAAAAAGACCGGAATAGTTTTTGAACTCCAAAGAAGCGTACAAAGCAAGCGGATCAACACAATCATACTCAATTGCATATGCTGTTCGCATAACCTGAACGTTTTCAAGACCCGGAATGGTACGCAAAAATTCAAGCTGAACGTCCTCCGGAAGTGACGACGACATGCCTTGAAGATACATTTCCTGCGTGTGTTCGCCGCAAGGCTCAATGAAAAGCTGATGACGCTCCTTTTCTGAAAAGCGGACGATTTTATCTTCAATACTCGGACAGTATCTTGGGCCTACACCGTCAATTTTACCGCCGTAAAGCGGAGAGCGGTGAATATTTTCAAGAATAACACGCTTTGTTTCGCTGTTGGTGTAAGTCATATAGCACGAAAGCTTGTTTTCAATCGCATGGTCGGTATCAAACGAAAACGGCACAGTTTTTTCATCGCCGTTCTGCTTTTCAAGGCGTGAAAAATCAATGCTGCGCCTGTTTACTCTTGACGGCGTTCCGGTTTTGAACCTTCTTGTCGGTACACCCAAACGCTTGAGCGAAGCGGCAAGTTCGGTTGATGCGAACATCCCGTCCGGCCCGCCTTCATAGGAAACATCGCCGACATATATCTTTCCACCGAGAAAAGTACCCGTTGCAAGAACGACACACTTTGCTTTGTGAACCGCTTCAAGGCGGGTAAGCAGCTGCCATTCCCCTGTTTCAAGCTGTTTTATATCGGTGATCTCTGCCTGAACAATTTCAAGGTTCGGCTGAGACTCCATAACATTTTTCATGTATTCGCTGTATCTTCTGCGGTCAATCTGAGCACGAAGCGAATGAACGGCCGGGCCTTTGCCCCTGTTCAGTATTCTGCTTTGAAGTGTATTTTCGTCAGCTGCCTTGCCCATCTCTCCGCCAAGAGCATCAATTTCTCGAACAAGGTGACCTTTGCTTGTTCCGCCGATTGAAGGATTGCACGGCATATTGCCGACCCAGTCCATATTGATTGTGAACACGCCGACCGACACTCCGAGCCTTGCTGCGGCAAGACCGGCTTCGATTCCGGCATGACCTGCGCCTATAACAATGACGTCATAATTTTTAGCATTATATTGCATTTTGACCTCCGTTTGCAGGCAGGTGTCTGCATTTAATAATTTTATCTTTAATGACCATTCCATCGTTTTAAAAATTTTTATTAAACGGACGGAATTTCTTATTTTTTGCACGTTTTTGGGTGTGTTTTCGGTTGAAAATAAAAGTTTTCAACATTTTTATAATAAACAGTGGAAAATGTGAAACTATATTATTTAATATATTGAAATATAACAAATATTACAAATAGGAATATTTATAAGTTTTTGGTTTCAGTGCTGAGTGGTCTTAAATGGTTCTTTTCCATTGCTCGTGTGCTTAAACCCAACTCCACTCCGTTCGGGGTTACTTTTGTCGGTTGATACAAAAGTAACCAAAAAATCGCTTGTTTCATACGGTGCAAGCGG
>CAKTEU010000034.1 GCA_934552855.1 uncultured Eubacteriales bacterium | reverse complement strand
TGGAGCGGGTGATGGGAATCGAACCCACACGACCAGCTTGGAAGGCTGGGATTCTACCATTGAACTACACCCGCACACTGCCTCGTGCAACGTTGATTATTATATTAAATTCAATCGAAAAAGTCAATAGTTTTTGCAAAAAAAATCTGTTTTTTTCAAAGCTTTTTTATATTTCTTTTGGTTACTTATTTCTTGGATATCTAAGAAGACGGGGTAAAAGCTTTTTGCCGCCTTTACCCCATTATTTTAAAGATACTTTGCCTCAAGTTTATTGTCTTTGACTTCAACACTGATTGCACTGACGGGTTCTTCAAAGTTGTCGATAATAATCGTTGCGATTTTATCTTCAATCTCTTTTCTGATGATGTTGCGAAGATCTCTTGCGCCCCTCGTTCCGCCGTTCGCTTTTTTTGCAAGGTAAGTCGGAACATCATCTGTCCAGGTCAAATCAATCGGCTTTTCCTTGAGCGAATCCTTAAGTTCGTTCAAAAGAAGAACAGAAATCTTTTTGTAATCCTCTTCGGTAAGTGCATTGAAAACGGCAACTTCATCAACTCTTCCGAGAAATTCCGGACGAAGGAAGTCGGAAAGTGCTTTCATAATGCGTTCCTTTGTGGCTTCGCCTTTTTCTTTTCCAAAACCGAGTGCGCCGCCCTTTTGCTCGCTTCCTGCGTTCGAGGTCATGACAATGATAGTGTTTTCAAAATTGACCGTCCTGCCCTGTGCATCGGTTATGCGGCCTTCGTCAAGAATTTGAAGAAGGATATTCATAACATCGGGATGCGCTTTTTCAATTTCATCAAAGAGAATGACGGAATACGGCTTTCTTCTGACCTTTTCGGTGAGCTGTCCGGCTTCGTCATAGCCGACATATCCCGGAGGAGAACCGATAATTCTTGAAACGCTGTGCTTTTCCATAAATTCGGACATGTCAAGCCTTATGAGCGTTTCGGGCGTATTGAAGAGTTCGTTTGCAATCTGCTTAACAAGCTCGGTTTTACCGACACCGGTAGGGCCGACAAAGATGAACGATGCGGGTCTTCTGCGGGGACTTATCTGAACACGACTTCTTCTGATTGCGGCCGCAATTGCCTTAACCGCCTCGTCTTGACCGATAATTCGGGATTTGAGCGTTTCTTCAAGATTTGCAAGGCGTTTGAGGTCGCTTTCGATAACCTTGCTTGCCGGTATACCTGTCCAAAGTTCGATAACCTTTGCGATATCCTCTTCCTTTACGGCGTTATCCGAAGCCTTGACTTCAAGCTCCTTTTGAGCGTCCTCACACTTAACAATTTCGGACTTGATGTTTGCAATCGCTTCATAATCAACGTTATCCGTCTGAGCATAAAGGTCTTCTTCATCAAGCTTGAGGTCTTCAAGCTTTTGCTCGTTAATTTGATAATCGCTTATAGCTTTGTTGCGAAGGTTGGCGCAAGTGCAGGACTCGTCAAGAAGGTCTATAGCCTTATCGGGCAAAAACCTGTCGGTTATATAGCGTTCCGAAAGAACAACCGCTCTTCTTACAAGTGCGTCGGAAATGCGCACACGGTGGTAATTTTCATAATAGCTCTTGATTCCGAGAAGAATTTCGGTTGCGTCATCAATTGACGGCTCTTCAACCTTAACCGGCTGAAAACGTCTTTCAAGTGCGGCATCTTTTTCAATATTTTTTCTGTATTCGGTAAAGGTTGTTGCGCCGATAACCTGAATTTCTCCCCTTGAAAGCGCCGGTTTGAGAATGTTTGCAGCGTTCATTGAACCTTCTGCATCGCCCGTTCCAACAAGGTTATGAACCTCATCAATGAACAAAATGATGTTGCCGTTGGCTTTGACTTCGTCAAT
This sequence comes from uncultured Eubacteriales bacterium, assembly GCA_934552855.1. Taxonomy (GTDB): domain Bacteria; phylum Bacillota; class Clostridia; order Oscillospirales; family Acutalibacteraceae; genus UBA6857. The sequence continues at coordinate 16,929 of CAKTEU010000034.1, read as the reverse complement.
AAGGTTTTTGATTCGGCTTTCAAACTGACCGCGGAACTGCGTTCCGGCAACAAGAGCCGTAAGGTCAAGAAGGTGAATTTCTTTATCGGCAAGTCTTGCAGGGACTTCTCCCCTTGCAATTTTGAGCGCAAGACCTTCGGCTATTGCAGTTTTACCTACGCCGGGCTCACCGATAAGGCAAGGATTGTTCTTTGAACGGCGGCAAAGAATCTGCGTAACACGGGCAATTTCCTTGTTACGGCCGATAATATTATCAATCTTTCCTTCCCTTGCACGGGCGGTAAGGTCGGTGCAGTAAAGGTTAAGGAACTTGCGTTTTTTTGCGGCAGCTTTGCGCTGCTTGCGGCTCATTTTTTCCGTACCCTGTACCGGAGGAGCCTGTTCTGCACTTTCTGATTTTTGGGCAGATTCATTCGGCATATTCATAAGACCGTTCTGAAGTCCGTTTTGAAGGTCACCGAGAAGTCCCTGCAAAAACGGCACAGTCGGAGAACCGCCGGCTTCAAAGCCGCCGTCCTCTTCGTCGGAATCGGGGAACATACTGCTGAACTGTTCGGAAAGCGAGTCAACATCCTCCTCGGTGATGCCCATACTGTCCATCATTTGCTTAATGGGACCGATGTTCATTTCCATTGCACATTGAAGGCAAAGTCCCTCCGGAACGGTTTTTCCGTCAATAATTTTTGAAATAAATATCACAGCAGGTCGTTTTTTACATCTGCTACAAACTACTTTTTTCATTGTGTACTCCTTGAAAACAATAATGCTGAATAAAAAGCCTGTTACTTTGAAACTTTTTGCGCTTTCTTTTCTCTGAAATGCTCTCTGAACTGTCTGTAAGTTTCAGGCATATAGCTTGCAAAAGCAAAAACACAAGTGCAGGCGGCGATTACAACCAAGATACCCGTAAGAACGTCCGGCATTGTCCAAAGATTTGTGAGAACTCCAACGTCCGGGCCGAAAGCGATTACAAGAATCATTACGCCGTAAAATGTGCAGGTTGCAACCTTTCCGGGCATTTCGGCTGCACCGGGACGGATATTCATGAGAAGCATTACAAGCCCGCCGACAACCATAATGCCTTCCTTAATAAGGAAAACAAGAAAAACCCAGCCGAAAGCGTTGATTATACTGCTTGAAGAATTTCTGAAGCAGATGAAAAGAATAACGGCGATTGTGATTTGGGTAAGCTTATCGGCAACAGGGTCAAGAATTTTTCCGAGTGCGCTGACCTGATTGAAACGACGTGCAATTTTTCCGTCAAAAAGGTCGGTAAGTCCGGAAACGGCAAGAATGATAATTGCCGCAATCTGATTGCCCTGAAGATACATCACGGCAAAAACCGGAATAAGCGCAATTCTGATTACCGAAAGAAGATTCGGTATTGTGAGACAGCCTTTAAACAAATCTTTAATCATAAGTAATTCCCCCTGTAATCAAGCCGGAACATATCCGCTGATTGATTTTAAAAGTCCTTTAACCGTGTTTATTATAAGTGAATTATCCGCCGCATTGATGAATGTTTCGTTACCCGTAAGACCGGCAACAACACCAACCAAGAGCGCAACAATAATTACCACAAGAATACCCTTCACCGCACCGAGAACAAAACCGAGACCGGAATTGATCTGTTTGATTGCGGGAAGCTTTTTTATCACCTTGTCAAGAAAACGAACAACAACTTTCAAAACGAACGAAAAAGCAATTGTTAAAAGAACAAAAAGAATTGTTCTGATAACAGCGTTGCCAATCGGTTCGGCAATATTTGTCATTATGTTTTTAATAAGGTTTTCACCCGAAACATCGGCAGAAGAAACCTGAGAAACAAGCTGTTCTTTGTTGACACCGATTAGCTCCATAACACCCGAAAGCGAATCGGGAATTGAATTGATTGCTTCTTCAATCTGTTTTGAATAATCGGCCGAAGCAACGGATCCCAGCGAAGCCGTCACCCTTTCACGAACATACTCTTCAAAATACTGCGTGTAAATTTTCGGCGCAAAGGTTGAAGAACAAATCTTTGCGGCAACAAACGAGACAACGTAACCGGCAAGGTCAAAAAGCGTTGCAAAAAAGCCACGCTTTGCGGCAACAACCGCAACCGCAACCAAAACGGCAACAAGGAGAATATCAATTATATATGACATTTTTGTCCTCCGATCAAAAAATTAATCCTTAAAGCTTTCAACGATTATAGCATACAAAACTTCAATTAACAACAGCTAATTTACTTTTTTATCGGCAAAAATTAAAATTAATCAATCTTTGTAAAGAGTTCCCAGCGAATAACAGTAAATTTTTCCACCGGCAAGGCACATTCCAAGCCCGGCGGTTTCAAGCTTTATGCGTTTGCTTTCATTGCCGAAGGAGTTTACAAAGATAACTTCCGTATCGGTCAGAATATAGGTTCTTTTTCCGAGACAGAGAATATCGGTAACCTTTTCCGAAGTTTCAAAAATATAATTCACAGAATTATCCGGTGAATAGTTTTTGATTTCATAGCCTCCGAACGAACCGAATTTCAACGTTAATGTTACGCTGTAACCATCGTTATCACTGTATGAGTTGAGCAAAGACGATGTATATTTTTCTTCTGAAATGATGCTGCCCTCGCCTTTTGAAGAAAGCAAAAGACGTTTGTTGTTACAAAGGAGCAAAAGTCTGTTTGAAGAGGCAAAACGAATATCGATTGCCGCAGAATTCTTGATTTTGTATTCAAACTTTGTTTCATTCGAATAAATATTGAGAAGATAGACTTTTGTTTCGATTTCTCCGTCAAAAGCGGAAAGTGCGGCGCAGGCAAGGTTTTGTCCGTTTGAGGAAATTGCGGCCGAAACGATGTGATCTTTCATGCACGCCCAACTGAACTTTTCTTTTCCGTTTTTATCATAATATGTAAGAACACTCGCAGCCTCGCTGCTTCTTGATGCAATAACATAACTTCCGTTTGAAGAAACCGCAGCCGTAATAATCTGTGCAGAGTCAATGCTTTGCCCCGAATAAACAACCTTTTTCTTTGAAAGAAGCGTGTATTTTCCGCCGAGGCGGTCAAAAACAATGCCGTAATTTCCGTTTGCTTTAATTACTGGCTCGGAATAGTTGATTACCTGAGAAAAAACAAGTTTTCCGGAAGAGGAAATGCAAAACAGCATTTCGTTTGAAACAACATAAACATTTGAGCCTACCGCCTCAATATCAACAATATCGTTGCTTGAAAAAGAAAGAGGAAAACCGGAACCGCTTTGTGAAATTTCATTCATATTTTTTAAATCGGTGTCAGTTACTTTTTTGTCCGTTTCTGCCGAAAATGCTGTTGTTTTTTCGCTGTTTTCTTCACTGCCCGGCGAAGCAAATTTTGCAATCATAATGCCGGAAAGCACTATAACGACCGCAAGAATTACGGCAAGAATCACTATTCTGCTGTTTATGGCAGCGGCTTTTTCTTTTTTATTGCTTTTTGCGTTTTGCAAATCACTTCACCTCCGGATAAAAAACTTTGTTGAGATAAAGCCCATCGGGCTTTGCCGTTACGCCGGCAAGTTCACGGTCTTTTGAAAGAATAATTTTTTTGATTGAGTCTTTTTCTATTTTTCCTCCGCTTATTGAAAGCAACGTTCCGACCATAATGCGAACCATATTATAAAGAAAGCCGTTTCCATTGACGCAAAAAGTAACCAATTCGCCTTCACGTTTAACAGAACAGTCAAAAACGGTTCTTTCGGTTGTTTTGACCGACGAGCCGCTTGCGCAAAAAGCTTTGAAGTCATGCGTTCCGATGAACTGCTTTGCTTGATAATCAAGAAGCTTTTCGTCAAGCTTAAACGGATAGTGAAGCGCATAGCCTTCAAGAAACGGATTGCGAACTTTTGCGTTCCAAATTTTATAGATATACTCTTTTCCGAGACTGTCATACCTTGCATGAAAGCTTTCGGGAACATCTTCACATTTTGTTACCGCAACACCGAGCGGCAAAACGGCGTTAAGCCCACGAAGAAGCTTTTCGTTTTCCCGTTCGTTTTCGGTTTTAAAATTGCAGCAAAACTCATTGGCATGAACACCCGCATCGGTACGGCTGCACGAAACAGGTTTCACCTCTTCTCCCAAAAGGCGGAAAAGAGCTTTTTTGAGTTCGCCCTCAACGGTAACAAGTCCCGGCTGAAACTGATAACCGTGAAAATGCGTTCCGTCATACATGAGCGTAAGTTTAATATTTCTCATTAATTTTTCCTCAGATGAGTCTTCCGAAATAGTGATTGAGCAAAATTACACCGGCAAGCGAAACCGCAAAAACTCCGAGCGAAACAAAATCGGAAACATGAAACTTCATCTGCTTCATTCTTGTTCTGCCGTCTCCGCCGTGATAACAGCGGCAGGTCATTGCAAAGGAAAGCTCATATGCACGCCTGAACGCCGAAACAAAAAGAGGAATTAAAATCGGTATCATCGCTTTGACTCTTGCCATGAATTTTCCGCTTTCAAAGTCTGCACCCCTTGCCTTTTGTGCATTCATGATTCGTTCGATTTCTTCAATAAGAGTCGGAATAAACCTCAGCGCAAGGGTCATCATCATTGCAAGCGAATGAACGGGGACATGAACAAGCGAAAGCGGTGAAAGCAGCCTTTCAATCGCATCGGTGAGCGCAGTCGGAACGGTTGTATAGGTCAAAAGCGAACTGCACATGATAAGGCAGATTATTCTTATCGCCATAAAAATTGCGGTAAAAACGCCTTTTGTTGTTATTTCAATTTTCCAAAAAGAAACAAGGACCGTTCCGCCGCTTATATAAAACATATTGAGTATTACGGTGAAAAGAATAATCACAAGCAGCGGCTTTATGCTTTTGAAAAACATTTTGAACGGAACTTTTGAAAGCGCAATTGAAACAACTGTCAAAAGAAGCATAAGTCCGAGCGACAAAAAGTTTTTGCAAAGAAAAATAATGACGATAAAGAGAATCGTAAGAATGATTTTCATTCGTGCGTCAAGCCTGTGAACAAGCGAATCGCCTTTGTAATACTGACCGATTGTGATATCACTGAGCATTGTTACCCCTCCTTTTGAGAAGCTTCAAAAGCTCGTTTTCCGCTTCGGGAAAAGTATAAATATCGGTTCTGACATCATATCCGGCATCTTTAAGCTTCAAAAAAAGCCGTGTGATTTGCGGAACGTCAAGACCCATTGAAAAAAGTTCGCCGGCATGAGAAAAAACATTACTGACCGTATCATAATAAGCAAGGCGGGACTCATTCATAACAAGAATTTTTGTTGCGATTTTTGATATGTCCTCCATGCTGTGTGAAACAACAACAACTGTGCTTCCGGTTTTTTCACGGTACTTCACGATAAGGTCAAGCACTGTATTTCTTCCGATGGGATCAAGGCCGGCACAAGGTTCGTCAAGCACAAGAATTTCCGGCTTCATCGCCATTATTCCGGCAATTGCAACTCGCCTTTTTTCGCCACCGGAAAGGTCAAACGGAGACTTTTCAAGGTACTTTTCCGAAAGACCGACAAAAGAAAGCGATTCGCAAACACGTTTTTTTATTTCATCTTCCGAAAGTCCCATGTTTTTAGGACCATAGGCAATATCTTTTTCAACCGTGTCTTCAAAAAGCTGATACTCGGGATATTGAAAACATACGCCCACCTTAAAGCGAACTGAGCGAATGTTCTTTTTATCCGCCCAAATATCGTTCCCATCAAGGAAAACGCTGCCGGAAGTCGGCTTTAAAATTGCATTGAAATGCTCAATGAGGGTGCTTTTTCCGGAGCCTGTATGACCGATTATGCCAACAAGCTCTCCTTTTTCGATTTTTAAATTTATGTCATTGATTGCGGCAACCTGACTCGAAGTTCCCTTTGAGTAAAGGTAGCCGAGATTTTTAGTTTCAAGAACAACAGGATTCATTATGCCTCCAAAACTGCCTTTATATTTTCAAACAGCTCATCAATATCGAGAGCATCTTCGGGTATTTTTATTCCGTCTTTTCTGAGTATTTTTGAAAGCTCGGTTGCCTGCGGAACGTCAAGTCCGACTTTTTTGAGCGTTTCATCGTTTGAAAAAACCTTTCTCGGCTCATCGTCAAGAACAATTTTTCCTTTATCCATAACAACAACACGGTCGGCTTTTGCCGCTTCGTCCATATAGTGGGTAATAAAAATGACGGTTATTCCAAATTCCTTGTTGAGCCGTTTTACTGTTTTCATAACCTCTCGCCTGCCCCTGGGGTCAAGCATTGCGGTCGGCTCATCAAGAACGATACATTCAGGCTTCATTGCGATTATACCCGCAATTGCAACACGCTGTTTTTGCCCACCGGAAAGCTTATGCGGTTCAAATGTTCTGAACTCATACATTCCGACGTTTTTGAGTGCCTCGTCAACACGCTTGCGAATTTCTTTAGGGTCAACGCCGAGGTTTTCCGGGCCGAATGCAACGTCATCTTCAACAATGGTTGCAACAATTTGATTGTCGGGGTTTTGAAAAACAACGCCGACTCTTCTTCTGATATCGAGCGACTTTTCTTCATCCGAAGTGTCAAGTCCGTCAACAAAAACTTTTCCGGAAAGCGGAACTTCAATTGCGTTGCAAAGCTTTGCAATTGTTGACTTTCCGCAGCCGTTGTGACCGAGAACGGCAACGAAACTGCCTTTTTCGATTTTCAGATTGAAGTTTTCGATAACATCGCTTGTGACGTTTCCGTCGTCGTCGGGATAGCCGAACGTTACGTTTTGAAATTCAATATATGATGACATCTGTTAAATTCTCCAAAATTATTTTTTCCAAAAAGCGGACGCTCCGCAGGGAAGAACCATTTTGCTTTCGGTAACCGGCAGACCGATTTCGGAAGAAGAAACACTTCCGCCGAAACGGGGAACAACAAGAGAACCGAGAATATACTGCATTACGGACGGAGAAAGCCCGGTTGTATAGGAATTAATCAAAACGGCGATCGAACCGCTGTATAAAAGTCTGCTGCAAAGTTCAACAAAACCGTAAATTTCGTCCTCAAGCTTCCAAACTTCACCGCCGGGACCTCTTCCATATGAAGGCGGATCCATGATGATTATATCATATTTGTTTCCTCTTCGGATTTCACGCTGAACGAATTTTATACAGTCGTCAACGATCCAGCGCACGCTTCTGTCGGCAACGCCGCTTGAAACAGCGTTTTCCTTTGCCCAAGCGACCATGCCTTTTGAAGCGTCAACATGAACAACGCTTGCGCCCTCTTTAAGGCAGGCGATCGTTGCGCCGCCTGTATAAGCAAAAAGGTTAAGCACTTTTACGGGACGGTTTGCTTCTCTAATCATCTTTCTGATTTCATCCCAGTTGACCGCCTGTTCCGGGAAAATTCCGGTGTGCTTAAAGCCCATATTTTTGACGTTGAACGTCAGGTCTTTATATTGAAGCGTCCAAAAAGGAGGAAGTTTTGTTCTGACTTCCCAATTTCCGCCGCCGGTTTTTGAGCGGTGATAAAAAGCGTCTGCCTTTTTCCAAAGCGGATTTTTCTTTTCAGTTTTCCAAATCACCTGCGGGTCGGGGCGAACAAGGATAATATCCTTCCAGCGTTCAAGCCTTTCGCCGTCGGAACAGTCAATAAGTTCATAATCTTTCCAGTCAAAAGTATTTCTCATTTTAAAAATCCTTAAATCAGTCGTAATTTTATAACTTCGGCAATCTCTTTTGCAAGAGTTTCAATCTGCTTTTTGTTTTCGCCCTCAAGCATAACACGCACAAGCGGCTCCGTTCCCGAAACACGAACAAGAACACGGCCGGTATCGCCAAGCTGCTTTTCGGCTTGAGAGATTGCGTTTGCAACCTCTTCGTCATCGGCAAAACGTGCTTTGCCCATTTTTGAAACACGAACATTTATCATCGTCTGCGGATAAACAGTCATGCAGGAAGCAAGTTCCGAAAGCTTTTTACCGGTTTTTTTCATGATTCTGAGAACCTGCAAAGCGGTAAGCTGACCGTCGCCCGTTGTTGCGTAATCGAGGAAAATTACGTGGCCGGACTGTTCGCCGCCGATTGAGTAGCCGTTTTGAAGCATATTTTCAAGAACGTATCTGTCGCCGACTTTTGTTGAAACATAATTGATTCCGGCTTTGTCGCAATATTTATTGAAGCCCATGTTGGTCATAACCGTAACAACAGCGGTATCCTTTTTGAGCTTTCCCTCCTCTTTCATATAGGAAGCACAGATTGCGATGATTTTATCGCCGTCAACAACTTCGCCGTTTTCGTCAACGGCAAGCATTCTGTCTGCGTCTCCGTCAAAGGCAAAGCCTGCCATGAGTCCTTTTTCAAGCACTGCCTTTTGAAGTGCTTCAATGTGGGTTGAGCCACAATCTTTGTTGATGTTTACGCCGTCCGGAGAAGCAGAAAGGACGGTGCAGTTTGCGCCGAGGTCGCAAAAAAGCTTTTCGGCGGAAACGCTCGCAGAACCGTTTGCACAGTCAAGAGCGATATTCATACCCGAAAAATCGCAGTCAACCGTTCGTTCAAGATGTTCAATATAATCGTGAACCGTTTTTTCGCATACGGTGATTCGTCCGACATCTTTTCCGAGTTTTACGGGCGGTTTTGCGGCTTCGTCAAGAATGATAGCTTCAATTTCTTCTTCAACTTCGTCGGGAAGTTTATAGCCGTCCGCTTTGAAAATTTTGATTCCGTTATATTCACAAGGGTTATGCGAAGCGGAAATCATTACCGCCGCATCGTAACCGTATTTTTTGACAAGATAAGCCACCGCCGGAGTGGGAACAACGCCGAGCGTCATTACGTCTGCACCGACCGAACAAAGGCCGCAAGCAATCGCCGCTTCAAGCATATCGCCTGATATTCTTGTGTCCTTTCCAATCAAGACACGAGGTTTTTGAGTTCCTTTTGTTAAAACCATTGCCGCTGCTTTTCCGATATTCATTGCAAGTTCGCACGAAATTTCGGAATTTGCAACTCCTCTTGCTCCGTCAGTACCGAATAATCTTCCCATAGTTACCTCCGTAAATCAGAATAATTGCTGTTGACCCGGCATTGCAATGCCGAGATGTTCATATGCAGCAGGAGTCACCGTTCTTCCTCTCGGTGTTCTGCTCAAAAAACCTATCTGCATAAGATAAGGCTCGTAAACGTCCTCAATCGTTACGGCTTCCTCGCCTATTGCTGCGGCTATTGTTTCAAGTCCCACGGGGCCGCCGTTATAATTCTTTATCATTGTTGACAAAATCAGTCTGTCAATCGAATCAAGACCGAGATGGTCAATTTCCATTTTTGAAAGTGCAAAGTTTGCCGTTTCTTCGTCAATCACGCCGTTGCCCATAATTTCCGCAAAATCCCTTGCACGTTTGAGAAGGCGGTTTGCAATTCTCGGTGTGCCCCTTGAACGGGCGGCAATTTCAAGTGCACCGTCGTCTTCAATGCCTATTGAAAGTATGCCCGCACTGCGCTTGACTATCTGCGAAAGTTCTTCCGGCGAGTAAAGCTCAAGCCGAAGAACAACACCGAAGCGGTCACGCAAAGGGGCGGAAAGCTGGCCGGCCCTTGTTGTTGCACCGACAAGGGTAAACTTCGGAAGATCAAGACGGATTGAACGGGCAGACGGCCCTTTACCGATAATTATATCGAGTGCATTATCTTCCATTGCCGGATAAAGCACTTCTTCAACGCTGCGGTTAAGGCGGTGAATTTCGTCAATAAAAAGCACATCGCCTTCCGAAAGATTGGTAAGAAGAGCAGCGAGGTCGCCCTGCTTTTCAATTGCGGGACCGGAAGTTACCCTGAGATTTACGCCCATTTCGTTCGCAACAATTCCGGCAAGCGTTGTTTTTCCGAGTCCCGGAGGGCCGTAGAGAAGAACGTGGTCAAGGCTTTCCCCTCTTTTAAGAGCGGCCTGAATATAAATTTCAAGGTTTTCCTTAACCTTTTCCTGACCGATGTAATCGTCCATTGTTCGAGGACGAAGCGAAACTTCAATATCATTATCAAGCGGCGTGTATTCCGCCGTTATATATCTGTCGTCAAATTCCATATCCGGCATTGATTACACCCTCTTTGAAAGAATTTTAAGTGCCTGTTTGATAATATCCTGAACCGAAAGCGATGAGTCGATTTTGCTGACCGCAACAGACGCTTCTGTTTTGCTGTAACCGAGCATTGTAAGTGCGGCAACGGCTTCGCTTGTGTTCGGCATTTCGCCGACGGCCGAAACACTTTCGACATCGGTATCGCCGCCAAGCGAGGAAACGGCACTTTTTGCTTTGTCTTTAAGTTCAAGAATAACTCTTTGGGCAATTTTCGGGCCCACTCCGTTAGCTTTTGTGATTGCTTTAACATCGCCCGAGGAAATACAAAGCGCAAGTTTTTCCGGCGTCTGTTCGGAAAGGATTGCAAGGGCGGCTTTCGGTCCGACACCGGTTACTCCGATGAGAAGCTTGAACCATTCAAGTTCATATTCGGTTGAAAAGCCGAAAAGGTCAAGCGCATCCTCACGGACATTCAGGTGAGTATAAAGAGTTACGATTTTATCTTTGTCAATATCACGAAGCGTATTTGCGGAAGTCAGACATTTGAACGCAACACCGCCGCAAAGAACGGCAACCGAGTATAAATCGGAAAAAACAACTTTTCCGGTAACGCTGTAAAACAAAGTCAGATCCCCTTTCTGATTTTTATGTTTTTGACCGGGTCAAGCATTGAAGAACCGGAGTGAGCGTGGCAGATTGCCATTGCAAGCGCATCTGCAGCATCATCGGGCTTCGGAATTTCGGAAAGCCCCAAAATTCGCCTTGTCATATCCTGAACCTGCTTTTTTTCCGCTCTGCCGTAACCGACAACGCTCTGCTTAACCTGCAACGGTGTATATTCATAAACCGGCGTGTGCGTTTTTTGCGCAGCAAGCATAATTACACCTCTCGCCTGACTTACATCAATAACGGTTTTTGCGTTGCTGTTATAAAAAAGCTTTTCAACGCTCATCGCCGCCGGTTTGTATTTTTCAATAATTTCGGTCAATTCGTCATAAATTATTTCAAGCCTTCGGTTGAACGGCACGCCCGCATCGGTTGTTATGGCTCCGTAATTCACAAGAGAAAAACGGGAATTTTTGTATTCGACAACGCCGACACCGACTATCGCATAACCGGGGTCTATTCCAAGGACAATCATAATGCTATAGTACCTCATTTTAATATCATTTGATTATACCACAACAAACGTCTCTTAACAAGTATAATTTGTAAAAAAGAGGAAGATGAAAAACCGACTTTTTATTGAACGGGCAGAAAAACCTTGACAAGTCTTTTTTTAATGTGTATAATACTTTCCAGTTGCCGGTGTGGCGGAATTGGCAGACGCAAGGGACTTAAAATCCCTCGGTAGCAATACTGTACCGGTTCGAGCCCGGTCACCGGCACCAAGTAGGGGCTGTCGCATTTAGCACAGAGCAAATAGTAAAATCAAAACAAAGAAGCTATAATTCACGAGTAACATCAAAAATGATGTCTCCTGAATTATAGCTTTTCTTTTTGAAGCAAATTATGTAGTTGCCGATTAACTGATAGTTTCAAATCTTGACAGCATATTTTTCGTTACATCACACAACCCGTCTTGGATGCATAAGCGGTATAATCTGCAATTTCTAAAGCTGACTTTACTTGAAACTCTTATGACTAAACTTCATGTTTCCGTTCATTTTTCAAATCTATAAATAACACGGTGAATGAAAACGCACACGAAAAAACGCTTGAAATTACATATGCAGCCCATATGCCGGAAAGACCTGAACGAACGGAAAAAAACTTCATCAAAAACGCAGCCGAAGCCGGAGTTATGCAATACAACATAAACGGAACAAGCTTTTTTTCACGAGCCTGAAAAAGGCAGGCTGTAAGAAGCGGCAAAAATGAAAACGGCAGCGCAAAAGCAACGCTTTTTAAGCCTTGCGAGGCAATTTCAATTGTATCTTTGTTTTCCGTGAATACAGAAATAAAGAAATCCGAAAAAAATTCCATAGCAATTAAAGCTAATATAGAATATATAAAGCATGAGAGAGTGCAAAACCAAAATGCCTTTTTAACTCTTTCTCTGTTTCCAAAGCCGTAATTATAGCCGGCAACAGGCGCAAGAGCCATTGAAAACGCCGTAAACGGAACAACGGCAAACGTGATTATTTTTCCGATATAAGCAAAGCTGTTTACTCCTTCTGTTCCGGACACCGTACTCACAGCATTGTTAACAACAAGTGTAAGAACCGAAAGACTTCCGACCTGAACAACCGAGGGTATCCCTATTGAAACTATATCTTTGCAAAGTGTTTTTGAAAAACAACGCTTTGAAAAATCAAGCGACGTGAATTTTGAAAAAAACAGCACACTCATTGACGCACTTGTGATCTGACAAATAACCGTTGCCGCCGCCGAACCGACTACTCCCCAACCGAAGGCGAGAATGAACACAGCATCAAGAATTATATTCACCGAAACGGGAATGACCCAAATTAAAAGAGCATAAGTCATTTTTCCTTCTGCCCTAATAACCGAAGAAAAACCCGTTGAAAAAATATTTCCGGCAAGAACTATCGTGTAATATTCTTTTGCAGCCGGATACAGTTCGTCGGTCACGCCCAAAAGACGCAGCGTTGGTTCCATGGCAACAAATCCGATAAGGGTTATAACTGCGGCAGAAACATAAAAAATAAGCATTGCGTTATAAGCGGCATTCCCGGCCTTTTTCGGATTGTTTTTTCCAAGTTCGAGCGAAACAACGGCAGCTGCTCCGCTGCCGACAGCAGAAGCAATTGCACCTTGAAAAACAACAAAGGGCAATATAAGCGACACTCCGCCCATTGCGTTATCGCCGACAGCCCTGCTGACAAAAAGTGCGTCGATAACGATATAAAGCGAATTGAACACCAAAGCAGCAAAAGTTGAAAGTGAAAAGCCTATGATCAGCTTTGGTATGCTTTCGCTTTCCATACGTTCGGTTTTTGACTTTTTCATACTCATTTTTCAAACACCTTAAAGCCACGCTTATAAACCATTGCGCTTGAAATAACATTCCTCCACCAGCCGTAATTCTTCGGCGTATAACGATAATACTTTTCCGTTTCCTGAATTAACCCCATCAAAAGGTCGGCAAAAGCAAAACGGATTTGTTCTTCACGGCTGTTTTTGATTTTTTCTGCCGAAAAAGCGTTATAGGCTTTTTTTGCCTCAATCTTTTTTGAAAACGGAAGAATAAAATCAAGGCAGATAAAGTCAAAAATCGGGTCGCCGAAAAACGAACGTTCCGGATCTATCCAATAAAGCTTTATTTTTTGACTTTCCTTGTTAACAATTATGTTCACGTCCCAAAGGTCATAATTGATCATTGAACCGTCAACCGTTTCAAGAATGCTTTTATATTCATCAACAAGCTTCAGCGCACGCATACCCCTTTTTGTTTTTTTGCCAACACGTTCGCAATCGGAAACAAGGTTTTGAAAAATGCTCCTTAATGCCAAATACCAGTTGTCATATAACTCATTTTGAATATAGCCGAATTTATCGGAACGAATTTCATGAAGCATTGAAAGCATATGGACGATTTCTTCCCTTGCTTTTTTCATTTCGAGTTCGGAAAGTTCTGCTTTATCAAGCGTTTTTCCTTTTATCTTTTCCATGATGAAATAATCGCACGGAATAAGTGAACGAGAAAAATCTTTATAAAAAATCCTTGGAATTAGAATTTCGGTTTTCTCTTTCATTGTTTCATACCAAAAAACCTCCGAGCGCATCATATCTTTTTCATAGGTCAAAACCGGAAATGACGGAAGCGGTGCAATTTTCAGCGCATACTCTTTTTCGCCGGCAGTCACGGAAAAAACGGCGTTATACTCCCCTGCACCAAGCGGTTCAATGTTCTTTGGATTTTTAATTCCTGCGTTTTCAAAAAGTTCTTTAATTTTTCTGTCCGTTATTTGATATTTTGTTTTGCTTTTCATTTGTATCACCTCACCACCGATTTTATCAACAGTTGCGAAAAATAAATACAACAAATAAGATATTTTTACAACATTCAAGTTGATATTGCAAAAAGATTATGTTATATTTTTCATGAGGTGACCGATATGCGTTTTGAAGCTAAAAAATTTATTGATATTCTTGAATGCAGCGACCTTTTCGAACTTCGTGAAAACGAACTTTCCCACACACCATATGAAACAGAAAAACGCTTTTACGCCGTTATCAAAAACGGAAACGTTCAAAAAGCAAAGGAAACCGCTTCCTTCATCAAAGAGCATAAAATCGTTGCCGGAAAGCTTTCCGACAATTCGCTGACACAGATGAAATATTGGGCTGTTTGCTGCATTACACTTGCAACAAGAGCGGCAATTGAAGGCGGCCTTGACGAAAACACCGCTTTTGTTTATGCAGACAAAACAATTATGCAAATAGGCCGGCTTCAAACCGAAGCTGCGGTTTTTTCTCTTATTCTTGACGAGTATATTAAAATAACCGCACTTGTTTTTGAAAGCAGAGAATGCAAAAGCCATTCGGTTGTGATAAAACAATGCATTAATTATATCAGCACCCATCTTCACAAAAATCTTTCGGTCAAAGAACTTGCGCTGCTTTGCGGACTCAGCAGAGACCATTTTTCAAAAACCTTTAAGGCACAGGTCGGCTACTCACCGCTCAAATATATTCAAAAGAAAAAGCTTAGCGAAGCAAAAGAAATGCTCCTTTCGGGAAAGAGCATTTCTGAAACCGCATACTATCTCGGTTATTGCAGTGAAAGTTATTTCATTAAATGTTTTCAAAAAGAGTTTTCAAAAACGCCAAAGCAGTTTTTAAAAGGCAGCTGACACCTTTTCGCAATATTCAAGACTTACCCAACCACTGGGGCTTTTGCCCCAGCCGCCTTTGGTTTCGCTAACGGTGAAAACCGTGCCTTTAACATATCCGTTAACCTTTGCGCCGAGCAGCGACATAACCTGTTTTTGAGCATCTTTTGAAAGTTCGTCAAATTTTTTATAAGGATACTCGGTTCCGGGGCCGGTGCGAACGTTCAGCACACTCGCTTTGGTGACTTTGTAATTGCCAATAGGTTTTTGATTCGTTGGCTTTTTTGTTTGATTGTTCCCCGATGTTTTTGGAAGCTCTTTAAAAGCAAGCCCGTTTGAATCAATAACCTTTGTGAAAGAGCGGTCAAGGAAAAAAAGTTGTTCAGGCTTAAACGCACCGTTTGTTGTTGAAAGAACCCACTTGCTTTTTGAATTGAGCACCCAGCCGTTTCCGGTTATTATTCCCTTTCCGCCGCTCATGTGAAGGTGATTTCCCGTTGCGCCGTCTGTGCCCTCACGGCAAACTTTTTCACCGCGTTTAAATTTTTGACCGACCGAAAGACGTTTTAAATCATCATCGTCCGGATGCGTAATCTGAATTGTGAAATAATCCGTTGTCAAATCGGCAAAGTCAACTTTTTCGGTTGACTGAAGCCAGATTGTGTTTGTTCCGCCGCTGCCGACACCGTAAATTCTTATCAACTCCATTTCGTTGCACGGACAGTAAAACCATTCACGGCCGGCATCGCTGCAGGCTTCGTCAATCGGATAATCTTTAGGTGTTCCGGTTGTGTGCGGATAGTGCGAAACCTCACCGAGATATGTCTGCGTTATTCGCATGACCTTTGTGGGATAGGTCAGATAGTTTTTCATCGCTTTTCTCCTTTCATAGTGTCGCCGTTGTATTATATGTAAAGAAAAAAGAAAATGTTCCGTTTTATTCTGATTGACCTTAAGAGCATAATATTATATAATGTAATCAGTCGAAAAAGGAGGTGCTCAAAATGCAAAAACGGCTTTGCAGCGACACGATAAAATATATCGCAATTTTTGCAATGCTTCTTGATCATATCGGCTGGGCGTTTCTTGATTTTAATTCGCCCGTTTCACAAATTTTTCATGCGTTTGGACGTATCACTGCGCCGATAATGTGTTTTTTTATTGCAGAAGGATACACGCACACAAAAAACGTTAAAAAGTACCTGCTGCGACTTTTTGTTTTTGCCGTGATTTCACAAATACCGTGGTGCGTAATGCACGGGCAGGAATTGACAAAGCTTTCGTTCAACATGATTTTTACGCTGTTTTTTGCGCTTCTTGCCGTACTGATTGAAGACAAGATTAAAAACCCGACTTTAAAAACTGTTTTGATTCTGCTTTGCGCCGCAGCAACGATTGTTTCTGATTGGTATGTTTTTGCGGTGCTTTGGAGCGTGGCGTTCTTCAAGTATAAAAACGAGCCGAAAAAGCTTATTATTTCGTTTTCGTCAGTTTCTTTAATGTACACCGGATATATGTTTTACCAAAATATCAATGCCGGGAACGACCAGTTTAAAAGCTTTCTTTCGGTTCTTTTCACTTTCGGAACGTTCCTTGCACTGCCGCTCATTTTTTCATATGACGAAACAAAAATGCCGAACAAAAAAAGCCGCTTTGTTTTTTATATTTTCTATCCGCTTCATATGTTTGTTCTTGGAACCATCAAATACTTTAACGTATAACAATCCGTCCGTACCGATTGCTTTTTCGATACGGACGTTCTTTATTTTACAGGTATGCTGATTTCGGTCACAAACTCATCGCTATCGTTTGTGATTCCGTAATCAATCATTGTTATTTCTCTTGAAAAGCCGTTAATTTCAAAGTTGTTTTCTTCAATATATTTCATCAGTTTTTCATATCCGGCCGATGCTTCTTTATGACTTCCGCAAAAGCGGATTGAAGCACAGAGTGTTTTTGGAAGTTCGCTGACTTTCCCATTGAAATCGTCCTCTTCATCAAGCAATAAAAACACAACGTCGTATTCACCGAAAGGGACTGTCGCATTTAGCGCAGAACAAAGAGTAAAAAGTCAAAATTAAAAATATAATTTACGGATGCCGT
>CAKTEU010000033.1 GCA_934552855.1 uncultured Eubacteriales bacterium | reverse complement strand
AGTTGCGAAGCGGATGCCTGTTTCCGCAATAATAAGCTTGACAAATTAATATCATGCAGGAGTGGCGGAATAGGCAGCATTGAGCCGGAGCGCTGCCGGTGGCAGAAGAAGCGACGGAGAAATGGCGCAGCGGTCAAAGGATGAAGGCTTTTTATTGAAAAAGCCGAACAGACTTTGGGAACCGCAAGAGTTGCGAAGCGGATGCCTGTTTCCGCAATAATAAGCTTGACAAATTAATATCATGCAGGAGTGGCGGAATAGGCAGACGCTCAGGTCTCAGAAGCCTGTCGGGGTTCCTCGGTGTGGGTTCAAGTCCCATCTCCTGCACCAAGAACAGACCTTTTGTCTTTGTGACAAAAAGGTCTGTTTTTTATTTGAGAGGTTATTAAAATAGCCAATAAAATCATAACCGAAAAATTTTCTAACCGGCTGCGATGTCAATATAATTTTTGAAAATACTATTGAAAATCCATACTGTATATTGTATAATACAAACGTAATTTAGTTAATAGGGATGTGATTCCAATGGCTATTTAAAAATATTTATACAAAAGTAATTTGAAATAAGACTTATTTTATTTAAACATTAATCCTATAATAAATGATATTCAGTATTCAGAATAAGGAGGTTTATAACATGAAAAAGACATTTAAAAGATTAACGGCAATCGTGCTTGTGGCATTGATGATTATCGGTCAAATATTTTTGGCAATAGCCGCATCGGTTGATATTACAGCTAAAACAACTAGAATAGGTTCTGTGCCGTCAGACGGTACAAACTGGATTGGCATGGAGGGTATGTGTGTTACCGCAACGGGCAGCAACAATCGTCTGTTTGCGGTTAACATTAACAAAACTAATGATAGGGCAATGCTTTATATGTATAAGGATTACACCTCAATGACCGATTCCGATGATGATGATTACGGAACATTCCTTTTGAATGGTATCGCCGGACATGCAAACGGATTAGCTGTTGATGATAATTATATCTATATTACTTGTTGGTATCAAGAGGATGAAGTTAACTTTGACGGAAACAAAATACTTAGAATTTCAAGAAGTAAACTTTGGAGTATGTACAAAGCAACATCGGATACTTACAAGGGAGAAATAGAGGTCGACGGTACCGGTTGCACCATTTTGTCATCCTACTATAGCGATGGAAATATTTACAACGGAGTCATATACTCTATAACATATTACAAAAATGGTAAGTTCATAATCAATTATGATGTGAAGAGCAGTGAAAAATATACTGAAGAGAATCATCCAACTAAAATCATTTACTATACCACAGCTGAAGTTCAAAACGGAAGATTTGTTATAAATAATTCTCCGAACGAAATTTTTTGCGTGGATACAGAAGTAGCAAATCCAAAAGGTCAGGATATTGGGTATGGTGCAAGCAACGGCTTCTTTATTGTGCTGTGGCTTGGCGGAGCAAAAAATAAAATTATTTGGGTAAAATTAAATTCCTTATCCGGTATAGAAAGATTTTACAGCTCAAGCAATGACGAAGCAAAATATAGGCATATTAACGTAAACAAAAGTGCAAATATTTTTACTAAATATGAAATGCAATCGGTCAGTATCGGCAGCGATAATTGTTTGTATGCAAATGTAAACACTAAACCTAAAACCGGTTATGAAATTTACGAAGACAATGCAATTATAAGGGTTGAAAGAAGTGTTCCGGTTAATAACAGCAGAAAATTTTTAGGCAGTAATATTGACTATTAAACAAATCGGCTTAAGTTTTATTGCTTATGCAGTAAACCTTGTCACAAAACTAACACAAACTGCCAAAAATTTAACAAAGGTATTGTATTTAAAAAAAACTCATGATATAAAAAAGTTGGATAGATACCTATCACAAAAATTTATTAAGGAGTGATATTTGTGAAAAGACTAATATCCGCTGTTTTAGCTTTAGTACTTATGTTTTCCGTGTGCTTGGCAATTCCGGTATCGGCAAAGCCTGCAAAAACTACTTTGCCGCCGTCGGGACAGCTTGACTTCAGCAAAAGCGACATAAAAAAGGGCAACTTCAAATATGAATTTAAAACCATTGACCACGTTGAATATTGCCGAAAGGTTTATGAAGACGGCTACAGCACTGCTTATACGGTAGGCACGTTGTTTGACACGCTTGAAACCGCCGAAACCGCAACGGAAATTAATATTGTTGATCAAATTGACGGAATACCCGTAACCGAAGCGGGAATTGAGTATCAATCACACTATATAGATTTTTCTGAAATGAGTTGTTATAGCTATATAATCAATAAAGATGCTGATAATTATATGACGAGATATTACTCATATTCGGATGTTGAAATAAGAGATAAGCGCATAGGAGCAAACGTTGAAAAGGTGACGATACCCGAATCAATCAAGCTTATTCCTGCAGAATGTTTTACGGGTATGAAAAAGCTAAAAAGCGTTGTCTTGCCGAAAAACCTTGAAAAGCTTGGTGAAAGCGCATTTGCAAATTGTACATCGCTTGAATCTGTAATCTTTAAAGGCAATAAGGTTACCAAGATATTTCAATATACTTTCAGGAATTGTAAAGCGTTGAAAAAAGTTGACTTAAATAAAAACAAAATTGAATTTATAGGTGAAAGAGCTTTTGAAAATTGCAAATCACTAAAAAATATCAATCTTCCCTCTTCCCTCAGCGAGATTTGTGCATATGTATTCGCAAATTCGGGACTTGTATCGGTTACAATTCCTAAAAATGCAAGCACGAGGTGGTCTTTTTCTTCCGGAGACAGTTGGCTTGTGGGAGGTATATTTAAAAACTGTAAGTCTTTGAAAACGGTTACGTTCTTGGGTAAAGAAGTTTCTCTGTCACATGATATGTTTTGGGGCTGCGACAATTTGAAAACGATCAATTTTAAAAATGCAAACACCGTGCAGTTTTATACTTGTTTTAACAATTCCATTAATTCGTTTTCAACCAAAAGAAATGTTCTCAGAATTAATGTCAAAAACAAGGCTGTTGCAAACAGTATTGCTGAGCAGTTGAAGAATGATGAGAGAATTTACAGATGTAAAAAGATCAATATTTTTGCCGGCGATGAACTTGCATGCACCGTTAAACCGGCTGTCAGTATGCCTCAAATTGACGTTACACCCGGAAAAGGCTGCATTAAAGTAAAATATAATGCAGTCAAAAATGCAACCGGTTTTCAGCTTAGAGTTGACGGCAACAGAAATGACGTTAAAAAGATATATAAAACCGAAAAATCAATGACCGTAACGCTCAAAAATCTTCCTGCCGGAAAATACAAGGTCTATCTCAGAGCTTTCAAAATCAACGGAAAGCAGGTAACATATTCACGCTGCAATGGAAAAACCGTAACGGTGAAGTAAAACTTACTTTCAACAACATAAACTGCCGTTGAGTATCCGCAATTATGCGGTTATCATATGCTTTTCACTTTTGCAAAACCTGCCGACACACCCGGCAGGTTTTGCTTAAAATAACAACCCTTGTCACAAAACTAACACAAACTGCCAAAAAATTAACAAAGGCGTTGTATTTTTAAAAAACTCATGATATAAAAAAGACGGATAGGTTACCTATTCAAAAAATTCTAATTAAGGAGTGATATTTGTGAAAAGACTAATATCCGCTGTTTTAGCTTTAGTACTTATGTTTTCCGTGTGCTTGGCAATTCCGGTATCGGCAAAGCCTGCAAAAACTACTTTGCCGCCGTCCGGACAGCTTGACTTCAGCAAAAGCGACATCAAAAAAGGCAATTTCAAATACGAATATAAAACCATTGACCACGTTGAATATTGCCGAAAGGTTTATGACGACGGTTACAGTACCGCTTATACGGTAGGTGTTTTGTTCGATTCACTTGAAAACGCAAAAACCGCAACGGAAATAAATATTGTTGACCAAATTGATGGAATCCCCGTAACTGAAGTCGGAATTGAATATCTTGCACATTGTATTGAAGTTTTGGAATATGATTGCTATAACGTCAAGATTAATGAAGATGCCGAATATCCTGATGAAAGGTATTTTTCGTATCTGTACGGAGAAGAATTAGAAAAACAGATAGGCGCAAATGTTGAAAAAGTAACAATTCCGGACTCAATAAAATCTATAGCCGCAGAAAGTTTCGCATATATGACAAAACTCAAGACTGTTACTTTGCCAAAAAGCCTTGAAAAACTTGGTCAAAGTGCATTTCGTAATTGTACATCACTTGAGTCTGTAATATTCAAGGGCAACAAGGTCACCAGAATACTTGATAGAACGTTTCAAGATTGCAAAGCATTGAAAGCGGTAAAGTTAAATAAGAATAAGATTCAACACATTGGTTTTTATGCTTTTTATAACTGTAAATCACTTAAAAACATAAGTCTTCCGGATTCGCTTTCTTATCTTGGTAACGGTGCATTTGCAAATTCGGGTCTTGTATCGGTAACAATCCCCCAAAATGCAATTGATCCAAAAAATGATTTCAAAGATCAAACAGGCTATACATTTAGAAATTGCAAGGCTCTAAAAACAGTTACTTATACCGGTAAAAAAGTTTATTTTCAGAGCATGGATTTTTTTGGTTGCGATAACTTGAAAGTAATCAATTTGAAAAATGCGACCTCCATTCAATTTGCTTCAAATCAAAGCAAATCTTTCGATGTTTTTTCAACCAAAAGAAATGTTCTCAGAATCAACGTTAAAAACAAAACTGTTGCAAAAAAACTTGCCCAAATGTTAGAAAAAGACAACAGTTTATACAGGTGCGAAAAATTTGGAATTTATGTTGACAATGAACTTGCATGTACCGTTAAACCGGCTGTCAGTATGCCTCAAATTGACGTTACACCCGGAAAAGGCTGCATTAAAGTAAAATACAACGCAGTCAAAAATGCAACCGGTTTTCAGATTAGATATATTGACATCAAAGGAAATGCCGTTAAAAAGACATATAAAACCGAAAAATCAATGACCGTAACGCTCAAAAATCTTCCTGCCGGAAAATACAAGGTCTATCTCAGAGCCTTTAAAATCAACGGAAAGCAGGTAACATATTCACGATGCAACGGAAAAACCGTAACAGTGAAGTAAAACTTACTTTCAACAACATAAACTGCCGTTGAGTATCCGTAATTATGCGGTTATCATATGCTTTTCACTTTTGCAAAACCTGCCGACACACCCGGCAGGTTTTGCTTAAAATAACAACCCTTGTCACAAAACTAACACAAATTGCCAAAAATTTAACAAAAACATTGTATTTAACAAAAACTCATGATATAAAAAAGACGGATAGGGTACCTATCCAAAAAAATTCTGATTAAGGAGTGATATTTGTGAAAAGACTAATATCCGCTGTTTTAGCTTTAGTACTTATGTTTTCCGTATGTTTGGCAATTCCGGTATCGGCAAAGCCTGCAAAAACTACTTTGCCGCCGTCCGGACAGCTTGACTTCAGCAAAAGTGATGTTAAAAAAGGCAATTTCAAATACGAATATAAAACCATTGACCACGTTGAATATTGCCGAAAGGTTTATGACGACGGTTACAGTACCGCTTATACGGTAGGTGTTTTGTTCGATTCACTTGAAAACGCAAAAACCGCAACGGAAATAAATATTGTTGACCAAATTGATGGAATCCCCGTAACTGAAGCAGGAATTGAGTATCAATCATATTGTATGGACATTTCTGATTATAGTTGCTATGGCTATATAATTGATAAAAACGAAGAACGTTATTGGATGAGATATTACTCATATTCGGATGGCGAGTTAAAAGATACACGCATAGGAGCAAACGTTGAAAAGGTGACGATACCCGAATCAATCAAGCGTATTCCCGCAGAATGCTTTGCAAATATGAAAAAACTTAAAACAATTACTTTGCCGAAGAACCTTGTATGGCTTGGAGAGAGAGCATTCAGTAATTGCACATCGCTTGAATCTGTAATCTTTAAAGGCAATAAGGTTACCAAGATATTTCAATATACTTTCAGGAATTGTAAAGCGTTGAAAAAAGTTGACTTAAATAAAAACAAAATTGAATTTATAGGTGAAAGAGCTTTTGAAAATTGCAAATCACTAAAAAATATCAATCTTCCCTCTTCCCTCAGCGAGATTTGTGCATATGTATTCGCAAATTCGGGACTTGTATCGGTTACAATTCCTAAAAATGCAAGCACGAGGTGGTCTTTTTCTTCCGGAGACAGTTGGCTTGTGGGAGGTATATTTAAAAACTGTAAGTCTTTGAAAACGGTTACGTTCTTGGGTAAAGAAGTTTCTCTGTCACATGATATGTTTTGGGGCTGCGACAATTTGAAAACGATCAATTTTAAAAATGCAAACACCGTGCAGTTTTATACTTGTTTTAACAATTCCATTAATTCGTTTTCAACCAAAAGAAATGTTCTCAGAATTAATGTCAAAAACAAGGCTGTTGCAAACAGTATTGCTGAGCAGTTGAAGAATGATGAGAGAATTTACAGATGTAAAAAGATCAATATTTTTGCCGGTGATGAACTTGCATGTACCGTTAAACCGGCTGTCAGTATGCCTCAAATTGACGTTACACCCGGAAAAGGCTGCATTAAAGTAAAATACAATGCAGTCAAAAATGCAACCGGTTTTCAACTTAGAGTTGATGGCAACAGAAATGACGTTAAAAAGATATATAAAACCGAAAAATCAATGACCGTAACGCTCAAAAATCTCCCTGCCGGAAAATACAAGGTCTATCTCAGAGCCTTTAAAATCAACGGAAAGCAGGTAACATATTCACGCTGCAATGGAAAAACCGTAACGGTGAAGTAAACACTTGCTTTCAATAATACATAACACCTCTAAAATATAGTTGAGTATCCGCAATTATGCGGTTATCATATGCCTTTCACTTTTGCAAGACCTGCCGACACACCCGGCAGGTTTTGCTTAATATACCTAATATACCTCTGCAGGCATTTGCGCCGATTTGTTTGCAACGAACGGTCAAGGTTATTTGCAGACTTTTGTTTAAGCTAATTGTTACTTTTTGCTTTCGGGTGGGAGGTTAATAATTTTTTTGATTTTTTTCGGATTTTTTTTGAAAAACTATTGACAATTGAGCAGTCATTCAACTATAATACAAGCAACAGGTGAACGGTTGTTCAATCGTTCAACCGTTCATCCGCTGCCAAAAGTTTGTTTAGAAAGGGTTAGTCATTATGAAAAAGACTTATGCAATTGATGTTGACTGCGCAAACTGCGCTTCAAAAATGGAAGATGCCGCCGCAAAAACCGAAGGTGTTTCTTCGTGTGTTATTTCGTTCATGACCCAGAAAATGAAGGTTGAATTTGAAGACGATGCAGACGTTGACGAAACAATGAAACGTGTTGTCAAAAACTGCAAAAAGGTTGAAGACGACTGTGAAATTTATATCTGATTGAATAAAGCTTTAAAGACGGGGAGTGTTGTTATGAACAAAAAGCAGAAGAAAGTTCTTTTGAGAATTGTTATTTCGGCAGTGCTTGTTATAGCGTGGACTGTTCTTTTCAAATTTGTTGAACCGAGCAAATGGATTCAGGCTGTTTTGTATATGATTCCTTATGCCATAATCGGTTATGACATTCTGAAAAAAGCGGTCAAAGGAATTTTCAAAGGTCAGATTTTTGACGAAAACTTCCTCATGGCTGTTGCAACGGTCGGGGCAATCGGACTCGGCGATTTTCGCGAAGGCGTTGCGGTTATGCTGTTTTATCAAATCGGCGAACTGTTTCAAAGCGTTGCGGTTGGAAAAAGCAGAAAAAACATCACCGCTCTCATGGATATCCGCCCGGACTATGCCAACATTGAAGTTGACGGAAAGCTCACTCAGGTTGACCCGGACGACGTTGAAACCGGCTCGGAAATTATTGTAAATCCGGGCGAAAAAGTGCCGATTGACGGCGTTATCCTTTCGGGCGAAACAACGCTTGACACAAGCGCACTGACCGGCGAAAGCGTACCCAAAAGTGCAAAGACCGGTGATGAAGTAATCAGCGGCTGTATCAATCTTTCCGGCGAAATCAGAATCAAAACAACAAAGCAATTCGGCGAATCGACAGTTTCAAAAATTCTTGACCTTGTTGAAAATTCAAGCATGAAAAAGTCGAAGTCCGAAAACTTTATCACAAAATTTGCAAAATATTATACGCCTGCGGTTTGCATCGGTGCACTTGTGCTTGCCGTAATTCCTCCGGTTGCAAGGCTTATTATGGGTGCTGCTCCGATGTGGGGTAACTGGATAACAAGGGCGCTTACCTTCCTTGTAATCAGCTGCCCGTGCGCACTTGTAATTTCAATACCGCTCAGCTTTTTTGCGGGCATCGGCTGCGCTTCAAGCAACGGTATTCTTGTCAAAGGTTCAAACTATCTTGAAGCTCTTTCTCAGGCGAAATATATCGTTTTTGATAAAACCGGCACGCTCACAAAAGGTGTTTTTGAAGTTACGGGAACTTATCCGGCAGAAGGCTTTTCAAAAGATGAGCTTCTTTATTACGCCGCTTATGCCGAAAGCGGTTCAAGCCATCCGATAAGTGTAAGCCTCAAAAAAGTTTTCGGCAAGGATATCGACAGAGCAAGGGTTTCCGATATTAAGGAAATCTCAGGTCACGGCGTTTCGGCCGTTGTGGACGAAAAAAATGTTCTTGCCGGCAATATCAAGCTTATGAATAAGGAAGGCATAAGCGTATCAGACCTTCACGACGAGGGAACGGTTGTTTATGTTGCGGTTGACGGAAAGTATGCAGGCTGCATTGTAATTTCCGATGTTGTTAAGCCGACTTCAAAAGAAGCTATTAAAAAGCTTAAAGAAAACGGAATCAAAAAGACGGTTATGCTCACGGGCGATTCGGAAAAAACCGCTGCCCGTGTTGCAAAGGAAATCGGTCTTGATGAATACCGTTCACAGCTTCTTCCGGCTGACAAAGTAAGCGAGGTTGAAAAGCTCCTTGAAGAAAAAGGCGAAAAGGAAAAGCTTGTTTTTGTTGGCGACGGAATCAATGATGCACCCGTTCTTTCAAGGGCAGATATCGGCGTTGCCATGGGTGCGCTCGGTTCGGATGCGGCGATTGAAGCGGCAGACGTTGTTCTTATGGATGACGACCCGGCAAAGATTTCGCTGGCTTCAAAAATTTCAATCAGAACGCTTCGAATTGTTAAGGAAAACATTGTGTTTGCTCTTTTGGTTAAAGCCGTTTGCCTTCTTCTCGGCGCAGTCGGAATTGCGGATATGTGGATTGCAATTTTTGCCGATGTCGGCGTAATGGTTATCGCCGTTCTCAACGCAACAAGGGCACTGAAGTTAAAAAAATAAAGCAAAACGAAAAAAACACTTGACAAGTGAACGACCGTTTACTATAATGACAGAGTAAACGATCGTTCACTTTTTTTATTTTGGAGGGACGCTATGTCTGAAACAAAAGAAAAAATTCTTCTTTCATCGCTTCGCCTTTTTGCCGAAAGGGGTTATGATGCCGTTTCGGTAAACGATATTGCAAACGAACTCGGCGTAACAAAAGGCGCACTTTATAAGCATTATAAAAACAAGCGAGACATTTTTGAAAACATTGTTTCAAGGATGGAAAAGCTTGATTATGAACGTGCGAAAGAATTTGACGTTCCGGAAAACACGATAGAAACAGACGAAGAACAATATAAAAATACACCGCTTTCAAGCCTTATTGCTTTTACTCGTGCGCAGTTTGATTATTGGACAAAAGAGGAGTTTCCGTCATGCTTTCGAAAAATGCTGACCGTTGAGCAATTCAAAAGCGATGAAATGAAAAAGCTTTATTCGCAATATCTTGTTTCCGGTCCTTTCGGCTATGCGAAAGACATTTTTAATTCGGCAGGCGTTTTGATGCCGGAACAAAAAGCTTTTGCTCTTTATTCGGCAATGTTTTTTCATTTTGCACTTTTTGACGAAGCAAAAAACAAAAATGAAATTTCCGAATCTTTTGAAAAATATCTTTCCTTCTTTTGCGAAAGGCTTTTAAAAGAAGGTGAAAAGGAACATGAATGAAACAATAAACAATATGAAACAATGGGGTTTTGACGGCCGTTTTGAGGCGTTGAAAAACGAATATCCGCATCTTACCGTGGCAAGGGTTACGGCGCAGGAAAAAGGCTTTTACCGTGTGGTTTTTGAAAAAGGAGAGTCACTTGCGGCTGTTTCCGGAAAATTCCGCCATGAAGCTTTGAGCGCAGCTTCCTTTCCGGCTGTCGGCGATTTTGTTATGATTGAACCGCAAAAAGAAAACGCCGTTATTCATGCCGTTCTTGAACGCAAGGGTGCTTTTTTGCGCCGTGCCGCCGGAACAAGCAGCGGCGAACAGGTTGTTGCTGCAAATGTTGACACGGCATTTATTTGCATGGCTCTTGACGGAAATTTCAACCTCAGGCGGCTTGAAAGATATATTTGCGCCGCATGGGAAAGCGGGGCAAGACCGGTTGTTCTTTTGACAAAAAGCGACCTTTGCAATGATCTTGTTCAAAAAGAGGCAGAAGCTTTTTCTGTTGCCGCCGGTGCGGATGTTATTGCCGTTTCACAATTTGATGAAGACATTTCGGCCGTTCGTTCATATATTACATTTGGAAAAACCGCTTCGTTTATCGGCTCTTCCGGTGTTGGAAAATCAACGCTTATCAATCGCCTTTTGGGCGAAGAAAAGCTTAAAACCGGCGCAATACGTTCCGACGGAAAGGGCCGCCATACAACAACGTCACGTGAAATGTTTCTCATTCCCGGCGGCGGAATTGTGATTGATACGCCGGGTATGCGTGAATTGGGGCTTTGGGATGCTTCAACCGGCATTGAAAAAACTTTTTCGGATATTGAAGCTCTTGCGTCAAAATGCCGCTTTTCCGATTGCAGTCACAGCGGCGAACCGGGCTGTGCGGTTTTGGCGGCAATTGAAAAAGGCGAACTTTCAAAAGAACGACTGTTTTCTTTCAAAAAGCTTCAAAGCGAAAACGCCTATGCGGAAAACAGCGAAAGCTACCTGCTTTCAAAAAAAGAGAAATTTAAAACCATTTCAAAAATCAATAAATCAAATCGACGCTGAAAAACGGCGGTTTGATAAAAACATATCGGAGGAAAAAACAATGAAATATCCGCTCGGCGAAAAATATAACACACCGTTTCTTCAGGGAAAAATTATGGGACCCAATCCCGTAAAACTTGAAGAAGAACTTTTAAAAAACAATCTTATACCAAAAGACGCAACCGTTTGCGACCTTGGAAGCGGACAGGGACTGACTTCGGTGTTTCTTCAAAAAGAATACGGCTTCACCGTTTATGCGGCGGACCTTTGGAGCGACCCTGAGGAAAACAAAAAGTTTTTTGATGAAATGAATGTGCCGGAGGGAAAAATTGTTCCCGTTAAGGCGGACGCAACCGACCTTCCGTTTGAAAAAGAATATTTTGATGCAATTGTCAGCACCGATTCTTATAATTACTTTGGCCGTGATGAAGAATATCTTGACAAAAAACTGCTTCCGTTTTTGAAAAAAGGCGGCTATGTCTATATTGCAATTCCGGGAATGAAAAAGGATTGCCACGATAATCTTCCGAAAGAGCTTCTTCTTTCGTGGACACCTGAGCAGCTTGATTATATGCATGACGTTGACTATTGGAAAAACATGGTTCAAAAAAGCAGGGATTGCGAGGTTATCTCTGTTAAAGAGATGGAAAGCAACGACGAAGTTTGGGCTGACTGGCTTAAGCAGGAAAATGAATACGCCGTCGGCGATCGAAAGTCGATGGAAGCCGGCGGCGGAAAATATCTGAACTTTATTTCAATTGTTCTGAGAAAAAAGTGAGCGGATTTTAAAACCAGTAATCGTGCATTTCTTTGAGAAGTTCCGGCGTAATTTCATAGCCGCCCTTTTCGCCGATTACGGCATCGATTCCGCAAAACGGACAAACGGCACTTTCGCCTTCGTCTTCAATGCATTCGTTGATTTCACTTGAATCAAAAATTCGACCGCAGTAAAAGCAGCCGCATTTTTGCTCTTCTTCCAAAAGCGCCATATTGTCAACGCTCAGTTCGTTGATTTTTTGAAGTTCGTTTTCCGATAACATAAAATCATACCTTTCAAAAAACCGTACCAAAGACTTGTGCCAAAGGTACGGTTTTGTTAATTATTTATACTCAGCTTCTGAGCTTGATGCCCATTTTTGCAAGCGCATCAATAGCCTTTTTCATTGCCGAGTCGGATTCATCATCGGTAAGAGTGTGGTCTGCGGCTCTCATCTTGATGCTGAAGGCAACGCTCTTCATCTTGTCGGGAATCTGTGAGCCGACATAAACGTCAAAGAGAGTGATGTCTTCAAGAATCTTGCCCACTGCGCCGGAAATTGCTTTTTCAAGCGTCATAACCGGAACGTCAATATCGCAGACGAAAGCAAGGTCACGGCTTGAAGCCGGAAAACGGGGAAGAGGCTTGTAAACACGCTTGAGATTGCCGTACTTGATAAGCGAAGCAAAGTCAACCTGTCCGATATATGCCTTTGTGCCGATTCCGTAGTTTGCAAGAACAGCCGGGTGAACTTCGCCGAGATAACCTATCTGAACGTCGCCGATTTTGAGTGCGGCGGTTCTTCCGGGGTGGAAGGTCGGGTCATCGGTAACGGGAACAACGTCATAATTTGAAACGCCGGTAACATAAAGAAGTTCTTCAATAACCGCCTTGAGCGAGAAGAAGTCAACTCCGTCGCCGTACATTCCGAGGGTAACCTTAACGTTTTCATCGGGAAGTTTTTCGGTTCCGTTATAGATATATTCGTTTGAAATTTCAAACAGCGAAGCTGCTGCATTTCTGTTGTTATAGTTCCTTGAAAGAACGTCAAGCATTGAGGGGATAACGGTGGTTCTCATAACGCTTGTGTCCTCGCCGAGCGGGTTTGAAATAACAACGCCGCTTCTTCTCGGGTCGTCCTTCGGAAGTCTTATCTTGTCATAATGCTTCGGGCTGATGAACGAGAAGGTTGCAATTTCGGAAAGTCCGCAGCCGAGAAGCGTTTGAGAAACAAGGCGTTCCATTTTTTGTTCTGCGGTAAGCTTTGCGTTTGCAACACCGCCGAGCTTTCTGTTCGGAATGTTCTGATAGCCGTAAAAACGTGCAATTTCTTCCGAAATATCGGCCTGATGCTCAATGTCGTTTCTGAATGACGGAGCGGTGATTACGCCGTTTTCAACCTTGAAATCAATCGCTTCAAGGATTCTCTTCTGTTCTTCTGCCGAAACGTTGATTCCGATGAAGTCGTTGACCCACTGCGGATCAAACGGAAGCGTTCTGTCCTTTTTGACAGATTTGTCGCAGTCGATAATGCCGTTTACAACATCTCCTGCGTCAAGTTCTTCAACAAGTTCAAGCGCACGAAGGAGGGCAGGCATACAGTTTTCCGGGTCAAGTTCCTTTTCGTATCTTCCGCTTGCTTCGGTTCTCATTCCGAGCTTCTTTGCGGTGATTCTTGTTGACGGACCGTTGAAGCAGGCACTTTCAAAAACGATTGTGTTTGTGTCGTCCATGATTCCACTGTATTCGCCGCCCATAACGCCGGCAACTGCAACGGGTTTGTTTTTATCGGCGATTACAAGCATTTCCTCGGTGAGGTCACGCTCAACGCCGTCAAGGGTCGTAATTTTTTCACCGTTCTTTGCGGTTCTGACAATTACGCTGTTGCCTTCAAGGAAGCGAAGGTCAAAAGCGTGCATCGGCTGACCGTATTCAAGCATAACATAGTTTGTGATGTCAACAATGTTGTTGATGGGTCTTACGCCGCAGGCACGAAGTCTTTCTCTCATGAAGCGGGGAGAGGGCTTTACACGAACGTTTTGAACAACCGCACCGCAGTAACGATAGCAGCGTTCGGGATTGAGAATTTCAACCGAAAGGTGTTCATTAACGTCTCCGCCGGAGCCTTTAACGGTCGGCTCATGCTTTTTGAACGGAACGCCGAACGTTGCCGAAGCTTCACGGGCAAGACCGATGATTGAAAGGCAGTCCGGTCTGTTTGAGGTGATTTCAAATTCGGTAACGGTATCGTTGAGGCCGATTGCTTCACGAATATCAATGCCGAGCGTTTTGTTGCAGTCGTCACCGAGAACAAAAATGCCGTCCTCAATCGCATAGGGAAAGTCGTGAACGGTAAGACCGAGTTCGCCGAGCGAGCAAAGCATACCGTTGCTTTCAACCCCTCTGAGCTTGCCTTTTTTTATGTGCTGTCCGCCGTGAACATAGGAATCGTCCATTGCAACGGGAACAACGTCGCCTTCCTTAAGGTTCTGTGCGCCGGTAACAATTTGAATGTTTTCGTTTTTGCCGACGTTTACCGAGCAAATCCACATATGATCCGAATCCGGGTGGCGGGTGAGCGAGTCGATTCTTCCGGTGATGATGTTTGAAAGCTCGCTGCCTTCAACTTCAAAAGCTTCAACCTTTGAACCGGAGAGGGTCATTTCGTCTGCAAATTTTTTGTCGCTTACGTCAAGATCAACAAAATCAAGAAGCCATTTTTTTGAAAGATTCATTCTTAAAGCACCTCCTTAAAACTGGTTGAGGAATCTGACGTCGTTCTCATAAAGAAGACGCATATCGTCAATGTTGAAGCGGAACATAACAAGTCTTTCAAGACCTATTCCGAAAGCAAAACCGCTGTAAACGTCAGGGTCAACGCCGCAGTTTTTGAGAACCTTCGGGTGAACCATTCCGCCGCCGAGAATTTCAATCCAGCCTTCGCCCTTGCACATCGGACAGCCTTTTCCGCCGCAGTTGAAGCAGGAAACGTCAATTTCGCACGAAGGCTCGGTGAACGGGAAGTGGTGTGGTCTGAGTCTGATTTTTGTGTCTTCGCCGTAAAGGCTTTTTGCAAAATCTTCAAGGCAGCCTTTGAGGTCGGCCATGGTGATCCCCTTGTCAACAACAAGGCCTTCAATCTGGTGGAAAATCGGCGAATGGGTTGCGTCAACGGCATCCGAACGGTAAACACGGCCGGGAGCGATTACACGAATAGGCGGAGCCTGCTTTTCCATAACACGAATTTGGCAGGGCGAGGTCTGCGTTCTGAGAAGCATATTTTCTGTAATATAGAAGGTATCCTGAGTGTCTCTTGCCGGGTGGTTCTTCGGAATATTAAGCGCTTCAAAGTTATAGTAATCCCATTCGATTTCCGGACCGGAGGCAACGGAAAAGCCCATTCCGAAGAAGATATCCTTAACCTCGTCAAGCACGATTGAAAGCGGGTGCTTGTGGCCGAGGGGAACACGGTTTGAGGGGAGGGTGACATCAATTTTTTCGCTCTTGAGCTTTTCTTCGAGCATTCTTTCTTTGATTGAATCGACTCTTCCGGAAATTTTTCCTTCAAGGTCGGCTCTGATTTCGTTTGCAAGCTGACCGATAACGGGTCTTTCTTCGGCCGAAAGCTTGCCCATCTGCTTGAGAATTGCGGTAAGTTCGCCCTTTTTGCCAAGGAACTTAACTCTTACCGAATCAAGATCCTGCAAAACAGAAGCTTTTTGAAGCTCTTCAATCGCGCTTTTGCGGATTGCTTCAAGTTGTTCTTTCATTTTGAAATCATTCCTTTCTTATTTGTATATTCATGCGATAGAGACAAAACAAAAAGCCTCGCCCCATACATAAGTAGGGACGAAGCTGAAAATCAAAATACTCCGCGGTACCACCCTAATTTTTGCAAAAAGCAAACACTCCTTGTATCCGTTAACGGGGATAGCCCGTCAAGACCTACTTTTATTCAGTCCTGCCGCTCCAAAGTGAACTTCAGCGTTTTTTCGATAAAGCGGCTTTCAGCACATGCCGCCCCTCTCTGAAACGAAAAAAGAACGCTTACTCTCTTTTTCATTGCGTTATCTTTTGATACTTTAACATAAATCGAACTTTTTTTCAAGAGTTAATCAAAAAAATATTTTAATTTAAGTAAAAGTATGATACAATAAAACGGTAAAAAAGACGAAAGGTGGATTGTTTATGCGACTTCTCAACTGCGACGAAATGAAGCAGGTTGAAAAATACACGGCTAAATACGGGCTGAGCTATCAGCGCATGATGGAAAACGCCGGAGCCGCCTGCACAAGAAACATCAGAAATATTATTGAAAGCGAAAAAACAAGAAGGCGCAACATTGTTGTTGTCTGCGGAAAGGGCAACAACGGCGGCGACGGTTTTGTTGTTGCAAGAAAATTTGCCGAAAACGGCTATAACGTTTGTATCGTTCTCGCTTCCGGCTACCCCTCAAGCCCCGAAGCGGAGTATATGTATAAAATGGCGGTGGATATTGCAATTCCCACTGTTTGGTACGATGCCGACAGGGCGAAGGCTATCCAAACCGTTAAAAGTGCAGACGTTGTTGTTGACGCAATTTTCGGCTTCAGCTTTTACGGCTCGATTGCAGAGGACATGAAAAACCTCATTAACGAAATGTCAAACGCAAACGGTCTCAAATTTTCAATTGACGTTCCAAGCGGCGTATATTGCGACAGCGGATACCGTGATCCGAACTGCTTTGTTGCCGATTACACAATCGCAATTTCTGCGCTTAAGCCGGCGCATATCGTTCATCCGGCTTCCGATTGCTGCGGCGATATAATCATCGCAAACATCGGTATTCCCGAGGACAGCTATAACTTCATCAGCAATTCAATGTATACCTATAATAAGACCGAAATCGGAAATCTTTTTCCGTACCGTGACCCGTGTGCCCACAAGGGTACTTTCGGTCATCTCCTTTCAATTTGCGGAAGCCGCTCAATGCCCGGAGCCGCCGCACTTGCGGCAAAAGCCGCACTCAGAAGCGGGGTCGGTCTTGTCACCTGCGCTTTTCCGGAGTGCATTTACAATACAATGACCGCAAAGCTCACAGAAACGCTGTTTATGCCGCTTGAAGGAAATGCACAAGGAACGCTTTCGTCCTCCTGCACCGAAAAGCTTGTTGCTTCGCTTGAAAATTTTGACGCAATTCTCATTGGCTGCGGACTCGGCGTGAACAGCGACACCGAAGCGGTTCTCAAAGCTGTTTTGGAAAACGCAAAAGTTCCCGTCGTCATTGATGCCGATGCGCTGAATATTGTTGCAAACAACAAAGCACTGCTTGAAAACGTTTCCGCTCCCGTCATTCTCACTCCGCATCCCGGAGAGATGAGCAGACTCACGGGTGTTCAGACTAACCTTATTCAGGCAGACAGAGTTTCCTATGCGAATGCTTTTTCAAAAGAGCACGGAGTTTTTACGGTTCTCAAAGGCTCAAACACCGTTGTTGCTTCACCTGAATCGGACAGGGTATACGTCAACGCTTCGGGCAATAACGGCCTTTCAAAGGGCGGAAGCGGTGATGTTCTTGCCGGGATACTTTCTGCGTTCTGTGCTCAGGGAATAAGACCGGTTGATGCCTGCGATGCGGCGGTGTATATCCATGGCTACTGTGCGGATATCCTTGCCGATAAGTATTCAAAAACGGGTATTCTTCCGAGCGACGTGATTGACGAGCTTCGTGAAGTTTTTGCCGAGTTTGAATAAGACCGAAAGCGGATTTTAATTTGAAATGAATAATAAAACCGACAGAAATGAGTGTCAAATCTGTCGGTTTGTTTTTTTGATTTACTTATCTCACCGTCTCATAAATGAGCGGTGCTTTTTTCGACTCGGTATTGGAAAACTCATATGCGGAAAGGAAAAGCTTTTCGCTTTCTTCAAAAAGGCTTTCGTCGTTTGCAAAAAGTTCTGCAAGAACGTCGCCCTTTTGAACCTTGTCGCCGGTCTTTTTGTGAAGAATTATTCCGGCGGCGGGGTCAATCAGGTCGCCCTTTTTTGCCCGTCCTGCACCCAAAAGAACCGATGATGAGCCGATCTTTTCCGCATCGGTAAAGCTTATGAAGCCGTTTGAAGGGGAAAGAACTTCATGCTTGAATTTTGCCTGAGGCAAAAGCGACGTGTCAATAATTTCGCTTACTTTTCCGCCTTGAAGTTTAACCATTTCGCAAAGCTTTAAAAGTGCCGAACCGTTTGAAAGCGAGAGGCGAACTTCCTTTTCGGCTTCTTCAAGAGG
Organism: uncultured Eubacteriales bacterium; assembly: GCA_934552855.1. Classification (GTDB taxonomy): domain Bacteria; phylum Bacillota; class Clostridia; order Oscillospirales; family Acutalibacteraceae; genus UBA6857. Next base: position 1,022 of record CAKTEU010000033.1, on the reverse strand, counting down.
AATGTTTTTTGCAAGGCTTATAATGTTTGAAGCAAGAGCAACCGAAACTTCTTTGAGGTCATCGGGGCCGTTTCCGTTCAAAACTTCAACCGCTTCCTTAACTTCAAGCGCATTGCCGATGTTTTTTCCGAGCGGAGTGTTCATGTCGGTAATCAAAGCAGCAACCTTTTTGCCGCATTTTTTGCCGATATCAACCATTTTTCTTGAAAGCTCTTCAGCGTCTGCAACGGTTTTCATGAAAGCGCCGCTGCCTGTTTTAACGTCAAGAACAATACATTCGGCTCCGGCGGCAAGCTTTTTGCTCATGATTGAAGAAGCAATCAGCGCAATTGAACCGACCGTTGCCGTTGCGTCACGCAGCGCATAGATTTTTTTGTCCGCCGGGGCAAGATTTTTGCTTTGACCGATTACGCAAATGCCGATATCTTTGACCTGATTTATGAAATCCTTTGAAGAAAGTTCGGTTTTAAAGCCTTCAATCGATTCAAGCTTGTCAATCGTTCCGCCCGTGTGACCAAGACCTCTGCCGCTCATTTTTGCAACTTTTGCGCCGAGAGACGCAACAACGGGGGCAACAATAAGCGTTGTTTTATCACCGACACCTCCGGTGCTGTGCTTGTCTGCCGTTACACCTTTTACACTGCTCAAATCAAGCATATCGCCCGAATGAGCCATTGCACTTGTGAGTGCGGCTGTTTCGTCGTCTGTCATGCCTTTGATATAAATTGCCATAAGCAGAGCCGAGGCCTGATAATCCTCAATTTCGCCGCAGGTATAACCTTTCACAAAAAATTCAATTTCATCTTTTGAAAGTTCAAAGCCGTCACGCTTTTTTGCAATGATATCATAAATACGCATAAGCGTCCTCCTTGAAAAAACATATGTCGAGATAGTGAATGTTGTTTACGTTTATTTCTATGCGGTTCTTTTGCTGCCTTTCACCAACGTGCGAGGGAGAGCACGTTGGTGAAAGACGGTAAAAGATGAACACAAGAATAAATGCAAGTGCAAACGGTCACGTT
>CAKTEU010000032.1 GCA_934552855.1 uncultured Eubacteriales bacterium | reverse complement strand
CTTTTTGACGGCATCCGTAAATTATATTTTTAATTTTGACTTTTTACTCTTTGTTCTGCGCTAAATGCGACAGTCCCGTTTTTTGCTGCAAAAATAATGTGCATTGTGCGGTTGGATTTAACACATTAGATTAAATTCTGTGCGTTGCGGTACGGGTCAACCCATATGATATATACTTGCATTCACAAAAAATTTAAGCGTAATTTAAAATTTGAAGTGTAAAATATTCCCTGAATTTCAACAATTGTTTTAACAATGTTTACTAATTTACAAATTTTTAAAAATTTTTAACCTTTTGCACACTTCGTGTTGACTCTGCGGTGAAAAATGTTGTATTATGGGTTCGGAAACCGTATAAAAACGGTTTGTTAATAAACACCTTTAGGTGTCGGGTGTAAAATTTTCGGCATCAGATTATTTTTAGGAGGCAATATACATGAACAAAACATTGAAAAAAGCGCTCAGCGTAATTCTTTGCGTTTTGATGGCTTTTTCAACGGTAACGCTTGCGTTTGCGTCTGACGGAGAAACAAAGCCGTCGCTTGGCGCACAGTATTTTCTTTCAACTTCAAACAACGAAAATGCGTCGGTGGCTCTTGATTATATCGACGGCGTTCTTGCAAAGGCAAATCTCAACGCAGAAATTGATAAAAATATCGACAAAGACGTTGAAGTGCTTGCCGTTAAGCTGAACATCAAAAAAACAATTGAACGCATCGGTCTTACAATCGACCTCAACAGCGTTAACGGCATTCTCAAAACGCTTGACTCGCTCAAGAAAAACGTTCTTGACGTAAAAAAAAGCACCTTGTTTATTCCGCTTAGAATACCCGCAAAAGCTCTTCTCGGCGATATTTATAACTTCTCGCTCGGCAATTGGAAAAGCGGACTTTCACGGGGAAGCAGGGACGGAGAAATTATCTATAACTTCATTGAAGCCCTCGGTGCAAACGCTGTTATTCTTTCAAAAGTTATGGATAAGTCCTTTGACCTCGGCGCATTCAAATATGTTTTCAATCTTGACGATATCATCGGAAAAGACGGCGTTTCCGGAATTATCAAAGACCTTCTTGTTTCGCTTGTATATGACAAAAATTCCGATTCCGAAGGCTATAACGCCGCATATCAAAAAGCACTTTCAGACTTTGATGCATTCATTTTTGACGACCTTCTTCCAAAACTTCTCAAAGAATATCTTCCCGGCTTGAAGCTCAGCAAAGGCATCACCGTTGACCAGCTTTTCTCGGCCGTGCTTGAAAGCGGCTGGAAAAACTATTTCATTGAAGATATCAAGAGCATCAATATTGAAGCAAGAGGCGAAGCCCTTCAAAAGCTTTCCGAAATCATGGAGTTCAACGGTCAGAATATTGACACGGACAACCTTCCGCTTGATTCTTCAAAGGGACTCAAAGATCAGCTCAACAATATTCACGGCTATATTATCTGCGCCTTTTTCCCGAAGTTTGACGGTTGGACAAAGGGCAGCGACATCAAACTTCTCGGTCAAAACTATGCAAAGCTTTTGAGATATCTTTCAAATCACTTTTTCGGCAACGAAAACGCAAAACCGATCGATATTCTCAAATATATCATGAACAGTGTTGCCGAAGCCAACAGCGGTGACGCAGAGATAAACGAATATGCGGCGGCAATTTCCTCCTGCAAGGATCTTTCCGAAGCACTTCGTGTTGTCCTTATTCTTGCGGCAAAAAAGAATAACATTCCCGTTAACGAAAAGGCGGCTTCATATGAAAATGTTCTCGGAGATTATCTTGCATACGCCGCAAACATGATTTTTGACCTCGGTTACGGTCCGGGCAGCGGAAAGAGCGTTTGGACGGTTGCAAACGATGTTCTCAACCTTTGCCTTTTTGAAAAGGGCTTTGCAAAAGCACTCAACCTGGGCGTTTCAAAAAACGATTCCTGCTTTGCAAAACTTGATAAGATTATCGGAACAACAAAGCTTTGGAACATGACCGGCAGCAAAACCCAATATAAGAGCGAAGAATTTTTCAAAGGCGTTCTCAACGCAATTTTGAATTTTGACATGGAAAAGGCTTTTGACCTTATCGTTGTAAGATTTTCAAAAGACTTTGGTTCTTTGAATATTTCCGTTCTTCTTTATAACATTGTTTATAACTTCCTTGAAAACTGGTTCGGCACTCCGGCAATTGTAAAATGCGACACCAAAGCCCCCTTCCAAACCGGATTTTCCAACGCATCGCTTAAAGTTCCCGTTGAAAAAGTTTTGACAAAACTCAACGAGAAAAAGACAACAATCGTTCCGCCGTTCCTTTATACTGCAGCGGTTGTTGTTGAAAACTTCCTTGGCGAACCGACAACCGTAAACATCACAGACGCTTCAGCCGCAAACGGCGTATACATCGGAAAAGAGGTTTTCCCCTCTTCGGTAACGGTCACAGTTAACGGAAAGAAAGTTAAAATCCCTGCCTATCAATTCACCGCAGAACTTGAAAACAACGTTCAAATCGGAACGGCTTACGGCGTTCTTCATTTGAACGGCGCAATTAAAGACGCAGACGTAAACATCAGCTTCAAAATTGTTCCGGCAAAAGTTACCGGACTCAAATCAAAAGCCGGAAACAAAAGCGTAACGCTTTCCTGGAACAGCGTTCTCGGCGCAGAAAGCTATGTTGCGGAGTATTACAACGGCTCACAGTGGATTGCAAAGGAGGTTTCGGGAACAACCGCTTCCTTCACCGGTCTCAAAGCCGGAACGGCCTATAAATTCAGAGTTAAGGCATCGGCAAACGGCGAAAGCGGAGAGTACGCTTCAATCACCGCTTCTTCAAGGCTTGCAAAAGTTACAAACGTAAGAACAAAAGCAAGAACCGCAAATTCAATCACCCTCACTTGGAACAAGGTTGCCGGAGCAAAGAAGTATGAAGTTCAAATGCTCAAAAACGGAAAATGGGTAACCGTTCGCACCGTTTCCGAAAACAAGGCTCTCATCGGAAAGAGATATATCTCTGCAAACAAAACATATACATTCCGAATCAGAGCACTCGGCGCAACAGCCGACCTCAACGGAGAGTATTCCGCAGAAACAAAGGCATTTTCCGGCCTTTCAAGAATAACAAAAGTCAATGCGACAAAGGTTAAAAAGAATGCCTTAACCCTCACCTGGAAAAAGGTTGCCGGCGCAAAGACATATGAAGTTCAGGTTCAAAAGGGCAAAAAGTGGGTAACGGTTTCATCGGTAAGAAAACCGACCGCCGTAATCAAAAATAAGCAGCTTCAAAAAGCAAAATTGACCTTCAAGGCGAACACCGTTTATAAATTCAGAGTCAGAGCCGCAAAAACGGTTTCCGGCCAAAATGTATATAGTGTGTATTCGCCGATTGCAAAGGTCAGAACCGCAAAGTAAAAACAACGCAAATAAACACAAACGGCTGCCGCAAAAACGCGGCGGCCGTTTTGCTTGCCTTCGGCAAATGAAGTATCGCCAAGGCGATATGAAGCGTTGCTGAGCAATATGAAGCGCACCTGCGGTTTATGAAGTGTTTTGGTGCAAACGTAACAAATTTGTTCTAACTTTAATTTTCCAAAACATTCATCACTGCCAAAAACAAAACCGATAGAAATTCGTTCGTTGAAATCTATCGGGTTTTTGTTTAATTCGATATTTTAAAAATCCCTTACGGTGCAATAAAGTTGACTGCACCCTTTTCAAGCTCAATCGTGAAACGGTCGGAATATATAATCTCTCCGTCAAGCGAATAAGCAAAACCGGGTTTTGCAATTACTTCAAGCTTTTTTGCCTGACGATAAACAATTATGTCTTTCATCTCTTCGCTGTCAAGGTGTTCGCCTGCGGTATAAGGCTTTAAAACTTTTACAAAGCGAAGGCGGGAAATCGGCTTTATAAGGCAGACTTCCATCAGTCCGTCATCAACCTTTGCCCTCGGGGCGCATTTGAACGAACCGCCGACATACTGACCGTTCGCCGCAGTGCAAAGAAGAAGCTTTCCGTCCGGATTGAGCGTTTCGCCGTCTGCAATAACAATGCATTCGGTTTTCATGCTTTTGATGAGGGCGGTAACAATGCCTTTTGTATATGCGTTTTTGTTTCCGTGACCGGTTTTTTCACGCTCTTTGTTGATTGTAATTGCAACCGTTGTGTCAAAACCAAAGTTTGTAACGTTAACGCTGTATCGGTTGCCGACTTTGAGAAGGTCAATTTTTTTGGGATTTTTTTCAAGTAACGACGAAAGATCGGAAAATTTTTCGCTTCCGCCAAAGCACTTGACAAAGTCGTTTCCGCTTCCGCAGGGATAACACGTTACGGCGGCGTTTTCGTTTCCGGCTGCGCCGTTCATAACCTCGTTGATTGTTCCGTCGCCGCCGCAGGCAACAAAAACAAAGCTTTCGTTTTTTTCGCTTTGGCTTTTTTTGCGGACGTATTCCATTGCGTCGCCCACAGCTTTTGTGAGATAAACTTCACAGCTTTCCTTTTGCGGAAGTTTTTCAATTGCCGTGCGAACGGTTTTTTCGTTTTCGCCTGCACCGGCTTTCGGGTTAATAATAAAAATGTACTTCATGTCTTCTCCTTTTAAAAACAGTAAAATTTATCCGCCGAAAGGCAGAGCGTTGAGCATCATGATTCCCTGTGTAATCAAAAATTCGGCAATTATATATGTGATCATGACCGGAAAATGGTCTCGCCACATCGGCTTTTTATAAAACTTTGTGAGGAACAAAAGCGAATCCGAAGCAAAAAAGAATACTGCACCGATATATGTAAGTGCTGTTGGAACGCACGGATTTGAAAGAAGAAGCATGAACGCAAAAATGTTCATTGAAGCGTTGCAGAAAAGATAAAAAATCATTGCGCCGTAAAGCTTTTTCGGTGTTGTTGGTTTGAGTGCTTTGAAAACAAGTGCAATAAGAAGCACATATATCAAAGCGGCGCAAACCGTAAGAATGGGGTTGACAAGCGAAAAGTCAACTTCCATAACATAAACGGCGATAAAGCAAAAGTGCGAAATCATGAAGCTTATTCCGCCGGCGGCGAACCAGCCGTTTCCGGGTGGTATCAAAAGTACGTCTCCGAGCCAGCTTGTTGCGATTGCGGCAATGAGCACGCCGTTTTTTGTTTCGGACGCAAAAAGATAGTAAAGCAAAAGAAAAAGAAGAATGAAACCCTTTGTGATTGCCCTGAGTTTTTTGTTGCTGACAAAGCTTGCAGCCAGGTGAACAACACTCACCGCAATGAATAAAGCCAAAAAGAAAATTTTCATTTTTTTCCTCCGATTGGTTAATAGTCAATATATATTATAAGATTTAAAGCGCATATATTCAATTGACATTTTTAAAGAAAAAAAAGCGTTGTATTTGTCTATTTCTGCTGTTTAATGCCTTTTTAAAATCGACAAAGAAAACGCTTATGCATATTATCCATATGAACGGCAAAGATTTTGGTGCTTTTAATAATTGCTAATAATTAGTGAAATATGATAAAATCTATTTGTATATATTTATGCAAAAAAATTTTTAACGGAGGTACTAAAAAATGAAAAAGCATTTCGGAAAGAAAACTCTTTCAATGTTTCTTGCCGTGCTGATGCTTCTGACTGCGGTTCCGTTTGCGGCCGTCAATGTTACCGCTGCCGGAGAAAAACAAAAATTCAACAGCGGCTGGGCAATTATTTCCTCAAGCGGAGGAAGGTATGACGGCGGTGCAAAAACATTCACCGTTTGCAGTGACGGAGCGAGAGATCAAACGTCAATCGGATTTATTGATTACGACCTTTCGGGAATGAATTTTCCCGTTGAAAACGCAAGGCTTGATATCGCCGCAAAAAATTCCGGCAACAGCAACTATAACGGAGAAGCCTTTCTTGAAATTTTCTCGATAAGTCCGAGCAAAAGGCCCGATGTAAAAGAGGCAACAAACAACTACTTTGGCAATATTTTCGGTTCAGACTTTAGGGCTAACAGCTATACCAGCGCCAACTGCGCCAAAGCCTCAATCGGCGTTTTGAACCAGCCTGCAATTGCGGTGATGAGAACCAAGGACATGGATCAGAACCAGACGAAGTGGTACGGCTTCAATATTACCGAAGCCGTCAATAACGCATTGAGAGCCGGACAGACAAAGCTTTGCCTTGCCTTCCTCAACCCGAGGTCATACAACGGCAGCCCCTCGTGGTCGGATATCAATGTTTTCTATGGAAACGCAAGTCTCAATTACACCGAAGCCGGCTCAAAGGAAGTTGCCCATTCCGGAGTTGTAACCATGTACTACGGAAGTAATATCGGTCGTGGATCAGACACAAAACAGACAATCTGCAGCGACGGTTCAAACGGAAATACCACAGCTGTTTTTGCAAAGTTTGATATTTCAAGCATACCCGCTTCGGCTTCAAACGTTTCGTTTGTAACAAGCGCATGGCGTGCAAATCCGTCAAACACAAACGTTACTGCCGATATTTACAGCATTGATGACTCATCAAAAATCCCGGGAATGACTGCGAATAAAGGTGATCAATCAAAGCAACATTATGCCGATTCGTTCGGAACAGGCACTCCGGATATTGCCAAAGCAAAAACATATTTTGGCGCAACGGAAAGTATCGGAACAATTTCAACAAAGGATCTTTCTACTTCGGCTTCAACAATTTCCCGTGATATTACTGCGGCGGTTAAAAAAGCAAAGAACGAAGGAAAAACCGAAATTTACCTTATGTTTATCGAACCGCAGCGATACAACGGCAGTGATGCAAACGGCTGGTCAGATATTTATTTCAATCCTCAGCAGACGAAGCTTTCTTACAGTGAAAACGTAAATTCGTTCGCATACGGAAACTTCACTACCGGAAAGTATTACGTCAAGCTTGTTACCGAAATCAGAAATAACCGCTGGTGGAACAACCGGACGAACGAAGCGTGGATCGGCTTCTATTATAAGACGAATAACGGAACGGGCGAAGAAGCTCACATTGATATGCCCGTTGCTTCGGGAACTTTTGTTGATCCCAACGGAGACAAGGTTTTGGAATTTGTTCTTGACGGTTTCCCGACCCGTATTGACATCGACTGCGGCGGAATTGCAAGCACCAACAACTTTGAATGTTGGCCGAAGAGCCTTTGGGTAGGTTCGTCCGCCGGAAATTATACTCAGCTCACGGGCTACAGCTCGGAAGGCATCTGGAAGCTTGCGGCTCAAGGTCAGGATAAGCGCAAAACAGTCATTTGGGATATGCCGAACGACAACTATCCTTACGCAAAAACCTTTGAGTGGAAAAACGCTCCCTCCGAAACGTTCGTTCCGAAGGAAATCAACAGCTCCAACGACCTTATCGGTTCGGTTGTTGCAAAAGACCAGTACGGCGTTGTTATGGGAACGGAATACACCGCCGAAATCAAAAAGCTTTCAAAGGATAACAACAATATTGCAAACACAGGCCTTTCGATTGAAAAGAGCCATGTTGCGGACTTTACGGTTTCCGTCGGCGAGGGCGCAAAGGTTTCAAACACCGATATGTTCAAAGGTCAGCTCATCGTAAGAGTTGCCGACGCAAACAATTCTTACTCCGGAGCGGCCGAAAAGCTCTTTAACATTGAAAACCAGAAGGAAAACGTTACCCTCGACCCGAACAACGGAACGCTTTCAAAAACGAATTATCAGGCTTACTACGGTTCTGCTTTGAACGCAGATATCAACAAAACGCTCAACAGCGGCGCGACCTATCCCCCGACCGCAACGAGAGACGGCTATACTTTCAAAGGCATCTACACAATGCAGGACGGCGGAACAAAGGTTGAAGACAACCACACGGCTCTTTATGACGACCACTTTTATGCACAGTGGGATATCAATAAGTATACCGTAAAATTCTATAACAGCGAAGGAACTGTAATCTCAAATCAAACCGTTTATTACGGAAACAGTGCAAATGAACCTGCCGAGCCGGAAAAGGCATACGACAATAAAAACCACTATACCTTTGAAAAATGGGACAGTGAATTCACTTCTGTTAAAAGCGACCTTGAAATTAAACCCGTATTCACCGCAACCGCACATACACTTGTGCACGACTCGAAACAAGACACCGAGGCCAAGTGCGAAAAAGACGGACAGCTTTATTACGCCTGCTCCTGCGGATACAGCGAATACAGACCCGGCCAGACGGCACCCGGTCACGACTGGAAGGAAACAAGGAAAATTAATGCCGGCTGCGAAACCGAAGGAACAATTTATTACACCTGCGATGTTTGCGGAGACACAAAGACCGAAACAATCAGTCCCATCGGTCATAACTATGTAAGAACAGACACAACCCCGGCAACCTGCGAAAGCACAGGAATTGAAAAGTACATCTGCTCAAACTGCAATAAGACCGACCCGAATAACGGCGGTGACACAGGCTTTGAAACCTCCGCTCTCGGCCATGACTGGACAGAATGGGAAATCACAACCGAAGCCACTTGCGACAGTGACGGTTTAAGAAGACACCTTTGCAAGCGTGACGGCTGTGAATACAAAACAAAATATCAATCCGAAGTTATTAATAGGTCGGGTCACAAGTGGTCGGATGAAATTTTCACCGAAAATTCAACCTGCAAAAAGCAAGGAAGAACCTATAAAAAGTGTCTCAACAAAAACTGTTCGGCAACTCTGACGGTTGAAACTCTTCCCCTTGCTCCTCATACCCTCAATGTCTGGACAACAATTACTGAGCCGACCTGCGTCAAAAAAGGTTTAAAAGCACAGGTTTGCTCTGTTTGCAAAGAAAATCAAAATGTTACCGAACTTAATGCTCTCGGTCATAAGTATGAAGATTCGGCATACGCCGCATATCTTGACGCAACCTGCACCGAGCCGGCAAAGGAAAAAGCCAAGTGTTCACGCTGCGATACTTTTGATATAAGAAACGTTAAAAACAGTGTGCCGCTCGGTCACGATTGTCCGGAAGACGGCTATGTTTCAGACAACAACGCAACCTGCACAAAGGACGGAACTCTCAGCAGCAAATGTGTCCGTTTTGACAAATGCAAGTATAAAGAAACAAAGACCGACGAAGGTTCGGCTCTCGGACATGACTTCAAAGGATATGTTTATAACAACGATGCAACCTGCACAAAGAACGGAACAAAGACCGGAATCTGCGGACGCTGTTTTGAAAAAGGTACTGTTGAAGAACCCGGAACAAAACTTGCGCATGATGTTGCTTATTCTTATAATGGTGACGCAACCTGCACAAAGAACGGAACAAAAAGCGGAATCTGCTCAATGTGTAAAAATGAAATCACTGTTGAAGCGGTAAACACAAAAATTCCTCACAGCTTTACAAATTATGAAAAAATAAGCGACGCAACCTGCCTTGCCGATGCAATTGAGGAAGCGGCCTGTGATTACGGCTGCGGAAATGTTGATTACCGTTATGTTGAAGGAACAAAGGGTGAACACAGCTTCCCCGACCCTGAAACCGAAAGCGAACTTTATGTTTCAAACAATGACGCAACCTGCAAAACCGGCGGAACAATGACTGCCCTTTGCAAGATTTGCAAAAAAGCAAAGAAAACCGTTGCCGACCCGAATTCAAAACCGGCTCACAATATTGTATACTGGGTTTCGGACGGTAACGCAACCTGCGAAAAAGACGGAACAAAACACGGCTCTTGCGTATACGGCTGCGGATACAAGGAAGAAAACGTTCCGGATAACGGCTCCGCTCTCAAACATTTGTACAGAGATTATGTTTATAACGACGATGCAACCTGCACCGAAGACGGAACAAGAACCGCAAGGTGTGAACGTGAATTTGCAACCGGTGAGCTTGACAGCGAAGGAAAGCCGATAATGGCACGCTGCGAAAAAACCGAAACCCTTAATGCCGAAGGCTCGGCTCTCGGTCACGAATGGAGCGAATGGAAACTTGTTGGCGAAGCGGCCGATTGCGAAAAAGGCGGAGAGCGTGAAAGGCACTGCCTTCGTGAAGGCTGTGTTGACCAAGCAACAGGAAAGCCGGTTTCTCAAAGCGAAATCGTTGCTCCTCTCGGCCATAACTATCAGTGGAAAAACGTCGGTTCGGAAAAAATCAATTGCGAAACCGGCGGCGAAAAAGTAAAGGTATGCAGCGTTTGCGGAAATATTGACGAAAGCTCAAGAACAGAAATTCCGGCTGCTGCCCATAATTACGGTGTTACTGAATATGTTGCTCCAACCTGCACAAAGGCCGGAAAACGTGTTGTTTCCTGCACGGTGTGCAAAAAGGTTTTCAGCGACGTAACAATCGACGCAACCGGCCATATCAATTATTCGCTTGACAAAGCAAGCGTTAAAGCGGCAACCTGCAAAGAGGAAGGATATACCGGAGACCAACGCTGCGATGAATGCAATGCCGTTGTTAAAAAGGGCGACGTTATTCCCGTGACAAACGACCATGTTTTCAAAGATTACACAATAATCAAGCAGGCAACCTGCCTTGAAAATGCAGTTGAAAAAGCCGGATGTGACATTTGCGGAAAAGCCGAAAACGAACGTGAAGTTCCCGGTTCCGCTCTCGGCCACACATTCTCAAATTATGTTTCCGACGGAAACGCAACCTGCACGGGAATTTCAAGCAAAACTTCAAAATGCGACCGTTGCGATGTGACCGACACAATCAAAGAATACGGAACCGCACTCGGACATGATTGGAGCGATTGGGTAACGGTTACCGAAGCCACCTGTTCAAACAAAGGTCTTGCCGAAAGAGCCTGCAAACGTGAAGGCTGCAGCGTTAAAGTTACAAAGGACCTTCGAAAACTCAGCCATAAGGAAAGCGATTGGATTGTTGACAAGGAACCAACCTGCACCGAAAAGGGTCACAGATATAAAAATTGCACCGCCGGCTGCGGATATGTTTTTGAAGAAGAGCTTGTTGACGCAAAGGGACATGATTATGTAATTTCAAAAAGCACGGCAACCTGCCTTGATGACGGATATTCAACCTATACCTGCACCGTTTGCGGAACGGAAAAGAAGGGCGAAATCATTCGTGCTCTCGGTCATGAACGCAGCGAATGGGTAATTACAAAAGAAGCAACCTGCAAGAACCGCGGAGAAAAACAGTCAACCTGCACACGCTGCGGAAAGCTTCTTGCAACCGAATATATTGAAAAAACGACACACCGTGATAATGACGGCGACGGAAAATGCGACGATTGCCAAACAGACATCTCAAATCATCCCTCAACAGACTGCGGCTGTATCTGCCACAAAACATCGTGGATTATGAGAGTTCTTTATGCAATCTGCCGCTTCTTCTGGAAGCTGTTCAAATTCAGAAGCACCTGCCCCTGCGGAGCAAAGCACTATTAATTCAACAGCAGAGTAACCGTTTGTTAACGGATAATCACAAATACCGACGAAAAATCTCTTTGTCAGTATTTGCACTCACAGTTAGCAATAATTGCCGCAACCGAAAAAGACGGTTGCGGCAATTACATTGCCTGCTTTTTGAGTAATTTGATTTTAAAAGGTTTGATGAAATTATCTTTTTCGGCTGAAAAAAGTTTTTTGAAGCCTTTTTCTCAACATTTGTCAACAAAAAAGACGGTTCATTTTTGTGCATTAAGTAGATAAATTTTACAAAGTCGCTTTTTTCTTGAAAATGTCCGGCGATTTATAGTATAATAAGCCAAAGTCATGCTCATTTGTGTCTGCTGTCTTGCTGTTTGAAAACTGTTGACACGGATAACAGATATTCATGAGCCGGCAAAACCATTATCCCACTTGAAAACGGAGGAAATACCAATGTCTGAAAAAACAAAGGGCGCAGCTTCTGCACCCCAGACTCAAAAGCTTAATTACAAGCGAACCTTTTTAATCGGCTTGGGCTTTATGGCGTGTATGCTTTTGTGGTCAATCTACAATTCATATGTTCCCGTAATTCTCAAAGCTAAGTTCACCGAACTTTTTGCCGCCGAAGGCGGAATTGATGCCTTTCATCAAAAAGTGCCCGCTCTTGCTTGGCTTTCGGTTCCACTTATTGTCAACGCAATTATGACAATCGACAACATCTTCGGCGTAATCTTCCAGCCGTTCTTCGGCAAAAAGAGCGACGGAACAAAGTCAAAATTCGGAAAAAGAATGCCTTACATAATCATCGGCCTTCCGATTTGCGCAGTATTTTTCTGCTTCATTCCGGTTGTTGCTTTTTCGGTTAAGGCTATTGTGTTGAGCATTGCCCTCATGATGGCGGTTGTTATCTGCTTCAACTTTGTCATGTCCGTTTGGCGTTCGCCCGTTGTTTCGCTTATGCCTGACTTCACTCCCTCAAATCTTCAAAGTGACGCAAATGCCGTTATCAATATCATGGGCGGTATCGGTCAGGTTCTCGGCTTTGTCATCGGTACTCTTGTTTCAACCGTTGCCGGTCTTGTAGGTCTTAACGGTATGGCAGAAATGCTCAAAGCAAAAACCAACACCCTCGGCCAAATTCTTGCAACCAATCCGGACGGCAGCATTATTGTTGACGCTGTTGACAAACTCGGAAACGTTACCGGCCTTTATGAATGCCCGGCAGACCTTGCCGAAAAATTCAAAGTATTCTTTGAAGGTAAGCACGACACCTTTGTTGTTGACGGCGTGACCCTTGCTCAAAAAAGAGTTCTTGTTGTTGACGGTGTTGTTCAGTACGTTAACTACACCCCGATTTTTGTTGTTGCCGCAATCATTGCCGTGCTCAGCCTTGTTGCTCTTGTTGCTTTCTATAAAAAGAACAAGAAGTATGACCTTTCCGCCGCAGTTGAACTTGAAACCGCAGACGGCGAAAAGCCAAAGAAAATCAAAATCCGTGACCTTCCGATTTCAAAGGGAGAAAGAAAGAGCCTTCTTCTCATGCTTGCAGCCCTTTTCTTCATCTGCAACGCAACCGAAGCTATTATCCCGAACTTTACTAACTTTGCGGAAGAAACCCTTGCGGTTAAGCCGATTTACTCAACCCTCATGATGGCGGTATTTGCCGTTTCGCTCGCTGCGTTCGGTATCCCGGCAGGTACTCTCGGCAGAAAAATCGGACGCAAAAAGACGATTGTTATCGGTCTCATCGGCTGCATCGTATTCTTCGGAATATATCTTGCCGTTTCTCAGATTTTCGGAAACCAGAGCACAGTCACATGGGTTTCATTCTGGATTGCCCTTGTTGTTGGCGGTGCGTGCGTCGGAATGATCAACATCAATACTCTTCCGCTTGTTCTTGCAATCGGCGGCAGAGAGTTTGTCGGAACCTTCACCGGTTATTATTACACCGCAACCTTCTCGGCTGCCGTTTCCGGCCCGATTCTTTGCGGACTTCTTATCGGTCTTTTTGATAACGATTACAACTTTATGTTCCTGTTCTGCGCCCTTGCTTTTGTTGTAGGACTTCTCATCATCACCCGTGTTAAGCACGGCGAAGTTTCAAAGGATGAGGACACCTCATGGCTTGATGAAGCAGTTCAGAACGCAGACGATTGATTTTTAAGCGTTAATTAAACGGGGACGGGTTTGTGCCCGTTCCCGTTTTTGAGTGAAAAGGAGAAAACAAAAAATGTCAGAAAAAACAAAAAGCACATCCGCTGCGCCCAAAAAGCAAAAGCTCAATTACAAGCTGACGATTCTTACCGGCTTCGGCTTTATGGCATCGTCAATCGCATGGGCAATTTATGACCCGTACGTTACAAAAATCCTCAACCGCCTGCTTTCCGCTTCGGATTTTGTAACAAACCTCAGCGCAAAGCTTAACGAGGCTCTCCCGTGGCTTGCAAATCTTGCAAGAGCGCAGGGTGAGGACGTAGGCTTCGGTGCAAGCATTACGCTTGTTCCGCTGTTCATCGGAATTATCATGACGTTCGATAATATTTTCGGCGTTATTTTTCAGCCGACGTTCGGAAAGCTTTCCGACCGCTGCCATTCAAAGCTCGGAAAACGCCGTCCGTTCATCGTTACCGGCGCACCGATTTCCGCAGTACTGTTCACCCTCATTCCGATTGTTGCGCTCAAAACAAACAGCGTTGCCGCAACAATGGCGGTCATCATTCTTTTTGTTTTTGTAATGTCGCTTTGGCGTGCACCCGTCGTTGCGCTCATGCCCGACCTTACGCCGCCGGAACTTCGTTCCGAGGGCAACGCCGTAATCAACCTCACCGGTTCTGTCGGCAGCCTTATCGGAATGGTTGCCGGAACAATCGCAAGCGTTATTTATGTTGCCCTTTTCGGTCATTACACCGACGAAGCTCAAACCTTCCCAATCGTTTTCATGATCGGTTCGGTCGTCATGGTTATCGGTTCGCTTGTTCTTCTCTTCTTCGTTAAGGAGGAGGATACAAGCATCCACATCAAAGCCGACCAGAATCAGGCGATGGACGCAAAGGCAAGACGTGCCGCCGAAAAGGCAGCAAAGAAAGCCGAAAAGGAAGCAAAAAAAGCAATCAAACTTTCAAAAGCAGAACGCAAGAGTCTTATCTTCATGCTCTTCTCGCTGTTCTTCCTTTTCTGCGCATCAAACGCAATCACAACGTTCTTCTCACTTTTTGCCGCAGAAATTCTTCACCTTAAAACCGCAAAGGCAACAATTCTCATGGCAATCTTCGGCCTTTGCTCCGGTGCCGCCGCAATCCCGGCCGGAAAGCTCGGAACAAAATGGGGAAGAAAGAAAACCATCATGGCAGGTCTTTGCACCTTCCTTGCCGTTTTTGTTGTGTTCTTCGGCGTGTTCACCGTAATGCTTGCTTCTGACGGACTTTCAAGCGGAAAGTATGTTGCCGCAAACAAGGTTTATGCAAACATTGAAGGTGCAATGAACGACATCAACACCGCAAACAAAAAGGCTGCCGAAACCGACGGCAGTGAAACCTTTGTTACGCTTGACCTTGAAGGCTACGTCGAGTACCTCAAAAACCCGACAGAGGAAAGCCCGTATGCTGAAGTTGACGCAGCGCTCAAGGAAAGCACAAACGGCGTATACAGCCACGAATCGCTCATTACAACAAGCCGTGACGTACTTGAAAAGGACGTTGCCGACGGTGATTACGCAGCTGCAATGACAAACATTATGGAAGCCGTTGACGGCGTTGTAAAAATTCTCGGCGTGCTGATTTTCCCGGTTCTTATTCTCGGCGGTGCGGCGAATATGTTCATCACCGTTAACACCCTTCCGCTTGTTCTTGAAATCGGCGGACTTGAAAAGGTTGGAACGTTCACCGGTTATTATTACACCGCAACCTTCTCCGCTCAGATTGCATCACCGATCGTATACGGCTTTGTTGCAATGGTCAGCGGAACGTATATGTCGCTGTTCTATTACTGCCCGATAGCATTCTTGATGTGTATGTTCTGCATACTCTTTGTCAAACACGGCGAAGCGATTCCGCAGGAAGTTGTTGACAAAATTGAAGAAGAAAACGCTGACTGATAATTAATCATCAATGGCCCCCAAAACAAAAAAGCCCTGCCGCCAAAAGGATTGCTCCGAAGGCGGCAGGTTTTTGTTTTTTTGAAAATTCAATATTCAAGGAGAAAATTACAAAACAAACAATGCTTTCATCTGTTCCTTCATTCGGCTCGGCTTGATTGCCCAAAGGAGAAGGAAAAACGCAAGGCAAAGAAGAACGCTGTCAACCATTGCCGTAACGCCGCTTTTTGCAATGAGCGAAACAAGCAAAAACAAAACCGAACAAAGAAGCGTTGAAAAAAGCGAAACCCCGCTGTGAAGAAGTCTGCCTTTTTCAAAAAGACCGAAAACAAAGTATATTGCCGACGTTACGGCAAAAGCAATCGGAACGCCCGCAGTCCAAAGCATTTTGAAACCGAAAAGCGAAAGAACGCCAAAAACAACGCAAAGAACAAGAACAGCCCTAAGCAGATATTTCATCGGAAAAGCGCATTTGAATTTCGGCTTTTCAAACGCCGCCTTTTCGTCATAAACCGGGTATTCCGCAGTTTTAAAGCCGGAAAGAACCGGTGGTTCGTTTGAAGCTTTTTCGCCGCAAAGCGGGCAGCGTGTGTATTCTTCGCCAAGGTCAACGCCGCATTTTAAACATCTCATAACCGTTACCCCCTGTAATCAACGTTGCTTTCAATCCTGAGCAAAACGCCGTCGGAAGAAAGAAAGCGGAAAAAGAACTTTTGCTTTTCCGTGTTTCTGTTTCCGCTTGAAAAAGTAAATGTGAAAATTCCGTTGACCGAAGCCGACGCACAGCCAAAATGCTGATATGGCGTACTTCCGAGGCAGGCTTCTGCACGAAGAATGTGCTTTGCCGTTTCCGGCGGAAAATCAAACGAACCGAGATTTGAAAAGAAAGCGGTATATGTGTGCTGAACTTTTTCATATGTATTCTTCAAAAACATACGCTTGATAAAATACGGAACAATTTTGAGAACCGGATTTGAAGCTGCGCTGACGTTTGAGCTGATTGCCGAAAGCAGTTCTTCTTTTGTTGCTTTTTTTGCAAGTTCGCCCCTTATTGCGTCACAAATTTCTTCAAAACTTACTTCGTCTTTATCTTTCGGGTCAAAGGAAACGTCCGTCATAAAGCAAAAATTTCTGAGTGATTTTGAAGGAAAGCGTTTTCTCAAGTCAATCGGAACGCTTACGCTTATCGGTTTTTTGTCGTGCGGTTCTGTATTGAAATATGTATAAATTAAAACCGCCGTGAGGTATTCCGTGATTGTCAGCGAATATTTTTTTGCTGCCGCTTTAAGGTCTTCAACACGGCAGATTCCGTGAATAAGCGAAACATAACCCGGCAAAGGAGCATTTTCGCCGATATGAACGGAAACTCTCGGCGGATTTTTCGCCTTTGCGTTCGGGTCGGCAAAAGTGTAATAATCGTCTCTTGCTTCATATTTTTTCGGCTTGTCTTTTGTTGAAAGAACAAGATTTCCGTCGGTTTCGGTTTTTTTGCCTTTGAGCTCAAGATAGTGAGCCACAAGCGTTGAAAGAAGAACCTTTGAACCGCTTCCGTCGGTCAGCGAATGAAAGCCTTCAAGAATGATTCTGTTTTTCCCGTAAAGGACACGAAAACACGGTCTTTTGTTGTCTCCAAGGTCAATCGGACGATAGGGATAGTTTGAATCGGGAACAATTTTCGGCATTTCGTCAATGCGTTCAAAATAGCTCCAAAAAAATCCGTCACGAAGCTGAACACAAAAAAACGGAAAACGCTTTGAAATGTCGTCAAGTGCTTTTTGAAGAATTAACGGGTCAATATCTTCGTCAAGAACAAGTGTTGTTCTGAAAGTTCTTGTCCAGTTTTTTGTTCGTGCGGCGGCATAAAGAGTTGCCGCATTATCAATTTTGAACCACGGCTTATCATCATAAAGTTCAAAATCGTCTTTGCCCATTTGGGCTTTTTCGATGCTCAAATTCAATACCTCTTCATCGTAAATAAAAATACTTTTTAATTTTAGCCTTCAAAAGCAGTAAAGTCAAGACGAAGAACGAATAATAAATAGTTTTTACGATAATTGTCCATTATCCGACACGGTGTTGGATAATGTGGTTCAAAGGTGTGTTGACAAATTTTTGTTGGTATGCTTTAATTATAAAGTGTGGTGTGTCAGAGAGTGCGAAAATGTACAGTTTGATTCGTACGGGGCCGACACCTACGAAGTTATTCCGATTCGGTGGACTTTTCTCCGGCTCCCCTACGAAATAAACCGTTCATGTGCCGCAGGTGCGCTTCTTTTTGCCAACGGCAAACAAAAAAGCCGCCGCATCGTGTGCAGCAGCTTTTATCTTATTATTTTTTCTTTGCTTCAAGATAGTATATCGGCTGGCCGAGATCGGTGAAACGCTGTTCATATTCGGTGACAATGTTTTCTTCAACATCACTGTTGTGAAGGTCAAGCGAAACTTTCAAAAACTCAAATCCGCATTTTGAAAACTCACAAAGCGAAAATTCAAAAAACGGCATATTATCGGTTTTTTGCCTTATTATGCCGCCGTTTTTGAGAAGACGCTTATACATATTAAGAAAATTTTCGTGAGTGAGTCTGCGTTTTGCCTGGCGTTTTTTGGGAAACGGACATGAATGATTGAGAAAAATCATTTCAATACTGTTTTCCGGAAGGAAGTATTCAAGCTTTTCCGCACCGATTACCATGAACCGAAGATTTGAAAGTTCGTTTTTCTTTGCTTTTTCACAGGCGAGAACCGCAACATTGCGATTGACTTCAACGGCAAGAAGGTTGATTTCAGGGTGACTTTTTGCAAATTCAGAAGCAAACTGCCCTTTTCCGCAGCCGATTTCAAGATAAACGGGATTTTTGTTTCCGAAAATCTTTTCGTAATCAACAAGCTTTTTTTCAATCAGTTCTTTTCCGTTTTCGTCATAGCCGCCGTGAACATAACCAAGGTCAAGGATATATTCTTCACAGTTTGAAATTCGTTCTTCAAGATTCTTTTTTCTTCTCATTCTCATGGTTGAGTCCCGCCTTTTTTAACATTCGGTGTTGAAAACTTTTTAAGTAAGTATATCATAAATCAATATAAATTCAAGAGGTGAACCGATGATTACGTTAAAAAACCGACTTGCAAACAGACATCGCCGCTTTATGTTTGAACGATACCTTGCAAAAAAGCGTCTTTCGGGTGAAAAAATCTTTTATCCGCTTTATTCAAAAGAGGAGATTGAAAAAGAACCGTCCCGTGCTTTTGCAAACGTTATTCCGTTCCTCATCAAAAAGTACGCTCCGACGGTAATTGTCTGCCCGGGCGGAGCATATGAGTTCCTTTCATTCAACAATGAGGGCGGAGACTACGCAAAAGCTTTCAACAAAGCCGGCTATAACGTTTTTATGCTCAACTATCGTGTTGCCGCAAATGCGCATTACCCAAATCCGATGGAGGATCTTGCAAGGGCAATTTGTTTTGTGAAAGCTCATGCTGCCGCTTTTTGCGTCAATGCCGAAAAGCTTGTTATTTGCGGCTCTTCGGCCGGCGGCCACCTTTGTGCATATTTTGCCGCAAGATACGGCGAATTTGAAACCGTATATCACGGCAAACAATATTCCTTGCGCCCTTCCGCCGTTGTTCTTGCTTATCCCGTTATCAGCATGACGGAAGAAACGCACGAAATCACACGCCTTCGCCTTCTCGGCTTGCACCCAACGCCGGAGGAGGAAAAAGATAAATCCGTTGAACTGATTGCGGACGAAAAATATCCGCCGACGTTTTTCTGGCATTGCGAAGGAGACAAAACCGTTCCGATAAGCAACAGTATCCGCCTTGACGAACGCCTTTCAAAAATGGGCGTGAAGCACGTTTTCATGCGTTACCCGAGGGGCGGCCACGGCATAGGCCTTGCAAGGAACACAACCGCCGACGGCTGGTTTGAAAAGGCTGTTGAGTTTTTAAAAGAGGTACTTTGAATTAAAACCTATAATAAAAAAGGGTCTGCGGCAAATGTGAACAAGTCCGTAAAAAAAGGACAATAGAAAAAAGGGACCTCCTATGGTAGAATAAAAACTATCATAGGAGGTTTT
>CAKTEU010000031.1 GCA_934552855.1 uncultured Eubacteriales bacterium | reverse complement strand
TTTTGACGGCATCCGTAAATTATATTTTTAATTTTGACTTTTTACTCTTTGTTCTGCGCTAAATGCGACAGTCCCTTCTTTGTTCTTGATATATTCTTTTTAAACGATGTTGATGTATTGTGAAAGCAATCTGTCGTCAAGTTCGGCTTCAATACGCAATTGCATTAAAAATGCGGCATATTATTTTTTATTCGCCGAATTCTTTTCCGTTGATCAAATAATCAATTGAACAGGAAAAGAAATTTGAAAGCTTTCTGAGCGTTTCAATGTCGGGGCTGCACTTTCCGCTTTCAAAAAAGGCAAGCGTTTCACGTTTAATGCCTGTTGCCGAAGCAAGTTTGCTTTGGCTGAGTTCAAATTCTTTGCGCTTGGTTTCAAGACCGATCATTTTGTTCATATCGGAACCTCCGTAATATCAGTTTTTCCCCTCTCTTTATGTGGGATATGCTGTAATTATAGCATCTTTTGCTTTAAATTGCGATATATCCCACACGATTTATTCATAATAACTTTAGAATTGTTATGAGTAAATCGTAAGGAGGCTGCCATGCGGACAAAGGAAGCTGTTGCAAAAAGAATCATTGAACTTTGCAACGAACGGAATATTGCAATAAACGCCCTTGCAAATCTTTCGGGCGTTTCGCCGTCAACCGTATACAGTATGTTGAACGAAAAAAGCAGGAATCCCGGTGTGGTTTCAATCAAAAAGCTTTGCGACGGACTTGACATAACCGTTCGTGAATTTTTTGACAGCGAACTGTTTGACGAAAAGGAACAGGAGATTATTTGAACAAAGCTTACATTTTTGCCATAAATTTTTTTGATTTTTCAGCCTCTTTTGACCGTTTTCACCAAAAATGACTTTTTTGAAAAGTTTCTCTTTACTTTTTCTGCCGGGCGTGATATATTATACAAAACAAATCTTTAAGGGCGGTCCCGTGAGACCGACAAGATGTTCATATAGATGCTGCGCAGTCTCTCTGCGCCTGAAGTTATGTTTGTCTTGCCGGTTTTGGGCAAGATATTTTTTTATGCTTTTTTAAGGGGTGATTATTACGGAACCCGTTGTTATGGACGTTGTTGCAATGGACAGAGCACTCATGCGCATTGCACATCAGATTGTTGAAAAAAACGAATCAACAGAAAACCTTTGCATTGTCGGAATCAAGCGCAGAGGCGAACAGCTTGGAAACATCATTTCAAAAAATCTTGAAAAGCTCGGTGCTTCGGTCAAAACCGGAAGCCTTGATATCACTCTTTATCGTGATGATCTTTCTCAGGTTGGCGACCAGCCGGAGTTCAACGGAAGCGACGTTGATTTTTCCGTTGACGGAATGACGGTTGTTCTTGTTGACGATGTAATTTATACCGGAAGAACGGCAAGAGCTGCGATTGACGCAATACTTTCATTCGGAAGGCCGGCAAAAATTCAGCTTGCGGTTCTTGTTGACCGCGGACACCGTGAGCTTCCGATTCGTGCGGACTATGTTGGAAAAAATGTTCCGACTTCAAAAAGCGAGGTCATAAAGGTTTGCATTATGCCGTATGAAACGGAAGAATGCGTAAAAATCATCAAAAGCAGATAATTTTGCGTTTCGGCGCATTATTATAAAGAAAGGTATTCAAAATTTTTGGGAGGTTTGAAAAAATGAAACTCACTTACAATGTTCAGGACAAGCCGAAGTTTGGCCAGCTGATCCTTTTCGGACTTCAGCAGCTGCTTGCAATCCTTGCGGCAACAATCGCCGTTCCGTCAATCATCGGCAACGGTATGAGCCAGTCGGCAGCACTTTTCGGTGCAGGTGTCGGCACAATCGTCTATCTCCTTTTCACAAAGTTCAGAAGCCCGGTCTTCCTCGGCTCCTCGTTCGCTTTCATCGGTTCAATGTTTGCAGCCTTCGGCGGCGCAGCTTCCGCTCAGGCAGGTCACGCAGGACTTATCATCGGTGCAATTTTCGCCGGCCTTGTATATGTTGTAATCGCAATCGTAATCAAAATTGCGGGCGTTAAGTGGATTAACAAACTTATGCCGGCAGTCGTTATCGGACCGACTGTTTCAATCATCGGTCTTTCCCTCGCCGGAAACGCTGTTTCCGACCTCACCCTCGGAAAGGTAATGACCGAAGTTACAACTCAGGTTGTTAAGGACGGAGCAATTGTTGACGAAGTTTCCTCCGTTTCAACCGCAAGCCCTTATGTTGCTCTCATCTGCGGCCTTGTTACCCTTTTCGCCGTTGTTCTCTGTTCGGTATACGGAAAGAAGATGGCAAAGCTTATCCCGTTCATTATCGGTATCTGCGCAGGCTATGCAACAGCCGCAATCTTCACCGTAATCGGTACCGCAACAAACAATCCCGCACTTCAGGTTATCGACTTCACCGTTTTCCACAATATGCAGTGGTTCTCGGTTCCCGACTTCACCTTCCTTGAAGCCGCAAAAGGACTTTCGGCAATCAACGGCCAGTATATCGCAACTGTTGCGGTTGCATATGTTCCGGTTGCATTCGTAGTTTTCGCAGAGCATATTGCAGACCACAAAAACCTTTCCTCAATCATTGAAAAAGACCTCCTTGAAGAACCCGGACTTCACAGAACCCTCCTCGGCGACGGCGTAGGTTCAATGGCCGGCGCACTCTTCGGCGGCTGCCCGAACACAACTTACGGCGAATCGGTCGGCTGCGTTGCAATCACCGGAAACGCTTCGGTTGTAACAATCCTCGCAACGGCTGTTATGGCAATCGTAATCTCCTTCTTCGGTCCGTTCGTAACCTTCCTTGCAAGCATTCCAAACTGTGTAATGGGCGGCGTTTGCATCACGCTTTACGGCTTCATCGCAGTCAGCGGTCTCAAGATGATTCAGGAAGTTGACCTTGGTGAAAACAAGAACCTCTTCGTTGTTGCCGTAATCCTCATCTGCGGAATCGGCGGACTCACCGTAAGCTTCGGAAAGGTTACCCTCACCTCAATCGCCTGCGCTCTTATCCTCGGCATCATCACAAACCTCCTTGTTTCAAAAGCCAAAGATGAAAATGCTCCGGCAGACGAAAAAAAGGCCGCAAAGGCAAACAAATAAAAAAGCAAATCGGTAAGAATCATAAAGCATTCGCCGCAATCGGTTTTCGGTTGCGGCGAATTTTGTTTTTGATTAACAAAGATTAAAACCCGGTTTTTCCCTTGACATGTGAACGAAAAGCAGATATAATACACAATTGTTAGAACTCTAACAATTAGCTTTCTAATATTCAGCAAGCTAACAAAATTTATAAAGGAGGTCAAAGGTTTGGAGTGCAATAAATATATCTTTTTTGAAATGCACAAGTGTTCACGGCTTATCAAGCGGTATATTGACAATAATACCGACAAGGAAAGCGTTGATAAGCTCACCGGCGCACACGGCTGGGCAATCGGGCTTTTATATCATAACCGTGACCGTGACATTTTTCAGCGTGATTTTGAAAAGGAATGCAACGTTCGCCCGTCAAGCGCAACAAGTATGCTTAAGCTCATGGAAAAAAACGGTCTTATAAAGCGTGTCGGTGTTGATTATGATGCAAGGCTCAAAAAAATTGTTCTGACCGAAAAGGCAATCAAAATTGAAGAGACGCTTGACGAAAAATTTGCCGCACTTGAAAAACGGCTCAGCACAAACATCAGTGAAGAAGAACTTGAAACCTTTTTCACCGTGCTTTCAAAAATAAGAAAAAATATCGGGGAGGAAGATGCCGATGATTAAAAGACTTTCAAAATGCATCCGTGAATATAAAAAAGCGTCAATTCTGACTCCGCTTTTTGTTTCGCTTGAAGTTGTGATGGAAGTAATTATTCCGTATTACATGGGAAAAATGCTTGATTACGGCGTGAATCTCGGCGATATGAATTACATCGTCAAGGTTGGAATTATGCTTGTTGTGTTTTGCATAATGTCGCTTGTTTTCGGTGCGCTTGCGGGAAAATACGCAGCTTATGCTTCCGCAGGTTTTTCAAAAAACCTCAGACACGATATGTTCCACAACGTTCAGTCGTTCTCATTTTCAAACATCGACAAGTTTTCCGTCTCAAGCCTTGTGACGAGACTTACGACCGACGTCACGAATATGCAAAACGCATATCAGATGATTATCCGAATTGCGGTGCGCGCGCCGCTGATGATTGTTTTTTCGCTCATTATGGCGATAAGAATCAGTGCCCGCCTTTCGCTCATTTTCCTTTGCGTTCTTCCGCTTCTTGCGCTTGGGCTTTATTACATTGTCACTCATGCGCATCCGATTTTTGAACGTGTTTTCAAAACATATGATAAGCTCAACAACATCGTTTCGGAAAATCTTCACGGAATCCGTGTTGTAAAATCCTTTGTCCGTGAAGAACATGAAAAGGAAAAATTCAATTCGGTTTCCGATAAAATTTATAAAGACTTTGTTTCGGCGGAAAAACTTCTTGCTTTCAACGCTCCGCTCATGCAGACCGCTGCATATTCAACAATGCTTCTCATCTCGTGGTTCGGCGCAAAGCTTATTGTTTCAACCGGAAACGTTCCGGAAGCGGGACTTACCACCGGCGACCTTGTAATTCTTATGACATATGCAATGCAGATTCTTATGAACCTCATGATGCTTTCAATGATTTTTGTCATGATTACAATGTCCCGTGCCTCCGCAGAACGTATTTCGGAAGTACTTTCCGAAGAAAGCAGCCTTAAAAACCCGGAAAACCCGGTTACGGAAGTCAAAGACGGTTCGGTTGAATTTGACAATGTCGGTTTCAGCTATAAAAACGATGAAAACAAGCTTTGCCTCAAAGATGCTTCGTTCAAAATTAAAAGCGGCGAAACCGTCGGAATCATCGGTTCAACCGGTTCTTCAAAATCAACGCTTGTTCAGCTTATTGCAAGGCTTTATGACGTTACAACAGGCTCGGTCAAAGTCGGCGGCGTTGACGTTCGGGATTATGACCTTGACACACTTCGTGAAAAGGTTGCAATGGTTCTTCAAAAGAACGTTCTTTTCTCCGGAACAATCAAGGATAACCTTCGTTGGGGCAACCCTGACGCAACCGACGAAGAAATGAAAGAGGCCTGTGTTCTTGCTCAGGCGGATTCGTTCATTCAAACGTTTGAAAAAGGATACGACACTTATATTGAACAAGGCGGCACCAATGTTTCCGGCGGACAAAAACAGCGTCTTTGCATTGCACGTTCGCTGCTCAAAAAGCCGAAAATTCTTGTTCTTGACGATTCTACGAGTGCGGTTGACACCCAAACCGACGCACTCATAAGAAAGGGCTTTGCAGATTACATTCCCGAAACGACAAAGATAATCATCGCCCAGCGTATTTCCTCAATTGAACACGCAGACAAGATTATTGTTCTTGACGACGGAAGAATTGAAAACATCGGAACGCACGAGGAACTGCTCGGAAAAGACACGATTTACACCGAAGTTTATAATTCGCAGACGAAAGGAGGAAAAGCGTAATGGCAAACGAAAGAGTCGCAAGAGTTCCCGCAGGACCGAGAGGACAAATGAACGCAAGAGGAATGCCGAAGCAAAAGGTGAAAAAAGGTACGGTTAAACGCCTTTTGGGATATATCCTCAGGGGTAACAAGCTGAAGCTTTTGACCGTTATAATCTGCATTGTTATCAATGCGGCGGCGAGCGTTTCTTCCTCGCTTTTCCTTAAAACACTTATCGGCGATTACATTGAGCCGCTGCTCAAAACCGCTTCGCCGAATTTCGGCGGGCTTTTGGGTGCAATACTCAAAATGGCGGCAATTTATCTTTGCGGAATCGTTGCCGTTTATATCCAAAACAGAGTCATGGCAATTGTTGCCCAGGGCGTGCTTAAAACAATCAGAGATGATATGTTTGCCCATATGCAGACTCTCCCGATAAAATACTTTGACACAAACACCCACGGCGATATCATGAGCCGATACACAAACGACACCGACACACTGCGCCAGATGATTTCGCAAACCGTTCCGCAAACGCTTTCTTCCGCAGTTACGGTTGTTGCCGTTTTCAGCGCAATGTGCTCGCTTTCGTGGCACCTTACAATTTTTGTAATCATCAGCGTTGTTCTCATGCTTTTAATCACCGGTCAGGTTGCAAAACGAAGCGGAAAGTTTTTTGTAAAACAGCAAAAATCGCTCGGCGACGTTAACGGCTATATTGAAGAAATGATAAACGGGCAAAAGGTTATCAAAGTATTCTGCCACGAGGACGCAACAAAAGTTGACTTTGACAAAAAGAACGAAGAACTTTTTGAAAACGCATACCACGCAAACAAGTTTGCAAACGTAATCGGACCGGTCAACAACAACCTCGGCCATTTGCAATATGTTCTTGTTGCGGTTCTTGGCGGTTTGCTTTCGGTGAACGGTGTCGGCGGACTCACATTTGCTTCGGTCGCTTCGTTCATGCAGCTTTCAAAAAGCTTTGTAATGCCAATCAACCAGCTTTCGCAGCAGCTCAATGCGGTTGTTATGGCTCTTGCCGGTGCGGAAAGAATTTTTGACCTTCTTGACGAAAAAGAGGAAGCCGACAACGGCTATGTTACCCTTGTCAACGCAAAGAAAAACGCCGACGGAACACTTGAAGAAAGTGAAAAAAGAACAGGCCTTTGGGCGTGGAAGCACCCCCATAAGGACGGCAGCGTAACCTATACCGAGCTCAAAGGCGAAGTCAGATTTTTTGACGTTGATTTTGCTTATACCGAAGGCAAGGACGTTCTTCACGACATAAGCCTTTATGCCGAACCCGGACAAAAGGTTGCCTTTGTTGGCGCAACCGGCGCAGGCAAAACAACAATAACGAACCTTATCAACCGCTTTTATGACATTGCGGACGGAAAGATTCGCTATGACGATATCAATATCAACAAAATCAAAAAGAGCGACCTTCGCCGTTCACTCGGAATTGTTTTGCAGGACACGAACCTTTTCACCGGAACGGTTATGGAAAATATCCGCTACGGCAAGCTTGACGCAACGGACGAAGAAGTTTTTAAAGCGGCAAAGCTTGCGAATGCAGACGGCTTTATCAAGCGTCTTCCGGATGGTTACAACACAATGCTCACCGGCAACGGAGCAAACCTTTCGCAAGGTCAGCGTCAGCTTCTTTCAATTGCAAGGGCTGCCGTTGCCGACCCGCCGGTTATGATTCTTGACGAAGCAACGTCTTCAATTGACACCAGAACCGAAACGCTTGTTCAAAGCGGAATGGACGCATTGATGAAAGGCAGAACCGTTTTTGTTATTGCTCACCGCCTTTCAACCGTTCAAAATTCCGATGTCATTATGGTTCTTGACCACGGAAGAATTATTGAACGGGGAAATCATGAAAAACTCATCGCCGAAAAGGGCGTATACTGCAAGCTTTATACAGGTGCATTTGAACTTGAGTGATTTTGTTTTGAAACTGCAAAAGAGTATCAAAAGAAAATAAAACCATTTTAAAATTAAAAGCTATAATTCACAATCGCCTTGGTCTTTAGGGGAAATGTGAATTATAGCTTTTTGTTGTTGATTTTAAGCTTTTGCCGAAAGCAAAAATTATATTGCGGTTAAGCTTATTTTGCTCTTATGCGGTCAATTAAGCTCATGAACCATTTGACAAGCGCAAAGATGAAGAACATCAGTCTTGAGGCATTGCTTTCAGGTTCGTCGGCTTTTTTGTTTGCTTTCCAGTAATATGTATCGCAGTTTTCCGTTGCTGTTGTTGTCCTCTTTTCCTTTTTTATCTGTCGAGTGAAGTCCGAAAATGTTTGCGTTGAACCGAATGCCGAATTTACACTGTATTTTCGAACGATATCGTCAAAATAAAATCTGATTTCAACTTGCAATCAGACTTCTCAATTGACATTTTAACACTTATTTTTCTTGTGTCAATAAAAGATGAACAAACAATTAATTTTAAGAAGGTCTTTTCATTTTCCCTCTTTTGATTGACATTGAGTTTGCAGGTGTGATATAATCTTATTGTTGCCGAAGACGTTTTTATTTTCGGCCTTAATTGAACAAAGGTTTTCGGGCCTGACGGTTTATAAGTGGAGCACCACGTGGACCGAAAAACCTTTATCCGCCGACCGTCTGGGCATAGTTATCTTGAAATGATGATAATTATGCTCTTTTTGTTTTTACGGAGGTTAAGTATGAAAAAAGTTGGAATCATCATGGGAAGCGACAGCGATTTGCCTGTTGTTTCAAAAGCGGCGCAAACCCTCA
The DNA here is from genome assembly GCA_934552855.1 of uncultured Eubacteriales bacterium. GTDB lineage: Bacteria > Bacillota > Clostridia > Oscillospirales > Acutalibacteraceae > UBA6857. The sequence continues at coordinate 11,295 of CAKTEU010000031.1, read as the reverse complement.
AAGATTTCGGAGTACCGTTTGAAGTGCACGTTTTTTCGGCGCACCGAACGCCCGAAGAAGCAAAGCAGTTCAGCCTTGAAGCACGCAAAAACGGCTTTGGCGCAATCATTGCGGCGGCCGGAATGGCGGCGCACCTTGCCGGGGCAATTGCGGCAAACACAACTTTGCCCGTTATCGGCATTCCAATCAATTCAGGAAAATTAAGCGGTATTGACGCACTTCTTTCAACCGTACAGATGCCATCGGGCATACCCGTTGCAACGGTTGCGATAGACGGTGCAGTCAATGCCGCTTTGTTATGTGTTGAAATCTTTTCGGTAACGGACGAAAGCCTTGCCGAAAAGCTTTTTGCAAAACGCAAAGCGGACACCGAAAAAGTACTTTCAAAAAACAAAGCTGTTGAAGAACAGTTTAATAATTGAGCGGAGGAACATAGCAATGAAAAAAGCAGAACAACTTTATGAAGGAAAAGCAAAAAAAGTTTTTTCAACCGATGACCCGAGCCTTGTAATCGTCTCATATAAGGACGATGCAACCGCACTTGACGGACTCAAAAAAGGAACAATCGCCGGAAAAGGCGTTGTCAACAACCGTATGTCAAACTTCCTTTGCAGTCTTCTTGAAAAAAACGGCGTTCCGACCCATTTTGTCAAAGAACTGAACGACCGTGAAGCGCTTGTTAAAAAAGTTTCGATCGTTCCCCTTGAAGTAATTATCAGAAACATTTCCGCCGGCTCTTTTGCAAAGCGTTACGGCGTTGAGGAAGGCATTGTTTTTGATGAACCGACAATTGAATTTTCATATAAAAACGATGCTCTTCATGATCCTCTTATCAATTCTTATCACGCTCTTGCACTCGGTCTTGCAACAAAAGAAGAGCTTGAAACAATCAAAACCCTTGCTTTCAAAGTTAACGGTATTCTCAAAGAATACTTCCTTTCACTCGGTGTGAAGCTTGTTGACTTCAAGCTTGAATTCGGAAGACTTCCGGACGGTTCAATCGTTCTTGCCGATGAAATTTCTCCCGACACCTGCCGCTTTTGGGACGCAGAAACAAACGAAAAGCTTGACAAGGATCGATTTCGCCGTGACATGGGCGGAGTGGAAGACGCATATAACGAAATGATGAAAAGGGTTTTCGGCTGATTTTATCCAAAACTCACTTTTAACCCCGGAGGATAAACATGGGTAATTCATTAAGAGAAGAATGTGGGGTTTTCGGCGTATATTCCGACGAAAGATCCGACGTAACAAGCACTGCATATTACGGGCTTTTTGCGCTTCAGCACAGAGGTCAGGAATCCTGCGGAATCGCCGTGAACGATGACGGTGCAATCTGCGCTTATAAAGACATCGGCCTTGTTAACGATGTTTTTACGCCGGACATTATTGAACGTCTCGGTGAAGGCAACATCGCTGTCGGTCACGTCAGATACGGAACAACCGGTGCAAACGAACGCAGCAATGCCCAGCCGATTCTTGTTAACCACATCAAGGGAAAAATGGCTCTTGCTCACAACGGCAACCTTGTCAATTCCGGCGAGCTTCGCCGTGAACTTGAACTTCAAGGCTCAATTTTTCACACAACGAGCGACACCGAAGTAATTTCATACATCATCACAAAAGAACGCCTTTGCGCCCCCTCAATCGAAGAAGCGGTCAACCGTGCGCTTTATAAACTCAAAGGCGCATACTCGCTTGTCATCATGTCTCCGTCAAAGCTCATTGCCGTTCGGGACGAAAACGGTTTTCGTCCGCTTTGTTACGGCGTGACAAACGACGGAAGATATGTTGTTGCTTCAGAAAGCTGTGCCCTTGATGCGGTTGGGGCAACTTTTGTCAGGGATATTAAGCCCGGCGAAATTGTTATTTTTGACAAAAGCGGCGTTCGAACAATTGAAGAACATTGCGAAAAGAAAGATTGTTCGCTTTGTGTTTTTGAGTATATCTATTTTGCCCGCCCCGATTCGGTAATAGACGGGTGCAGCGTTCATTCGGCAAGGCTTCGTGCCGGTGCATTCCTTGCGCTTGAACACCCCGTTCAGGCCGACGTTGTGATTGGTGTGCCGGATTCCGGCCTTGATGCGGCAATCGGTTATTCAAAGCAATCCGGCATTCCCTATGAAATCGGCTTCATCAAAAACAAATATATCGGCAGAACCTTTATTTCTCCCGGTCAAAAAAGCCGTGAGGATAAGGTTCGCATAAAGCTTAACCCGCTTTCACAGGTTGTCAAAGGCAAACGAATTGTTATGATTGACGATTCAATTGTCAGAGGAACAACAAGCGCAAGAATAGTAAAGCTTCTTCGTGAAGCCGGCGCAAAAGAGGTTCATATGAGGGTTTCCGCTCCGCCGTTTGTCAATCCATGCTATTACGGAACGGACATTGATTCGCGCGATAACCTCATCGCTTGCAAACACACGGTTGACGAAATTGCAAAAATAATCGGCGTTGATTCGCTCGGATATCTCAGCGTTGCAAGCGTTAAGCAAATTGCAAAGGGTATCAACAAAACGGGTTATTGCACCGCCTGCTTTGACGGTAACTATCCGACCGAAATTCCGAAGTCACCGAAAAAGAACCGTTTTGAAACAAAAATTTCAGAAAATTTGAAAAAGGAAGAAAAGGAGTAAAAGATGAACAACTCACAGTCAAAGTCATATGCCGCCGCCGGTGTTGACATCACGGCCGGCTATAAAGCCGTTGAACTGATGAAAAAGCATATTGCAAGAACGATGACTTCGGGTGTCTGCTCCGACGTGGGCGGCTTTGGCGGCCTTTTTGAACTTGATATAAAGGGAATGGAACACCCTGTCCTTGTCAGCGGAACGGACGGAGTGGGAACAAAGCTGAAACTCGCTTTCCTCATGGATAAGCACGACACAGTCGGAATCGACTGCGTTGCAATGTGCGTCAACGATATCATCTGCTGCGGAGCAAAGCCGCTTTTCTTTCTTGATTACATTGCCTGCGGAAAGAACGTTCCGGAAAGAATTGAAAAAATTGTTGCCGGCGTTGCGGAAGGCTGCGTTCAAAGCGGCGCCGCTTTAATCGGCGGAGAGACCGCCGAAATGCCCGGGTTTTATCCGGAGGACGAATATGACCTTGCCGGTTTTTCCGTCGGCGTTGTTGACAAGAAAAACATTCTTGACAACAAGACAATGACCGAGGGCGACGTTGTAATTGCCCTTGCGTCAAGCGGAGTTCATTCAAACGGCTTTTCGCTTGTTCGAAAAGTTTTTGACGTTGAAAACGCCGACCTCACTTCTCCGAGAGAGGAGCTTTCGGGTGTTTCGCTCGGCGACGCACTTCTTGCTCCGACAAAGATTTATGTAAAATCAATGCTTGCTCTTTTTGAAAACGTAAAAGTCAAAGGCGTTTCTCACATCACGGGCGGCGGCTTTTATGAAAACATTCCGAGAAGTATTCCGGACGGCCTCGGAGCAAAAATTGAAAAGGAAAAAATTAAAGTTCTTCCGATTTTTGACCTTATTGCAAAGACCGGAAACATTCCGGAACGTGATATGTTCAACACGTTCAACATGGGCGTTGGAATGAGCGTTGTTGTTTCAAAAGAGGACAGCGAAAAAGCACTCGAAATTCTCAAAGCAAACGGCGAAGACGCATACGTCATCGGAAAAATCATCAAGTCCGAACAAAAGGTTGAATTAGTATGAAAAGAAAAGTGAACATTGCCGTCTTGGTTTCCGGCGGCGGAACAAACCTTCAGGCACTCATTGATGCTCAAAAAAGCGGCGTTATTCATTCGGGTGAAATCAAGCTTGTTGTTTCAAACAATCCGAATGCCTATGCACTTCAACGGGCAAAGAACTCAAACATCAAAACCGCCGCAATCGAAAAGAAAAAGCTTTCTCAGGACGAGTTTGAAAAAGAGTTGCTTTTGTTCCTTGCGGAAAACGAGATTGACCTTATCGTTCTTGCCGGCTTTATGTGTATTCTTACAAAAAGCTTCATTGAACATTACAGAGACAGAATAATCAACGTTCACCCGTCGCTGATTCCGTCCTTTTGCGGAAAAGGCTTTTACGGACTTCGGGTTCACGAAGCAGCCCTTTCTTACGGCGTAAAAGTTACCGGAGCCACGGTTCATTTTGTCAATGAAATTCCGGACGGCGGAAAAATCATCATGCAAAAAGCGGTTTATATTGAAGAAGGCGACACGCCGCAAACGCTTCAAAAGCGTGTTATGGAAAACGCCGAATGGATCATTCTTCCTGCGGCAACGGAAAAAGTCTGTGAAAAGATTGGAGAAGAAATATGAATATCTATGAAATCAAAAGCATTGAAAAGCTCATAAAGGGCAACGAATATGTGGGCAGAGGCATTATCATCGGCCGTTCGGCTGACGGAAAAAACGCCGTTTGCGCATATTTCATTATGGGCAGGAGCGAAAACAGCCGCAATCGTATTTTTGTTAAAGAAGGCGACTGCTTAAAAACAGAACCGTTTGATCCGTCAAAGGTCAGTGATCCTTCGCTCATCATTTATAATGCCGTTCGTCCTTTCAAAAACGATCTCATAGTCACAAACGGCGACCAGACCGACACGGTTTTTGACCTCATGAGCGAAGGAAAAACCTTTTCTCAATCGCTTGAAACAAGGACTTTTGAACCGGACGCACCGAATTTCACCCCGAGAATCAGCGGAATGCTTCATTTTGAAAACGGCTTTAATTATGAAATGAGCATTCTCAAAAGCCTTGACGAAGAAGGCTCGGATTGCTGCCGCTTTTCTTTTTCTTATCCTTCAAAGCCGGGGCTCGGCCATTTTATCCACACCTATGTTGAAAACGGCGAGCCGATTCCGACGTTTCAAGGTGAACCGGAAAGAGTTTTGATTCCGGACGATATCGACGCTTTCACAAAAGAAATTTGGGAAAATCTTGACGAAAACAACAAAATCTCGCTTTATGTCCGTTATACCGGCATTGAAAGCGGAGAATATACCGACAGACTCATTAACAAAAACAACTGAAACCGAAAGGAAAAAAGCATGAAAGAGTTTGAACTTAAATACGGCTGCAACCCGAACCAAAAGCCCGCAAAAATCTTCATGGCCGACGGAAGCGACCTTCCGATAAAAATTCTCAGCGGAAAGCCCGGTTACATCAATTTCCTCGACGCATTCAATTCCTGGCAGCTTGTCAGGGAGTTGAAGGAAGCCCTTTCGCTTCCGGCCGTAACTTCATTCAAGCACGTCAGCCCAACAAGTGCCGCAGTGGGAATCCCTCTTCCGGAAAAGCTGAAAAAAGCCTGCTTCGTTGACGATGTCAAAGACCTTGACCTTTCGCCTCTTGCCTGTGCTTATGCAAGAGCGAGAGGAACAGACAGAATGTGCTCCTTCGGCGATTGGGTTGCCCTTTCCGATGTTTGCGACGTTACAACCGCAAAGCTTATTAAGCGTGAGGTTTCCGACGGTGTAATCGCTCCGGGATATGAGCCGGAAGCTCTTGAAATTCTCAAGTCAAAGCGTGGCGGAAATTACAACGTTGTTGAAATCGACGAAAATTATGTTCCCGCTCCCATTGAACACAAGCAGGTTTTCGGCATAACTTTTGAGCAGGGCAGAAACAACTTTAAAATCGACTCGTCGCTTCTTGAAGATATCGTTACAAAAAATAAAGACCTTCCCGAAAGTGCAAAGCGTGACCTCATCATCTCGCTTATCACGCTCAAGTATACTCAGTCAAACTCGGTTTGCTTTGCATATGACGGACAGGCAATCGGTGTCGGCGCAGGTCAGCAGTCAAGAGTTCACTGCACCCGTCTTGCCGGCTCAAAGGCAGACACATGGTTCCTTCGTCAGTGCAACAAGGTTCTTTCGCTTCCTTTTAAAGACTCCCTCAAACGTCCCGACCGTGACAACGTCATTGACGGTTATATCAACCGCAATGAAGAAGATGTTTGTGCCGAAGGAAATTGGCAAAAATATTTCACCGAAAGACCCGAACCCCTTACCGATGCGGAAATCAGAGAATATCTTTCCGGCATAAGCGGAGTTTCGCTCGGTTCGGACGCATTCTTCCCGTTCGGAGACAACATTGAACGTGCTCACAAGAGCGGCGTTTCTTACATTGCCGAACCCGGCGGTTCAATCAGAGACGACCTTGTTATTGAGTGCGCCGACAAATACAACATGGTTATGGCATTCACAAAAATGAGACTTTTCCACCATTAATCGGCAGTGTTTTGAAAGAGTGTGAACAATATGAAAATAATGGTTATCGGTTCCGGCGGACGTGAACACGCCGTTATCAAAAAGCTTAAAGAAAACCCCGAGGTTGCCGAAATTTTTGCCCTCCCCGGAAACGGCGGAATGGAGGATGATGCGGTTTGCGTGAACATCGGCGCAAAGGATATTCCGGCGCAGGTGAAGTTTGCGCTTGAAAACAAAATCGATTATGCCGTTGTAACGCCGGATGATCCCCTTGTTCTCGGTGCGGTTGACGAACTTGAAAAGGCCGGCATTCCCTGCTTCGGGCCGAACAAAAAAGCCGCAATCATTGAGGGCAGCAAGGTCTTTTCAAAAAACCTCATGAAAAAGTACGGTATCCCCACGGCAAAATACGAAGTCTTTTCAAATCCGGAAAAGGCACTTGAATATATTAAAACCGCTCCCGTTCCGACTGTTGTCAAGGCGGACGGCCTTGCTCTCGGAAAAGGCGTAATCATTGCCGAAACAAGGCGTGAGGCGGAAGATGCGGTCAAGAGTATTATGGAGGAAAAGGTCTTCGGCGAAAGCGGAGCGCAGATTGTTATTGAAGAATTCCTTGAAGGTCCGGAGGTTTCCGTCCTTTCGTTCACCGACGGAAAAACGGTTGTTCCGATGGTTTCTTCGATGGATCATAAACGTGCGCTTGACGGCGACAAGGGTCTCAACACCGGCGGAATGGGAACCGTTGCGCCGAACCCGTATTACACAAACGAAGTTGCAAAAGAATGCATGGAAAAAATCTTCCTTCCGACCGCCCGTGCAATGAACAAGGAAGGAAGAACCTTCAAAGGCTGCCTTTATTTCGGGCTGATGCTCACAAAGGACGGACCGAAAGTTATTGAATATAACTGCCGTTTCGGTGACCCGGAAACTCAGGTTGTTCTTCCGCTTCTCAAAACCGACCTTTTTGACATCATGAGGGCGGTTACACAAGAGAGACTCTCGGAAGTACCGGTTGAATTTAGCCCGGACAGTGCCGCCTGCGTAATCATGGCGTCTGACGGCTACCCCGGAAAATACGAAACCGGCTTTGAAATTACGCTTGACGAGGAGACGAAAAAGCACGTCTTTTTTGCCGGCGCAAAAAAAGAAAACGGCGTTCTTAAAACAAACGGCGGGCGTGTTCTCGGCGTGACGGAAACGGCTAAGGAGCTCAAATCCGCACTTGAAAAGGCCTATGAGGACGTTCAAAAAATCGCTTTCAAAAACGCATATTACCGAAAAGACATCGGCGCAAGAGCGCTCAAAGCGGAGGAATAAGAATGGTATACAGAGTATTCACCGAAAAGAAAAAGGAGCTTGCTCAGGAAGCAAAGGCTCTTCTTGAAAACATCAACACTCTTCTTCAAATAGGTTCCGTAAAAAGCGTCAGAGTAATCAACCGTTACGACGCAGAAAACATTGACGAAAAGCTTTTTGATTACGCCGTCAAAACCGTTTTTTCCGAACCTCAGCTTGACGTGACATACAGAGAGCTTGTATGCGATTCGGACGAGGTTTTTGCGACCGAATATCTTCCCGGTCAGTTTGATCAGCGTGCGGATTCCGCCGCTCAGTGCATTCAGCTCATCTCCTGCGGTGAACGTCCGACTATAAGAACCGCAAAGGTTTATATGCTTTACGGCTCTCCCTCAAAAGAAGAACTTCAAAAAATCAAGCATTACGTAATTAACCCCGTTGAAGCAAGAGAAGCTTCACTTGAAAAGCCGGAAACGCTCAAAGTCAATTATGAAATTCCGACCTCCGTTCCCGTCCTCGAAGGCTTTTGCGCCCTTGACAGAAGCGGTCTTGAAAGCTTCCTTGAAAAATATGCGCTCGCAATGGACATTGACGACGTTGCTTTTTGTCAAGATTACTTCAAAAAGGAACAGCGTGACCCGACAATGACCGAGATAAGAATGATTGACACTTACTGGTCGGACCATTGCCGCCACACAACGTTTTTGACAAACATTGACAACGTAATTTTTGAGGACGAGCTTCTTCAAAGCGCATACAATGATTATCTTGAAATCAGAAAAGGCCTCGGAAGAACAAAGCCGGTTTGTCTTATGGATCTTGCAACGATTGCCGTAAAGCAGCTCAAAAAGGAAGGAAAGCTTCAAAAGCTTGACGAATCGGAAGAAATCAATGCCTGCACCGTAAAAATCAAGGTTAACGTTGACGGCGAGGATGAAGATTGGCTCCTCCTTTTCAAAAACGAGACTCATAACCACCCGACCGAAATTGAACCTTTCGGCGGTGCGGCAACCTGCATCGGCGGCGCAATCCGTGACCCTCTTTCCGGCCGTGCATATGTTTACGGCGCAATGAGGGTTACCGGTGCGGCAAATCCGCTCAAAAAGGTCAGTGAAACCATGAAAGGAAAACTTCCGCAGCGAAAGCTTGTAACCACCGCCGCCGAAGGATATTCTTCCTACGGAAACCAGATTGGTCTTGCAACGGGAATTGTTGATGAGATTTATCATGAAGGCTATGCCGCAAAGCGTATGGAAATAGGCGCAGTTATTGCCGCCGCTCCGGCAAAAAATGTTCGCCGTGAAAGACCCAAGGAGGGTGACGTTGTTATTCTTCTCGGCGGAAGCACGGGACGTGACGGCTGCGGCGGAGCAACCGGTTCTTCAAAATCGCACACGCTCAAATCGCTTGAAACCTGTTCGGCCGAGGTTCAAAAGGGCAATGCACCGGAAGAAAGAAAGCTTCAACGCCTTTTCAGAAATCCAAAAGCCTGCCTGATGATCAAACGCTGCAACGACTTCGGTGCCGGCGGTGTTTCCGTTGCAATCGGCGAGCTTGCGGACGGACTTGAAATTGACCTCAACGCCGTTCCGAAAAAATATGACGGACTTGACGGAACAGAACTTGCAATCAGCGAATCGCAGGAACGCATGGCCGTTGTTGTTGAAAAAGAAAACGCCGAAAAATTCCTCGCTCTTGCAAACGAGGAAAACCTTCAGGCGGTTGTTGTTGCCGTTGTTAAAAGCGAACCACGCCTTAAAATGAACTGGAACGGAAAAACAATTGTTGACATCAGCCGTGAATTTCTCAATTCAAACGGTGCGCAAAAGCATATCACTGTTGTACCTGAAAAACCCCGTGATTTTGAAAAGAAAATAAACGGCTCTTTCACGGAAAATCTTCGTGCCGTTGCCGATGACCTCAGCACCTGCTCAAAGAGAGGTCTTTCAGAGCAGTTTGACTCAACAATCGGCGCAGGGACTGTTCTGATGCCATTCGGCGGAAAAAACCAGCTCACTCCTATACAGGCGATGGTTCAAAAAATCTCGGTCGAAAAAAAGCATACCGATGACTGTTCGCTCATGGCATGGGGCTTTAACCCGTTCATTTTTGAAAAAAGCGAATATCACGGCGCATATCTTGCCGTTGTTGAATCGGTTTCAAAGCTTGTTGCAACCGGCGCAAAGTTTGAAGATGTTTATCTCACATTCCAAGAGTATTTTGAACGCCTCGGAAAAGATCCGAAGCGTTGGGGAAAACCGCTTGCCGCTTTGCTTGGCGCACTTAAAGCGCAGACCGAACTCGGCATTGCCGCAATCGGCGGAAAGGACTCAATGAGCGGAAGCTTTGAAAGCCTTGACGTTCCGCCGACTCTTGTTTCGTTTGCCGTCACAACAGAAAAGACAAAGAACATTGTTTCGCCCGAATTCAAAAAGAGCAAAAACAAAGTTTTTTTCCTTGCTCCGGAATATGACGAAAACGGTCTTCCGAAAACGAAGTCGCTTCTTGAACTCTTTAATCGTGTTACCACACTGCTTCGTGAAAAAAAGGCTGTTTCCTGCGTTACACCGACCCTTTCGGGAATCGGTGAGGCTGTTATGAAGTCCGCTTTCGGAAACGGTTTTGGCTTCAAATTCAGCAACAGTCTCAGTGTTAACGATATCTTCAAATATAACTACGGCGGTTTTCTTCTTGAAACCGAAGGCGAAATTGAAAACTCCGTTTTTGTCGGCACTGTTACCGATGACGGAAGGTTCGGCTATAAAAACGAAAGCGTTGATGAAAAAGAAATTCTCGGTATTTATGAAAACAAACTTGAAAGCGTTTTTAAATGCAACATTAAAAACACCGAAGGAAAAATTGAAACGTTTTCTTATAACTGCACCTCACGTCCGTCTCCGGCAATCAAAATTGCAAAGCCCAAGGTTCTTATACCGGTGTTCCCCGGAACAAACTGCGAATACGACAGTGCAAAGGCAATGCGTGATGCGGGTGCAGAACCGGAAATTTTTGTTGTCAACAACCGTTCGCCGAAGAGTGTTGCCGAAAGCGTTGAAAGCTTTGCAAAAAGGGTTGCGGATTCTCAAATCATTTTCATTCCCGGCGGTTTTTCCGGCGGCGACGAGCCGGACGGCAGCGGAAAATTCATCACTGCGTTTTTCAGAAACGCCGTGATAAAAGAACAGGTGACAAAGCTTCTTGAAAAGCGTGACGGCCTCATGTGCGGAATTTGCAACGGTTTTCAAGCTCTTATAAAGCTCGGTCTTGTTCCTTACGGAAAGATTATTGACACCGATGAAAGCTGTCCCACTCTCACATATAACACAATCGCACGCCATCAGTCAAAGATTGTAAGAACAAGAGTTGCTTCAAACAAATCTCCGTGGCTTGCACAGACCGAAGTCGGCGATGTTTATAACGTTCCGATTTCTCACGGTGAAGGCCGTTTCATAGCAAGCGAAGAACTTATAAAAAAACTTGCCGAAAGCGGTCAAATTGCAACGCAATATGTTGACGAAAGCGGCAATGCATCTTCGGACATTCACTTCAACCCGAACGGTTCAATGTTTGCAATTGAGGGAATCACCTCTCCGGACGGAAGAGTTTTCGGAAAAATGGGACATTCCGAGCGTTATGCGGCAGACCTTTATAAAAACGTTTCCGGAAATTATGACATCAAAATGTTCAAAGCCGCTGTTGAATATTTCAAATGATTGAGCACAAAAAAAGGGCTGCGCTACTTACTGAACTGCCCCAGATTGTGCAGACAGTACAAAAAAAGGAGCCTAAGGTAGAATAATTAAATTTTAAGCAACAAAC
>CAKTEU010000030.1 GCA_934552855.1 uncultured Eubacteriales bacterium | reverse complement strand
GTTTGTTGCTTAAAATTTAATTATTCTACCTTAGGCTCCTTTTTTTGTACTGTCTGCACAATCTGGGGCAGTTCAGTTCCGGAAATCCACACGGAACAGCCCCTGTTTTTTCATATACTTATACTTTTACTTTGACTTTTGCGCTCTTGCTCCACGGTGAGTAAAGAGCGCCGTTTTTCGTTTCAAAATATGTTCCTATTCTGACGTAATAGGTCCCGCTTGCAGACGCTTTCAAAAACTTTTTTGTTGTGTCCGCTCCTTTGAACTTAATGCGTTTTACATTCTTTTCATCAAATGAAGGTGATTTTGAATACTCAATAACATAACCGTTTACATTTTCTGACTTTTTCCATTCGGCAAAGAAACCGCCTTTTTCAGCTTTAAGACTTTTTAAAACGGTTTTTTTCGGCGTAACGGTAAATTTAAATTCGGCCTTTCCGCTGTATTTGTTTTTGAAGAAAATTTTTACGGTGTGAGTTCCGATGCTTGTTCTTCCGTTTGAGCCGAATCCGATTGAATAGTCCTCTCCTTCTTTAAGCCTTTTTCCGTTTGAATCAACAACGGTAAACTTCAGCTCTGCCGGCTCGCCGGAAAACTGATAAGTTGCTTTTGAAAGCGAAACTTTTTTAATTTTTGCAATTTCAAATGCTTCGCTCTTATTGCAAACAGAACAAATACCTGTCATTTTGCCGCTTTCATTCAATGTTGCCGGACTTGTTACGGTGTATTCAAAGCTGTGGCTGTTGCTTATCGGAATAACCTTTCTCGGTTTTATAAACTGTTTGCATACCTTGCAGTATAAACCGTTTTCAAGGCCTTCTTTCACGCAGGTTGCCGGATATCCTTTTTTCAAAACAACAGTGCTTAAAATGCCGTTTTTTCCCGAAATATGATTGCATATTCCGCTTTCGTCGGTAAGCTTCAGCGGCTGATTTGCCGCATCGTTAACCGAAGAAACAATTGCCGGAAGATATGAAGCTGAAAACTCCTTTGACTGCGGTATCCATGAAATATTGCTGACATTGAAGCCGAGTGATTTTAAAAAAGTCAACGCCGCAATGTATTGTCCGATTTCATTCAAATGGCGGCCGTCACGGTTCAGTCTGTCGCCGATATAACTTGTTCTGAGATTTTGAATTGCAGTTCCGACGGGAATCATGATTTCAAAATTTTTGTTCGGTTCAATCTTTTTTTCAACGGCCTTGCAAATTGCAAAAAACATCTCTTTTTGATTGAAATGATAAGGCTTAAACTTGTCCTCTTTAAATTTTTTTGCATAGGCCCATGTCATGTGCCAGCCGAGCTTTGTTGTTTTAAGCGGGCGGTTTTTTAAAATATACTTGACAAGATATTCAAGGTCACCGTTATATGTTTTAACAATTCCGCTGAGCGCACTTGACTGCTGAAGGGTTATGTAATCCCAATTTTCGTCTTTCAGGGCGGAAAGAATGCTGAAGTTGTTATATATCTTCATTTTGTTGCCGGTTGCTTTGCTGCACTTGCTGTATTTATATATCGGCAGATCCTCCTGCGCATTGGTGCGGTGAATTTTCAAATCGCAGCCGGGAACGTCCATACTTGCAATTACAACGGTTTTTGCACCGGCTTTTTTTGCAAGGGTATAAAGATACTGAACCGCATCATCGCTGAAGCTGTTGCCGATTGCAAGAAGCTTCAGGCTTTTCGGATTGTTGTTGCTTTTTGTTCCGGCGCCGGAAATTTCGGTAAAAATCGTTTCGTTTTCCTCCGCCGCAACAACGGGAACAAAAAACGAAAAAACAAAAACAAGCAATGCTAAAAACAAAGAAATTATTTTCTTAATTCTCATTTTCACTATCTCCGTTTACTCAGGCAAAAAGCTCAATACTTCTGATGACAGGGTTGCTTCTTGATTGCGTAACGGCAATTTTCACTTCATCGGTTGCAAACGGAAAAGCAAAGTTAAAACGAACAATCTTTTTGCTTCCTATTGTTGTTCCGCAATAAACCCTTTTATATCCGCCCTTTGTTTTGAAAAACACTTCAAAATTTTCAATGCGCTGACTTTGTGTAATGTCCTCACGAATAACAAGCGTTTTGATTTTTTTCTTTTCAAAAAGCGTAAGAGTAATAACGCCGTCGCCGTTTTGAAGCGGTTCTCGGTTGTTTTTATTTTGAATTGAGGCGGTTATATCTCGGCCGCTTTCGGTTTTTGAGGTGAAGGAAAGCTCTTCTTTGAACGCAGCATCAACCCGTTTTTTAAATTCCTCAAGAAGCTTAACATCGCTTTCCTCAATCACGCCGTTTTTTGAGGGCGGAACATTAAGAAGCAAAAGCGCATTTCCGCCAACGGTGCGAAAATAAATTTTTTCAAGTTCTTTTGCCGAACGTCTGACGGGGCGTGTATTATAAAACCATCCCCTGTGGATTGAAACGTCGGCTTCGCCGGGCGACCAGATTAAATTGGACGCACCCTTAAGAACGGCTCTTGAACCCATATCTTCTGCGCAGCAGTCAAAGCCTTGCGGAATTTCGTCTTTTTCCTGTTGAGATTCGGCCATAACTTTTTCAACCGAAACGTTTGCACCCTCAATAACGCTCCATTCGCTTTTGCGAACCTTTCCGGCCTCGTTTCCTATCCAGCGCACATCGGGCCCGCAGTTGCAGATTGCCGCATTCGGCTGAAGAGAACGGATAACCTTGTAATAGCGTTCAAAATCATATTTAAACTTCGGCGCATTCTTGCCCTTTGCGCCGTCAAACCAAAAGGCAAAAATTTCACCGTAATTCGTGCAAAGCTCCGTCAGCTGATTGACAAAGTAATCATCATATTCCTTTGTTGCATATGTTTTTTCGTGCATATCCCACGGAGAAAGATATACGCCGAAAAGAAGACCGTATTTTTTGCAGCTTTCGGAAAGCTCTTTAACAACGTCGCCTTTTCCGTTTTTATACGGACTGTTTTTAATCGAGTGTTCGGTATAAGCACTCGGAAAAAGGCAAAAGCCGTCGTGATGCTTTGCGGTGAGGATAATTCCCCGGCTTCCGGAATTTTTAATGACCCTTGCCCATTGATCGGTGTCAATGTTCTTTGGGTTAAACTGAGACGGGCTTTCTTTTCCCGTTCCCCATTCGGCACCGGTGAAGGTGTTCATTCCGAAGTGAATAAAAGTGTAATACTCAAAATCGGAAAACTTTGCCTGAAGGGGAGAAGGGCGCACGGAAATAAGGCGAAAAACTTCCTCGCTTTCAAGCTCTGCACCTTCGTTTTCTTTGTCCCAGCTTTTAAAATCCGATTCATGAAATGATGAAAAAACATCTTTGAGTTTTGCCAACGGAGTATCAGCACCTTTCCTTGATGAATATCTATTTATTATATCATAACGAAATGATAAAAGTCAATTTTAATTCGAAAATTCATTTTTCGTTCATCTTCCGCCGTCAACGCTTATTATTTGACCGGTGATAAAGTCAGCTTTTTCGCTTGAAAGGAAAAGGACGAGTTCGGCAACATCTCTCGGCGTTCCGTTTTTGCAAAGCGAACAGCTTTCGGCAATTTCATGCTTTGTTTCTTCATCAAAACAGGCGTTCATTTTTGTTTCAATAAAGCCGGGCGCAACACAATTGACGTTGATTCCGGAGGGGCCGACCTCTTTTGAAAGCGCTTTTGAAAAGCCGATGAGCGCCGCTTTTGAGGCACTGTAATCAACTTCGCACGAACCGCCCGTAACGCCCCACATTGAAGAAACGTTGACAATTTTTCCCTTTTTTTCTCTGATCATTGAGGGAAGGATTTTTCGTGTTATTGTCATTGCGCTTTCAAGATTTATTGAAAGAAGCCTTTTTGCGTCCTCTTCTTCAACAAGCTGAAAAAGGCTGCGAAGCGTAACGCCGGCATTATTAACAAGAACATCAATGTTTTTTGAAACCGAAAGTGCACGCTCGCAAAGAGAAAACACATCTTCGCTTTTTGAAAGGTCGGCATAAAGCGGAAAAACCGAAACGGAAAACCGCTCTTCAAGCTCCTTTTTAAGGCATTCGATTTCTTTTTCGCCTTTGTTATACTGGGCAATAATATCAAAGCCGTTTTCGGCAAAAATACGGCAAATTTCGCTTCCGATTCCACCGGAAGCACCGGTTACAAAAACTGTTTTTTTCATTGGATTTTTTCTCCGTTTTAAAAAATGTTAAAAGACGGTTCGCAAAAAAATGAAAGCAAACAAAAATGAACCGCCGTTTAAACAATAATATCAATAAAATATGTCCGTGTCAACAAAGATATTTGAGTGCATTCGCTTTTTCATATTTCAAAACTTTCGCAAATTTTTAAATTTTATTCTTCATCTATTGACAAAGAAAATAAAATTAGGTATCGTATTATATAGTTATATTAGTCGGGGGTTCTTTCAAAAACGCTTAAAGCACTTCCCGATAAACCCTGATTCAAGGAGATAATACCTATGAAAAAAGAAATAAAAGTTGTCATCTGTATCGCACTGAGTGTTTGGTTTTTCTTTATGGGATTTGAACTTGGTTCGTACCGTGAAAAAAAGAAAATTGCAAGCACAACACCCGTTGTTATTCAGCCGGCAACTCAAAACAACGTTTCTTCAACAACTGCACCGACAACTTCAGAAACAACAATGCCGAGCAACACCGATTCTTCAATTTCGGACAGCTCCGTTTATCCGGAAGACAGCTCGGTTCCTTCGCAAGGCAATGCCGATTCAACAACAAAAAAACCTTCCGACGACCCTTCGTCGCTTTCAAAAGCACAGGTTGTTGCCGCAGCAAAAAAGGCAATTGACGCTGTTAAAGCCGAACAGAATATGACTGCCGTTCAGACCGAGAACACTGCAATCAACGTTGATGATTGCAGTGTTCCGAGCGCACTTAACATGGTCAACAATATTGTTAAAAAATTCACCGGCGAAAAAAGCGCAACATATTCTTTTGCAAACGGTCAGGCAACGGGCGTAAGACCGGACGGAAAAGCCGTTGAAGACGAAGGAGTTGTTGCTCCGACTCAGGTTATTCCGCCGAAAAACAAAAACTTTGAACTCACCGAGGCCGGCGCAGCCGAAGCCACAGCAAGAAAAGACGGAGAAAACACTGTTTATACAATCAAGATTGTTGAAGAATCAACAACGCTTTCTTCTCCCGTTCCGGCAAACAACGCCGCCGCAATCGGATATCTTGACCTCACAAAAATTTCAGATAAAATCAGCGGAGCGCAAATTACGGAAGCGAATATGCATTATCCCGGCTCAACCGTTACCGCAACGGTCAACAAGGAAGGCAAACTGATAAAACTTGAGCTTTATCTTCCGATGGACGGATACGGAGCGGCAAAAATTTTTGTTGCAAACGGAAACGCTTCATTCAGCGGAAGCCAGACCGAAACATGGACTTTTACCTATTAATGAAAATTTAAAGATTTAACGGGGCTGCTTCGGCAACCCCGTTGATTTTTTCTCCTTTTTAAAACCGATTGATCAATTTTATCAATCAGAGCAAAAATCATTGACAAAATCATTAAAATAGGGTATACTCTTTTGGTACAAAAACCGAGGCGTAGCGCAGTTTGGTAGCGCATCTGCTTTGGGAGCAGAGGGCCGCAGGTTCGAATCCTGTCGCCTCGACCATAAAAAGCAGTCTTTTCAGGCTGCTTTTTTCAATAAACCGCAGCTTCAAAAACACGATATGCCCACAGCTCTTTTCATCAATTGTAATTTTGCTTTGTTATATGTTCAATTCGATTTAAACGGTGCGTATTTTTGAAAATAATAAAAATTCTTCCGAAACTATTGCAAAAATCATGATAGCCCAAAGGAGTGATAATCAATGAAAAGCAGTATTATTAAACTTGCGCTGTTGCCGCTTATTCTTATTGTCAATTACGCAACACGCAAAAAGCCTTATCACAAGGTCCTTTATGTTGCTTCAATGGCGTATCTTGTCGGTGATATTATTTTCACCCTTTCAAAACTTTTCACCGCAAAAAACGAAGAAGAATCACCCGCCGAAGAACAGACAGCCGAAGAATAAAATATAATTCAAAAAAATTAAATTCCGGAACCGCTTTGAAAACGCTCAGAACGATTCCGGAGTTTTTGTTTTTTGCCGGATGGGTGTTATATAGAAACTTTAAAAAAGCCTTTTGGTTAACAGAAATTTTTCTTGCATTATTTGGGTTTAAGTGGTAAAATTTTATCGCAGTAAATTTGGAAAGGAAACATTGAAAATGGAGTTTAAAACAATATTGGAAAAGGCCGGCGGAAAACTTGGTTCATATGCCGATTTTGCCGTTCGGAACATCACTCATATCTGCTCTGAAATCGGTCCGCGCGAATGCGGAAACGAGGAGGAAAAAAAGGCGCAGGAGTTTATGGCCGAAAGCCTTAAAAGCTATGCAGACAGCGTGACGAGGGAAACGTTTTATGCAAACCCGAGAGCGTTTATGTCCTTTGTTCCGATTGCCGGAAGCTGCCTTCTTGCTTCAACTTGCGCAAACATTGCCGGCGCATTCGGAAAAAAGAAGTTCACCGCTGCTTCACTGCCGCTTATCGGAACGGCTCTTGCTGGGGTTGTCGGCGAATTCGGTCTTTACAAAAAACCGCTTGACCCGCTTTTCGAAAAGAAGCAGTCCGGCAACGTTGTTGCCGTAAGAAAAGCTTCCGGAGAAACAAAACGCCGCATAATCATTTCCGGTCACACCGATTCCGCACCGGAATGGACTTATACATATAAGCTTGGTTCAAAGGGCGTTGTAACCGTTGCCGGTTATGCCGTTGCCGGACTTCTTTATGACATTGCTTCGACCGCAGTTTCACTCAAAACAAAGAACGCAAAGCTCAAAAAAGGTCTTGCTCTCGGCCAGCTTGCGTTTGTTCCCGGTTTTGCCGCTCTTTATAAGTTCACAAATCCGAAACGCCACGTTGATGGCGCAAGCGATGATCTTTCGGGCTGCTATATTGCAAACAGCGTTATGAAGTTTCTTTCGGATAACGACATCCGCTTTGAAAACACCGAAGTTGTTGCTCTTCTTGCCGGCGGCGAAGAATGCGGACTCAGAGGCTCAAAGGCATTTTTTGAGGCTCATCCGGAACTTAAAAACGACGGCGTTGAAACAATCTTTGTCGGCTTTGACACAATCCGTGACGAAGAATATATGATGATTTATACAAAAGACCTCAACGGCCTTGTTAAAAACGACCTTGAGGCTTGCAACCTTGTTCAAGGTGCAGCGAAAAAATGCGGAAAGGACGTTCCGTTCGGTGCAATACCGCTCGGTTCAACCGATGCCGCAGCCGCTTCACAGGCCGGAATCAAAGCCGCAAGCTTTGTTGCAATGGATCCGGCACCGGCAAGATATTATCATACCCGCCTTGACACCGCAGACAATCTTTGCCCCGAAACAATTGAAAAAACAATTGAAATCGCCCTTCAAACTGTTTTTGATTTTGATGAACACGGTCTTAACTGAAATTAATTGACCGCAAAAAAAGCCGACGCAGCGGATTTTCGTTTTGCGTCGGCTTTTTATTCTTAATAAGCTTGTAAAAATTACTTCAGAATCACGGCTTTATCTGTTTCGCAGCTCCAGCCGACTGTTTCAAGAATACCGTCGGCGTTTTCTCTTCCGACATGATAATAGGTTTTTCCGTCGTTCCCTTCGGCCCGGTCGCCGTAAACATTGATAATTACACCGTTTTCAAGCTTTGCGGCATACAACGGATGAAGGATATTTGTCTCTTTGAAAGATAGCATGTCTCAAGCCCCTTCAATGTTAATAATATTAACATAATACACGTTGTCACTTGTTTTGTCAATTTAATTTTAAAAAATCTTCGGTTAAAAATTAATTTAAGCTGAAACATTTAAAAACAAAGAAGTTTATTGTCAATTTTTGATTTTAATTGTTTTTTAAAACCGATTATTAATTAAATATTGTAAACAATTATGTTAAGAAATTTAACACTTATTTTAAAAAAGTTTAACCGCTGTCTTTTGCCTGTGCAAACGTTTTTTTGTTACAGTTTTGTGATAATGATAGAGAAATGTCTTTTTTCTGTTGACAATGTTCAAAACAAAGGATAAAATGAAAGAGTAGCAAGCGTTTCATTTCTATATGAAGAAAATTATCGAAAGGAGACCAGAAATGAATATCAAACTTTCAAAATTTTACAAAAAATTCCTTGCGGCAATCATTGCTCTTTTGATGTCCGCCGGAATTATTGCAACACCGGCAAAGCCCGACGGAGGAATCAAAGCGGACGCTTCAGTTGCCTTTTCAAACGCCGATGCAGGCTCCGCCGCAGGAACAGTCAGCGTAACTTCAAACTATGACGGCGATTACAGCATCTTTTGGGGTGACGAAAACGGCGAAAAGCTCAGCGTTAAAAACGAGGGTGGCTCGGACGTTTATTATTCGCAGTTTGCCGACATCAGCGTTGAAAACGGCGAAGGCACACAGAGCCTCGGCGAATTTCTTGCAATTCCCGACGGTGCGGCAACAACGCTTCTTTATTACGGTGATGAACTTCTTGACAAAGACGTTGTTCCGGCAGAAAAGCTCAACAATTACGGCGAAAAAACCTATTCTTTCGGCGCACTCAGCGACGTTCACTTCGGAAGATATTTTGACGGCTTCAAAGATAAGTCCGATACATCTTTCCCCCGTGCGCTCAAATTCCTTGACAGTATGGGCGTTTCAATGATCGGAATGTGCGGTGACCTTTCGTTCGCCGGCGAAACAACGTCATTCAAAAAGGTCGGCAAGTATTCTTCGGAATACGATTTTCCGGTATTCACCTGCCGAGGAAACCATGACAACGGCAACCCGAACAACCTCAAACAGTGGCAGAAGTATCTCAACAAGGGCGTTTACGGTGAAGAAAAGAAAGCCGGCGTTCTTGATGTCGCAGATAACGGCTATGACTTTGTTTATGCCGGAGAAGAAACCCACGGCGATATCTTCATCTTCTTCTCTCAGATTACGGGCGTTTACGCTCCGGGTGTTCAGCTTGTTACAAACAAACAGCTTGACTGGCTTGAAGCGCAGTTCAAAAAGTACAGCGACAAGAGAGTTTACCTCTTCTTCCACACGTTCTTCAACGCTCCGAGCGGTGAACCCGCAATGGGCGAAGGCAACCTTGTCAACGATTACGGAAAGTCATATTCGCTTCCGTATCGCACCGGAAACAAGGACGAAGTACGTTTCAGAGGTCTTCTTGAAGAATACAAAAACGTAACGTTCTTCAACGGACATTCGCATTTCACTTATGCTATGCAGAGCTACAATCCGAGGCTCAACATCACCGATTACGACGGAACAACCGCAACAATGGTTCACGTTTCCTCCTGCGCCGCACCGAGAACAACAGGCATTCTTAAACCGAAGCTTTCTTCAAATGCCGGCTCAATGAGCGAGGGACTTTATATCACGGTTTATCCGTCATACATAATCGTTACCGCTTGCGACTTTGTCGGCGGACAGTTCCTCGCTTACGCAACGTTCAGAATTAACAACAAATAATTCTTAATTGTAAAAGACTGCCAATTTTGGCAGTCTTTTTTTATACATTTTCACGATTTTGATAAAACAATAAAAACATTTTTATGCATATATTGAAAATAATTGCTGTGTATGCTATCATAAGTTTTGAAAAAAGAGAAAGTACGTGATACTCATGATAAATAACATCGAAAAAATTAGTTTTAAAAAAGTTGTACTATTGCTAATTCCTTTGATGGCCTTTTCTTTGGTTTTAACAATCACTTTTTTCAGTCAAGGAATTTCAACTTTTGATGAGCGTGAAGAGTATATCGGACGCATAAGAAAAAATGCTGTGATTTCTTCAGAAACGAAGGTTGAAAACTATATTATTTCAGGTTTTGATTCGTCAAACGGGGGATATGGTCTTGTTGTGTTTGCTCCGAAGAGTGGTGCATATAAGTTCCAATCTTGTGTATATTCGGATTCAAAAGACTATATAACACTTCCATTATCAATAGGGAACAATCACTATTTGATTATCTGGTACAAAAATGCGGACAGTGACAGTGCAACGATAAAGTTTTTTGATGATAACAAAAAGGTTGTTGACTGTATCGAATCGGATTTGTCCAGCCGAAAAATTATAGTGTGCGACAATGTTCCAAAAAGCTTTTCACTTGAAGCTGATTTTCATAACAAGTTCGTAAAAGCGAAGGAAGCAATTTAATTAAAACAAAAGCGGTTATTGATTTTGGTGTTTCGCCATTCAATAACCGCTTTTTTCAGCCGAGAAGGCTTTCTCTCATTTTAATCAGCAACGCTTTTTCACGCCTTGAAACCTGAACCTGCGACATTCCAAGCTTTGCGGCGGTTTTGACCTGGGTCAGCCCGTCAAAATATCGCAGTTCAATCAGCCGTCTGTCCCGCTCGTTAAGGAGCGAGACAACTTTTTTGAGCGCAAGCTTTTCGGAAATCGCTTCTTCCGGTGCTTCGGTCGGAATGTCAAGCTGGCGTTCGCTGTTTTCGTCCTGCGCCGTCAGTGAGATTACGGGCATTGAAACCGTCAAAAGCTCCGCCGCTTCGCTCACTTCAACCTGAAGCTTTTTTGCAAGCTCCGAAATTGTCGGCTCACGTGAAAGCTCGGCTTCAAGCTCCTGCTTTGCTTTGAGTGCATTTCTTGCCTTTTCTTTCAGCGAGCGTGAAACCTTGACTGTTCCGCCGTCACGAAAAATTCGGCGTATTTCGCCGAGAATTACCGGCACGGCATAGGTTGAAAAGGCAAATCCTCTGTCGGGGTCAAAATTTGCCGCCGCTTTGCAAAGTCCGACGCAGCCGGCTTGAAAAAGGTCGTCATATTCGCTTCCTCTGCCTCTGAATTTGTTTGCGCAGGCGTGAACAAGACCAAGATTTTCTTCAACAAGCAAATCCTTTTTTTCCTTTGAGTTTTCCAAAAAGAATCTCTCCTTTTAGCCCTCTTTTCCGAAAATGTGCTTTTCAAGCGTTACAGTTGTTCCGTGACCCGGGGCGGAACGGACTTTAACCTTGTCCATAAAGCTTTCCATCACGGCAAAGCCCAAACCTGCCCGTTCGCCGCCGAGGGTTGTGAAAAGCGGTTCACGTGCTTTTTCAATGTCCTCAATTCCAACCCCGTTATCACGGATTTTTATTCTGATAATATTCTTGTCCGTAATCGCCGCCGTTATGTAAATTTTCCCCATTTTTTCCCGGTAGCCGTGAACAATTGCGTTTGTGACCGCCTCGCTGACTGCGGTTTTAATGTCCGAAAGTTCTTCAACCGTCGGGTCAAGCGAAGAAGCAAAGCTTGAAACCGCAACACGGGAAAATCCTTCGTTAACGCTTTTGCTTTCAAAGGTGAGTTTCATTTCGTTTGTTTTTTCCATTTTCAAACGACCTCCTTTTGTTTGAGTTCGCCGAGCCTTTCAAGCCCGGCAAGCTTCATGACCTTATATGCGGAAGGCGAAAGGTTTTCAACCCTTATTCTCCCGCCGACCGAACGCATGAGCTTGTATCGCCCCATAACAAGGCCGATTCCGGAGCTGTCCATAAAGCTTACGCCCGAAAAATCAAGAATAAGCAGCCCGGGACGTTTGTGAATTATTGCGTCGTCAATGCTTATGCGAATGAGGCTTGCGCTGTGGTGATCAATTTCGCCGTCAAGCACAACCCGAATTTCCTTTTTCATGTATTCTATTCGTGCCGACATTTCATTTTTCCTTTCTTGCAAAGATATAAAATTAACAGCTTATCAAAGGGGACAAGCCCTATGATAAGCTGTTTTCTTTGAATAATTTGGCGAAAGGAGTCAGACGGAAAAATTTTTGCGTTCTTCGCCCGCAAGATAAAACGAACCGGCAATAATTAAAACGCCGTCCTTTTGAACAAGGCTTTCCGCCTTTTCAAATGCTTTTTTTTCGTCGCTTTCGCAGGTGATGTTTTTGCAAGACTTTTCGCTGCTTTTTTTGAGCCTTTCGGGTTCTTCGCCCCGCTTTTTGTCCGCAAGGGTGAACACAATGTTTTCACATTCCGGCGCAAGAATTGAAAGGGCGGTCTTGTAATCCTTGTCTTTCATATATGCCGCAAGAAGTGTAATTTTTTTGCCTTTAAGGTGGCGGTTAATAAGCCTTTGAAGCGTTCTTGCCGCTCCTTCGTTGTGGCCGCCGTCAATGATTGTGAGAGGTTCTTTTCTCACAATTTCGGCTCTTGCCGGAAGGAATGCCGCTTTTATGCCTTTTTGAAGGCTTTCGCCGCTCAGTGAAAAGCCGAGTGATTTGAGTTCGTTCAGTGCCGTCAGAGCACAGACAGCGTTTCCGAGCTGGTGTTCGCCGGGGAGCTTTGTTGAAAAATCAAGACCGCCGAACGAAAACCCGGTTTCAAAAATGCTTTCCTTTGTGAGCTTGAGACCTTTCATATCGGGAAAAACGATTTTGCAGTCATTTTCTTTTGCCGCTTTTTCAAGCACGGCTTTTGCTTCGGTACTTTGAGGAACAAAGTCAAAGCCGCCGTTTTCAAAAGGAAAGGAAACAACAACGCTGCCTTTTTTGATTGCACCGGCTTTGCTTTTTGCAATTTCTTCAATTGTTCTTCCGAGAACATCGGTATGGTCAAACGAAATTGAAGTGAAAACCGTAACAAGGGGAGGAGGAATGATGTTTGTGCTGTCGTTTTTGCCGCCTATTCCGGCTTCAAGAACAACTATGTCACAGTCGCTTTCATAAAAATAAACGAGTGCACAGGCAAGCACAAATTCAAAAAACGTTGGACGAAGGGTTTCCGGCAAAGTTTCGCTCTTTTCCTTGACTGTTTGTGCAATGCGGCAAAAATCTTGCTTTTCAATGTACTTTCCGTCAATTTGTATCCGCTCTCTGAAATCAACAACAAAGGGCGAAGTGAAAAGTCCGGTTTTGTATCCGGCGGCGGAAAGGCAGGAACTTATCATTGCCGAAACAGAGCCTTTTCCGTTTGTTCCGAGAACATGAACGAATTTAAGCTTTTTATGCTCGTTTGAAAGGGCAGAAAGGGTTGCGTTTATGCGTTCAAGTGAATTGCTTTTTGCAAATTTTTTTCGTGAATATATGTAATCAAGCGTTTGTTCAAAGGTCATTAAAAATCCCCGTTTCTTTTTGCTGTTTGCGTTTAAGTTAAATAATATCACAAAAGCTTTTGTGTCGCAACAAAACGCAAACCAAAATTTTAATAAAATTTTAGCAAGGGCAAAAGCGGCTGCGTTTTTTGTTCGTTTCGTCATAGTGCATAAGTGTTTTGACATGATTTTAAAATTCGGAACAACAAATTGTGCAGTATTACAAAAAGCCGGCATTTTCACTGTTTTGTTTGTTTTCTTTTTTATTTTTAGGAACTTGACAAAGCTTCTTTATAATAGTAGTATTTTCATATATAATTAAGGCTCCGGTGGTTTAATGATTACACCGCTTTGCCGATTTTGGGAGAAAACGCTATGAAAAGTATTATTGAAGCAATCAAAGGAAAAATTTTGCCGCTTGTTCTTGCACTGATGATGACGTTCGGCACTTATGCTCCGGCGAAAATTGAAATCGCCTCCGCACCCGAAAAAAGCGAAAGCTCGGTGCGTGTTCTTTCGCAAAATCTTCGCTGCAACAACGACCTTTACGGTTTTGTGAAAAACCGCTCGCAGTTTGTTTGCGCAATGCTCAAAAATTATGAGCCCGACTCCTTCGGCGTTCAGGAGGCAACCGAAGCATGGCTCTTGCTTCTTGATGAATCGCTCGGCAAAAATTATGCAAGAGTCGGCGAACCGAGAGACAACGCAAAAAACACCGAATACAGCGCAGTTTATTACAGAACGGATAAATATGAACTTCTTGACAGCGGAACAATCTGGCTTTCAAAAACGCCGGAAAAATTCGGCTCAAAGTCATATCTTGCCTCAATGCCGAGAATATGCACATGGGCAACGCTCAGGAATAAAGAGACCGGTTTTGCTTATACTCACATCAATACTCACCTTGATTTTCTTGTTGAATACACAAGGTCAAAACAAACGGACGTGCTTCTTTCGAAAATTGATGAGCTTAAGAAAAACGGTCCGCTTGTTTGCACGGGTGACTTCAACGCCGACGAAAAGGACAAAACCTATCAAAAAATGAGTGCGGTGCTTGATGATTGCCGCCTTTCCGCAAAAGAGACCGAAAACGCAAAAACTTTTCATAATTACGGCAGGGGAGACCTTTTTCATTCAAGCGCAATCGACTTTATTTTTGTTGAAAAAGGAACAGAAGTCGAACGCTATAAAATTATCAAAGATACCGTTGACGGAATGTATCTTTCCGATCATTACGGAATTATGGCTGATATCATATTTCAATAAGGAGGATATACAAAATGAGAAAGTATATTTCACTGAACGAGGGCTGGAGCTTTGAAAAAAAGGGCGAAAAAACTCTTGTCAACGTTCCGCACACATGGAACAACCTTGACGGTCAGGGCGCAGAGCCAACTTATTATAGAGGAAAATGCACCTATACAAAAATTGTTGAATGCCAAAACGGAAAAACATGGATTGAATTTAAAGGCGTAAATGCCGCCTGCACCGTTTATATCAACGGAAACAAGGTCGGTTCTCACCTTGGCGGCTACTCGGCTTTCAGGTTTGAAATTACCGATTTTCTTTCTTCGCCGAAAAATTTTCTCACCGTTGAGGTTGACAATTCACCGCTTCGCGAAGTATATCCGGAAACTGCAGACTTCACATTTTACGGCGGAATTTATCGTGATGTGAACCTTATCACCGAGGTTGAAAAGCAGCATTTTTCGCTTGACGACTGCGGTGGCAGCGGACTTTACATCACTCCGAAAATGAACGGAGACGTTTTTGTTAAAGCAATCATCTCCGGCTATGAAACCGGTGTAAAGGTTCTTTATGAAGTTTTTGACATGGACGGAAAGCTTGTTGCTTCGGCCGGAAACAGAGTGAAGCTTCACGTTGAAAATCCGCACCTTTGGAACGGCATGGAAGACCCTTATCTTTATACGCTCAAAGCAACGCTCTTTATGGAATCAAAGGTTGTTGACTGCGTTCAAAGCCGCTTCGGTTTTAGAGAGGTTAAGTTTGATGCGGACAAAGGCTGTTTCCTCAACGGAAAACACATCAAGCTCAAAGGCGTGTCACGCCATCAGGACAGGGAAGGACTCGGCAACGCTCTGACGATAAACGAACACCGTGAGGACCTTGAACTCATTCGTGAAGTCGGCGCAAACTCGCTTCGCCTTGCGCATTATCAGCAGGCTGAGGAATTTTATTCGCTCTGCGATGAAATGGGCTTTCTTGTTTGGGCAGAGGTTCCCGTAATTTCAAGATTTTCAAAGAAAAAGCAGGCTAACGCCCTTTCTCAGCTTGAAGAACTTATCAAGCAAAACATGAACCACCCGTCAATTTTTTGCTGGGGAATTGAAAACGAAATCACAATTCAGGGTGCGTCTCCGGCACTTGTCGGTTCACTTGAAGAACTCAATGACCTTGCTCATGCGCTTGATATTTCAAGACCCACAACCTGCGCTCAGCTTACAATGTGTCCGGTTGAAAGCGAACTCAACAACATCACCGACATCATGGGATACAACCATTACTACGGCTGGTACATGAAAACCTGCGACGGAATTGACGAATGGCTTGAAAAATTCAAAGAAGCACAGCCCAAAGTTCCGCTTTGCCTTTCGGAATACGGCGCAGAGGCTGTTCTTGGCTATTACAGTGACGACCCCGTTCAGGGCGATTACAGCGAAGGTTATCAGTCACGTTTTCATGAGCATTACCTCAACACAATTTGCAGCACCGAATGGCTTTGGGGCTCATATGTTTGGAATATGTTTGACTTCGGTTCTTCAATGAGGAATGAGGGCGGAGTCAGAGGAAGAAACAACAAGGGACTCGTTTCCTTTGACAGAAAGACAAAAAAAGACGCTTTTTATATGTATAAAGCCTTTTGGTCAGACGAAAAGTTTGTTCATATTGAAGGCGGAAGATACACAAAACGCACGGTCGGAAAGCACAACTTCCGTGTTATTTCAAACTGCGATGAAGTTACGCTCAAGTGCTCAAGATATAAAAAGACGCTTCAGGGCTCACACGTATTCACTTTTGAGGGCGTACCCATTAAGGAAGGCAGCAACAAAGTCACCGTCACCGCAGACGGACAGGAAGAAACAATCGTTTTTGAAGGCGTTGAAAGCTATCCGAGAGAGTACTCGCTTCCCGATGGTGCAACAACAATGGTTCGCAACTGGTTCCTTCCGAAAAGCGACGCAATCAATCCCGAATATCTCAGCTCCGAGGATACAATCGGCGAAATTCTCAGCAATGAAGACATCAAGGGCATGGTCAGCGGCGTTGCGGGTATGCTTGTTTCAAGTCCGCTTGTCAAGCTTGTTGCCCCGATAAAGCTTAAAACGCTGCTCAACCTCAAGGTTGTTCACATCAGCGACGACATGAAGGAGCTTGCCGACCAGTATCTTCAAACGATAAAAAAATAAAGGGAGAAAGAAAATATGGAGAAAACAAAAGAACTTCGTCCGTTCGGAATGAGGGATAAAGTCGGTTACGCCTTCGGCGACCTCGGCTGCGGCCTTTCATTTTCGCTTGTTTCAAATTATATGTTCCTTTTCTATACTCAGTTCATCGGCGTTTCGGCGGAAAACTGGGCGTGGATAATTGTTGTTTCAAAAGCATGGGATGCGGTTAATGATATACTCATCGGAAACATGGTTGACCGCACAAGAATCAGCAAAAAAAGCAAGTTCATGCCGTGGATAGTTATCGGTGCAGTTGGTCTTGTTGCTTTGACTATAATGACCTTTGCGCCCGTTACAATGCTTTCGCAGGGCGGAAAAACCGCTTGGTGCCTTGCTTCATACTGCCTTTGGTCTGTTGCATACACAATGGCAAACGTTCCTTACGGTTCGCTTCATTCGGTAATCACCGAAAACGGACGTGAAAGGACTTCGCTTTCAACTTTCAGAAGTATCGGCGCAGGCGTTGCAATGGTTTTTGTAATGCTCATTCCTCTCATTGCTTATGAAAACAAGGTTGTTGACGGAAAAACAATTCAAATTCCGCATTTTAACCGCCTTTTCCCAATCTCGATTGTTTTTTCAATCGGTTCGCTCATTTTCCTTTTTGCAATGACAAAAATGGTTACGGAACGTGTGCCATACGGCGAGGTTCCGGAAAAAGTCAGCTATATTTCAACACTCAAAAGTTTTTTCACAAACCGTCCGATGGTTGGTGCAACGCTTGCAACCGTTGCATCGGTTATTTTCTATAACTCGTCGCTTTCGGTCAATAATCTTGTTTTTCAGTTTTATTTTAACGATGCGAAAAAAACAACAATCGCTTCCTTTGCCGGATATATTCCGCTTGTTTTGTTCATGCCGTTTGCCGGAAAACTTGTTGCAATGCTCGGAAAGAAAAAGCTCATCACAATTTTCGGTGCGGTCAGTGCGCTTGCCGGAATACTTATGCTCTTCCTTCCGATAACTCCGGACAGTAAGGGAATGTATATTTACATCGGCGGACTCATGATTGTCAATATCGGCAACTGCATTTTCCAAATTATCGTTTGGGCAATTGTTGCCGACTGCATTGAACTGAGTTTCAGAAGAAAAGGCGTTCACGAGGAAAGCTCGCTTTATGCAATGTATTCCTTCTTCAGAAAGCTTGCACAGGGTGTCGGCTCTGCCATTGTTGCAATTTCGCTTTCAAAAATCGGTTTTGTTGAAGGCGAAAACGCCGTTCAGCCGGCCGAGTTTTGCGCAAACATAAAGAATCTTTATATTGGACTTCTTATTGTCGGAACGGTTATTATGGTTCTTTGCATGGCGTTTATTTATAACATAAACAAAAAGCAGGAGGGAGAACTGAGCGTTCTTGAGGCCGAAAATCCTGCAATCGGATAACCGAAAATAAAAACAAAACAACCGTCGGAAAGGGAAAAGAGATTTTCCTTTTTCCGGCGGCTTTTTTGCAAATAAAAGCGGTATATATAATAGTATACGAATTCGGTTTTGAAGAAGCTTTGTTACATTCGGCTTTTTATGATTTTCAAAAATAAAAAAACCTAACCGCCGTAATCTTAAAGACTGTGAGATTCGCTTTATTCGCCGCTTTGCATTAAGTCAAAGTCATAATCATTTAGCTCATTAAAATTCAAGAATTCGGAAAGTGTTATGTTAAAAGCAAAAACAATTTTATGAGCGGTCAAATCAAAGGAAAACGGCTTTGCAAAAGCAGAAATCGGTCAAAAACCTGTCTCAAATGAAACGGTTTGAGTTGAATTTTAACGTTTATCTTTGTTTTGAGAAAATAAAACCGAAAAAACAGCCGAAACCGGCTTGAAAATTAAGGTTTTTACCGCAAATATTTTTCTGATGAAGCTATAAAAATCACCGTTCATTATTCTTAATCAAGAAAATAATCGGCGATTTCTGCTTGTTCAAAAAATTTTTTGAAAAAATTTTTTCCTGCGGGCGAAAAAGTGCGGTTTTTGTCGCTTTGAATAAAGCGGAAAATTTTGTCCTATATATTACATTATATAGCACGGCCTTTTTTGGTGTCAAAATCAAGTTTCCCACCAAGGCTCGTTTTTTGTCGATTTTTTGCCCGAAACACGCAGTAAACCCCCATCATACGGCGCAAAAAACTTGACAAAAAATTTTCAAGTTGCTATAATACGGGCTGCTGTTCGCTTTGGTTTGGTCTTAAGCGGCGGCGCAAAGGATGTTGAATGCAAACTTTCCCTGTTTTTTTCGGTCATTTGAAAAACGGGAGAGTAATCTATTAGTGAGGTGATTTGATGAAAAGAACTCTCAGTTGGTTTTTTTCAGTTGTAATTATGCTTGCTGTTGCAGTCCCCGCATTTTCGGCTCAAGGCGCTTCATCCGAAAGCAACAAGTCTCAGGTTTTTTCCTTCCTGACACAGGAAGTCGGTTTCAATACCGCCGCAGCCTGCGGTGTTATGGCAAACATGGAACACGAGTCGGGTTTTGATTCCTCCAAGGTTCTTTATGATTCAAACGGACTCCTCAGCGGAGGACTTTGCATGTGGAACGGCGGACGTTTCAGCAACCTTCAGCGGTTCTGCAACGCAAACGGTTATAACTATCTCA
The DNA here is from genome assembly GCA_934552855.1 of uncultured Eubacteriales bacterium. Classification (GTDB taxonomy): domain Bacteria; phylum Bacillota; class Clostridia; order Oscillospirales; family Acutalibacteraceae; genus UBA6857. Next base: position 1,462 of record CAKTEU010000030.1, on the reverse strand, counting down.
GCGTATACGGCCAGCTCAAATATCTTGAGCATGAGCTTAAAAGCAGCTATTACGACCACATCTACAAATATCTCAAAAATGTCAGCAACGACCCCAACGGCGCATACAACGCAGCCTATTATTGGTGCTACTATTTTGAAATTCCCGCAAACAGAAGCTATCATGCAAACAAGCGCGGGGGCGCAGCCTCTTCAAAATACTGGAACCGGTATTCATATTTCACCGCTTCACCGCAAACCCCCGTTCTTGAAAGCTCATCTTCGGGAAAAACGGTTGATATCGGCTCAAAGGTAAACTTCTTCTGGTCATCAGGCGGAAGCGGAGCAACTTATTACGTTCTTCTTGTTGCAAAGCAAAGCGGCGGAAAATACGATTTTTCAAAAGCTTCTTCTTACAAAACAACCGGAAGAAAACTTTCCGTAACAATTCCCGAAGTCGGAAATTATGCCGCAAGGGTATACAGCGTTAACGGCTATACCGGCGAATCAAGTTCAAAAAGCGACTCGGTTTATTTTGTCGGCAAATGCCTTAAGCATGTGAATAAAATTGCAAGTTCAAAAGAGCCGACGTTTGTTCTTCCCGGCCTGAACGTTTATTCCTGCAAAAAATGCGGTGCACAAACGCTGGGCATTGTTCCCGTCCTTACCGAATCAAGGTTCACAAAGATTAAGCCTGCGGGGCTTAAAAAGGTGAAAACAACAACAGGTTCGGCAACGGTTGAATGGGATCACATCAACGGAGCTGAAGGCTATCTTCTCAGAATCAAGCTTCCGGACGGAACCTGGAAAGACGTTGCAACGCTCAAAAGCACAACACATAAATATACTGTCAAAAACCTTTCGCCTTCAACCGAGTATAAATTTGCTCTCAGGGCGTTCACAAAAAAGAACGGCAAACAGCTGAACACTCAGTTTTCCGCAGTGAAGGCAACGACCGAAAAGCTTAAAGCAAATCTTACGGATATCAACCGCACCGGAAAGGGAAAAGTCAAGCTTGCATGGAGCAAAACAACCGATGCCGACGGCTACAGAGTTTATGTTTCAACAAGCCCGAGAAGCGGCTATAAAATGGTCAAAGAGCTTCCCGCTTCGGCAACCGGATATACCGTAAACTCGCTCAAAAGCGGAACGTGCTACTACTTTGTTATCAAGGCTTTTTCAAAAACCGAAACGGGCAGAGCGTATTCAAAAGCTTCTTCAATCAAATACGCATTTGCGTTATAATAAAAAAGGACTGCGAAAGCGGTCCTTTTTTAGCGGGTAAATTGTCATGAAAACGTTACCCTGAATATGCAATTTGTCTGTGAAATCTATGTGGCGGAAAAGGGTAAATCCCACGGGAGCTACTTCATTTTTCATGTTTTGCCAAAAGGTAAAACACTTCATATTGGGGCTGTCGCATTTAGATGCAGAAAGCGTTTTCTTTACCCCGAAGCTGTATATAGATACTGCGAGCGGGTAAA
>CAKTEU010000029.1 GCA_934552855.1 uncultured Eubacteriales bacterium | reverse complement strand
TTTTGACGGCATCCGTAAATTATATTTTTAATTTTGACTTTTTACTCTTTGTTCTGCGCTAAATGCGACAGTCCCATATCCGGTCAATTTTTTCAACAGCCTAAAACCGACTTGCTTTCTTCGGCTTTGGGCTGAGTTTCAAGCCATGCGGCAAGTTCGTCAATATCGCTTAAATTGATGCGCTTTGAAGCAATCGAAGTGCGAAATTCAAAGTTTTTGATAAAATCGGTGTTGTCAAAACAGCCATAGCTTGTTGTTACGATTGTTCCGTTTGAAAGAACAACATTTCCGCAATATCCGGTGTCTGCGTTTGCGGCGTAATCTTTGTTTTGCTGAAGCTTGAGATATGTATGGGCAAGCTTGATTCTGTATTGCCCTTCGTTTTGATTTTTAAGGTCGTCGTACGTTCCGACCCATGCAACCCAGCCTTCACTCATCCAGCCGTTTCGGTTTTCAAGCGGGGCGTTTGCGGCGGCCTTTTTTCCCCTTTCAATCGAACGGAAAGTGATAAAAAGCCTTCCGTCAGGTGTGTAATCGGCCTTATGCCTTTCGCCGTTGAGTGCGGCAGGAGCATAAACCGGCTTTGACCATGTTTTGCCCTCATCGGACGAAAACGAAAGAAGCGAGTTTTCTTTTTTTGAATTGCTTCTTGTAATAAGGCAAAGTTCGTCGCCCCCGCCCTCATCGGAGCGGATTACTTCAACTTCACACATATTCGTTCTTTTTTCAATGTCTCTGTATTCGTTGAAATATTTTTCGGGCTTTGACCAGTGCATATTTCCGTTTTCATCAAAAGTGAGAATAGTCCTGTAATTATAAAAATCTGCGTCATGGAAAAATCCCATCCATTTGTCAACAAACTTTCCGTTTTCCTTGAGCTGAGTGAGGCTTGACATTGCAACAATCGGAATAACTCCACCGTCACTGCTTTTATCATAAAAAAGTTCAAATTCCGACCAGTTCTCTCCCTCGTCACAAGAAATTGAGCAATTAAATCCACCTGTTGTAGGTTCGGTTCCCCACTTTGGGTTTGCAGAAATCATGATGAGCTTATCATCCGTTTTTCCGTCGGTAAACTTAAGGCGATAAACAGTCGGCGTTTCACGTGAAGTTTCCCAGCTTTTCGGCGTGTTTTTGAGGCTTTCGCTCCAAGAAACGCCGCCGTCTGTGCTGATTTTATTAAGCACTGCTCCCTTTCCGTGTCCTGCCGGATACATTGTGAGAATGTTTCCGTTTTTGAGAAGTACCGAATCCGGATGAGCGGCATAACTCAGCGAATTGTCAAGCGTTGTAAGCTCATAAAGATAACTGAACTTTTTGTCAAGGCCGTCAGGCTTAACGCTTAGGTCAATGCGTGTGATTGAATAATCATCGCCGCCGAACCTTGATTTAATGACAACTCCGCCGTATCTCACTGCGCCGGCAAGCGTCATAAGCACGGAAAGCATTGCCGCAACAATTCTTTTAAAAAACTGCGTGTTCATATTTTCTGTTCCTTTCTCGGGTTTTATCAATACCCCGCAACAGTTTTTCCGACTGCACCGAGGAGCGAGCGTGAATCATCGGATGAAAAGTCACAGCTGTAATGCCAAATCATTACGCCGCCGAAATCGTTATCAAGCGCAAACCGGGTTGTTTCGGCTATATCATCGGGACGGTTGAACCAGAATGTTTTTCCGGCATAGCTGTCATGATAATATCCGTTTTCATCAATTCTGTCGCAATAGTCGGCATAAGCATACCAATAAGCGTCTCGATCAGTCGGTTTTGAATAAAACGGAAGACCGAAATCAAGTTTTTCTTTTGGAATTGAATATTTTTTAAGATTTTCGGAAAGCTCTTTAACCTTTTGCGGTGTTGCATGGCGGCCTTCGCTGTCATATACGTCATAAAGCATGACCTCAAAGCGGTCAACAGCCATAAACGAGCCAAGTGAAAGCTTTATATCCCATTCCGATACGGCAAGGCCAAGAACTCTGTTTCCGATTTTACCGTCAAGACGAACAAGGAACTGATTGAACGGAGTCCAGTTTTTATAATTGAGCGGATATTCGTAATCAAAAAACACTCCGTCAAAATTATATTCTTCAAGCAAGGCGGCAATGTTATCTTCAAGCATTCCGCTTTTGAAAGCAAGCGTATGCTGTTTTCCTTGGTCGGCCATGTTTTCATAAAAATCGTTGTGGTTTTCAAGTGCTCCGGGACCCAAAAGGTTGATGTGAATTTTTACGTTGCGGTTTTTTATTACCGTTTTAAGATTTGAAAGTGCGGTTTCAAGGATTGCTTTTTGGGTTTCAACTTCGCCTTTTGCATTGAATGAAGCACAGCCGAAAAGAATAACATCGGTGATTATGTCAAAATCTTCCGAATGAAGACTGTTTTCGTTTTGAATTCTGCTTGCAACAACATAAGACGTGACACGGAAATTTTCCTTTTTGCCGCCCCAACCCGGGTTTGAAACAACGGAAAAAAACAAGCTTATCGCCGCAAGGAAGGTGGCAACGGCTCTTTTGATAAAAGTCATCGGTCGTTCTCCTTTTTACCGCAAAATGCGTCTTAATTTATTTCATATTAAGCATACCATATAACAGGAAAAATAGCAAGAAAAAAGCGGATATCCGGCCGAAAAGGCAGAAATATCCGCTTTATGTCATTTTAAATTATGCAAATCTCTTTCCGTACTCAATGCCTCGCTTCAAAGCAACGGTGTTCATTTCCATAATTGACGGTGCTTTTGAAGCAAACTTCTTTTTAAGGCTGTCAAGAAATTCTTCTTCGGTAATGATATTCGTTGCACCGATAAGAGCGCCGATGATAACGATATTTCCGGCTTTCGGGTTTCCGATTTCACCTGCAATATCATCAACGGGAAGCGAAATAACTTCAATATTATCACGCTTAACTTCGCTTGTTACACGGTTTGAATTGAGAAGAAGAACGCCGCCGTCTTTAAGCTGAGTTTTGAACTTTGAAAACGACTGTTCGTTCATGCAAACCAAAACATCGCATTTTTTTGCAAGCGGTGAAATTACCGCAGCATCGTCAATAACAACGGTGCATTTTGCGCTGCCGCCACGCTGTTCGGGGCCGTATTCAGGAAGGAAGGTTGCATACTTTCCGCCTTCAACGGCAGCTTTTGCCGTCATCATTCCCGCAGAAACAACGCCCTGTCCGCCGGAGCCTGAAAAAATTAATGACTTTTTCATTTTGCCTCAGCCTCCTTATCCTTATATACCCCCGGAACAAAATACGGAATTGTGTTTGTGTTCATATATTCAAGCGTTTGAAGCGGAGTCATTCCCCAGTTTGTTGGGCAGTTCATCAAAAGCTCAATGAACGTAAAGCCCTTTCCGGCAAGCTGAAGTTCAAAAGCTTTTTTGATTCCTTTTTTTGCGTCCATAATGCCCTTCGGTGAATTGAGCGCATACCTTGCAACAAAAACGGGTGCTTCAAGCGTTGAAATAATCTCACACATTTTCATCGGATATCCCGTCTCTTTCGGGTCACGGCCATATCTTGTTGTTGTGGTCTTTTGACCGATAAGGGTTGTTGGAGCCATCTGACCACCGGTCATTCCGTAAGTTTGGTTATTTGCAAAAATTACGGTGAAGTTTTCGCCTCGGTTGGCGGCACCCATAATTTCGGCAAGACCGATTGCGGCAAGGTCGCCGTCTCCTTGATATGAAAAGACAAGCCTTTCGGGATTGGTGCGTTTAAAGCCGGTTGCAACCGCCGGAGCACGTCCGTGAGCTGCGCCGACGATATCGCCGTCCCAATAAAGAAGATTGAGCGTTGAACAACCGACAGGAACAACGTGAACGCAGTTTTCCTTTTGACCGAGTTCGTCAACAACTTCGGCAATTATTTTTGTTGCGAGCGAATGCATACAGCCGGGGCAAAAGCCGCTCGGTGAGCCTTTAAGGCTTGAAGGTCTTTTGTATTCCATTATTTTGCACCTCCCGAAACAATCTTTTTAATTGCGTTATAGGTACTTTCGTCGTCAAGAAGAATGCCGCCCGAACGACCATAGGTATAAATCGGCGTTCTGTCTTTAACTTCAAGCGCAATATCGTCACGCATCTGAGCTGGAATTGCAAGCTCAACGTCGATAATTCCCTTCACACGGCTGTAATCAAGGGACTGAAGGCTCTTTTTCGGGAACGGATAAAGCGTAATCGGACGAATCATTCCGACTTTGAAGCCTTCCTCACGAAGGCGAAGAATTGCTTCCTTTGAAACACGGGCAGAAATTCCGTATGCAACAATAACATACTCCGCATCGTCAAGCATAAATTCTTCAACCTTAACGTCGTTTTCTTCCCACTTTTTATAAAGCTGACCTCTGACAGTGTTTTCATATTCAAGCATTGCTTCCGGGTAATACGGGGTGAGAAGGCGGGCTTTTCTTGTTTCACCCTCTTTTCTCATGAGTGACCACTGCTTTGTTCCCTCACGATGAGTTTCTTTAAATTCCGGAAGCTCAACAAGTTCCATAATCGCACCGAGGCAGCCATCCATAAGAATAAGAACCGGGTTGCGATCCCTTTCGGCATAATCCCATGCGTTATATGTCAAATCAACAGCTTCCTGAAGTGTTGCCGGAGCAAATACCATTACTTTGAAACCGCCGTGACCCATTGCTTTTGTTGCCTGAAGATAATCCATCTGAGCCGGCTGAATTGAACCGAGTCCCGGACCGCCGCGGCTGATGTTGACAATAACGGCAGGAAGCTTTGTGCTTGCAAGATAAGAAATACCTTCGCTTTTAAGGCTGATGCCCGGGCCGGAGGAGCTTGTCATTGCACGGCAGCCCGACGATGCGGCACCGTATACCATATTGATTGAAGCAACTTCACTTTCGCCCTGAACAAAAACTCCGCCGACTTCGGGAAGTCTCCACGAAAGATATTCGGGAATTTCGTTTTGCGGCGTAATCGGATAGCCGGCAAAAAAGCGGCAGCCTCCTCTTACGGCGGCCTCGGCAATTGCTTCGTTGCCCTTCATAAATACCTTTGACATTATTCGGCCTCCTTTTTCAGTTCAATTGCGCCTTCCGGACAAACAACTGAGCAAATTCCGCAGGAATTGCACTTTTCGCTGTCGGTATAGCGTGGATAAAAGAAGCCCTTTTTGCTGCGCTCGGTTCCAAGTTCAAGAATACCCTTTGGGCAAAACTTGACGCAAAACGAACAACCCTTGCACAGCAGTACGTTGAGGTCAATCATAAAATGATGCCTGCCTTTCTCCATATTTTCCGCCAAAGCGGTTTTGCTTCGGCATACAATTTAAAATGCAAGTAAAAGTCAAAATACGACTTCTGCTGGGTAATTATTATACCATATTTTCTCTTTAAAAGTCAACGTACTACGTGAACCCATTTGTCACATTTTCTTTTATTGACTTTTAATTTGTCACTATTGAAGAACAACAGCAAGATGCTTTTTTGCACCTTGCCGTTGTTTGTGTATCGGTCAGATGAACAACCTCAAGGAGGTTTTTCTGTTATTCAATGGCTTCAAGCTTTGCTTTGAAGTCATCAACTCTGTCTGAAATATCGCCGAGTCCCATACCTTCCGCAATATTGATAATGAACGGAAGAGCCTGTTCAATTGTGAACGGACGGCCGATTTCAAGCATCGGGTGATCAACAGCTTCGGGGGCAAGCTCTTTAAAAAGCTCAAAAGCGTCCTCATTGTCAAGAATATCGCCGATAGTGGTTTCTGCAAATGAATATTTTCCCATGATGATTTCACCTTTCATAATTTGATTTTATACAGCCAAAAAAACCTGTATAACATCATTATAACTTTTCAAGTGCCATAAAGTCAACCTTTTCAAGCGGAGTATGCGGAAGTTCCTTCATAAAAATGATTTCACGGGGAACGGAGAACTTGTCAAGATTTTCTTCGCAGCACTTTATAATTTGTTCTTTAAAGCTTTCTTCGTCGCCGTTTTGTTTGAGCGAAACATAAAGGCGAACCAAAACTTTTCCGTCCTTTTTGCCCTGAACGGCACAGCTTTCCTTAATAAACGGAAGAGTATCCATAAGGTTTTCAATGTCAACCGGATAAACATTATAACCGGAAATAATGATAAGACGCTTTTTTCGGCCGGCAAAGAAGAAAAATCCTTCTTCGTCAACATAGCCGAGGTCGCCGCTTCTTACCCATGCGGTGCCTTCTTCGTCATAATGAAGTCCAACGCCCATTTCACGGCTTTCGGTCAGATAACCCGCCATTACGGTTGAACCGGAAATGCAAATTTCGCCGACTTCTCCGGCCGGAAGCGGTTTGCAGTTGTCGTCCCAAATTTCCATTCGGATGCCTTCAAGCGGCTTTCCGATTGAGCCGTCCTTGTTAACCCAGTTTGTGTTTGTGCAGCAGGCGGCGCAAACTTCGGTCAGTCCGTAGCCCTGGCGAAGTCTTGCGGAAGTTCCGTTGCGCTCAAGCATTTCATTAAAGTCGTGCAGGAACGAAGGTGAAAGGTCATCGCCGCCGACAAACATCATTCTTGTGTTTGAAAGGTGCGGACCGTCAAAGCCCTTTGCGCGGTAAAGCTTTTTGAACATATTCGGAATGCCGCCCATTCCGGCAATACGGTTGTTTTTATAAAGCTTTACAACAAGCTTTGCGTCAAAACGCATGAGCGGAATAATTCTTGCCGCATTGCAAAGAGCCATATGCGCCGCAACGCAAAGACCGAACGCATGGAAGAACGGAAGAATAATGATTTCCGCTTCTTCGCCCGGAACCTGAATTTCATCAATATAGCCCATTTTATGAACAAGCTCGTTAATAGCTTTGTTGGTGTGCATAATTGTTTTGCTTTTTCCGGTTGTTCCGCCGCCGTTGAGATAAACAGCGATGTCCGAAGCGTTGTTTTTTACGCCGGGAACACTTTTTCCAAGGTACTTTTTGAGTGCGGAAGAATAGCTTTCAAAGTTTTCAAACTTTGGAAAAATTGCTTCAAGCAATCCTTCGCCCACTCTTGTTGCAACCTTTTTGACCGGTGCGGCATAATCGGAGTTTCTGCAAAGCAGAACGGGGATTTTCATTTCGTTAAGCATTTTTACATGAGACTTTGAAAGAAGGTCAAGAATCATAACGCCCTTTGAAGCACCGGTTTCAATGTATTCCTTAAGCATTTCCGGCGGAAGAAGCGGATGAACAAACGAAACGATTACGCCAAGTTTATTGAGCGCATAAAACGCAACAAGGCTTTCAACGTTTGTCGGGCAAAAAATTGTGTAAACATCGCCCTTTCTCAAACCGAGTTCATGATAAAAATATGCTGCAAGTGCTTCAACCTCGGCAATAAATTCGGAGCGTTTAACACGCTTGTCCATGTGCTGAACGGTGTCAAAATCGCCGTATTGCTCAGTGGCTGCACAGTAAAACTCAAAGCAATTATAGTTTCCGGATTCAATCATGGCCGAATACCCGTACCCTTTCTCAGCCTATTTTGCGGCCGTCTTTGAGTTTAATCTCTTTGTTTCCGAGGAAGGGAAGCTTGAGCGAACCGGTCATTGTGTCGCCTTCAAATGTTACGGCGGCTTCAATAACTTTTCCGGGGAGAAGGGTCATTTCGCCCTTTCCGAAAATCGTGTTGCCTTCGGCATGAACATCATAATATTTGATTTCAACATTTTTGAACTTTTCGGGCAATTCAAAATTGATATCGTATTCACCGTTGTTATCCTTAATTTCAACGGTAACCTCGCCTTTAAAAACAAGAGTATTAACTCTTGCAGCCCATTTGCCAATTCCTACCATTTTTGGTCAGTCCTTTCAATATAAATCTGTGCAAAATGCCTTACGCAAATTTATATTAATGTAATGTTGTGTCTCAAATGTTAACAAGTGATTAACAATATAAAAATTTATTATCAATTCACAAGCTGCTGCGGTTTTTCGGAAGGAGCAGCTTTTAAAACTTATGCCGCAATTTTTTCAAGGCTCATAAAATCAACCTTTTCAAGCGGAGTGTGCGGAAGCTCGTCCATAAAAATAATTTCACGAGGAACCGAGAACTTGTCAAGATTTTCTTCACAGGTTTTGATAATTTTTGCCCGAAGCTCATCTTCGTCAAGTCCTTTTTCCTTGAGCGAAACATAAAGGCGAACAAACGGTTTTCCGTCCTTTTCACCCCGAACGGCACAGCTTTCACGAACAAAACCGAGCGTGTCCATTTGATTTTCAATATCAACGGGATAAACGTTATAGCCCGAAATAATTATGACACGCTTTTTGCGGCCCGAGAAGAAGAAGAATCCGTCGTCATCCTGATAGCCGAGGTCGCCGCTTCTTACCCACGGTGTTCCGTCCTCATCAAAATAAAGACCGAGGTTTCTTTCGCCGGTTCCGTCATAGTATCCGGCCATCACGGTTGAACCGGTTATGCAGATTTCTCCGACCGTTCCGTTCGGAACACGACGGCAGTTATCATCCCAAATTTCCATGCGGATACCCTCAAACGGCTTTCCGATTGAGCCTTCTTTGTGTACCCAGTTTGTGTTTGCACAGCAGGGAGCGCAAACTTCGGTCAGGCCGTATCCCTGGCGAAGCCTTGCGGAAGTTCCGTTGCGTTCAAGCATATCGTTGAACTCCTGCAAAAACGTCGGAGAAAGGTCGTCGCCGCCAACAAACATCATTCTTGTGTTTGAAAGGTGCGGACCGTCAAAGCCTTTTGTGTGATAAAGCTTTTTGAACATATTCGGAATGCCGACAAGGGCGATTATGTTGTTCTTTTTATAAAGCTTTACAACAAGCTTTGCGTCAAAACGCATGAGCGGAATAACTCTTCCTGCATTGCAAAGTGCCATATGACCGGCAAGGCAAAGTCCGAACGCATGGAAAAACGGGAGCACAATTATTTCTGCTTCTTCGCCCGGTTCATGAATTTCGTCTATGTATGCGGTTTTATACGGAACCTCATTGACGTTTTTGTTGGTGAGCATTATTGTTTTGCTTTTTCCGGTTGTTCCGCCGCCATTGAGATAAACGGCAATATCCGAAGCGTTGTTGAGCACACCGGTAACGGTTTTGTTTTTGTATTTTTTAATTGCTCCGGAAAAGCTTTCATAATTTTTGAATTTTGGAAATACCGCTTCAAGAAGGGCTTCTCCAACCCTTGCCGCAATCTTTTTAAGCGGTGCGGCATAATCGGAATTTCTGCAAAGCAAAACCGGAACGCCGAGACTGTTGAGCGTTTTGACGTGGTCTTTTGAAAGAAGGTCAAGAATCATAACGCCCTTTGAATTTGCCTGTTCAACGTATTCTTTGAGCATTTCTGTCGGAAGAAGCGGATGAACAAACGAAACGATTACGCCAAGCTTGTTGAGCGCATAAAACGCAACGAGGCTTTCAACGCTCGTTGGAGAAAAGACGGTGTAAACGTCTCCCCTTCTGAGTCCGAGTTCATAATAAAAATAAGCCGCAAGCGATTCAATATCGGCAATGAACTTTGAACGCTTTACACGCAGGTCCATATGCTGAACAGCATCGTAATCGCCGTATTGTTTTGTTGCTTCAAGATAAAACTGATAACAGTTCATATCGCCCGTTTCACACATTGTATAATTTCCGCTGCCTATCATGTTTTCTTCACTCCATATATTTATTTTGCTTTTGCAGCGCAAGGCTGCACTGCAATCCGTCCTTAACCTGTTCTCCCTCAAGTTAATAGACATCTGACTATTTGAGCATAATAAAAAAATATTAAGTACAATATAAAAATATATGAATAAATTAAGAAATATTATGGCATTCTTGTGCCATTTTATCAACAGGTGTTAATTATTTTTGATGTTTTTAAGAACATTCAACAGTTTTCAAGCCTTCTGTTGACAAAACAACAAAAAAGCCTTTGCAAAACACGAAGATTTACAAAGGCTTTTTCAAAGCTCAGTTATTACTTATTTAACTTTTGCGGCTTCCGCTTCTTTGTCATACTTCTTGTTGATGAAGTAAATCACAACGTTTGCAGAAACCATAACAAGGTTAAGGAAATATACTGCAAGAACAAAAATTGTTTTTCCCGTAACCGTAATTGCTCCGGTGCCGATTCCGACAAACTTTGCGGCAATTCCGGCAACGTAACCGGTGATGATAAGAAGAGTGAACGAAAGGCTCATGTTCTTTGCGCTTTTCGCTTTTGCGTTTTTATAAGCGTTCATCGGCCACGAGCAACCGAAGCAGATGAGCATTATCGTTTCAAGAATCTCTGCCATTTATAAAGTTCCTTTCAAATTAAAGCTTTTTATATTTTTCCAAAGCAAGGTCATAGAGGTTTGTTCCCTCACTGTCAATAACAACGATTACGGGGAAGTTTTCAACGTGAAGCTTTCTGATTGCTTCTGCGCCAAGGTCGTCGTATGCAATAACTTCGGACGATTTGATACACTGGGAAAGAAGCGCACCCGCTCCGCCGACAGCGGCAAAGTAAACCGCCTTGTTGCGAACGATTGCATCGGAAACCTCCTTTGTTCTTCTGCCCTTGCCAATCATTCCGCGAAGGCCGAGGTCAAGAAGCTTCGGAGCATAGGGGTCCATTCTTCCGGCTGTGGTCGGGCCTGCAGAACCTATCGGTCTGCCCTCTCTTGCCGGCGAGGGTCCCATGTAATAAATTACGTTTCCGTTAACGTCAAAGGGAAGTTCTTCGCCCTTTTCAAGTGCTTCTGCCATTCTTTTGTGGGCTGCGTCTCTTGCGGTATAAACCGTTCCGGTAAGATAAACATAATCGCCGGTGCGAAGCGAAGCTGCGTCCTCTTTGCTCAAAGGTACATTAATTTTCTTATCCATTGCCGTCACCTCATATCTCTCTGACTGCGTGTCTGTTTACATGACAGCAGATGTTAATTGCAACAGGCAAGCCTGCAATATGCGTTGCGTATGTGTTAATGTTGACTGCAAGCGCAGTTGTTGAACCGCCGAGTCCACCCGGGCCTATGCCGCTCTTGTTGATTGTTTCAAGAAGTTCTTCTTCAAGTGCTCTGATGTGCGGAAGCTCGCTGTGTTCCGAAACGTTTCTGAGAAGTGCTTTTTTTGCAAGGTAAGCGCACTTTTCAAACGTTCCGCCGATACCTACGCCGACAACCATCGGAGGGCAGGCGTTCGGGCCTGCGTCGTTAACTGCGGTGAGAATTGCCTTTTTAACGCCTTCAACGCCGTCAGCCGGAGTAAGCATGAAAATTCTGCTCTTGTTTTCGCTGCCGAAGCCCTTGGGCGAAACGGTGATTTTAACCTTGTCGCCGGGAACGATTTCGGTGTGGATAATCGCCGGAGTGTTGTCCTTGGTGTTCACTCTGAGGAGCGGATCGCCGACAACGGACTTGCGAAGGAAGCCGTCAACATATCCTCTGCGAACGCCCTCATGAATTGCTTCGTTGAAGTCGCCGCCAACAAAATGAACGTCCTGACCGATTTCAACAAAAACAACAGCCATGCCTGTGTCCTGGCAGATGGGAATCATTTCCTTACCTGCAATGTCGAGGTTTTCCTGAAGCTGTTCAAGAATCTGCTTTCCAAGCGGAGCAACTTCTGTTTCCTTTGCGTCCTCAAGTGCCTTTTTCATGTCGGGCGTGAGGTAATGCGTTGCTTCAATGCACATTTCCTTAATGTTGGAAGTGAGCAATTTTACGTCAATTTCTCTCATTATTAATCACCTCAGTTGTTTTCAATGTTTCTCTTGCTTCCGTGGGTATAGGTCGGAAGAAGTTTGGGCGAAACACAGTCGATTTCAACGCCTGCTTTTTTCATTTCCGCTTCAAAGTCATAGATATGACCGAGGGTGAGTTCTCCGCTCTGCGAGGTTTCCTTTGCCTTTGCGGCGGCGTGCTGACCTGCGTTTCTTCCGAAAACGATAACGTCAAGAAGGGAGTTACCCATAAGTCTGTTCTTTCCGTGGATTCCGCCTACTGCCTCGCCGGCAACAAAGAGGTTTTCAAGGTCGCTCATTCCGTCGGGAGTAATCTTGATTCCGCCGTTCTGATAATGAAGGGTCGGATAAACCAAAATCGGTTCTTTTCTCATGTCAATGCCGTATTCAAGATACATACGAAGCATTGCGGGAATACGCTTTTCAATCGTTCCTTCGCCGTTGATGAGGTCAATCATCGGGGTGTCGAGCCAAACGCCGAAACGGGTTCTTGAAGTGGGGATCCCCTTTCCGTTGGTTGAACATTCTCTGATGATGCAGGAAGCGGTAACGTCTCTTGTTTCAAGCGGGTTCATGAACGCAACGCCGTCAACGTTAACAAGCTGTGCGCCGAGCGAACGAACCTTTTCGGTAACAAGTGCGCCGTAAATCTGTCTCGGGAAAGCAACACCCGTCGGGTGATACTGAATTGTGTCGGCGTAAAGGAGGCTTGCGCCTGCTCTGTATGCAAGAACAAGGCCGTCTGCCGTTGCGCCGTAATGGTTTGAGGTCGGGAAACCCTGATAGTGAAGTCTTCCTGCGCCGCCGGTTGCAATGATAACCGTTTTTGCTTTTGCAACAAGAAGTTCGCCGGTTTCCATGTTTTCAAGAACGGCACCGGCAACCTTTCCGGCTTCGTCCTTGATAAGTTCGATTGCTGCGGTATAATCAACAACGGGGATTTCTCTGTTCCAAACTTCGTCACGAAGAACACGCATGATTTCTGCGCCGGAATAGTCCTTGCAGGCGTGCATTCTTTTTCTTGAAGTTCCGCCGCCGTGGGTGGTAACCATTGTTCCGTCCTTTTCCTTGTCGAACATAACGCCGAGTTCGTTGAGCCACTTGATTGCGCCGGGAGCGTCCATAACAAGCTTTTCAAGAAGTTCCGGAACGTTGAAGAAGTGGCCGCCGCCGAGAGCGTCAAGATAATGCCTTGCCGGGGAGTCGTTTTCCTTGTCGGCGGCCTGAATGCCGCCTTCCGCCATCATTGTGTTTGCGTCGCCGAGGCGAAGCTTTGTTACGATCATAGTGCTTGCGCCGGCAGCCTGAGCTTCAAGTGCCGCCGAAGCACCCGCTCCGCCGCCGCCGATGACAAGAACGTCAACGTCATAGTCAATTTTATTAAGGTCAATTGCTTTTCCGCTGATTCTGCTTTGACCTTGAAGAAGGTGGCAAAGCTGCTTGGGAACTTTTTCGCCCTTGTTGGGACCAACCTTCAAAACTTCAAAGCCGTCTTCTCTGAAGTCGGGGTGATATTTTTTGAGCACTTCCGATTTTTCTTCGGCAGTCATTTTCGGCAAATCCATCGAAAGTCTTTCCTGTCTTGTTGCTTCAACCTTTTTGATTGATTCTATCATTTCATGTGTCAGCATTGTCCTACCCCCTTATTCTTCGATATCTCTGTTGTTATAAAGCTCTTTGAGTTCTTCAATGGGCTTTTGCATAACCTGTTCGATAAGTTCTTCATATTCGCCCTTGTTGATTTCTTCAACTCTCTTTGTGAGATGTTTTGATTCGGGAGCGATATATTTTCCGGTGAGTCTTCTTGCAAGAACGGCAACCTGAGGATGAGAAATTCCTGCCGGGCATCTTGCGCTGCAAACGCCGCAGGCAACGCAGTCAAACGATTCTTCGGCGCACTTTTCGTATTCGCCGCGCTGAGCGTATGCGATATACTGCATTACCGAAAGACCCTGTGTGCAGGACTTTGTGCAGGAATTGCAGCCGATGCAGCTGTAAATTTCGGGATAAAGCTCCATCATAATCTGCTCTGTGGGCTTAATCTTGTTGATGTCATATTCCGCCTTTTTGGTCGGGAAGAACGGAAGGGTTGAAACATACATTCCGTCCTGAACCTGAGTCTGACAGGCAAGACCGGTTTTAACGTCAAACTCGCCTTTAACTCTGTATATCGTTGCGCAGGCTCCGCAGAAGCCGTTGCGGCAGCCGCAGCCTCTGACATATTTATATCCCGCATATTCCATTGCTGTCATAATTGTGAGCGTTGCGGGTACCTCATACTTCTTTCCCATGAGGTAGATATTAACCATATCTTTCATTTTTTCTGTCCTCCCTTAATATTCATCGGGCAATTCGTCGATTTCGTCAAAACGGAAAACCGGGCCGTCTTTGCAAACATATTTTTTGCCGATGTTGCATCTTCCGCACTTTCCGATTCCGCATTTCATTTTGAGTTCAAGCGTTGTGTAAACCTGGGTTTTGTCAAAGCCCATTTCAAGCAATGCCGCAAGAACAAATTTGATCATGATCGGCGGGCCGCAAATGATTACCGTGCTGTCCATTGCAACCTCAAGCTCTTTGAGGTATGACGGAACAAAACCGACGTGACCGTCCCAGCCTTCCTGTTCACGGTCGATTGTGAGATAAACGTTGATTCCGTCCTCTTTGCACCATTCATTGACGATTTCGTCATAGTCAACAAGGTCGTCCTTGCTTCTTGAACCGTAAAGAATATCAATCTTTCCGTAATCGTCTCTGAAGTGTCTGACATAGTTGATTACCGAATGGAGCGGAGCAAGGCCGATACCGCCGGCAACAAAAAGAAGGTTCTTTCCTTTGAACTCGGTGTCAACCGGGAACGGCTTTCCGAACGGTCCTCTGATTCCGATTTCCATTCCGGGCTCAAGCTGATGAAGCTGTTCCGTAAGCGTTCCGCAGCGTTTGATGCTGAAATCTTTATATCCCTTCTCTGTCGGAGAAGATGTGATTGAAAACATTGCTTCGCCTACGCCGGGAAGGGAAAGCATTGCGCACTGACCGGGCATATGGTCAAAAAGCGTTTCGCCCTCTTTGGGAACAACACGGAACGTTTTAACGTCCGGCGTATCCTCTCTGACGGAAGAAACAACCGCAATTTTCGGGATAAGCTTGTCGTTTGAAATATCTATACTCATTTTTCACTGCCTCCGAATGCTCTGATTACTTTGACGATGTTCAGCTTTGACGGGCACTTTTTGATGCATCTGCCGCAGCCGACACAGGAAAATTCGCCGCCGTTATTCGCCGGGAAGTATGCAAGCTTGTGCATAAATCTTTGTCTGAAACGCTGCATCTGAGTGGGTCTCGGCGTTCCGTGAGCCATCATTGTGAAGTCGTTATACATGCATGAGTCCCAGCATCTGTATCTCTTAACGCCGTGACCCGTGTCATAGTCCCTGATGTCATAGCACTGACAGGTTGGGCAAACAAAGGTGCACGCACCGCAGCCGAGGCAGCTTTCGCTGAGCTTTTTCCAATTTTCGCTTTCAAAGCGTTCGCTTACGGCCTTTTCGCCCCAGCCGTCAAGACTAAGCGAAGAAAGCGGAAGCTTTTGAAGCTTTTCGGCAATCTCGTTTTTGATTTTGTCTGCGCTGTCGTCGCCGCACTCGGTGAGAACGGCTGAAAGCGATTTTGTGAGTTCCTCGCCCTTTTCGGTGTTTGCTTTCCAGAAAAGGTTTTCGCCGTCGCTCCATGTTGTTACGTCTCCGCAGGGAGCGGAAGCGTCAACGCCGAAAACGGAGCAGAAGCAAGTCTCTTCCGGCTTTGAGCAGGCAGTCGTGATAATTACTCCGCTTTCTCTTTTTGCGGCGTAAAACTCGTCAACCGGTTCGGCAAGGAAAACCTTGTCAAGAACTTCGATTCCTTTAAGGTCGCAGCCTCTTACGCCGAAAATAACGAACTTATCAAAGCTTTTTTGATTAGTTTCAACGGTGAATTTTCCGTCCGTTTTCTTGAATGAGATTATGTTTTCGCTTTGCGGAAAGAAAAGATCCTTTGCCGACTTTGCGGTTTTAAGCTCGCTTTCG
Source organism: uncultured Eubacteriales bacterium (assembly GCA_934552855.1). Lineage (GTDB taxonomy): Bacteria > Bacillota > Clostridia > Oscillospirales > Acutalibacteraceae > UBA6857. The sequence goes on along the minus strand of CAKTEU010000029.1, from coordinate 9,052 downwards.
CAGTATTCGTCGTTTTCGCCCCAGGAATAAAAATCGGAATGTCCGTTTTTCATGATCGGCATATAAAGCGCAGCAGACTTTGAAATTTCCGAGAAAAGAGTGTTCAAATCATGTTTTGCAATTTTATACATCTCAGTTACCCCTTTCCTCAACGATTAACGGTTCTGCGTCTTCTGTTTTGAAGTTTACAAGCGGTGCTCTTGAATTCGGATCCTGACCTGCCTGATACTCGCCGTAGATTGCGTCGATATCCTTGATGAACTTTCTGTTGAGAAGGTGAAGCGGAATACCCTGCGGACAAACTCGGCTGCATTCGCCGCAGTCGGTGCAACGGCCGGCAACATGGAAAGCTCTGATAATATGGAAAAGCTTTTCTTCAAACGAGTCGTCGTTTGCTTTTGCGGCAACGCCCGAGTTCGGGTTATCGAAAACGCACTTCATGCAGCTGCACGCCGGGCAAACGTTGCGGCAGGCGTTGCATCTGATGCACTTTGAAAGTTCGCTTTGCCAAAAAGCAAATCTTTCGTCCGGAGTCATGTTTTCAATTTCTTCAACGCCGGCAAAGCGGTCTTTTGCAGTAAGCGGTTCGCCGTCAAGTTCAATTTTTTCGTCAAAAGCAACCGGTTCGCTGCCCTTGCAGCAAAGGCACTTTTCCAAAAGAACGTCCGCTTTGCTTACGCTTTCTTCGCCGCCGAGCGAGAAAACGTCAAAGCCTTCGCCCTTGTCAATAACCTTTGAAACACAGGAAAAGCCTTTTTTTGAAAGCTTTTCGTGGTCAATCATTCCCGTGCAGGGAACGGCAAGAACATAAATCTTGCTGCGGTCAATTCTGTGTTCGCAAAGAAGCTCATTAAAGCTATATGTGTCGCAAGGCTTGAGAACAACAAGGATTTTTCCTTCTTCCTGTTCCTTGCAGGCTTTGATGAGGTATTTGCTGAGGTTTGCGGCGCAAAAGCTGTCGTAAACCATGTCGTCGATATTATCCTTTGTGAAGAATGCCGGCGAAACTTCATATATAAAATCTTCGCTGCGAGACCATGCAAGAACTCTCGTCACAACGCCGCTTTCCAAAAGCTCAAGAGCTTTCTTTTTAATCAATCCTGCTGTTTTTTGCATCTTATATCCCCCAGTTTCTTATTCTCGCCAAGAGCGTGAATCTGTTTTGAGAAATCGTTCATGACGAGTGAGAATTTCTGACCTTCTGCGGCGGAGACCCATTCAACTCTTGTTCTTCCTCTTTCAATGCCGAGATAATCGAGCATTGAGAAAAGGAGGGTCATTCTTCTTCTTGCGTAATAGTTACCTGTGCTGTAATGGCAGTCGCCGGGATGACAGCCGCAGATAATTACGCCGTCCGCTCCCCTTTCAAACGCCTTGAGAATAAACATCGGGTTAACTCTGCATGAGCAGGGAACACGAATGATTTTTACGTCTGCGGGATAAGCAAGTCTGCCCGTTCCGGCAAGGTCGGCTCCGGCATAGCTGCACCAGTTGCAGCAAAACGCAACGATGAGCGGCTTGAATTCAGATGTTTGATTGTTTTCATTTATCTGCATATTGCGTCTACCTCCGCCATTATTTGTTTATTGCTGAAGCCCTTGAGGTCCATTGCTCCGCTCGGGCAAGCAACCGTACACGCTCCGCAGCCCTGGCAAACAGCCGAGTTGACCGAAGCGATTCTTCTTGTTTCCTTAATGCCGTGGTCGTTAACAAGCTTTTCAATATAGGTGATTGCGCCGTAAGGGCAAACCTTTTCGCAGGACGAACAACCGTTGCACATAAGCTCGTTCGGCGTTGCTGTGCAGGGATTCGTAACAAGCTTGTCTTTTGCAAGCAGACCGACAACCTTGACCGCAGCCGCACCGGCCTGAGAAACCGTTTCCGGAATATCCTTCGGGCCTTGGCATACACCCGAAAGGAATACACCGGCTGTTGGGCTTTCAACGGGTTTAAGCTTCGGGTGAGCCTCGGTGAGGAAGTTATTTGTGTCGATACTTGCAGTGAGCATTGAAGCAACCTTTTTAACGCCCTTGCTCGGTTCGATTGCAGCGGCAAGAACAACCATGTCGGTGTCAATCATAACACGTTCGTTGGTAATGAGGTTAACGGCTCTGACGGTGAGGCCGCCCTTTTCGTTTTCATAAACCTTTCCTACCATGCCCTTGATGTAATCAACGTTATACTGTTCAACGGCTCTGCGATAAAATTCGTCAAAGTTCTTTCCGGGGGTTCTTACGTCGATATAGAAAACGTGAACCTTAACATCGGGATATTTTTCTCTGATGAGCATTGCGTGCTTTGCGGTGTACATACAGCAGATTTTTGAGCAGTAGCACTTACCTCTTTCCGTGATGTCTCTTGAACCGACGCACTGAATGAACACGATATCCTTCGGATGTTCAAGGTTCGACGGACGAAGAAGAGTACCCTTTGTCGGACCGGCGGCGTTCATGAGTCTTTCAAGTTCAAGCGAAGTGACAACGTCCGGGTGTTCGGTATACTGGAACTCGTCGTACTTTGTTACGTCGCTGATTTGATAACCGGTTGCAACAACGATTGCGCCGTACTTTTCTTCAATGATTTCGTCCTTCTGATCAAAGTTGATTGCCTTTGCGGAGCAGTTCTTTTCGCAAAGTCCGCATTTGCCGGTTTTGAAGTGAACGCAGTGCTCGGTGTCGATTACCGCAACGTTCGGAACGGCCTGGGCAAACGGAATATAAATTGCGCCCCTTTTATCAAGTGAGCAGTTAAATTCGTTTCCGGCTTTTCTTGACGGACACTTGTTTGTGCAAACGGCGCAGCCGGTACACTTTGTCTCGTCAACATATCTTGCTTTCTTTCTGATTTTTACGTCGAAGTTTCCGACAAAGCCCTTAACTTCTTCAACCTCGCTGTAAGTATAAAGGGTAATATTTTCATGCTGAGCGGCTTCAACCATTTTCGGTGTAAGAATACACGCCGCACAGTCGAGAGTCGGGAAGGTTTTGTCAAGCTGAGCCATCTTTCCGCCGATGGTCGGCTCTCTTTCAACAATATCAACCTTATAGCCTGCGTCGGCAATATCAAGAGCCGACTGGATTCCTGCGATTCCGCCGCCGATGATGAGTGCTCTTTTTGTAACGGCGCTTTCACCCGGCTGCAAGGGAGAATTAAGGCTGACCTTTGCAACGGCGGCACGGGCAAGAATGATCGCCTTTTCTGTTGCTTCTTCTTTGTCTTTGTGAATCCATGAGCACTGCTCACGAATGTTTGCAACCTCAACCATATACGGGTTAAGGCCGACGGACGAAGCGGCTTTTCTGAACGTTGCTTCGTGCATTCTCGGCGAGCATGAGCAAATTACAACGCCGGTAAGCTTATGCTCGGTGATTGCGTTTTTAACAAGAAGCTGACCCGCTTCGGAACACATATACTGATAATCCTGTGCATAAACAACGCCCGGTTCTTTTTTGATTTGTTCAACAACTTTTTTAACGTCAACCGTGGCGGCGATGTTGCTTCCGCACCAACAAACGAAAACTCCTATTCTTTGCAAACTTAACACTCCTTATTTTCTGAACTTTCTGAAAGTGCTGACTATCGCCTGCTGTGGCAGCTGCGGATCAAGCATTGCGGGAATCTCATCGGGAGAGATGAAATTCTCGTTTCGGTTTCTGATGAGGCAAACTCTGACCGCCTCAATGAGTCTTGCGGGTTCAACGCCCCTTGGGCAGCGTTCAACGCAGGCAAAGCAGGAAACGCAACGCCAAAGCGACTTTGATGTAAGAAGTCTGTCAATTCTTTCGTCACACAGCATTGAAACAAATTCGTGCGGATGGATATCCATATCTTCAAACGCAGGGCAGGTTGCCGAGCATTTTCCGCACTTCATGCATTTTCTCGGATCTATGCCGCTGATTCTTATAACTTCTTTGCACAGTTCCTTTGAATCCATATATTTCCCTCCTCCTTACTTTAATCCGAGAGCTTCTGCCAAAAGCTCAGTGAAATAATATACGGGAATTTTATCCTCGCTGCTTTGTTTGAGGTTATAAAGACAAAGCGGACAGGCGGTGATAATACATTCGGCACCCTTGAGCTTTGCCGAATCGACAACCATTGTTGCCATGTTGCTTGCAAGGGGCTTGTCGGTCATTGTCATATATCCGCCGCAGCATTCGTTGCGGAAGGGATACTTGACCGGTGTTGCACCGATTGCTGTGATAAAGTCTTCAATGATGGTCGGGTTTTCCGGGTTATCAAAAGCCATTTCCTTTCCCGGTCTCAAAAGAAGGCAGCCGTAATATGCGGCAATTCTTTTGCCCTTGAGGGGATTTACAACCATTTGCTTGAGTTTGTCAAAGCCGTAATCGTCTCTGAGCATTTCAAGGTAATGAACAACCCTTGTTTCGCCGTGGTATTCTTCAAAAAGGCCGAGATAGTTATTGACCTTCATTGAAAAATCGGGCTTGTGCTGCATATCGTAGTTGACCCTTTTGATTACATGGTGGCAAGCGGAACACATTGTCAAAAGGGGCTGATTTTTTTCTCTTGCGCCAAGGAGCGCTCTAACAGAGGAAAGCTTTGTTGCAACCTCATCGCTTGCAAGCGGATAAACCCCTCCGCAGCACTGCCATTCGGGCAGTTCTTCAAGTGTTATTCCAAGTTTTTCGGCCGCTTCTCTTCCATAAATGTCAAGATCCTTGCCCTTGGTTTTCAAAGTGCAGCCCGGAAAATAACTGTAAATCATTTCTTGTTCCACTCCTTATATATTCTTAATGACCGAAATTGCATCGGTTATTGTTTTTTCAAAAGCCTCTTTGCCGTATTTATCGACCTCGGCCTTGTTTTTTGCGCCGTGGGTGAGGCAACCCGCACCGCCGATACAGCCGCCGACGCACGCCATGCCCTCAACAAAGTTTGCCTGAAGGAAATTTTTGCTCTTTTTCAAAAGTGCGGCTTTGCATTCTTCAATTCCGTCGCAAATTTCCGGCTTAAGCTCAAAATCGGTGATACCGTGTTCTTTGAGCCCTTCGGCAACCGCATCGGAAAGTCCGCCGCTCCTTGCAAAAATTCTTCCGTAATACGAAGCGTTGTCAAGAACATCGTCCTCAAGCGTTGTTATATCAATATCCTTGCTGTCAAAAAGTGCCTGAAGTTCTTCAAAAGTCATTGCAGAGTCAACATATTCTTTGACTTCATCTTTTTTGACTTCGGCTTTTTTTGCCGTGCAGGGACCGATGAAAACAACCTTTGCCGTTTTGTCGGTACTCTTAATATATTTTGCAATAACCGCCATCGGCGAAAGATTGTGCGACACATACTGTTTAAGCGCAGGGAAATTCTTTTCAATATAACTTACAAACGCCGGACAGCACGAGCTCATTAAAAAGCCTTTTTCATAAAGCTCCTTCGATTCCTCAAAAGCAACCATATCTGCGCCGAGAGCGGCTTCAATCGCCGTATGGAAACCGAGCGCTTTGAGTCCTGAAATAACCTGTCCGTGTTTTGCATAAGTAAACTGGCTTGAAATTGAAGGCGCAACCAAAGCGTAAACCTTATATTTTGAGTTGTTTTCGCTTTCCTTAAGCATATCAATAACTTCAAGGATATATGACTTATCGGTTATTGCGCCGAAGGGGCACTGATAAACGCATGAGCCGCAGGCAATGCATTTTTCGTCATCGATTTTTGCCGCCTTGTTTTCGTCCATTGAAATTGCCTTAACCTTGCAGGCACTCTGACACGGGCGTTTGCGGTCAACGATTGCCGAAAACGGACAGACCTTTGCGCACATTCCGCAGTCAACGCATTTTGACTTGTCAATATGGGCAACGTGGTTGTGGTCAAACGAGATTGCTCCCCTTTTGCAAACGTCTTCACAACGGTTTGCAAGGCAGCCACGGCATGAATTTGTGATTTCATAGCCGCCCATCGGGCATTCGTCGCAGGCGGTTTCAATAACCTCAATTACATTAGGATTGCTTTTGTTGCCGCCCATTGCAATTTTGACCCTTTCGGAAAGAATTGCCCTTTCCTTATAGACGCAGCAGCGCATTGTGGGAGTATTGCCCGGAATGATAATCTTCGGTATATCGAAAAGATTTTCATAAAGAGTTCCGCTCCACGCCTGCCGTGCAACCTCTCTGAGTACCTTGTATTTCAGATACTGAACCTTTGTGTCAAATTTCCGCATAACACTTTATCCCTCATTTAAAAGAATTAACTTTTTAATTTTCTGTCCGCTTCTCCCTTTTCAAACAGAGCGAATGTTTTTTCATTTTTCAGCCGAGCTTTTTAAGCACCGTGTTTTCAAAAAATTCGTCAACCGTTTCCGGCGATACCGAATAAAATTCGCCGTCAACCGTCACGCAAACTCCCTTTTGGCAATTATTCATGCAAAAGGCACCGGAAAGTTCGATTTTTTCTTCAAGTTCTTTTTCACTCACGAGCTCCTGTAATCTGCTTACAACACTGTGAGAACCTTTGATATGGCACGAGCTTCCGATGCAGATGGTGATTTTCATAAAAATTTTCTCCCGTAAAGTCAAATTTTTGTCTGTTATTTAAAACCCAAAAGCACTGTTTTTCGCATAAAAACTCATTTTTCGACTATATTCGATATATTTTATCAAAAAATTATGACTTTTGTAAATTACAAAAAAGTCATATCGGGTATGCATTTCGTATATAGCCCAAAATATTTGTTTTCTTCGTTTTCTTTTCAGGCACGCTCCAAAAAGGCAATCATGAAAAACACTTTAAACAAAAGCCCTTGAGTGCACTGTAATCCCGATAAGTTATTGTAACATATTTTGACAATTAAATCCATATTTCAAAAGCAAATTCCCTCCAAAAATAAAAAAGAAGCAGTCTTTTTGTTCACAAAAAGCAAACACAAAGACTGCCGTATTAACTTTTCATTCAAAAGACATTAAAGCACGCCGAAAAGCTTCAAAAGGTTGAACTGAAAAAAGTCAACAAGAAGAACGCCAAGCATTGCAAAAACTTCCGTCGGAAGTCTGTTCTCGTCATAGTTTAGTGCTGCAACGACTGCCTTGTCATACATTTTAATGATAAAACTGTTTTTTGTTCCGGTCACATTGATAATCTCATTCGTCACCGCATAAATGATTGCATGGAGCGCAAGCTCACCGGCAATGTGTTCATAGCTCATTGCGTAATCGGTTTCGCCGTTGTTGTTTTTGAGCAGCTCTTCGCCCTGTGCGGCATAAAGCCCGTCAACAACATTTTTGAAAACGGAATAGTTAAAAATTTCCGGATTCTCTTTGATATCAACGCTGATATATACCGTTCCGTCCTTATCGGTAACAAGGGCATATTTAATATCGGACTTTTTGACAATATCCAAAGCGGCTGCGTCAGCGTCGTCAACCTTAACAAAAATATAACGCTTCAGCATAGCCTTGAGTTCCTCAATTGAAATTTTATCCTTTGAAGGTTTTTCCGGTGTTACCGGTTCGGAAGGCTTTGAGGGGTCGGAAGGATTTGAAGGCTCTTCCGGTTTTGAAGGCTCGGACGGCTCCGACGGCTTTGTGATTTTGTCAATGAGTTTCGCCATAACCTTTGAAACCGCCTGCTTTGCCTTTTCGGTGTTTTCGGGCGTAAGAACAACTTTCTCAACGTACGGTCCGAGATTTTTCATAAGGCTTTTTGAAAGACTCATGAGAAGCGAGGCGGACTTTTTTGCGCCGTCAAAATCTTTTGAAATTGCGCTTTCAATTTCACTCACTCCGGGCATTGTTTTTTCTTCCGTTGCAAAAGCGGTCACCGAACAAAAAGAAAAAATCAGCGAAATAACCAACAGTACCGACACAATTTTTTTTGACATAATACTTCCTCCGTTTTCAGCTTTTATTTTTTAATCAAAACGAAACAACAAGCTGCATTTTGAACCTTTCAAGACCAAACACAGCGTGCGGTATACCTTTTGGCATAATGAGCGTTTCGCCCTTTTCAAGGACATATTCCTTGCCGCCGACAGTGAACTTTCCTTTTCCGTCAAGCACAGTTACCATTGCGTCTCCGCCGGCGGAATGAGAAGAAATTTCCTCTCCCTTGTCGAACGAAAAAATCGTCATGCTAACCGATTCGTTTTGAACAAGCGTTTTGCTCACAACCTGTCCGTCGATATAATCAACCAAATCGGCAAGGCAAAGCTTTTTCTCTTTTTCAATGTTCTTATACATATTACTCACCGTAGTTCTTTCGATTTTCAGCGTGATTTTACGCTGTTTTATTGTTAATATTATACTCTTTTATTTTTCATATATCAACCTCATGTGCTTATAAAATAACAGCTTGGGCAAAAATCCTCGCCCAAGCTGCCGTGTGTTTTATTTTTATAGGTCAAACGTTTACTTTACCGTTACGGTTTTTCCGTTGCAACGCGAATATGTTACCTGCTTTCCGTTGATTTTAAAGACCCTGAGATAAACCTTGTATTTTCCGGCAGGAAGATTTTTGAGCGTTACAGTCATTGATTTTTCGGTTTTATATATCTTTTTAACGTCATTTCTGTTGCCGTTAATTCTAAGTTGAAAACCGGTTGCATTTTTGACTGCATTGTATTTTACTTTAATGCAGCCCTTTCCGGGCGTAACATCAATTGAGGCATACTGACAGCCGGTTTGACGGTGCATGCAAGTTCATCACCGGCAAAAATATTGATCTTTTTACATCTGTAAATTCTCTCATTGTTCTTCAACTGTTTAGCAATACTGTTTGCAACAGCCTTGCTTTTGGCATTAATTCTGAGAACATTTCTTTTAGTTGAAAGTGCAGTTACCGAAGTATAACCATTCGATAAAAATTGAAGTTAATTTCTTGAGCGAAACTGTTCGCTAAGTGAAGCCTGACTGATACACATTTCTGTCCACCTTGAAATGAAATATGCCGCAGAGTTTTATTTCTGCGGCTATGTAACGGCTTCATTTGAGCAACAAAAAAAGACCGAAGATTTAAGCTGTAATCTTAAAAGGCTCTATAATAAATGTTGGGGTAACCAAATAAGAGCCTGCAAAAAAAGAGAAGAAAAAATCTAAAAAAGTAG
>CAKTEU010000028.1 GCA_934552855.1 uncultured Eubacteriales bacterium | reverse complement strand
CCCTGGGCGCCGATTTCGGTTGAAACGAATTCAAAAACGGTTCTCGTGTAATAATCAAGACCTCTGACGATCGTCGGGTTGACCGTGAACGGAATTTCCATTGCTTTAAGATAGCTTTGAACGGCTTCAAAATGAGCCTTGCAGTCGTCACAAAGGAAGTCGGTAACCTTCGGCGCATCCTTTGCAATTTCGGAGCAAACAGGGCTTTTGCAATCGAGGATTCTCATCGGGTTGCGCTCAAGCCTGTCTTGGCAAGTGTGGCAAAGTTCGTCTTTTCTTGCCGCAAAATAATCGTGAAGTGCTTTGTGGTATTCCTTTCTGCATTCCGGACAGCCGATTGAGTTGATTTCAAGCTTCAGTTCACGAACGCCGAGGAAGGAAAAAATGTCATTCGCAACACTGATGACTTCGGCATCGGCTACAGGAGAAGCCGTTCCGAGACATTCAAGGCCGAACTGATGAAATTCACGAAGTCTTCCGGCCTGCGGTTTTTCATAACGATAGCAGGAAACAAGATAGCAAAGCTTTTGCGGCATAGGTTCATTGTAAAGTCCTCGTTCAAGATATGAACGCACAACGCCCGCCGTGCCTTCGGGACGAAGGGTTATTGAGCGTTCGCCTTTGTCAAGGAAAGTATACATCTCCTTTTGAACAACATCGGTTGTGTCACCAACTCCGCGCTGAAAAAGCTCGGTGTGTTCAAAAACAGGAATTCTGATTTCACGAAAGCCGCAGTTCCCGGCAATTTCAAGAGCCGTTTGTTCAACAAAGCGAACCTTATGGCTTTCGGAAGGAAGAATATCCTGAGTTCCTTTGATTGATTTTGTGATAAGAGCCATATTTATGACCAATCCTTTCCAAGTAAAAAGATTAATGGATTTTATAAAACAAAAAGCACCGCTTCTTCCCGAACAAAAAAGGGATGAAGCAATGCTCCACGGTACCACCCAAATTGAGCGCAAATGCGCCCCACTTAAAAGCCTTAACGCAGCAAACGGGCAAAAGCCGGCTCGTGAATGTCTTCACCCGAAAAAGAACGCAGGAAGCTTTCAGCGGTATGCCTCCCTCTCTGAGCGCTTTTGGCGGGCTACTCTTTTCAGTCATAGCCTTTGTATATTCACTTTTAAAAGCCTCCGCAAACGGCAAAGAACAAGTCAAGTTGAAAAAGGCGGAAAAATTATTTCGGGTTAACAATATCACGCCAGTCAAGGTCACCGCGCTCAAGCGAATGAATGAGTGCTTCGGCGGTTGCGATGTTTGTTGCAACGGGAATGTTGTGAACGTCGCAAAGTCTTAAAAGGTTCGCTTCGTTCGGTTCGCCGGGCTTTGGGTTAAGAGGGTCACGAAAGATAAGAAGAACGTCAATCTCATTACAAGCAATTCTTGCGGCAATCTGTTCTTCACCGCCCTGATAACCGGCAAGAAACTTGACTATATCAAGACCGGTGGCTTCGGAAACAAGCTTTCCGGTTGTCCCGGTTGCACAAAGGTTATGCTTGCTGAGAGTTCCGCAATAAGCAATGCAAAACTGCGTCATAAGCTCCTTTTTTGCGTCATGTGCAATAAGTGCAATATTCATGTATTCATCTTCTCCCTTTCTGTAAACACTCTGCAAAAGCGGCCGCAATTTTTGTTTTGTTCGGCCGTAACCGTAAACTGCTGCTCGGCAACAGTCACCCTTTTGTATATACTAACAAAATTCTGAAAAAATTTCAAGCAGTATCTGAAAATAACTGACAAAAAACAGCAAATTTTATCATTATCGGCTCAACCGAAGCTCAAGGCCGCACTTGAACCGCTGATTCTTTTTGCAATATTCTTAAGAGCCGGATATGAAACTCTTCCCTTTTCATAAACAGAAACGCCCATTGCACCAAAGCGCAAAAACGGATCTTCCGGAACAATTCCGATAAGCTGAACGGCTGTTGAATCAATAACGGCATCAATATTGAGCATTTTCTTTTTCTTTATATCCTTTTTAACCGCACGGTTAATAATGAGCCTTACATCTTTTATTCCGCCGTCAAACATCTCATCCGAAGCCGTAAATGCGGCCCTTACGCAAACATAATCCGGTGTTGCAACAAGAATACCCTTGTCTGCCGCCGCAACGGCAAGATGCATTCCCCTGCCGATTCCGGCCGGAGCATCACAAAGAATATAATCGAATTTTTTGTCAAGGCTTCTGATAAGTTCACCAACAGCCTTTGAGGTTGCGTCGCCGTACTTTCTTGGGCATGACATAATATTAAGACCTTCGGCTTTATAGATCGCGTCTTCAACAAAGCAGCGGTTCAAAAGAACATCGCCCCAATCATAAACAACCGCTTCAGCCGCACCGACAAGAAGATCGATACTTCTGAGATTGTCAAAATCAACCAAAAGAACGTTATAACCCATTTCAGAAAGGGCTTTTCCTATTCCGACGGTCAAAGTTGTTTTTCCGACTCCGCCCTTTCCGGACGCAAAGACGATTTTTTTTGCCATTATTTTTCTCTCCTTATCCGAAGAATAAATCTCACCTGAGCAATTCGCCTTCGGTCTGAGCTTCTTTTTCTTCCTGAGATTCCGCAAAAAACTGTTCCATTATTGCAGCGGCAACGGGAGCCGTTGAACCGCCGCTTGTTGCGCCTTCAACAACAACCGCAACTGCAATCTGCGGATCGTCTGCAGGAGCAAAAGCGATGATAAGTCCGTTGTTGACCTCGTTTTTTGATCCGTTAACGGCTTTTTTAACGGTTGTTGTTCCCGTTTTTGCGGCAACGGTTTTTGGAACGCCGGTGAAATCGGCATAGCTTTTTGTTCCGACAAGAATCATTCCGTCATAAACGAGATCCCAGTTTTTATCGCTGAAGTTTGCTTTTGAAAGAATCTGTGATTCTGAAGTGTAAAGCGTTTGGCTGTAATCCGGCGACATGATTGCCTTTACAAAATGCGCCTTATATCTGACTCCCCTGTTTGCGATAACCGAAGCATATGCGCAAAGCTGAACCGGCGTAAACTGATTGTCACCGTGACCGATACCGGCCTGAATCGTAAGACCCGGAGTCCAAAGCTCGCCTCTTTCGGTTCTGAGTGCAACGGTGTCAACGGTGCCTTTTGACTCGCCGATTTCAACGCCGGTTTCTTCGCCGAGACCGAACATTGTGAAATAATCGTTCAGCTTTTCAATTCCCAAAAGGCGTGACGTTTCATAAAAGAAAATGTTACAGCTGTTATAAAGCGCATAAATAACATTCAAGCTTCCGTGAACGCCGGTGCAGGTCGGACGATAGTCGTCGTAATGAGTGTAAATACCGGTGCAAGTGACAAAAAAGTCTTTATCAATGATTTTTTCTTCAAGACCTGCCATTGCAACGGCCGGTTTGATTGTTGAACCCGGCGTATAGGTACTCATGAGGGCACGGTTCCAAAGCGGCTTTGCCGAATCGGTATTGAGCTTTGAAGCATTTTTTGAATACGTTGAAAGATTATAAGACGGATAGCTTGCAGAAGCAAGAATATCGTTGTTCTTTATATCCATTGCAACAACCGCTCCGGCCTTTACGTTCGGATTGTCCGCCTGAAAATCAAGAATAAGATTTTTAAGTGCATCCTGCGCCGTTTTTTGAAGATCTTTACGAATTGTTAAAACAACCGAATTTCCGTTTTTCGGAAGAGTGATATATTTTTCACTGACATTCCCGTTTGAATCGGTGGTAATAAGCTTTTTTCCGGCCGTTCCTCTGAGTTCGGATTCATAAGTATATTCAATGCCGTTTTTGCCGATTGTGTCATTGAGCGCATAGCCATCGCCTTTTTTCGCTTCATACTCCTCTGCACTGATTGCACCGACAAGACCGAGAACGTGCGGCGCAAGCGTTGGGTCGGGATACTCCCTGACAGATTTCACCTTAACGTCAACGCCAACAAAAACGTCGCTTTTTTCTTTGATATCGGAAGCAAGAGCTGCAGAAACGTCTTTTGCAAAAACATAAGGTGTTGACGAATTGAAGCCGTCTTTAACCATTGAATAATAAACCGAAGCAATATCTCTTGCGTCCGAAAGTGAATAGTTTTCAAGTGAATATTTTTTTGAAAGCGCATCAAAACAGTTCTGAACCGTTGCATATGGGTTCAAATCAAGGAAAGCGGAGGAACGAAGATAAGATATCTCGTTTTCCCTTCCCTTTGCAAAATAAAGCTTTCCGCTGCGACTGACTTTTATCGGAAGTTCGTCCACCCATTCGGCATTGTTGCGGTCAAAAAGCGAAATAAGCTCAAAAATAATTTCGTTGCGTTTTTCGCTTTCGCTGCTTCCGGGAAAAGAATAGTAATTGAAAACAATCGTCCGCACCTGTTTGCTTGTTGCAAGGGTGTTTCCGTCACGGTCAAGAATTTCGCCCCGAATAGGCTCAACCGAAACTTCCGTTCCTTTAACCGCAGCTTGTTTTGCTTTGCCTGCAGAAACCACTTGAATATTCCAAAGTTTCACAATAAAAGCCGCAAAAACAAGCGTAATGAGAACAACAACGGCAACGTTCCTGTTTTTGCTGATTTTTCTTTTCATAAAAACGTTTCCGTCCTTTCTTCAAAATGATAAATAATAACGGTATTTAAGAAACCAGTGTTTTTGGCGGATCAAGTGCACGCTTGACACCCTGAATGAGATAATAATAAATCGGAGTGAAAGCAAGAGTATAAAAGCAAGAGGGAATATAATATCTCAAAAAAAGGCTCACGGAGCTGTCATAGCCTTTGAGATAAATAAAGCCGAACCAATAAGCGGTGAGGCAAACAAAAAGCGAAACAAACGAAACCGCAAGAGCGGAAAAAACATTGTTCCTCAAAACAAAGCTTGACGCAAGTCCGCACAAAAAGCCGACAAGGCAAAGTATAACCGCAAAAAATCCATCGCCGGAGGCCGAAGCAAAATCCCAAAGCACACCGGCAAAAAGGCCGAAAAGAAGACCTGCAAGGCTGCGCTCAAAAAGTGCAACAACGGCAACAAGCGCAACAAGCGGCATTGCCCGAACACCGTAAAGCACCGGCAAAGCACCCCTTGTGTGCTGAAAAAGCGCAGTCAGAACAATGAGAACGGCAATCAGCGCTCTTCTTATGTAAAGGCTTTTTTTATACTTTAAAAGCGCATCGTTCAACTTTTCTCAGTCCTCCTGTTCAATCTGTTCAATACCTTGGCCTTTAAATTCGGTGATTACAAAAACATCTTCAAGTTCGCTGAGTTTTGCTCCTGGATTGATTACGGCATAGCTTGTGAGATCATAATTGCTGTCAAGCACCTGCGTAACCGTTCCGACAATGAATCCTTTCGGATATATTCCGCCTATGCCGGAGGTCATAACAATTCCGCCCGGTGAAATATCGGTTGTTCTTTCAAGTCCGGCAAGAATGCATTTTCCCTGAAGCGACTGTTCGGTTGCGGCGGTAACATAAGCGGTTTCACGGGTTTCGCTTTCAAGTGCACTGATATTGACCGAAGGGTTGAGAATCGATTCAACAACACTGTAAGTCGGGTTAACCTTTTTAACAATGCCGACAACGTAATTTCCGCTGACAACCGGATCATTGACCGAAATTCCGTCGCTGCTTCCTTTATCAATAATGAGAGAAGAAAACAAATCTGCGCTGTCGGTTCCGATTATTTCGGCCCGGCAAAGCTTCATTTCGGGATTATTTTCTTTAACTTCAAGCATATTTTCATAAGATGAAATTTTGTGCTTCATCTCATCATAATCGGCAAGCTTTTTTTCATATTCCGCAATCTTATCACGAAGCTGTTCGTTTTCCGCCTTGTATGTTCCGACACGGGCAAAGGAGGAATTGAACCAATCAAATTTTTCTGCAATTTTTTCCGATGCTTTTTGAAGCGGAGAAAAAACAACCGAAATTGCGCTTGTGAACGGTGATGAGGCACTTGAGGAAACCGAAGCAAGAATTGCCCCAACAAGAAGCGCACAGATTACGAGCGAAAAAGCTTTGAACTGAGTACTTTTGAAAAACTTTTTCATTTTTTAATCAACTCAGGCTTAAAAACCGAAAAGTATAAGCTTTCGGCAAAAAGCACAGTCCTTTCTCAAAGTCTTTTTCCAATCTTTCCGAGAACGTCGGATTCAAGATAAATTCCTGCGCCGTCAACAACGCAGTCAAGCGGATTATCGGCAATATTTACCGGCATTCCGGTTTCGTCGGCAATGAGTTTGTCAAGCCCCCGAAGCAGCGCACCGCCGCCTGTGAGCATGATTCCGTGGTCAATAATGTCTGCGGAAAGTTCCGGCGGAGTTATTTCAAGCGTTTCTTTAACCGCTTCAACAATCTGACCGACCGAATCGGAAAGCGATTCACGAATTTCTTCGCTTGTCACGGTAACATTCTTCGGAAGTCCGTCAACAATGTTTCTGCCTTTAACTTCCATTTTTCCTTCGCCCTCATACGGCGCAGCGGAGCCTATCTTGATTTTGATATCTTCGGCTGTGCGTTCACCGATGAGAAGGTTATATTTTTTCTTGACATATTGAATAATTGCACTGTCAAAGCTGTCGCCCGCCGTTCTCACCGAACGTGAGGTTACAATATCACCGAGTGAAATTACGGCAACTTCTGCCGTTCCGCCGCCGATATCAACAACCATGCTTCCGATTGCTTCGGAAACGGGAAGTCCTGCGCCGATTGCGGCCGCCATCGGTTCTTCAATAAGGCTGACATACTTTGCTCCGGCTTCAATTGCAACGTCATGAACATTTCTTCTTTCAACCTCGGTAACACCTGAGGGAATGCAGATTACAACCCTTGCCTTTGCAAAAAACGAATTTCCCATTGCTTTTTGAATGAACTTGCGAAGCATTTCGGTTGTAACATCAAAATCGGCAATAACGCCGTCTTTAAGCGGACGCATGGCGGTGATTGAACCGGGAGTGCGGCCGATCATTTCCTTTGCTTTGTTGCCGACGGCAACAACCTTTCCCGGTCTTGCGCTGACATTGACGGCAACAACTGAAGGCTCTCTGATAACAATACCCTTTCCTTTAACAAAAACAAGAGTATTTGCCGTTCCGAGATCAATTCCGATATCCTGTGAAAAAAGCATAAGCTCTTCTCCTTCCAAAAATAATATATAATAAAAAGATAAAATTTAAATTTGCGTCAATTTTGCACAGCTGTGCAAAATAACAGATATATCATTATATACCAAAACCGTTCCATACTCAAGTAAGTTTCGGAAAAATATTTCCTTATTATACGAAAATTCACTGTTAATTCTTTTGAAAATTCATTTTCTAAAAGCTTTCAACATTCAAGTAAGCGTATAAGTAAAAACACACGTTTAAAACCATCACGAAGAAAATAAAAACCTTATTGCTTTGAATCTTTTCTTTAAAAAATGCGTACTTTAAAACAATAGCCAAAAAAACAAAAAGGCAGAAACAAAGCTTAAAGAAAGGTTATAAGTTGACAAAATGCGCAGTATGAGGTAAAATAAATTGTTGTTAAACCGTTTATAACACAACAAAATTAAATCAAACTAATTTTTGAGGTGAAAAAATGATATACGCAGTAATCGCCGCCGGCGGAATCGGCAGCAGGATGGGCAACCTTGAAAAACCAAAGCAGTACCTTACTCTCAAGAACAAGCCCATCATTGTTCACACCGTTGAAAAGTTTTATGTCAACAGTGCATTCAAAAAAATCATTATCCTTTGCCCCGATCAATGGGTAAGTTACACCAAAAACATTCTTTCAAAGCATCTTCCCGAAAATGACCGTGTGCTTGTTCTCAAAGGCGGTTCAACAAGAAACGAGACCATCATGAACGCTGTTCGCTATATTGAAGAAACCGACGGCCTTGACGACGACACCGTAATCGTTACTCACGATGCGGTACGTCCCTTTGTTTCGGCAAGAATCATTGACGAAAACATTGATGCCGCAATCGAATTCGGCGCAACGGACACAGTTGTTCCGGCAACGGACACTATTGTTGAAAGCATTGACAAAAAAACAATTTCTTCAATTCCCGACAGAAGCAAGCTTTATCAGGGTCAGACTCCGCAGGCCTTCAAAGCAAAAAAGCTCAAAGAGCTTTATGAAAGCCTCACCGAGGATGAAAAGAACATTCTTACCGATGCCTGCAAAATTTTCAGCATGAAGGGCTGTCCGGTTCACCTTATTCAAGGTGAGGTTCACAACATCAAGATTACCTATCCGTATGATCTTCGTGTTGCAAAAGCACTTCTTGACGAAGAGATAGCCGACTAAGCGGCAACGAAAGGAAAAAACAATGCTTAATACAATTTACAGATTGACTCAGCCGAGAAAAATTGAAATTGCATTCGGTGAAATCAATATTTTTTCTTCGGATATCATTGTCAAACCGACATATCTTTCGATTTGCAACGCCGACCAAAGATATTTTCAAGGTACTCGTGACGCAAAAGTTCTTGCAAAAAAGCTTCCTATGGCTCTTATTCATGAAGGCATAGGCGAAGTTGTTTATGCGCCGGACGGCTCATTCAAACCCGGCGACAGAGTTGTTATGGTTCCCAACACACCAACCGAAAAGGACGATGTTATTGCGGAAAACTATCTTCGCTCAAGCAAGTTCCGTGCAAGCGGCTTTGACGGTTTTATGCAGGAATACGTTCAAATTCCGGCGGATCGCCTTGTTCTTCTTCCTGACGGTATTCCCAATGAGATTGCGGCCTTTACCGAAATGGTTTCGGTCGGCGTTCACGCAATTTCTCGCTTTGACAAAATTGCTCACAGCCGCAGAAACGTTATCGGCGTTTGGGGCGACGGAAACCTCAGCTATATGACCTGCATCTTCCTCAAAAAGTTTTTCCCGAACACAAAGGTTTATGTTTTCGGCGTTGTTCCGAAAAAGCTTGCCGACTTCACCTTTGTTGACGAAACCTTTCTCACAACGGAAATTCCAGAAGATATGCACATTGACCATGCGTTTGAATGCGTCGGCGGAAACGGTTCGCAGGTTGCGATTGACCAAATCATCGACTGCATCAACCCCGAAGGCACAATTTCAATTCTCGGCGTTTCGGAATATCCTGTTCCAATCAACACAAGGATGATCCTTGAAAAGGGTCTTCGTATGTTCGGAAGCAGTCGCAGCGGCCGTGCGGATTTTGTTAAAACCGTTGAAATGTATGACGAACATCCGGACATCATTGAAAATCTTTCTCACATGGTCGGAATTGTCAAAACCGTCAGAAACATCAAAGACATGACCGAAGCCTTTGAGCTTGACACAAAAAAAGCTTTCGGAAAAACCATTATGAAATGGGAAAAGTAAAAGCAAAGTTTTCATAAAAAAAAACCGCCGCATCAATTTCGAATGCAGCGGTTTTTTATTCTGTTTATCCAACCTTTACGGTGAAGCCGGCATACTTAAAGTTGCCGTACTTTTGAACGCCGTCAACAGTTTTATACGGAACAACGATATAATTGAACGAATAAGTTCCGTCTCGTCTGTCGTTGAAATCGGAATCCGAGAACGAAGTCTCCCCTTTTTCAAGTGTCAAAAGTTCACGGTAATTAGATTGTGTCTTCTTTTTGTTGTTGATTGTTTTGCGGAAAACTTTATAGCCTTCTGCGCCGTCAACAACCGAAAAGGAAATCGTATTTTCCGTTCCGTTGTAAGCACCGGAAATTTCGCCGGGGGCCGAAAGCGAATAATCACGGTTTTCGGTTTCAAATTCAATGTCAAGAACAGCCGAACCGATGACATTGTTATAATAATTGTCAAACGCTTCGTCCCAATCTTCATAGCCTTCTTTTCCTCGTTTATCTTCAAATTTATAATTTTCAACAAGGTAGCTTGAAAGAAGATTTGTCATTTTGATTGCGCCGTGAATATTTGTGTGGCGGTCGTTATAAAAATCCTGAGGAACATCAATACCGGTTTCGCTAACGTTTTCCCAATAGTCAACAATATCAAAGCCTCTTTTTTCAATCAGCTTTTTTGCATAGGCAACGTCTCCGTATCTGTCGCCGACATCGGAAAGCTGCGGATTGACAGTGAAAAGAACCTTGACTTCATTTTCTTCACAGTAATCAAGAAGTTCCTTCAAAGCGTTCAGGTAAAATTCGTCAAATTCCGTAACACCTTCGGTTGAAGCTATGGTGTGATTTTGGCCTTCCATAAACTTTCTGAGGAAGGAATAGTAATTTGCCGAGCCTTTTGTTCCGTCGGGTTCATAACTGAAGTCCTGCATACCGATTTGGTTCCAGCGTGAATGATAAATTTCAAGCGGAAAATAATATTCAAGTCTGTCTTCGCCTGCAATATTCAAGCCGTCGCAAAGAGCTTTTGTGAGTTTAAGCTTGTTGAGCGAAAGCGGCATATAATCCAAAAGGTAATGAATTGACGCTTCGTTATAATCGGCAGAAACACGGTTAAGGTTGATTATATAAAGTGCGTCTTTCTGCGTTTTGCGGCATTCTTCAATAATATACTTTGCGGCAAGAAGCGGCTGTCGGCCGGTCGTATAGTTCCAAACGGCAATTCCGCTTTCCTTCCACGCAAGTGCCGGACTCCAAAAAGCGTAAACCGCACTTGAGCCGATATACACGGCATCAAGACTGTCCTTTTCGGCTTTATAAAACTCGCCGACCCACTGCCAGTTGCGGTAATCGCCGGGGCATACAAGCGCATCCGAAACAACGTTGAATATCAAAATGAACGCAAGAACAAACGCGGCCGCCTTCAAAAACTTTTTAAAATTCTTCATTCTTTAAACCTGCTTTACTGCGCAAGCTTTCTTCTGATAAGCTTTCCGTTAAAGGTGCGCGGAATTTTGTCAATTTCAACAATATACTTCGGAACCTTATAAGGTTCTGTGCTTTTTGAAAGGCTCGCTCTGATTGCTGCCGCATCAAAAACTGCACCCGGCTTCATTTCAACAAAAAGTTTTGGAACATGACCTTTTACATCGTCGGGAACAGGAATACATCCGCAATCGGAAACGCCGTCAATCTTTTTTGCAAGATTTTCAATTTCATCGGGCGAAACCTTGTTGCCGGCAACGTTGATTACATCGCCCCTGCGACCGAGAAGAATGATATCGCCATCTTCGTCAAAATAAATTTCGTCGTTCGTATAAACAACTCCGTTTTGAAGTGCTGCGGCGGTTTCCTCTTCGTCTTTCCAATAGCCAATCATATTCATTCTTCCGACGGAAGCTAAAAGACCCGTTTTTTCACGGCTTGTTTCTTTAAGCTCCTTGCGGTCATCGTCAACGGCAAAGATTTTTGCGTTGCAGGTCGGCTTTCCGATGCAGCCGCTCTTATCCTTTGAATCGTTGAAGTTATAAATTGCAATGCAGCCGCTTTCGGTACTGCCGTAGAAATTATAAAGTCTCGTGTTCGGCAAAAGCTCTTTAAGCTTGTCCTTGTCCGCCTGCATGAGCGGAGCGGCACCAAGTTCAACGTAACGGATAGTATCCTTGTATTCACCGAGCTTTCCTTTTGAAAGTCTCAAAAGAATCGTGAGTGCTGTCGGAACAAGGTCAATCGAGTTAACGCCGTACTTTTCAATCGCTTTAAAAAATCCGAGAAGATTCATAACACCCGAAGAAAGTACAACGCTTGAGCCGCAAAGCATATTGCCGTAGTAACGTCTGAGTGCATGCGAATGGTTAAGCGGAGACGGGATAAGCTCAACGTTGTCCTCTTTCATCTCAACGCCGTTCATAACGTTTTCGGCAAGGGCAATGTTGTTTTCGTTGATTACGATGATGCCCTTTTCCTTTCCGGTTGTGCCGGTACTGAAAAGAAGTTCGCAGATATCGTCTTTTTTCGGAAATTCGGTGTATTCAAATTCTTTTTCGTTCTTTGCTTTTTCAAAAAGCTCGTCCATTGAAAGCGAACCGTCTTTTCCGGCATTGGTTACAATGAGCTTTGCTTCTGCGGTTTTTGCAACGCTTTCGATTTTCGACTGCGCACAACCGCGCTCAAGCGGAACAAAAACTCCGCCGATTGCCTGAAGTCCAAGCTCAAAGGCGAGATACTTCACCGTCTGTGAAGCTTCGGCAACAACTGCGTCTCCCTTTTTGATATTCATTGAGGAAAGGAGCGAAGAAAACTTTGAAACAAGCGAAAAATATTCTAAATAGGTGTATGCGCTTTCCTCATCTGCAAGACAAAGTTTTTGCGGAAGCTTTTTTGCGTTTTCGAAAACACATTCAAAAATTGAGTTTGCCAAAATTAATCATTCCTTTTTCTTGGCATATAAAATTATTGCAACAAATTACAAATTTTTCTTATCTTATACTGTGCTGAACGCCGGCCAGTAATTGAGAAGCAGGAAGCTTAAAACAGTCATAAGGATTATAACAATAACCGTGAGCACAACGCCCTGCTTGAGCATGAACTTCGGCTGAAGGCCGTAACCGACGGGAATTGCACGAATTGATGTCGGAAGCATATAGGAAAGGTTGACTCCGATTGAAGCGATATAGATATACGGTATCGGGTCTTTTCCTATTCCGCTGATGATGCTTATAACAATCGGCATTGATACTGCGGCGGTTGCCGTGTTGCTTGTAACGTCGGAAAGAAGGAGCGTCAGCGTAACGATGACAAGAACCGTTATAAAGCCGCCGTCAAGGTTGGTTGAAGCAACGGCTTCGCCGATGGCTTTTGCCGCGCCGCTCTTGTTGATGAGCGTACCCGCCGCAAGACCGCCGGCAAAAATATAAATAAGTTCCCAGACGATTTTTGTTTGAACCGACTTCCAAACCATGAGCCTTGTTCCGTCCTTACAAGTGATGAGGAACGAAATCATGGCGCAGATGATGAAAACATATGCCGGTTTAAGTCCGGGCAAAGCGTTTTGATAAAGCTGACGGGTGAACGCCGCAACCGTTGCAATTACAAAAAGGGCAAAGGCAAGGCCTTCTTCTTTTGTAATTTTCGGGAACGCTTTATACTGCTCTTTGAAATACTCTTTGCTGATTCCGATTGTTTCGGTTTTTTTAATCTGAAGAACAAGGAAAAGAATGTTGCTTATGAGCAAAACAATCATAATCGGCAAAAATCTTACTACCCACGAGGTATACATATATTCCTTGCCGGTGAGCTGCTGAATATAATCAACGGTGATAAGGTTCATCGCTCCGCCGAGCGGCGTTGCAAGTCCTCCCATTCCGGCGGCATATGCAACCGTAAGAAGAATCATTGAACCTTTTTTGCTGTTTGCAATGTCGTCTTCACCGACATATTTAAGCATTGAAACGGCAATCGGCGTGATTGTTGCGCAAACAACGGCGTTCGGAAGAACGGCCGAAAGTGCAGCCGAAAGAATGAACCAAAAAACAATCTGCATACGAAGGTTGCTTCCGATTATCGAAAGGCACTTCGCCGCAATACGTTTGTCAAGGCCCGTTTTTTCCCAAGAGACAGTGAGAATTGAAGCACCGAGAAGCAGCAAAATCGTTTCGGAAGCATAGTTCGAAATAATGTCCGTCATGTCTGCCATTTGAACAACGGCGTTGACCGCTATCGGCAAAAATGCGGTTACAGCAAAGTCAACCGGTGCGGTGATCCACCAATACGCCATCCATGCAACCGTTCCGATTGCCGCCCTTGCGGCGGTTTCGGCAAAAATTGTTTCGGGAAGAAGAAAAACGCAGAGAACAAACAAAACAGGCCCAACGATCAGATTGACTATCCTCTTTTTATCAAACATTATGACAACTCCTCAATCATTTCCCACATAGTTTCTGCGGATTCAAAATATTTCGGCTGGATATACTCCATTGAAACGGAAATATCAAATTCGTCCTCAATTTCCGAGATGATTGAAACAACTGCGGCGGAATCAAGGATATGGTCGTCCATAAGGTGCTTTTCCTTTTCAAAGTCGATATCCGGATAGAGTGATGAGAGAATTTCAAGTAATTTTTCCATTTGTATTTACCTTCCTTTTTAAAATTGTTCGTATATAAATTCGCTCGCATTGAACTGCGGACCGTAAATTCCGAAGATCAAAACGGCAAATATTCCGAGTAAAATTACGGCATAGCGGAAAATAATGTTCTGCTTTGCAAGCGTTTTGCGAAGCGGAATCTTTTCTTCAAGAAGGTCGGCAACAAACAAAACCGCGATTGCAACAAGAACAAGAATAAAGTTTTCTCTGTCCATTCCGTAGGTATAGATTTTGTCATCAAGAATAAGGTCAAGCGAAAGCGAGGAGAACATATGCTTGAAATATACAAGCGCATTTCTGAGTCCCTCCGCCCTGAAAAAGACTCGTCCGACGCAACAAAGCACAAAGGTTCTGACAATTTGGAAAAGATGCCAGCTGAATGATTCGGTATCGATTTTAAGCTTTTCTGTTGCGGTCTTGTTGAAGTCGGCAAAAATGTTGCCTCCAACCATAAGTGCCGCATAGAACATACCCCAGGCGACATAGTTCCAGCTTGCGCCGTGCCAAATTCCCGTGATTATCCAAACAACGATTGTAGGCGCACAGCTTGCAACAAGAAGCTCGCCCTTTTTCCATCCACGCTTTTTGAAAGCTTTTTTGAGCTTTTTGACCGGAGCTGAGGTTGAAACGGGAAAATATACAAAATCCTTGAACCAATCGCCGAGCGAGATATGCCATCTGCGCCAAAATTCGGGAATGGTTCTTGAAAAATACGGATGATTAAAGTTCTTTTCAAGTTTGATTCCAAGCATTTCCGAAACACCGCTGATGATGTCGATACAGCCGGAAAAGTCGGTATAAATCTGAATTGAATAAAGCACTGCGGCAATAACCATTACAAGGCCGGAGTAGCTTTTCGGGTCATCAAAAAATGTGCTGACAAACGGAGAAAGCCTGTCCGCAATGACGAGCTTTTTGAAAAGACCCCAAATAACGAGTTCCGCACCGAAAGCGAGGTTTTGAGTGTCAAGAACAATGCCCTTTTTAACGTCAAACTGTTCTTTAAAGTTTCCGTAACGGCCGATAGGTCCTTGAACGATGTGCGGAAAATAAGTCAGGAAAACCGCATAGGCAATGAAATTGTTTTCCGCCTTGATTCTTTTCCAATAAACGTCAAGCACATATCCGACCGCCATGAAAGTATAAAACGAAATTCCGAGCGGAAGAATGATTTTGAAAAGTCCTATCGGTTCTGCACCGAGCTTTTTTATAATGATGTTGACGTTTTTCAAAATGAAAAGAAGATATTTGCAGACAACAAGCAGTGCAAGCGAAATAAGAACACCGAAAAGCATTGCCTTTTTTGCTTTTTTCTTTGAGTATGCTCTAATCTCTTTCTTTTCGGCAATATCCTTTGCATCAAGGAGCTTCTTATCCGCAGCGTCGTAAATTTTTCCGATTGCCTTTGCGCCGAAGAATGAGGCAAAAAGCGTGACCAAAAGGAACGGAAGATATTTAACGCCCGCTATAATATAGAAAGCGAGGTTTGCCGCAAGAAGAACAAACTGCTGTCCCTTTCGATTGATTTTTCCGACCGCATAAAAGACGAGAACGACTGCGGCCGAAAACAAAAGAAAGTTCAGGGACTGATAACCCATAATTTAATCACATCCAATGTTTTTCAATAATTTTCCTTATTAATCAAAATATAATGCACTTAATAACCGACAAAAAGACAATTGCCGAAAATCGGCAGACAACCGTTTGTAATGATAACATTATAACACGAAAACTGTCAAACAAATGAACGTAATATTACACTTACATTAAAATTTGTGACAGTTTTATTACAAATTAATTCTATTACGGCTTTATTTTACAAAAACAGGGTACATTGAACCCAAAACGGCATCAAAATACAGTTGTCAATATTATATTGATAATCCCGGATAATGTCAATAATCATTATTATATTTAATCTTACCTAAGGAGTATTATTTTGGCAATTTTGAAAAAGCGCAGTAATTGCAGTTAACGGTTCAATTTTTTTCTTATTTTATTTGACGTTTTGTGATTTTTGTTGTATAATGCTGTATCAGTGTATATCCTGCACTGAAAATATTCTTTAAATTCTGAAAGGAGTTTTAATCCACAATGGACGACCCGGGAAGTATTATCTTTAAATTATTGCTTCTGTTCGTACTCGTAATCATCAATGCGTTTTTTGCAATGAGTGAAATCGCAATCATCTCTCTCAACGACAACGTTGTTGACAAGCAGGCTGAGGACGGCAACAAAAAAGCCCAAAAGGTCAAAAAGCTGACCGACAACCCCAGCAACTTTCTTTCAACAATCCAAATCGGCGTTACCCTTGCAGGGTTCCTCACCTCGGCTTCGGCTTCAAGCAGCTTTGCCGAAGGGCTGACCCAAAAGCTTATTGCGCTCGGAACACCGATTCCGGCAAACGTCATCAACGGAATTTCGGTTGTGCTCATCACGATTATCATGTCGTACTTTTCGCTCGTTTTCGGCGAGCTTGCTCCAAAAAGAATGGCGATGCAAAAGCCGGAAAAAATTGCGTATTCCGTAGTAGGAATCCTACTTGTTGTTAAAACGCTCACCTCCCCTTTCGTCAAAATCCTTTCCGCTTCAACAAACCTTGTTGTAAAGCTTTGCGGCTTTGACCCGAACGCAAACGAAGAAAGCGTTACCGAAGAAGAAATCCGCATGATGGTCGATGTCGGCCAGGAAAAGGGCGTTATTGAAGACATTCAAAAAGAAATGATTGACAACATCTTTGATTTTGACGACATTGATGTTTCCGATATCATGACCCATCGAACCGATATGTTTGCCGTTGAGGACACCGACAGCCTTGAAGAGGTTGTTTCAATTTCAATTGAACACGGCTATTCCCGTATTCCCGTTTTTCACGAAGACCCGGACAACATAATCGGTATTGTATACATCAAAGACCTTCTCAAGTATATTTCAACCTCGCTTCCGAAAAACAAAGGACCGAAGGACGTTATGCGAGAAGCGTATTATGTTCCGTTCAGCAAAAACTGCGGCGAACTTTTCAACGAAATGTGCGAAAAGCGTGTGCAGATGGCGGTTGTTGTTGACGAATACGGCGGAACGGCCGGCATTGTCACAATGGAAGACCTTCTTGAAGCCATAGTCGGCAACATTCAGGACGAATATGACAACGAAGACGAAGAAATTGTTGAGGTTTCGGAAAATGTTTTCACAATTGACGGAACGGCATACATTGAAGAAGTCAATGAGCTCGTCGGCGACATTATACCCGAAGGCGATTACGACACGCTCGGCGGTTTCCTCATCAGTCGTCTCGGCTATCTTCCTCAGGACAAAGACATGACCGAAGTTACATTTGAAAACCTCAAGTTCACAATCCTCAACGTTGAGGACAGACGTATCGGAAAAGTCCGGGTTGAAATTACTCCAAAGACTGAAACCGAAGGCGATGAAAGTGAAAAAGAAAAAGACGAATAAAAAACATTGCCGCAACCGGAAAGTCCGATTGCGGCATATATTATACTAATTCAAAAAATTCAAACAGTTCGGAAAGTCCGCTTATCTCCTTTGTTATCGGAAGCGAAAGAACATTTTCCTCTTTCAGGCGGTTGAACCATATGCAGTCAAGCCCCGCTGCGCAGGCACCTTTGATATCGGAGCCGTAGGAATCGCCGACAACAATAATTTTTGTCCTGTCCTTTTCATCAATATTTTCAAACACAAAATCAAAAAATTCCGGAAACGGCTTTTGCGTTCCGATGTCTTCCGAAATAAAAACACCGTCCATAACCTTGTCAAGTCCGCTTTTTGAAAGGCGGCTTTTTTGCGTTGCGGAAACCCCGTTTGTGATTATATAAAGCTTATATCCTTCTTCTTTGAGCCGTTCGCAAAGATAAAGCGCACCGTCAAGAAGATATGCGCCTTTTGCAAGATAAGAAAGATAGGTATCGGCAACAAAAGCCAAATCGCCTTTATATTCAAAGCCTATTTCATGAAAAAGATCTTCAAACCGCCTTGTTCTCAGTTTTGCTTTTGTAACTTTTCCTTTTTCAAATGCACGCCAATATGAAAGGTTGATGCGGTTATAAAGGGCGACAACTTCATCTGTAACATCAACTCTTATTTCGGTAAGTATCTGTGTCAATGCGGCTTTTTCGGCCATATCAAAGTCAAGCAGCGTATTATCCGCATCAAAAAGAACGGTTGAATATTTTTTGCTCATAAAAACAACACCTCGGCTTTTTCGTTCACCGATAATTTTAAAGCCTTGGCTTATTTGTGTCAATACAAGTATGACAAAAACTGTTATAATTTTGTAAAATCTCTTTATTTTACTTTGGGCGTGTGATAGAATGTATACTCAGATAATTATATTCGGGACAGAAAACACAGTGATCCCGCTCGGAAAGGCATCGGTAATAAAATTTATGGAATATAACGAACAAAACGAAACTTTCAGCGAAGGAATTGCTCCCGGAGGACTGAGAGAAAAATCAGAAATCAAACTCCTTTTGTGTTATCTTCTGAAAATGGTTGACAAAAGTCTCAGCCGTTCTCAGATAAACGATATTTTTCAGGAATACCCCGTGGCAAATTATTTTGAAGTCAACGAAGCACTCAGTGAACTTGTCAAAAACGGCACGGTTGTTTCCGATATAACCGAAGGCGACGAGGTTTTTGCAATAACCCACAAAGCAAAATTTGAGGTTTCAACAATTGAGCGGTCACTTCCGCGCTCAATAAGAGAAAAAACCGTCAGTGCCGCTCTCGGCGTTCTTACAAGAGACAAAATCAAAAACGAATGCGAAGTTACAACCGAACAAAAAGACGGCGGATATTATGTCACGTTTAACGTGAGCGATGTCGGCGTAAAGTTAATGAGTCTTACGCTTTTTGTTGCAGATGCGTCTCAGGTTGAAATTGTTAAGAAAAACTTTTTTTCAAACGCAGTTTCGGTTTATTCAAACATCATTTCTTCACTCACTGTTGAGTAATTTTGTTAAAGGAGGAAACAAAAATTGTTCAAAAAATTTCTTCTTTTTTCAAGTATCGTCTTGATTTTGCTCGGTTCTCTCGTCGGTGTATATTTTAAATATATTTATAGCTCCGAATATTATGTTTTTCTTGAAAGTTATGAACACGGAATGCTGAGCGTTAATAACACCGAAACTGTCGGAACAGACAACAAATACCGTGTCACTTGCAAAAACGGCGAAACACTCACAATAAACATCAATCCGGAACGCACGCAGAACGAATTTTATGACCTTGACCGCCTCACTGTCAACGGAGACGATGTTACAAACGAGGTTCGTATGCTTCAATACCGATTCAAGGTTAAGCGCAACAGCAATGTTGTTGCAACATTCAAGCAGGGCAAGCGGTCTTCCTCTCAAAGTGAAAAATCAAATCTTGAATATCCCGATGCACCGCTTCTTTCGGTAACAAATTCAACGCCGTATCTCGGTTCTTCCGAAGCATATGACTTCAGAGATCCGAGCGTAATATATGACAAAAAAAGCGGTTATTATTATGCTTTCGGTTCAGACAACGTTGTTGCCAGTTCAAAAGACCTTATAAATTGGACAAACCGAACAACATATTTTGAAACGCCTTCTTCCGCCGAATCCTCTTCGATTATGGATTTTTCGGCTTTTGACTCGGTCAAAAGCTGGGCAAAAGCTCACGGATACAACAACAAGCTTTCATATTCTTCGGTTCAAAACGACCGCACTCCCCTTGCACCGGACATTGTTAAATGCGGCGAAACATATTACCTTTATTTTTCGCTTTCAAAAGTTAAAGACGCAAACGAATCGGCAATTTTCTGCGTTTCGACAACCGACCTTGAAAACGCCGTTAAAACAAAAAGATGGACCGATTGCGGCCTTGTCCTTTCCTCCTGCGGTTATCACAAAGGCAGCAAAAGCACTGACGGCGAAGAGGCAAAATCTTCACATTATGACGAAAGCAATGCCGTTCATCCGTCCGTTCTTGTTACCGACAACAACAAAATGTATCTTGCCTACGGCTCATATTTCGGAAAAGAAAACATAAACGGCGGCATATATCTTCTTGAGCTTGATGAAGAAACCGGACTTTTGAAAAAGGACAGTGCAATAAACAACGAAGGCGAAAGCATATCTACCGTTCATAAGGGTGAAAGCTTTAAAACGGGCATTCTTCTTGCAAAACCCGGTTCGGTTCCGTCACTTTCAAAAAACGAGGGCAGCCTTGTTTCAGCCTGTGATCTTGTTTTGCGTGACGGATATTACTATTTGTTTTTGACATACGGCGTTGAAGAAAAGAACTATGAAATCCGTGTTGCAAAAAGCAAAACCGTCGGCGGTCCGTATCTTGACTCAAGCGGCAACGACCTTTCAGAGTTTTCAAAATCAATGGGCAAAAACCAATATTCAAAGGGCGATATTATAATTGCCGGCTATAACTTTTTGAGAAGCAGCGACGGAAAAGTTTCCTATACAAACATCGGCAAAGCCTCACCGGGAAGTCCGTGTGTTTTTGAAACCGAAAACGGAAAATGGCTCATGGCCTCGCAATCACAAATTTATTTCAAGCATGACGGTGCTTTGCTGACAGGGCAGGACGAAGCGGAAAAAGACGAACTTTCGCTTGACGCTCTTCCGTCAATGGAAATACGCCAGATTTTATGGACAAAGGAAAACGAACCTCTTCTTGTTCCGGAAAGTTATGCAAAAGAAAAACTTTCAAAAACCGTTTTAACCGAGCAGATGTACGGAAACTGGGACGTTATCACCTTTGAAAAAAACGCAGACAAAAACGATTATACCGCAGTTTGCTGCAACCGTTCCCAAGTGGTTTCCGTTTTCAACGATATGACGCTCAGCGAAAATGATATCAGAAATAAAAGCGACATTTTTGACCTTCATTTTTCAAAAAAGGATCGTTCTTCGTTTGAAATCGAACTTGACGGAGAAGCTTATACAATTTATCCCGTGCTTGCGTGGGACTGGGAGCTTTCAGAAGGTGCTTTGACCTTTACGGGAATCAGTGCCAGCGGAAACACCGTTTGGGGAAAGAAAGCTTTTTCGCCTTATACCGGCATTTATTCCGACGCTTTTTATTATCTCCTTTCAAAAGCGGACGAAAGCGACAAAAAAGAATTTGAAGAAAAGCTTGAAAAAATCAGTGCCGATCCTTCGCAGGAAGAACTTGACAAACTGACAAGCGAACTTTTTTCTCGCCTTCAGGTTCAAACATTAAGATAACAAAAAGCTGTTGCGGTCAACAAAACGCCGCAGCAGCTTTTTTGATTATAAATTTATTTCGGTAATCGGTTTACTTTATCTGTGTAATTTTGTGTTTTTTAACCATGAACACACGTTTTGCAAAGGGAAAAAGAAATTCGTCGTTCACGGAATCGGTATAAAAATCATCAATAACTCCGTCAGGAAAAGCCTCTCGAAAACACGGTATCTTTCCTTCACGGAAGCAGGCTTTTCTCACTTCGCCGGTTTTAATGTCAAAATCGGTTGCAATAAGGTTTTTAACGCCGATGCGCTCACAAATATCATGCATCATGAACCCCGGCGAAGCGGTGATAATCACATCATCATCACGGTGAACGTGGGCATAAAACGGCTTGATCTGCTTTTCATGCCTGTCCCAAAAATCTTTGACAAGCGGCATGAGGTCAACATTGTTTTGGCTGAAAAAGTCTGTGATTTTTGAAGCGTAGTTATTCAGAAAGTCGTCAAACGTTACCTGCCCTTTTTGATACTTTATTATTGCTTTTGTCATTCCGGGAATGAACTTTAAAATTTTGATGTCGTGTTTCAGATATTCAAGAATAAATTCAACGGAACTTTCTCCGTCATAGATTGTTCCGTCAAAATCATAAACGTTCATAAAGTCCCTCCTTGCTTTAATGATTAGTCAACTTTTTCAAGCTTAAGATATTCGTCTTTTACCAAACCTATCTTTTTGAAAAGAAGGTGGAACAAAATTGAAAGAACGGCCGGAGCGATAAAATGCATAACGATAATCAAAACAACCGTTTTTGCCGCACCGAAGCTTTCGCTCATTGCGCTGAATGCACCGAACTGACCAACAAGACCGCTTGTTCCCATTCCGGCACCGGTTGCCGTGTTTGTCATTTTTAAAACGCAGGTTGAAATCGGGCCGAGAATTGCACCGGCAAGAGTGGGCGCAAGAAGAATTTGCGGACGCTTCATAATATTTCCGAACTGGAGCATACTTGTTCCGAGTCCCTGCGAAAGAAGCCCTCCGACACCGTTTTCCTTATAGCTTGTTACGGCAAAACCAATCATTTGCGCTGCACAGCCGACAGCGGCAGCACCGGCGGCAATTCCGTCAATTCCAAGCATTATGCAAAGTGCGGCAGAACTTATCGGAGCAGTAAGCGCAAGACCCACAAGGGTTGCAACGGCAATTCCCATCGGGAACGGGTGAAGCTGAGTTGCGGCATTGATTACCGAACCGAGCCAGTTCATGAACTGTGAAAGATAAGGACCGACAAACATACTGACAACACCGCCGGAAATAATCGTGACAATCGGGGTTATAACAATGTCAATTTTTGTTTTTCCGGCAACAAGCGAACCGATTTCGTTTGCAACAGTTGCACCGACAAAAGCACCGACCGGTCCGCCGAGCGAATAACCGTATGCGCCGACGGCAATGCACGAAAAAATTACAAGGGGCTTTGATTTCAGTCCGTATGCGATTGCCGCACCGATTGCGCCGCCGACAACGGGCGAAGAAGCGGAAAGAACCTCGCTGAATTTTGAAAGGAACTCAAGGTGAGGAATCTTTGCAAACTGACTGATAATAAGTCCGACAATGAGCGAAGAAAAAAGGCCGAGAGCCATTGCGCTCATGCCGTCCACAAAATATCTTTTGAAATATTTTTTTACGATTTTCATTTTTTATCAAATCCTTTTTAAAGCCTTCACTGTGTTTGTTGTCGTTAATTATAAACTATACCGGTGAATAAATCAAGTCACAATGTGCAATTCTGTTTAGCGGTCAAGAATTTTGCGTTCTCTTCACGGCTTGACAGCCGATGAATATTAACTTATAATTAAGGGCGTAATAATATAATATATTAAATTATATTGAACCGGAGAAAAACAATGAACAAATTTCGTCAATTTATGTATGGAAGATACGGTGCAGACCAACTTGGAGTTGCACTCATCATTCTCGGCTGTGTTGTAACTTTTTCGCTTTCGTTTGTGCGTGCACCGTACTATCGCCTTTTGGGCTTTATTCCGTATCTTCTTTTTCTTTTTCGTGCGCTTTCAAAAAACATTGAAAAACGCCGAGCCGAAAACGAAAAATTTTTAAAAGTCTGGTACCCTTTCAAAAACTTTTTTCAAAAAAAGTCCTCTCAGTTTCAGGATAAAGACCATAAGTATTACAAATGCCCGGGCTGTTCACGCACTTTGCGTGTTCCGAAAGGCAAAGGAAAAATCGAAATAAGCTGTCCGTACTGCGGACGAAAGTTCAAAAAAAGAACGTGAGGGAATAACAAATGAAAACAATCCTTGTAACCGGCGGAGCAGGCTTCATCGGCTCAAACTTTATTTATTATGAGCTTGAAAAGCACCCCGAACGCCGCATTGTCTGCCTTGATGCACTGACATATGCCGGAAACCTTGAAACGCTTGAAAAGGCAATGAAAAACAAAAACTTTCGCTTTGTCAAAGGCGATATCACCGACCGAAAGGCCGTGAACGCCCTTTTTGAAGAAGAAACCTTTGACGCAGTTGTCAACTTTGCGGCCGAATCACACGTTGACCGTTCTATTGAAGAACCGGAGGTTTTCCTCAAAACCAATATTCTCGGAACGCAGGTTCTTCTTGACGCTTGCAAAAATGGCGGAATACGCTTTCATCAGGTTTCAACCGATGAAGTTTACGGCGACCTTCCGCTTGACCGTCCCGACCTGTTTTTTACCGAAGAAACGCCGATTCATACGTCTTCTCCCTATTCGGCAAGCAAAGCCGGTGCGGATTTGCTTGTTATGGCATACCACAGAACCTACGGCGCAAAGGTCACAATCAGCCGCTGTTCAAACAATTACGGACCTTTTCACTTTCCGGAAAAGCTTATACCGCTCATGATTGCCAATGCGCTTGAAGAAAAGCCGCTTCCCGTCTATGGCGAAGGCAAAAACGTCCGTGACTGGCTTTATGTTGAGGATCACTGCAAGGCAATTGACATGATTCTTGAAAAAGGACGTATCGGCGAAATTTACAACATCGGAGGCCACAACGAGAAAACAAATCTTGAAGTTGTCAAAACCGTTTTGAAAATTCTCGGCAAAAGCGAAAACCTTATAAAATTTGTAAAAGACCGCCCGGGTCACGACATGCGATATGCGATTGACCCAACAAAAATCAAAAACGAACTCGGCTGGTATCCCGAAACAAAATTTGAGGACGGAATCAAAAAAACCGTTGACTGGTATCTTAACAACCGTCCGTGGTGGGAAAACATCCGAAGCGGCGATTATGTTAAATACTATGAAAAAATGTACGGCAAAAGATAAAACATCCTGAACCGCCATTTTGTGCGAACCAAAAAGAAAAAACAAAATAAAGAAGCTATAATTCACGGACAACCTCAGATGAGATATGCAGTGGATTATAGCTTTTGTTTTTACTCTTTTAAGCTTTTTTAAATCAAAATTCATCGAACGGTTTCTTAACAGAAAAAGAAAAAAGCCCCAAACGGGACTTTTTTCTCATTTAACTTTAATTAAACTTAAATCAAACTGCACAAAGGCTCATTATTTGCTCTCAGTGAAGAGACTCTTGAACCAGTTGTAAAGAGCGTCACCGAAATCAACGATCTCGCTCCAATATTTCTTGCAGAACTTAAAAAATACGTTGTCCATTAGATTTTCCTCCTTGAATAAAATTTTTAAAGGTTACTCCCCTTTAACTACGGATATTATAGTACAAAGTTAAAATTATGTCAACACATAATTCAAAAAAAATTCATTTTTAATTTTTTTAAAAAATTTGCCTTCTTCAAAAGAACAGAAGAAGGCAAAATCTTTTCATCAAAAATTACTGAGCGTTGCTTGTTTCTTCATCGTCTTTGATTCCGAAGAGAGGTTTAAGGAATGCAAAAACTTCTTTAAGAAGTTCAAAAAGTCCTTTAAGGCCGTTTACGATATCGCCGATAGTAGTCATTTGAATGTCCTCCTAAAAAATAATCTTTCGAGGCTTTGCCTCTTGTATGCAACAAATATACCACTTTTAACCAAAAAAATCAATAGAAAATTGAACAATTCGCTGCCGTATGTTTCGCAAACAAAAAGGACCGCCGAAGCAGTCCTTATATTTGTTGGCTCTATAATAAATGTTGGGGTAACCAAATAAGAGCCTGCAAAAAAAGAGAAGAAAAAATCTAAAAAAGTAGAG
>CAKTEU010000027.1 GCA_934552855.1 uncultured Eubacteriales bacterium | reverse complement strand
CTTCCTTAATTACCTTCGGAGCGCCGTCAACGGCTTCCTTAGCTTCCTTAAGGCCAAGACCTGTGAGTTCACGAACAGCCTTGATAACAGCAATCTTGTTTGCGCCAACTTCGGTAAGTTCAAGGTCAAACTCGGTTTTTTCTTCAGCAGCGGCAGCAGCTTCAACCGGACCTGCAGCAACAACAGCAGCAGCAGCGGAAACGCCGAATTCATCTTCAACAGCGTGAACGAGCTCTGAGAGTTCGAGAACTGTCAAAGTCTTCAAAGTATCAATAATAGCAGTAATTTTTTCTGACATGGTAATTATACCTCCAATTTGTTAATGTTAAGAAAAGTCGTCTCACGCTTCTGCGGGAGCTTCTGCAGCTTCCTCAGCGGGAGCAGCTTCGCCGTCTTTGTCAACAATAGCCTGAACAGCACGGGCGAAAGCGGAAATCGGAGCCTGGAAGGCACCGAGCACCTGAGCAAGAAGAACTTCACGTGACGGAAGTTTTGCAAGTCCGGTAATTTTTGCAACGTCGATAACTTCTTTGTCAATGAAGCCGTTTTTGACTTCAAAGCCGTTGTGTGTGTCTGCAAACTTGCAAAGAATGCGAGCAGCAGCAACGTAATCATCTGCACTTGTAGCGATAGCAGTTGTTCCTTCAAGAACAGATTCAAGACCACTGAGCTCGGTCTCTCCGATTGCAAGGCGAAGAAGGGTGTTTTTAACAACCGTGTATTCAACGCCTGCCTCACGAAGCTCCTTACGAAGAGCGGTGTCGTCGGTAACCGTAACGCCCTTGTAATCAACGATTACGCCGGCGCACGCAGCGTTAAGACGTGAAACAAGACCTTCAACGATCTGCTTTTTCTGTTCCAAAACTTTTGCGCTTGGCAAGATGAATTCACCTCCTGAAAAAATTTGGTTTCAGCCGTACCCTATTTAGGTGATAATATAAAAAGCGCCCTTTCATCGAAAAGCCGAGAAAAGGCGCAACATAAAAATCAAAAATTGAAATTATGCTGAAATTATCCTCGGCAGGCGGCAACAAGCATTGCCTTTAAGAAATCACCTGCTGTCTTAGGGGCGACAGCCTGAATATTATACCGCACAAATTGCTTTGTGTCAAGTATTATTTTTATAATCTTCAAAAAAGTGAAGATTGATTTTCAAGGCTTATCAGCCCTGAACGGCAGCGGAGCCAACCTTGTTCGGGTTGATGCGGATGCCGGGGCCCATTGTTGCGGTAACAACGCATGAGCGGATATACTGACCCTTTGCCGAAGCGGGCTTTGCCTTAATGATTGCGTCAAGGAGAGTTGTGAAGTTTTCTTCAAGCTTTTCCTTGCCGAAGGAAGCCTTTCCGATCGGGCAGTGAATGATATTTGTTTTGTCAAGACGATACTCAATCTTACCGGCCTTAGCTTCGGTAACAGCCTGAGCTACGTTCGGAGTAACGGTACCAGCCTTGGGAGAAGGCATGAGTCCGCGAGGTCCGAGGATTTTACCAAGACGGCCAACGAGTCCCATCATGTTGGGAGCTGCGATCGCAACGTCAAAGTCCATCCAGCCTTCGCCCTGAATCTTTGCAACAAGGTCTTCTGCGCCGACAACTTCTGCGCCTGCAGCCTCAGCTGCCTTTGCGTCGTCACCCTTTGCGAAAACGGCAACACGAACCTGTTTACCGGTTCCGTTCGGAAGGACAACAGCGCCGCGAACCTGCTGGTCGGCGTGACGTGAGTCAACACCGAGGCGGATATGAGCTTCGATTGTTTCGTCAAATTTTGCGGTTGCGGTCTTTACTGTGAGTTCGAGAGCTTCCGCAGGATCATAAAGTGATGCTCTGTCAAAAAGCTTTGCGCTTTCGACATACTTTTTTCCATGTTTCATAATTTCATCCTCCTATAGAGTGGTTAATCGGATTTTTCCTCCCACCCGGAAGCATTTAGTCAGCGACTACAATGCCCATGCTGCGAGCTGTTCCGGCTATCATACTCATAGCGGATTCAATGCTTGCGGCGTTCAAGTCGGGCATCTTCTGCTCTGCGATCTTTCTAACCTGCTCACCGGTAATTGTTGCGACCTTAGTTCTGTTCGGAACGCCTGAACCGCTTTCGATTCCGCAAGCCTTTTTGATAAGGACTGCTGCCGGCGGAGTTTTTGTTACGAATGAGAATGTGTGGTCAGCATAAACTGTGATGACAACCGGAATGATGAGACCGATGTCATTCTTAGTACGCTCGTTGAATTCCTTTGTGAAAGCCATGATGTTAACACCGTGCTGACCGAGTGCCGGTCCAACGGGCGGTGCCGGAGTAGCCTTACCTGCGGGAATCTGGAGCTTAATTAAGCCTACAACCTTTTGAGCCATTTTTTGCACCTCCAAATATATGTGGTTGATGGCGACTTGCATAAGTTTTGCAAAGTCTCCCACAGGGAACGGAACGTTCCCTCGTACTTCGGAACATTTTTCGGTGTTTCAAAGTACTGTCATAATAAACGGCAAAAGCCGAAAATTATCACATTTTTTAATCGAACGCAACCTCAATCTGGTCGAGTTCAAGCTCAACGGGGGTTTCCCTGCCGAGCATTGAGATCATAACAACAACAACCTGCTTCGTCAGGTCAATACTGTCAACAACGCCGCTGTAGCCGTCAAACGGTCCGCTGAGGATATTGACAAGATCGCCGACCTTGTAATTGACCTCAATTGACTTTTGCTCAATTCCGAGCTTGGCAACTTCTTCGTCTGAAAGAGGAACGGGTTTGCTTCCCGGTCCGACGAATCCCGTGACACCGCGTGTGTTTCGGATAACGTACCACGCTTCGTCCGTCATTGTGAGTTCTTCGTCCTCAAACTCGCTGCGCTTTCTGTAAGAACAGGCAACCTTGACCATAACATAGCCGGGGAAGAGCTTTCGCTCAACCTCTTTTTTGCTGTCGTCTTTAATCTCTGTAACAGTCTCCGTGGGAATTCTGACCTCGAAGATCTGGTCTTGCATCTTGCGGTTTTCAACAACCGTTTCGATGTTTGAGGCTACTTTGTTTTCGTAGCCCGAATAGGTGTGTACAACAAACCATCTGGCGTTATCAGCCATCGTTACACCTCCGGAAGAACTAAATTACTCTGTTGCCTTTTATTCGGCCTTTTCCGACGTTGATTCGGCGGTGCTTTCCTTTGAAGCGGCTTCGGTTGACGAAGTTTCTTCCTTTGAAGCCTTTGTCGTTGAAGCGTCTTCTTTTGAAGCGTTTTCGCCGGTTGTGCTTTCGTCGTCGCTGTGATCATGATCGTGATCGTCGGCTGCGGCGGAAGTTGTGGTACTGTCGGAATTTGCAAGAGACTTAAGGCCGGTTACGCCGGCTGAAAGACCCTGGTCGATGCCATAGATAATGATGGCAACAACCGCAACAACAAGAATAACAACACCTGTGCTTTTGAGCACGGTTTTTGCGTCGGGCCAAACGATTTTCTTTGTTTCGCCCTTAAAGTTCTTGGAGAAGTCTTTAATGCCCTTGCCTGCACGGGCAAAGAAGTTAGGCTTGTCTGATTTTTTGCTTTCGCCCTTGGCAGCCTTGGCAACCTTTGCAACAGCCTTGCTTTCATCGGTTGCGGCCTTTTCAACCTTAGAGCCCTGAGCAGCTTTTTTTTCTTTGTCAGCCATTAACTTTTCCTCCCCGTGATTATTTGGTTTCTTTGTGGAGAGTGTGCTTCTTGCAGAATCTGCAGTACTTGTTCATCTCCAACCTGTCAGGATTGTTCTTTTTGTTTTTCATTGTGTTGTAATTACGCTGTTTGCACTCTGTGCAGGATAAAGTAACCTTTACTCTCATGAACGGCACCTCCATTATCGGATTATTTCGGCTTTTCGGACGGGGAAAAACAAACCGCCGAAAGCCATAAGGCCTCCCTCTGAATTCAGACACAAAAATAAAGCCCTCTTTCAGAGGTATTAAGAGTTTATCACAATTTAATACCTTCGTCAAGAGGGTTTTGAAATTTTTTCTGTTATTTGATTTTTATTTTTTCAAAAATCTTAATGAAAAATCCGATGAGCGCTCCGATTACGGGAACGGCGTTATATTTTGCCGAACCGGGAGCAAGCCTTGTTTCAGTTTTTCCGCAGTCGGGGCAGGTTCTCGTTTCGGTTCCGTCCTTGAAAAACGTGCTGTTTCCGTCATTCTTCCATTCACCGAAATTTTCGTGTTCGCAAGCCTTCTCGCTCACCGTCACAACAACCTCGATTCCGTTGATTGCGTGATAATTCACGTTGTCGTTCGGGAAAAAGGAAAGAGTAAACTTGTATTCGCCGGGCTTTTTGAAAACGACCGCTTCGGGAGACTTTATCTCCCAGGCAAAAACGCCGTTTTCACATTCGGGCAAGACCACGTCCGCAAGAGTTTTTCCGACGTGTCCCGTAAGACCTTCCGGCAACTGCATTTGCGGCTTTGCGGGAAAAACTTCGATTTGAACCTCGATGCCGTGTACGGTCTGGAACTGTTCAAGATTAGGCGGATAATAAGTGACAAGAAAAGTGTTTTTTCCGACATTGCCTACCCGTGTGCTTCGGGTGTAAGATTCATCCCACATAAAATATCCGCTTTCGATTTCGGGAAGGAACACGCTGTGGAGATAATCGCCGTACCTTGCGGTAAGTCCGGTCGGAACAACATAGTCGTGAACGGGCAGGTCGTCGTTATCCGCCGCAAAAACCGCACAGGTAAAACCGGATAAGAGAAGAATCACCGAGAGAAACAACGAGAATACTTTGACTGTTCTTTTTTTCATTGAAATACGCCCCCTTTTATAATATTCGGTTTTTCGGAAAAACCTTAAAACCTTCTGTCATTATTATTACATAATCACAAATGATTAAAATTACAATCAGAAAAAAAGACAGCTTTTTCTTTTAAAATAAAGATTTTTTTGACATAAAAAGCAAAAATAACCGCCTCAAAGCTCGTTGAAGCGGTTATTTAAAAACCAAAACTTGCGGTTCGGCGTTTTTGCGCCTTGGTTTATATACTTATTATATATGTTTGCCCCTGTCACCGTCGGCATATGCTTCATTTTTCTCCGCAGACTTCGATTCCGTTTTTTCTCAAAAGAGCGGCTGTGCACCCTTCGCCGGGAATGAGCGTTTTGGAAAAGGTTCCGTCATATATGTGGGTCGAGCCGCAGGACGGACTGTTTTGTTTGAGAATCGCTTTTTTGATTTTGTACTTTTTGCAAAGTTCAAGAACCTTTTGCGAGCCGAGAAGATACGCCTCGGTTCTGTCTTCGCCGTCGGAAGAGACAATCCTTCCGTTTTGAATCTCACACGGAGTTCTGGGCGTTTTCAAGCCGCCAAGCTGTTCCGGACAAACAAGAAGCGCCTTTCCCTCATCGTAAAGAGCCTTGATTTTTTCATTAGGCTTGCTTTTTCCGTCGTATCGGCAGGGAACGCCGCAAAGGCAGGCGGAAACCGCAATTTCATATGTCTTTTTCATACTATAATATATTACTCGACTACGGTTGCGGTTTTGATGATGATTGGTTCAACAGGAGAAGCCTTTTCGCCCATCGTGTTGTATGTCATCTCACCGTTGCAGAAAGCGTCAACAACATCCATTCCTTCAATAACTTTTCCGAAAGCGGCATACTCTCCGTCAAGTGCGGCGCAGCCGTCGGTATAGCAGATAAAGAACTGGCTTGAAGCGGAATCGTTTTGAGCCGATCTTGCCATTGAAATTACGCCCCTTGTGTGAGAAAGAGTGTTTTGGTTAAAGCCGTTTGAGGCAAATTCGCCCTTGATGGTCTTTTTGCTTCCGCCGGAGCCTGTTCCGGTCGGGTCGCCGCCCTGAGCCATAAAGCCTTCAACAACACGGTGGAACGTAAGTCCGTCGTAAAAGCCTTCCTTAACAAGCATGAGGAAGTTTGCAACCGTTTCGGGAGCATATTCCGGATAAAGTTCAACTATGAACTCGCCGCCGTTTGCCATTGTGAATTTTACTTTTGAATGTTCCATTGAAGAAGCCTCCTTGGTGCTTTCTGTTTTTTCGGTTTTGCCTGTTGTTTTTTCGCTTGTACCGTTATTTTCGCTACTGTCGGATTTATCGGCGGCAGAAGTTGTTCCGCCTTCGGTAAACTCGGTCTTTGAGCAGGCACAAAACACAGAGAGAATAAGTACAAACGAAAGGACAAGGGCAAAAATCTTTTTTGACTTGTTTAACATAATATCATCTTCTTTCAAAAAAAATCCTAAAACTTTGTCGGTACTAATTAATCTTAATAATTATAGCGCATTTTTTACACTTGTCAAGTAAAAACAGGTGACAACGGGAAAAGTTTATGATATAATTAGATGTTGGATTTTAGATTTTAGATGTTAGATCGTGTTTAACCGCACAAATCAATCCAAACTTTATTCCAATTTAAAACTAACCTAAGCAGTGTCACCAATTCGGGAAAGGCGGTGTTTTTAATGAACGCACAAAAGAAAAAAAGTACTCAAATCTTTTTAGGCATTGCTTTTGCCATTGCCGTTTGGGCGTTTGGTATTTTGCTTTCGGGAATGTTCTGTTTTGTTGAAAATATTGAACTTTATCCGTCAGGCGTTTTGGTACTGCTCTTTCCCCTGCTTTTTGTCGGTGCGTGCGTTTTCGCTTCAAAGTATGCACTCAAAAGCGGAAACAAAAGTTTTTTTGTTTCTTCGGCTGTAAGTCTTGCTTTTCCGATGGTTACTTCGGTAATATGTTTGCCGCTGAACCTTATCTGTGAGTTTCATATTCCTGTTTTGTCAAGAATTGCAGATATATCAATTGCCGCTTTTTCGATTTTTGCCATCTCTCCGGTTTCGGTTTTCATGCGGCTTCTCACCCTCGGCGAAGAAACGCACATTGCAATTTTGCTTATTATTTTCAGCACTGTTTTTATGTTTTCGGGCTTTATTGCTTCGGTTGTGATTTATAAAAAGAGTGTCGGTAAAGCAGAAACAAAAACCGATTGACATTCATGAAGCTATCTGTTGAGGCTATATAAGAATAATTTTGTAGGGGTCGGACCTGTGCCGACCCATGAACGTGATTTTTTCCGCCACATAGATTTATAGATATTAAACCATACAAATCCGTAACAAATTTATATGTTGAAAACGGTGAGGTTTATGGGTCGGCACAGGTCCGACCCCTACGAATTAAACCGCACGTTTTCGCAATAAATTTATGTTGTGCATATTTCGAGTTCGGATAATAGATAAGAGATAATACATAATAGATAATAGATTTTGCCTCAGGCAAATTATAGGAGTTAAGCAAACAAATGAAATCAGAACGAAAATATCCCATTGCAGTTATCAGTGAAAAAGGAGAAAAAAGCCTCAGGGGCGGTCACGTCTGGGTCTATGGCGAAGAAGTCCATGACATAATCGGCGAAGCTCAAAACGGAGAACTTGTTGACGTTGTGAGCAAAAAAGGCCGCTTTCTCGGAACAGGCTATTACAACGACAACTCAAAAATCCGCATACGCATCATCTCAAAAAATGCGAACGACAAATTCGACGCAGCGTTTTATGAACGCAGGTTGCGCTACTGCTTCGAGTACCGCAAAACCGTTATGGGCGACGACTTTGACTGCTGCCGCCTTGTTTTCGGAGAAGCGGACTCTTTTCCCGGTCTTACGGTTGACCGCTTCGGCGATATCCTTGTTACGCAGGTGCTCTCGCTCGGTACGGAAAAAATCAAAGATATGCTCTTTTCTCTCATGGTGAAAGTGCTTTCGGAAATGGGTGTAACCGTCAAAGCGATATTTGAGCGCAATGACGTTGCAATCCGAGAAAAAGAGGGACTCACGGAAAACAAAGGCTTTTTCGCCCTCCCCGGTCTTGAAACAAACCTTGACGGAAAAACCGTAATCACAGAAAACGGCATCAAATACAACGTCGATTACATAAACGGTCAAAAAACAGGCTTTTTCCTTGACCAAAAGTATAACCGCCTTGCGGCAGGAAAAATTGCAAAGGGCAAAACCGTTCTTGATTGCTTCACGCATACCGGTGCGTTTGCCCTCAATTGCGCCAAAACAGGTGCAAAGCACGTCACCGCCGTTGACATTTCAAAAGACGCAATTGCACTCACCGAAGAAAATGCAAAGCTCAACGGTCTTACAAATCTTTCGTTTGAATGCGCAAACGTTTTTGATTTGCTTTCAAGGCTTTATGAAGAAAAGAACAGCCCTTATGATTACATTATACTTGACCCTCCGGCGTTCACAAAAAGCAGTTCTTCCGTCAAAAATGCCGAACGGGGATACAAGGAAATCAATATGAAAGCAATGAAGCTTCTTCCGAGGGGCGGATATCTTGCAACGTGCTCCTGTTCCCACTTTATGACGGACGAGCTTTTCAAAAAAATGCTCCGCTCTGCGGCGGCAGACGCAGGGGTTTCGCTTCGTCAAATTGAAGCACGTCAGCAGTCGCCCGACCACCCGATTCTTTGGAGTGTTCCGGAAACGGACTATCTTAAATTCTATATTTTTCAAATTGTATAAATTATATCAATTAAAACGGAGAGGTTGAAATGAGCAAAAAGACAAAGAAAAAGAAAAATCCGCAAAAAACTGCAACCATCGTCATTTTTGCGTTGATTGCGGCGTTTTTGGTTTTTTGCATTGCAGGGGCAAACTTTTTGTTTTCCTTTGCGCTTGACCGTGACTCCTCGCTCGGAATGGAAAAGCTGCTCATGAAGCAGGTTTCAAAAGAGGACAGCAACGCCGAAGACGCTTCGTCTCAACAATACAGCGGTTTTTCCGGAACGCAAAAGGACAAAGCATGGTTTGAAAAAAGCACAAAAGATGTTTATGTCACGTCCGACGACGGACTTAAACTTCACGGATATTTTGCAGAGAACAAAAAGTCCGGCGGAAAATATATAATTGTTTTTCACGGCTATTCAAGCGAAGCAAAACATATGAAAGGCTTTATGAAAAAGTTTTATGACATGGGCTTTTCCGTTCTTGCTCCGGACGCAAGGGCACACGGAACAAGCGAAGGCTCTGTCAGAGGAATGGGCTGGCTTGAAAGGAAAGATGCCCTTTGTTGGATAAACAGCATCATTGAAAAAGACAAAAACTGCAAAATCGGGCTTTTCGGCGTTTCAATGGGCGGCGCAACGGTTATGATGACCGCCGGCGAAGAACTTCCCGAACAGGTTGCTTTTGCAATTGAAGATTGCGGCTACAGCTCGGTTTGGGACGAATTTGAGTTT
Organism: uncultured Eubacteriales bacterium; assembly: GCA_934552855.1. Taxonomy (GTDB): domain Bacteria; phylum Bacillota; class Clostridia; order Oscillospirales; family Acutalibacteraceae; genus UBA6857. The sequence goes on along the minus strand of CAKTEU010000027.1, from coordinate 17,852 downwards.
CAGCTTAAAACAATGTTTCATCTTCCGTCGTTTCCGCTGCTTGACCTTGCACGGCTTGTTACAAAAATTAGGGGCGGATACGACTTTAGGGAAGCTTCTTCGGTTGAACAGCTTAAAAAATGCAAAATACCAATGCTTTTCATTCACGGAGAAAATGATGATTTTGTTCCCGTTTCAATGGTCGACAAGGTTTATGAGGCAGCCGATTGCAGCAAGCAAAAGCTTATTGTCAGCGGTGCCGGCCACGCTTTGAGCAGCTCAACCGAACCGGAACTTTATTGGAGAACCGTTCAAACCTTTTTGAACGGAAAAGTTTGACAAACGAGGTGAAAAATTTTGATTTGCAGAAACTGCAGTGCGGATATTGATCCCACAAGCGAAAAATGTCCATATTGCCGCAAAGACCCGAGAAAAAGGAACCGCCACGGCTCTGCCGGAATAATCATTGTTATTGTTCTTGCTCTTGTTACTGCTGCGGCAATCTATGTCGGGTTCAATTTTGAAAAGGTGAAGGGGCTTATTCCGTCGGAGATTATCTCTGTTTTTGCGCAGAAAAGCGACGAAAGCGAAAAAACCGAACCTTCTTCAAAAACAACAGTCAAAGCTTCGGACAAAGACAAAACAACCGCCCAAAAGCCAAAAGAGACAAAAACAACCGTTGCCGCAACAACAGCGAAAAAAACAACATCTTCAAAAACCACGGCCGCAACAACGGCGCAAACAACCGAAAAACCGAAAGCAGCAAACGACCGAAAGACATTCAACCTTTTAAAAACCGAAATCAAAGAATTTCCGATAAGAACGGCAAGCGGCGCAATGGTTTCAAAGCGTGGACTTATCAACGCAAACAAGGAACAGCTTAAAAAAACATCTCAGGCAAAATTCGGAAAATTCTGCCTTCAAAAAGTGAGCCGTTCGCCGTATTCGTGGCTCACAATCAAGTTTTCCGATTCAACGGGAATTGTTTTCACCGGCAACTGCGCAACCTCGGCAGTCTATTGCAAGCTCGGAAAGGACGATTACATCGGCGAAGTTTTGGGAACAATAATTCTTTCCTCCGGCGGAGAGTATGTCTATAACAAAAGCAAAAATTCTTCCTCCGGCTCGGCCGAAACGGCAACCGTCCCCTCAAAACCGAAGAGCACAACCGAAACAAAGCAAAGCTATACAGTCAACAAAAGTATGCTGACCGAAGCTGAAGCTTCAAAGCCGAAAACCTCCAAAGCCGAAACAACGGCGGCAAAAACAACAAAAGTTCAGCCAACAAAAGCGCAAAACAATTCCTCATCGGTTTATATCACCGACAGCGGAAAAAAATATCACAAAGCCGGCTGCTCCTCGCTTTCAAAATCAAAACACAAAATTTCGCTGAGCGACGCAAAAAGCAAAGGCTATACCGCCTGCAAACGCTGCAACCCGTAATCTTGAAAAAAAGCGGATCCCTTCAACGGTGTCCGCTTTTCTATGTGCAGATGTAAAACCATGAGGCATTGCAGGTTTGATCCGTACGAAAAAATTGAACGTACATCCTGCGTTTCGTGAAGAAAAGAAAAACCGGACGCTCGATTACGAACGTCCGATAAGAACAATTTTTCTTTGAATTAATAGCTTTCCTTAAGTCCCTGCTCGTCATAAAGGAAGAGCGACTGAAGGCAGATATCAAGGCCTTTTTCGATTGTTTTCGGAATAAGGTTGTCTGCTGTGTCTTCTCTTGTGTGATAATACTTCGGCGGGCCGGGGTTCATTGCGGCAAGAGTTGCTGCCGGAACACCAAGCTTTGTAACTGCGGCTGCGTCCGATGCTCCGAGGTATACCGATGCATACGGAAGGTCAAGGCCGGCCATTTCTGCGCCTTTTTTCATGAGTGCGCAAACTCTCGGGTCGGTTTTAACCGTTCCGGTCATGTCACGGCTGTAAATTGCCATGTCTTCATAGTCACGAAGGGTATCCATTCCGAAATAAACGGTTTCAACCTCCTTGAGTTCTTTTGCGTGAGCCTTTGAAAAAGCTCTTGCACCTCTGAGTCCGGCTTCTTCCGAACCTGTTGTGAGTGCAACAACTTCGGTGTTTTCAAATCTGATGTCGTTATCCTCAAGATACTTGAGAACCGCAATTGCGGTTACGGAACCTGTAAGGTTGTCGTTTGCGCCTTCAACGGGAAGTTTGAAGTTTACAAAGAACAAAACGGCAATGAATCCGGGAATAAACCCAAGCTGAATATACTGAAGAACCTTCACAAAGCCTTCAAGCTCTGCGTTGACTGCTCCGCCCTTGATTACCGAAAGAAGCGAAACAACAAAAACAAAAAACATTCCGACAACGGCATAAATTCCAACGGTGAAAAGGAGTGCCTTTCCGCCAAGGTGGGTATATGTCCATTCATATGACGAGTCAACGTGACCGGAAAAAATGATTCTTCTTTTAACTTCGCCTGTCGGTTTTCTTGTTCCGACAACGTTTGTTGAAGTTGCTTTAGGGAAAAGCGGATCAAGGAATTCCCAATACATAAGGAATTCGGCAAAAAGGCAAACCAATGCGATCACTGCAAGAACAAGCGATACGATCGGCATTTTAAGGAACGAGAACAAAACCGCAAGAAGCATCGCCGTTCCGTCGATAGCAACCCAGCCCATGAAGGCATACTTGCTGATTTGAAATTCTTCAAGTTTAACATCGTCGGCGCAGGTTTTCATTTCCTCTTTAAAATGTTCCTGAGCCTTTCTTTCGTTTTCGCTGCCGGAAGCCCTGGGACCGACTTCTTTGCAGACTTTTTTGATTTCTCTTGTTGTGTAATTTGCATACATCCTCAAAGATGAAGGATAGTTCTTTACACTTTCACTTGCTTTCAAAAGCGATTACCCCTTTTCTTTTAATGTATTCTTTTCTTCCGTTCAAAAAGTACGGCAAACATTTTCCCGTTTATGCGGCCGCAAATTTTAAACCTGATTTTTATTCTATCATTCTGTTCAACAAATGTCGATAGATTTTTGGAAAATTAAAAAATTGTTAAAAACATTTTTCAAAAACTTCGTGAATTAACTTGAAATTTCGTTCTCTTCGGTTGACTTTAATTGAAAAAGGTTGTATTATAACAGAGTATAAAATGGTTTGTACTATGTATTGTGCACCGGTGTTTTTTTACCGGTTCGGTTTCCTCGCTTTTTTGAATGAGATGAAAGAAGGTTTTGCTCTTGAATATAAAAAGACTTTGCTCGTTTTTACTTGTCCTGCTGATTACCGCAGGCCTTTTCTGTGCGCCGTTTTACGCTTCGGCAAGCGTTGTTGTTGAAAACGGAAACATGAAGGTTCTTCCCGGCAATCCCCGTGCCGCTTCACCCCAATATAGCAAAGCATGGCTTGACAACGTTGTTATCCGCGACAGCACAACGGCAATAACCTCTGCACGTCTTGTTCCCGACGGCGACTACAAATACAGCCTTACATATGACGAATTTATCAATGAAGTCAACAACTACTCAATTCTTAACCTCATTGATGAAGACACAGTCTCCTCCGCCTACGGACAGGTTGTGAACATTCTTTATTACATGGTCACCGCCCTCGGCATGACAAAAGATATCGAATCAATGAGAGCGTATGTCAGAAATTGCGGAATTACCCTCCCCGCCCTTAGAACAAGCGAGGACGACATTAAGGTTGCCGTAATATATGCCGCAATCAAATATGATGCCGTTTATACCCTTTATAACAAAAATGTAACGTTTCCGCAGGGAATTACCCTTGACAACGCAATTTGCATCATCATTGCCGAACTCACCGGAACGTTCCTTCCTTCGGGAGTTGACACCCTCGGCGGCGTTGCGATAAGCAGCCTTAAAACCTACATTTCAAAGTTTGATTTTGTTCCCGTCAGCAAAAATCCGAGCAACGACGAAGTTTTCTATTGGGCAAAGGTTCTCACCGCCTCTTCCAATAATTACGATGTTCCGTTTGACGCTTTTGACAAGGTTTCCGATACCGAAAAGGAATATGTCGATTATGCATACTTTGCTTCGATTCTTAACACGGCATACACAGTAAAAATCGACCCGGTTCGCCTTATCGTTGCAACCAACAACAAAGAAAAAAATGCCGTTGCAAAAGTTATTCTTCAAACAATGCTTGATGAAAGTCAGGTCAATTATTCAACCGATGACAGCTGCGAAACTCTTTTCGACCTTGCCTGCAAAAACGGAAGGTTTCCGCTTGACGAAGAATTTTACAGTGATATTTTCAATTATAAGCTTTATATTGCAAACGACTGCACAAAAATCTGGTTCACTCCGTTTGCAATTGCCGAACAGCTCGGCGGCAGCAACCTTTGCCTTTCAATGACTCTTGCGGGCAACGGTATCAGTCCGAGCCAGACGGTCGGCTATGCGATCGATGCCGAAAAATCAACCGATAAAATTGAACTTGTTGTCACCTATTCCGACACTCTCAATCCGCCGGAAACCGTGACTTATACGTTCAACGTTATCAGAAAATCCTCGGCCGAAACCAAAAACAGCACCGCTCAAAACACAGTTGTTGCCGAAATTCAAGACGCAATCAACAGTGCTCTTCCGTCAGACAGCAAAAAGGCAAGCGGAATTGTTGACAACGTTATGGGCAATATCGATTCCGCACTTTCAACAACCGCTTCCTCGGCTTCAAATTCAAAAGGCAGCTCCGGCATTCTCACAACCTATGCAACCGATAACACTGCCGCTTCTTCAAACTCCGGCTACAATTCAAGCCCCGAAAAAAGCTCAAGCGGCGTTGATTTCAGCTATCTTGCCGAGCTTATGAGTGAAACCTTTGCAAATGATGAGCAAGCCTTAAAAGCACTTTCGGCTTATTCCTCAATGACATCAACAACCGAAAACCGCTCATTCGTTCAAAAGACGGTTGAAACAATCAAAGAAAATCCCGAAGTTGCCGCCGCACCAACGGGAATAATCGCCCTCGGCGGTCTTGCCGGTTACATTTGGACAAAGCGCAAAAAGACTTCGTCAGAAGCGGATTTGACCCAAAATGCCGACAAAAAAGACGATTATGACAATTAAAAATATTAAAATAATTTGCGCCGCTTTCCTTTACAGGCTTGCGGCGCATTCATTTTGTTTGCTTTTTCGGGCAAAAATTTTTGTATATTTCCAACATAAGTTTGCTTTGTTGCACTTGACATTTTTGAACAAATGGTTTAAAATATCAAGGATAGCGATTTGCATCGTAAAGCAAAAAACTTTACTTTTTATTTACGCTGTCTTCGAGTAACATTACTGCAATTCTTTTGATGATTTTTAGTGGAGAATTTTTAAAAAGAAGGAGGTGCTGCTACTTTGGGAGATTGGTTAGTACCCGTAATCGTAGCAATTGTTTGTGCGGTTGCGTTTGGAATTATCGGCTTTATACTTGGCGGTATACACAGAAAAAAAACCGCCGAAGGTCTTCTCGGTTCTGCGAATGAAGAAGCTACCCGCATTATAAATCAAGCGGTTAACGAAGCAGAAACAAAAAAGAAAGAAGCTATTCTTGAAGCTAAGGATGAAATTCACAAGTCCCGTACCGAAACCGAAAAAGAACTTCGCGAAAGACGAAACGAAGTTCAACGCCAGGAACGAAGAATTATCCAAAAAGAAGAAGCTCTTGACAAAAAGACTGATTCACTTGAGAAAAAAGAAGAACTGCTGAATAAAAAAATCAAGCAGTCCGAAACCCAACTTGCCGAAGCAGAAAGCATCAAAAGAAGTCAGTTAGAAATGCTTGAAAAAATATCGGGCTATACAAAAGAACAAGCCAAGGTATATTTACTTCAATTATTGGAAGAAACTCTCACAAGAGAAAAAGCGGTCAAAATCATGGAATATGAACAAAAGGTTCGTGACGAGTCCGACGCTCTCGCAAGAGAGATTATCACAACGGCGATTCAACGCTGCGCCGCCGACCACGTTTCGGAAGCAACGGTTTCCGTTGTTGCCCTTCCCAACGATGAAATGAAGGGAAGAATCATCGGACGTGAAGGCCGCAACATCAGAACGCTTGAAACAATCACCGGCGTTGACCTCATCATTGACGACACGCCCGAAGCAATCACCCTTTCTTCGTTCGACCCCGTTCGAAGAGAAATTGCAAGAATCACGCTTGAAAAGCTCATTGCCGACGGACGTATTCACCCGGCACTCATTGAGAAAATTTATGAAAAATCAAAACGTGAAGTTGAACAGGCAATCCGCCAGGCCGGCGAAAGAGCGGTTGTTGATGCCGGCGTAAACGGAATCCACAACGAACTTGTCAAGCTTCTCGGCCGACTCAAATACCGCACAAGTTACGGTCAGAACGTTTTGAACCATTCACTTGAAGTTTCCTATATTGCAGGTCTTATGGCAGCGGAACTCGGCGCAGACATAAAACTTGCAAAGCGTGCGGGCCTTCTGCACGATATCGGTAAAGCCGTTGACCACGAACAGGACGGCTCACACATCGAACTCGGCGTTGAATATGCCAAAAAGTATAAGGAAAACGATATTATTATCAATGCAATTCAGGCTCACCACGGCGACGTTGAACCGAAAAGCATCATAGCTTGCCTTGTTCAGGCGGCGGACGCAATTTCGGCGGCTCGTCCCGGTGCAAGAAGAGAAAATCTTCAAAATTACATCAAACGCCTTGAACAGCTTGAAGCAATTTCGGAATCATTCAAAGGCGTTGAAAAAGCTTTTGCAATTCAGGCCGGACGTGAAGTCAGAATCATTGTCAAGCCCGAAAAAGTCAACGACGATCAAATGGCACTTCTTGCTCATGAAATTGTCAAAAAGATTGAAGACGAACTTGAATATCCGGGTCAGATTAAAATCAACATGATTCGTGAAACAAGAGCCGTTGACTACGCAAAATAAAACCGAAGTCAAAAAGCCGTCGCATTTTTCTGCGGCGGCCTTTTTAAAGGAATGATAAACAAAGATGAAAATACTTTTTGAAGACGAAAGCGTAATTGTTTGCATAAAGCCCGTGGGAATGCTTTCTCAGGGTGAGGGAAAAGATTGCCTCATCACTGCGCTGAAAGCACACACAGGCGGCGAAATTTATCCGATACACCGCCTTGACCGCAATGTCGGCGGCGTTATGGTGTATGCAAAAACAAAAAATGCGGCTTCTTCGCTTTCACGTCAGGCGGCGGAAAGAAAACTTCAAAAAGAATACCTTGCCCTTGTTCACGGCACACCGGAAAAGGAAAGCGGAATTCTTGAAGACCTCCTTTTCAAAGATTCAAAGAAAAACAAGGTTTTTGTTGTGGGGCGTGAGCGCAAGGGAGTCAAAAAAGCCGTTTGCGAATATGAAACGCTTTTGAAAGATGTCTGCTGCAACGAGCCTTATTCGCTTTTGAGTGTGAGGCTTCAAACGGGTCGCACCCATCAAATTCGTGTTCAGTTTTCTTCAAGGCACTGTCCCCTTTTCGGTGACAAACGTTACGGTGCAAAGGATGAGGAAAAAACAATTGCCCTTTTTTCAAAAAGTATTGGTTTCACTCACCCGAAAACCGGCGAAGAACTGAGTTTTTCTTTTGACAAAACGGAAAGCGAGCTTTTAAACAAAACGATTGAAAAAGCAAAAAACAAGCCGAAGCAATAATACTCTTCATTATGTTTCACCCTGATTTTTTAAAATAAGTTGGCAAAATCTATTGACAAGCGAACACATTTTTGATAAAATTTATCGGTAACAAAAAGGCAAAGATTTTTGCCGTATATCTATTATGGAGAGTTGTCCGAGTGGTCGAAGGTGCAGCACTCGAAATCTCCATCGGCTGACGGAAGCCCATATTCCGCAAAGCCTTTAACCGTGCGGGTTTCGGGCACTTGCCCGCCGCAGGCACACCGTGAGTTCTAACAGAAATTCTAATACAACCGAATACTTGCGTTAATTTCGGTTTTCCGAGTTAACATACATGGAGAGGTATCGAAGTGGTCATAACGGGGCTGACTCGAAATCAGTTTGACGGCAACGTCACATGGGTTCGAATCCCATCCTCTCCGCCAACGGAACCCTTGAAAACCCAGTGTTTTCAAGGGTTCTTTCTATTCGGTGAAAATCCTTTTGCCTTGATTTTTTGTGCTTCTGCCGCTTTTTCGAGCCGGTTTTATGCTCTTTTTCGCCCGTAAATATTAGAATTAAGAACCGTCAAATACCGCATAAAATAAGGCTTTTCAAGGCTTGCCTACTTCTTGTTACATTAGAATAATTTTTTTCGGACGGAAATTTACCGATTTTCAAAATACCCGGTTGCGGGCAACCGCACCAAAAGTCATGTGCGGTCTTTACAGGTTAGGGTTCAAACCGGCAGAAAAAAATGTACTTTGCTTCTTTTCGTTTTGACATTATACAGAAGTGCTCCGTTTGAAGAATCTGATTGTGTGAAATCCTATTGCAAAAACTCTTAATATGTGATATAATATATTTGTTAAGAGGTAATGTGTTCCCCAACATTGATTATTCGTATCATGAGAGTACGAATTAGATTGGGAGGAATTTGGCCTTTTAATGACATGAGTAAATCATTGAAACTATTGATTTCTTTCAAATTCTCATTATGAAATCAAGAAAGCGGCTGTGTGTTGACTTTTGTTGTCCCCCTGCTGTTTCACTGCTTTACACCACAATTCGAACCGATGTGTTTGTGTCGGTCTTGTTTTGTTGCGTGTAAAGCGATTGTATGATCTGAAATCGTAGTCCACGCACGATGCAAGTGCGTGGATTTTTTCGGTTCAGAAAGGAGAAAGCAATGAAAAAAGTGTCTGGGAAAACGCATACCCAAAAGCAACTGGATGATTGGTCAAATCAGAATAATCCGAACAACAAGGCATACAAAACGAACAAGGATAATCATTCAAACCAAATGAACCCCAATCATAAGACACATCAGCAAGTTCACAATTCTCGCCGCAGAAACAAAGCGCAACTGTGGCCTGATTGGGCTCCCGACTATCCCGATTATGACGATTAAAAAATCGTTATAAATGAACATCGCAGCCCCGCACCTCAATCAAAAGGTGCGGGGCTGCGGGTTTGTGCCGTAAAAATTATTTTAATCGGAAGTAGCAGGTGTTTTTTCCTTTGCCCTCTTTTTTCAGTTCACCGTCTGATACCAGCTGGCGCAAAGCGCCCTCGATGGAGCTGTCGCTGAGGGTCGGGCAGAGTTCACGAATATCCTGTTTGTTGAACCGTCCGACTTTATTTTCGCTGGCTCTGCGCACCATTTCAAGCGCGGGCAGTTTGGTTTCCACAAGCGCCACACGCTCATTCAGGTCCTTGTATGCCGCCAAAATTGTCCCGAGCAGATACTTGATAAAGGGCAGAACATTTTCCGTCCCCTCATGCCAGCCGTTTTGGGACTGCGCCAGCGCATCATAGTACAAATCTTTATTTTTGGCGATTTTGGCTTCAAGCGAAATATACTTGCCTACGAAAAAACCGTTTTGATATAAAAGCAGCGTGGTGAGCAGTCGGCTCATTCTGCCGTTTCCGTCGTTGAACGGATGAATACACAGAAAATCATGGATAAAAATCGGAATCGCAATCAGCGGTTCCAGTTCCATATTTCCGATGACGCGGTTATACTCTTCGCAGATTTTATCAAGCGCCTCCGGCGTTTCAAAAGGAGAAAGCGGCGTAAACAAAATTTCCGTATGTCCGTCCGGATAGGTGGCACTGATATAGTTCTGTACGGTTTTGGTACGTCCCGCAACGGGATTGTTCATGTGGCTGTACAGGATTTTGTGAAACTGCAAAATATAGTTTTGCGTAATGGGAATCGCGTCAAAATCATTGTGAATAATGTTCAGCACATCACGGTATCCGGCGATCTCCTGCTCGTCACGGTTTTTCGGCGCGGTTCTTTCCTCAACAAGCTGCCGTATCCGTGTATTTGTAGTAACAATGCCCTCAATGGCGTTTGATGCCTCGGTGCTTTGTATTTTGGCAATTTCAACGAGCTTTTCAAGTTCCTGCGGGCGCTGCTTCAAATACAGTTCCTGTTTGCCGGCCTCTTTGTATATGGCTGCAATCAATCCTAAGATATCCGAATCCCACTTCTGCTCCTTGATTGCGGAATAGTTGAAGGTTCTCATTCCCTTACCTCCGTTCTGTTTCCCTTAAATAATAGCACAAAATAAGGGAACGGTCAATAGGTTGTGCGAATTTTCCCTTATTATTATATCAAGAATAAGGGAATTGTATTCCGCTGTTCGCTCGGTTTTCCCCGTCAGAAACAAAAAAATGCTGCCCCAATGTTTATCCGTGTGGATTTGGGATAGAGCAAAGTTCTACCCACTGAACAAAAGGGGTCGTTTTGAACGAACGAAAAAACTCCGAGAAATTCCCGGAGGTCTAAAGTTCAAAATATATTTATTGATTTTTTCACATAAGTGTGATATACTGAATAAGTTAATTGAGATAAGGAGTCTGATGATATGGCCGTGAGTTATAAACCACTAATGCATATGATGATCGAGCGGGATATTTCCAATGCAGAGCTGATGCGCCGTGCCAGCATATCCGCAAACATAATTACAAAAATCAAAAACGGGCAATACATCGCCTTGGATAAGGTAGAGAGCATTTGCCACGCTATGGGCTGCTCCCCCAACGATATGATGGAGTTTATACCCGATAGCCCGGAAGGAGAGGAAAAGGATGATTAACATACGGAAACTGGAAGCGGAACTGTGGGAATCCGCCGATCTCCTTCGTGCCGGGTCAAAGCTGACATCGAATCAATACTGTATGCCCGTGCTGGGGCTTATTTTCCTGCGCTATGCGTACAGCCGCTTTAAGAAGGTAGAAGCCGAGATACTGAGGAACCGTCCCTCTCGCGGCGGACGTGTAATGCCCGTCGAGGCCAGCGACTTTTCCGCAAAGAGTGCGCTGTTTCTGCCAAAAGAGGCGCAGTACGAATACCTTGTTAATCTGCCGGAGAATATCGCGGCGGCAGGACTTGCCAATAAAGACGGTCATCCGATGAACAGCCTCGGTGAAGTGGTAAATAACGCTATGGCTTTGATTGAAGATCAGAGTGAACAGCTCATAGGTGTTTTGCCGAAAAGTTATACCGACTTCTCTGACGAGCTGCTGGCAGAGCTTCTTCGTATTTTCAATAACAGCGCCCTTGACGATGTCGGCGGCGATATCATCGGGCGCATCTACGAATACTTCCTCAACAAATTTGCTAAAAACATCGCCTCTGATGACGGTGTGTTCTTCACACCGAAATCTCTCGTAAAAATGATCGTAAACATCATTGAGCCGAAACAGGGTGTTCTTCTCGATTGCGCGTGCGGCAGCGGCGGTATGTTCGTACAGAGCGGAGATTTTGTGAACGCCGCCGGTATGAATGCCAACAGCACCATGACCTTCTACGGACAGGAAAAGGTGGAGTACAACGCTCAGCTCTGCCTGATGAACATGGCGGTGCACGGTCTGACGGGTGTTATCAAATCCGGAGACGAGGCAAATACCTTCTATCATGACGCACATAACCTGAACGGCTGCTGTGACTACATCATGGCGAATCCTCCGTTTAATGTAGATAAGGTCAAAGCCGAATCCTGCGAGAACGCCGGACGTCTTCCGTTCGGCCTGCCGAGCGTAAACAAGAACAAAGATGTCGGCAACGCCAATTACCTATGGATCTCCTATTTCTATTCCTATCTGAACGAGCATGGCCGCGCCGGTTTCGTTATGGCATCCTCAGCTACCGACAGTCAGGGCAAGGATAAGGATATCCGTGAAAAGCTTATCAAGACTGGTCATGTTGACGTAATGATTTCCGTCGGTAACAACTTCTTCTATACGAAATCGCTGCCTTGCTCCCTGTGGTTTTTCGATAAAGCGAAGGGCGAAGCAATCCGGGATAAGGTTCTGTTCATCGATGCCCGGAATTACTATACAGTTGTGGACCGAACGCTGAATGAGTGGAGCGAATGGCAGCTTAAAAACCTGAACGCCATCGTATGGCTTTATCGCGGTGAGACCGACAAGTATACGGCTCTGCTGCAGGAATACCACCACTATCTGCACGATGAAGCCGAGGCCGCTGAAAATGACGATTTGAAAGAGGCTGTATATCAGGAATCCTTTGCCGATATCGTTTCTGCGCTGAAGGAAAAGCTCTCCACACTACGAAAGGCCGCAAAAGCCGAAGTGGAAGCTGCCGGGAAGCGTGACAAAAAGAGCGTGCAGCAGGAGTATGACGATAGAGTCGCCTACATTGAGAATATGCTGAACGTTGCCAAGGAAGCACACTGGCTCTACGAGAAGTTCGGTGACGGTGTTTATACTGACGTACTCGGACTGTGTAAGCTGGCCTCACTTGCCGAAATCGAAGAAAAGGGCTGGTCGCTCACACCCGGCGCATATGTGGGCATCGCTCCCGTGGAGGATGACGGTATAGATTTTGCGGAGCGTATGGCGGAGATTCACCGTGAACTTCTGTCCCTTCAGGCTGAATCCAACGATTTGATGGATACCATCTCAATGAATATGAAGGAGATGGGGATATGAGTTGGGAGAAAACAAAGATTGGCGATCATTGTGAGATTACATCAAGTAAAAGGATATTCTACTCTGAATATACCGATTCTGGCGTGCCGTTCTATCGTTCAAAAGAAATAATTGAATCCAGTCAGGGACAGCCAATAAGCGAATCTCTTTACATTAGCACAGATAAATACAATGATATAAAATCCAAATTTGGCGTTCCGCTACCGGGTGATATGCTATTAACCTCCGTTGGAACGATTGGTATTCCGTATATCGTTCGCACAGATGATTATTTCTATTTCAAAGATGGAAACTTGACATGGTTCCGTAATTTTGATGATTCTCTTTCATCAAAATTTCTCTGCTATTGGATCGGATCAAAAGATGGGTATGGGGTGCTTAATAATACAACAATTGGATCATCTCAAAAGGCCTTAACAATTTCATCACTAAAACAGATTGAATGTCCGTTGCCGCCAATTGAAGTGCAAAATCGTATAGTAGATATCCTTTCTGCCTACGACAATCTTATTGAGAACAACCAGAAGCAAATCAAGCTACTTGAAGAAGCGGCCCAGCGGTTATATAAGGAGTGGTTTGTCGACCTCCACTTCCCCGGATATGAGGATACTCCTGTCGTTGACGGTGTGCCGGAAGGATGGTCTTTAAGCCAAATTTCGGATTTTGGAGAGGTTGTAACTGGTAAAACCCCTTCGACAGAGAAAAAGGAATACTATGGAGGTAACATTCCGTTTGTCAAAATTCCGGATATGCATGGATGTGTTTATCCTGTAATAACAGAATCCTCTTTAACGGAAGCCGGTGCAAAGACGCAAATCAATAAGTTTATCCCCCGTAACAGCATTATGGTTTCCTGCATAGCAACTGTAGGATTAGTGAATATTGCAGTTGAAAGATGTCAAACAAATCAGCAGATAAACTCAATAATCTTGTCTGATGAAAGAGATCTTTATTATGTGTTTTCTGCTATGAAGCGCTTGAAAGAATTATTGGAAGGCGTGGGTAGCAACGGCGCAACTATGACTAATGTCAACAAGACGAAATTTGCGAGTCTTCCTGTGTTATATCCATCGGAAGAATTGCGTGATTCGTATTACAGCTTTTGCAAGCCGATATTTGAGAAGATATATAATCTCAGTTTGAGTGTAGTGGGGTTAAAAAAAGCCCGTGACCGTCTGTTGCCGAAGCTGATGAGCGGTGAAATCGAGGTGTGATATGAGGAAGTCTTTTGCACAAGTATTAAGAGAAGGCAACGTAGATATCAGACAAGAGTATCGTAAGCTGTATTCGATATTACATCAAAAAGCCTTTGATCATAGAACGAAATCTTTATATGAAGTTTTTGGAGAGAATTTTGCACATTTTTATTTTCGTGGGACGTGCCTTAGCATAGAAGAATTCGATCAAAAGTATGGCTTCAAATTCGAAGCAGAGCCAAATGATTTTAATATTGATTATCTGGTTTCATTTTGTGAATATCTGCAAAATATGCTCTTCGGCCTGCAAGCGGCTAATTTTTCTGGAGGATATGGCGGCTTTGTATCTATGGAAGTGAACATTCCATTTATCCTCGAACAAATTCGACTTGTGATCGAAGCCATAGGATATACATCTGCAAGTGATGATGGAAAAACGATCTTCGTTGAAAAATCTCCTGTAGCTATTGCTGTATCAGAAAGCGACCTAATTCCGGCAGAGCTATCATACAAGGTGCTGGAATATGATCATTATGCCCTTAAAGGTGACATTGAAAAGAAAAAACATATTATTTTGCAACTTGCCCAGATACTTGAGGCAAAATCTAAAGAATTGCAGAAAATCTCATCTTCTTTGAAAGATGATCTGTTTTTCCTCTTTAATAATTTGAATTTGCGACACAACAATGTTGATCCCTCAAATAAAGGAAAATATAAACGAATCGTATCTGAACTTGACAAGGGGGAATTAGAACATTGGTATGACGAAACTTATCAAATGTGTCTTCTTGCATTTATGGAATTAGAGCAGGTAGAACGCAAAAAAGCATTTGATGAGTTTAAAAAGCAAATTGTTGAAGGATAGGAGGTGGCGGCATGAGCTATGATTATTCAGAAAATATACTTGTGCAGGAAAGTGCCGGAAACCTTCTCCGGGAAGAGCTCCAATGGGAAGTGAAATTTGCATATAACACGGAGGTGCTGGGCGACGATGGCACCTTCGGCAGGAAATCGTACAAAGAGATTCTGCTTGTGCGATATTTCCGTGCTGCCCTGAAAAAGCTCAATCCTTGGATCACCGAGACGCAGATTCTTGAAGCACAGGCTGTTTTGGAAAAACGCCTGTCCACAGCCTCGCTCCTTCAGGTTAACGAAGAAAAGTATTTCCTAATCCGCGACGGCATTCCCGTGACAGTAAAGCGTCCGGACGGCAAAACGGAAACAAAGAAAGCTGCCGTGATCGATTTCCTCCACCCGGAGAACAACCACTTCCTCGCTGTCAAAGAACTGAAGATTCACGGCGATCTCTACCGCCGCCGCACGGATATTGTGGGCTTTGTAAACGGTCTGCCGCTCCTTTTCGTGGAATTAAAGAAAAACACCGTAGATGTGCAAAACGCCTACGATGACAACTATACTGATTATCAGGACACGATACCTCATCTGTTCTATTACAACGCCTTCCTTATACTGTCTAACGGCATAGAGGCCAAGGTCGGTACGCTGGGCAGCAAGTACGAATTCTTCCATGAATGGAAGCGTCTTGACGAAAAAGAGCAAGGCAGCGTGGCCCTTGAAACTATGTTGCGCGGCATCTGCAAAAAAGAGAATTTCCTTGATCTGCTGGAGAATTTCATTCTTTATGACCACTCCGGCGGCAATACGGTAAAGATCCTTGCCCGTAACCACCAGTATCTCGGTGTAAATGAAGCGGTCAAGGCATATGAAGCACGGAAGCTCAACGACGGCAAGCTGGGCGTGTTCTGGCATACACAAGGTTCCGGCAAGAGCTATTCCATGGTGTTCCTTGCACAGAAGATCCGCCGCAAGTTTGCCGGATCGCCTACAACCGTGGTGTTGACCGACCGCGATGAACTGAACAAGCAGATCAGCGACACCTTTGAAAATTGCGGCCTGCTCGGTAAAACGAAAGCCTCACAGTTTATCGCCACAAGCGGCGGTGACCTCGTCACGAAGCTAAAAGGCAATCCTAGCTTCATATTCACGCTCATACAGAAATTCAACAGGCCGGACGAGCAGCCGATTTACCCGGGCCACGATATTATCATTATGTCCGACGAGGCGCATCGCAGTCAGTATGGTATCTTTGCAGACAACATGATGAAGCTGCTCCCGACAGCGGCCCGTATTGGTTTTACCGGCACTCCGCTCCTGTCCAGCGACAATATCACTGCGCGCACCTTCGGCGGCTATATCTCTGTTTACGATTTCAAACGCGCCGTGGAGGACGGTGCGACCGTTCCGCTGTACTATGAGAATCGCGGCGAAAAGATACTCGATCTCCATAATCCGGAGATCACCGACCGCATCCTTGACGCCATCGAAAACGCTGATATCGACATCGATCAGCAGGATAAGCTCGAAGCGGAATTTGCTAAGGAAATCCATCTGATGACGGCGGAGCCTCGCCTGAAATCCATAGCGAAAGATTTTGTCGGTCACTATTCCGACCTGTGGACCAGCGGCAAGGCAATGTTCGTGTGCCTCAATAAAGTCACGTGTGTCCGTATGTACAATTTCGTTCAGGAGTACTGGAAAGAAGAAATCAAAGTTCTAAAAGCGAAAATTAAAACAGCCACACAGCAGGAGGCGCAGGAGCTGGAACGCAAGCTGAAATGGATGCAGGAAACGGAAATGGCCGTTGTGATCAGTCAGGAGCAGAATGAGATTCAGACCTTCAAAAAATGGGATCTGGATATCAAATATCACAGGGCGAAAATGGAAAAGCGTGAGCTGAACAAGGAGTTCAAAGATGCATCCAATCCGCTTAGGGTGGTATTCGTCTGCGCCATGTGGCTCACCGGCTTTGACGTGAAGTGCTTGTCCTGCCTGTATCTCGACAAGCCGCTGAAGGCACATACTCTTATGCAGACCATTGCCCGTGCAAACCGTGTGAACGAAGGCAAGAGTAACGGTTTGATTATCGATTATATTGGCATCGTAAAAGCCCTCCGCAAAGCTCTGGCTGATTACACCGCGAACATAAATACGCCCGGAGGCGATCCTACCGTTGATAAGGACGAGCTGATAGCCCGTATTCTCGATACGATTGAAAAAGCGAAAGCCTTCCTCCGGGAGCGCGATTTTGAGCTTGCCGATCTTGTGGCCGCAGTTGACTTTATGAAGCTGGCTCTTCTTCAGACCGCCGCCAATGCCGTATGCGGTACTATTGAAGATAAGAAATCCTTCTCCACATACGCATCTGAATTGATCCGTTTGATGAAATACACGGATCGTGACGATATTACCGGACAGACGCGCAAAGAATATGAAGCCATCGCCGCTATTTACGGAGAGCTTCAGAAAAAGCGCCGGCACGTTGATACAACAGATCTGATGGTGGAAATTAATTCTATCATCAGCGAATATGTGGAGATCGATGATGCACCGATGATGATCAAAGAAGAGCCACGCCGGTTTGACATCAGCGCAATCGATTTTGATTTGCTTCGCCGGGAATTTGCAAAGGTAAAGAAAAAGAACCTCGTGATGAAGGATTTGGAGGAAATCATCCAGCAGAAGCTAGACCGGCTGCTTTTCAATAATCCGGATCGTATAGATTATTACGAGCGGTATCAGCAGATTATCACAGACTACAACAGTGAGCAGGATCGCGCCACCATTGAGAAAACCTTTATAGATCTGATGGATCTGGCCAATAGTCTCGATCAGGAAGAACAGCGGTATGTCCGCGAAGGCTTTGAGAGCGACGAGGAGCTTTCGCTGTACGATATGCTTTTCCGGGACGATCTCTCCAAGACGGATATCAAGAAAATCAAGGAAGTGGCTGCAAGCCTTCTGAAAAAGATAAAGGCTAAAATTGCGGAGCTTGATCACTGGACAGATAAGCAGGAAACAAAAGCCGCTGTAGATAATCTGATTCGTGATACGCTGTGGGCCGAGCTGCCGGAGTGCTATGACGAGATCAGCATTTCCGAATACCGTCAGCGTATTTACGAATATGTGTACACGCGCTACAGAGTAGCTGCGTGATTGCAAGAAGAATAAAATAATATAGGAGACCAGCTATGAAAAGTCAAGAGGAAATTAAGAATTAACAAGACGGGAAGGATCGAACAAAATATTGTGCTTTAA
>CAKTEU010000026.1 GCA_934552855.1 uncultured Eubacteriales bacterium | reverse complement strand
AAGGACAACGATGGCTACGCAGCTACGCTCCCCAATGTTAAAGCGTGGTTTTGCCACGACAGGAAAAAAGCGAAGCTCCAACTGCTTAGAGCCTTTTTCTCGGACAATGAAAGAAATGGTTTTTATACGGCACAATACGGCGAAATCATGCCGAAACACGAAGAAAACATTAAGCTCCAAGCGGAACACAAAGTCTTGGCGGAGCTGGGGTACAACATCAGCACGGAAGAAATGCAACTGATGAACGGAACGCACGAAGCTTTTAAGGGTGGGAAAAAGGAATGACAAGAGATGAACTTTTAAAGGCACTTAAAAGGCTTAAGGTTGAAACCGGTTCGCTTGTTTGCTTAGGCTGCGGTTATGAACACAATTGTTCGGTTCATGGCTGTGCGATTATCAGAAAAGCCGTTAAGGTGATAGAAAGCGAGGAAACAAAATGACAAAGACTGAACTTTTGGAGCGGCTTGAAACGCTCAAGACCGAGCAGGAAGCAAAAGCTTGTTTGGGCTGCCACTATATCAAACCCGAATGCGAAAAAACGTGCGTGATAATTGAAGAAGCAATCAAAGTAATAAAAAGCAATGAGGGCGAAAAACACGGACGCTGGATAAATTTTTACGGCGATTATTCTGCCGCAGAGTGCAGTATATGCGAAGAAGTGTTTGACGCTATTTCTCCGGGTGAGTTCAACAATCCGGAATGGTGGAACATATTCCTCAGAGAATACAGATATTGCCCGAAGTGCGGAGCGAGAATGGACGGAAGGAAAGCGTGAAAATTATGCCAAAAAAAGCAGTTTTACTCAGCATTAAACCGAAATACTGCGAACTTATCGCAAACGGTAAAAAAACAATCGAAGTCCGCAAGACCAAGCCAAAGCTTGAACCGCCGTTTAAGTGCTATATTTACTGCACGATAAGCAATAACAGACTTATTAAAAGCGATATTTCGACAACGATTGATTACATTGCTAAAAACAGTGGTAAAGTTATCGGAGAGTTTGTGTGTGATGAAATTTTTCCGATGAGCATTACATATTCTGACCCAAATCACCGCCTATCACAAAGAGAGTTTCCGTTTACTTGTTTAACTGATAAGGAAATAATGGATTATCTTGGCAACGGAAAAAGAGGTTACGGCTGGCACATTTCCGAACTAAAAATCTACGAAACACCGAAAGAGTTGGGCAAGTTCAAGAAAATAAATCGTGAATGCTGGTATGCTGATTTGGGCTTGGCAAAAAGAGATTGCCCCGATTGCAAAAATGCAGGTTGTTTTGTAAGCCGACCGCCGCAATCGTGGTGTTATGTTGAGGAGGTGCAAAACAATGAACGCTTATAAATGCGACAGGTGCGGAAAATTATTTGAAAAATCGACGGATTCAATCTTTGGTATAGACAAGAGAACAAGTGTATATCGTGCTGATTGGAAACCTCAAGACCTCTGCACTGAATGCAAGAAATCGCTTGAAAAATGGTGGAAAGCCGGAAAGGAGCAGAACAATGATTGAGGGCGTTTTGCATAGAAAATGGGTTATCAACGCCCAAGAGCTACTTGATGAACTCGCAGTTACCGAGGCGGTGCTTAAGAACGAAGTTGAACAGCAGTCTGAAGAATGCATAAGCCTCGTTTTTGAAGAAGTCAGACAGATTATTATAAATTGTAAAAAGGAGTGAAACCGATGGTAAAAATCAACAGTTTTGAAATTGAAAATGTGAAGCGTATTAAAATGCTTCAGTATGAGCCGACGGCAAACGGCTTGACACTTATCGGTGGCAGAAACAACCAAGGGAAAACGTCTGTGCTCGATGCTATTGCATGGGCGCTTGGCGGCGACAGATTTAAGCCGTCTGCGGCACAGCGTGACGGCGCACTTGTTCCGCCGCATTTGAGAGTGGAACTTTCCAACGGCATTGTCGTTGAGCGCAGAGGAAAGAATTCGGATCTCAAGGTTACCGACCCGACCGGGCGGCTTGCCGGACAAAATTTGCTCAATCAATTTGTAGAGCAGTTCGCACTGAACGTTCCCAAGTTCATGGAATCCACAGCAAAGGAAAAAGCTCAAATTCTTTTGAAAATCATAGGTGTGGGAGACAAACTTTTTGAACTTGAAAACGCCGAACAAAGGTTATATAACGAACGCCGCACAATCGGTCAAATCGCAGACCAAAAAGCAAAATTTGCCAAAGAAATGCCTACATATCAAGGCGTACCGCAGTTGCCTGTTTCGGCAAGCGACTTGATTTCCGCACAACAGGATATACTTGCCCGAAACGGCGAGAATCAGCGTTTGAGGATGAAAGCGGACAGAATTAAACAGGAATATACCGCCCTTGCCGAAAAGGTTAACAGACTTCGTACCGAACTTGCCGAAGCCGAAAAACAACTTTGCGAAAAATCTGACGAACTTAAAACCGCTATGAAATCAACCGAGCAGTTGACTGACGAAAGCACAGCGGAAATTGAACAGAGCATTGCCGAGATTGACGAAATCAACCGCAAGGTCAGAGCAAACCTTGACCGTGAAAAAGCCGAAGAGGACGCAAATTATTACAAAAAGCAGTACGACGATTTGACCGAAAAGATTATCGCCGTCCGTGACAAAAAGATTGATCTTCTCAAAAATGCGGATATGCCCCTTTCTGAACTTTCGGTTGAAAATGCCGAACTTATCTACAAGGGTAGAAAGTGGGATTCGATGTCCGGCTCGGATCAGCTTAAGGTTGCAACGGCGATTGTACGAAAACTTAATCCCGAATGCGGCTTTGTTTTGCTTGACAAGCTTGAACAAATGGATATTGAAACGCTTGCAGATTTCGGAATGTGGCTTGAAAAAGAGCAGCTTCAAGCCATAGCAACAAGAGTCAGCACAGGCTCTGAATGCTCAATCATCATCGAGGACGGAAAGATTAAGCCGTCAGAAAGTATATACGGAGGTTTTTAAAAAATGAATATCACATCAGGAAAAATTAAATCGGCGCAAAAGGTTGTGATTTACGGTCCGGAGGGAATCGGCAAATCAACCTTTGCTTCAAAATTTCCCGACCCGCTTTTTATTGACACCGAAGGAAGCACAAAAAAGCTTGATGTCAAACGCTTTGACAAACCCACATCATGGGAAATGATTAAGCAGCAGATTGACTATGTCATTAACAATCAAAGCGTTTGCCGAACTCTTGTTATTGACACAATCGACTGGGCAGAACAACTTTGCATTAACGCTATATGCGCAAAGCACGACAAGAAAGGCATTGAAGAGTTTGGCTACGGTAACGGTTATGTTTATGAAAAAGAAGAATTTGCCCGCTTCCTCACATTGCTTGAAGATGTTGTTTCAAAAGGCATAAATATCGTTTTGACTGCCCACGCACAAATCAGAAAATTTGAACAGCCCGATGAGCGTGGCTCATATGACCGTTGGGAACTTAAACTCGGCAAAAAAACATCTTCACAAATTTCGCCGCTAATTAAAGAATGGGCTGACATGGTGCTTTTTGCGAATTACAAAACACTTGTTTCCGCAACAGATAAGGACGGCAAAAAGTTCAAAGCGCAGGGCGGCCGCAGAGTAATGTATACATCCCACCACCCGTGTTGGGACGCAAAGAACCGTGACGGACTTCCGGAAGAACTTGACTTTGATTACTCTGCAATCGCAAGAGTAATTGAAGACTCGACACCAGTTGTTGCCGCACCGCCCAAAACAGAGCCGCAACCCGAAAAGGTCAACATCAACGATTATGAAATACTCGACGATGACGACGATCTTCCTAAGGTTGAACCGACGGCGGAAACGCCCGTTGAAACAGACGGTATCCCGAAAGCACTTGCCGACCTCATGAAAGCGGCAGGCATAACCGAAAAGGAAATCAGACAGACGTGCTACGACAGGGGTCATTATCCTGTTGACACGCCCATTAAAAACTATGACCCAAATTTCATTGACGGTTGGATAATCGCTCATTGGGCTATGGTTGTAAGCTACATCAAAAATAATTTAAGATAAAAGGAGTACTTTATTATGCAAAATGAAGAATTTAACAAATGCCTTGATTGGGACGATGAAATTGAAAACGAAAATGAGTTTGAACTTTTGCCGGAAGGCACATATGACTTTGTCGTTGAAAGCTTTACAAGGGGTGAACACCCGGGTTCGGACAAGCTTCCGGCGTGTAAGAAAGCGGTGCTTGGTATTCGCTGTACGGACGGAAAAGGTCATGAGGGCATAATTTATCACAACCTTTTCCTTCACAGTAAGTGCGAGGGAACACTTTCTGCATTTTTTATTGCAATAGGGCAGAAACGCCATGGCGAAAAGGTTCGTATGAACTGGAACGCCGTTATCGGTGCAAAGGGCAAGTGCAAGGTTGTAATCAAGCCATACAACGGCAAGGATTACAACAACATCAAGTCGTTCCTTGACCCGACAAAGCTTGACAACAAGCCTGCGGAAAACGCTTACGGCGGATTTTAAACACTATGGAACTGAGAAAATATCAAAAGGAAGCCGACGAAGCAATCTTTAATCAGTGGGACAATCAAAATGTGAAAAAAACATTGCTTGTTCTGCCTACCGGCTGCGGAAAAACGGTTGTGTTTGCAAAGGTTGCCGAAGAATTGGTCAAACGTGGTGAGCGGGTTTTGGTACTCGCTCACCGTGGCGAACTCTTAGACCAAGCTTCGGACAAAATCAAAAAGGTTACCGGGCTTAGCACAGCACTTGAAAAAGCCGACAGCACTTGTTTAGGCTCGTGGTATCGTATCACTGTCGGGTCGGTTCAGTCGCTTATGCGTGAATCACGCCTTAAAAAATTCAAATCGGACTACTTCGGTTCAATTATTGTTGATGAAGCGCACCATATCATATCTGACGGTTACCAGCGTGTTTTGGAACACTTTCCCGAAGCAAAGGTTTTAGGGGTAACCGCAACCGCCGACAGATCTGATATGAAAAATCTCGGTGCGGTTTTTGAAAGCCTTGCCTATGAATATTCGCTCCCGCAGGCTATCCATGACGGCTATCTTTCGCCGATTAAGGCTTTGACAATACCGTTACAGCTTGATTTGTCGGGCGTTTCAATGCAGTCGGGCGACTTCAAGGCAAGCGATATTGACACCGCCCTTGACCCGTATTTGTACCAAATCGCGGACGAGATGAAAACTTATTGCGCCGACCGAAAAACCGTCGTTTTTCTACCTTTGGTTAAAACGAGCCAAAAATTTAGAGACATTCTTCTTTCCAAAGGCTTCAAAGCCGCAGAGGTTAACGGTTCAAGCGAAGACAGGGCAGAAGTTATCGAAGCATTTGACAAAGGCGAATATAACGTCCTTTGCAATTCTATGTTGCTAACTGAAGGTTGGGACTGTCCGAGCGTTGATTGTATTATCGTTTTGCGCCCGACAAAATCCCGCGGTCTTTATTGTCAAATGGTAGGTCGTGGAACTCGCCTTTGTGAAGGAAAGGAAGATTTACTCTTGCTCGACTTTCTTTGGCATACGGAACGCCACGAACTTTG
This sequence comes from uncultured Eubacteriales bacterium, assembly GCA_934552855.1. Taxonomy (GTDB): domain Bacteria; phylum Bacillota; class Clostridia; order Oscillospirales; family Acutalibacteraceae; genus UBA6857. Next base: position 24,245 of record CAKTEU010000026.1, on the reverse strand, counting down.
CCGCCCCGCACACCTTATATGTCAAAGTGATGATGTAGCGAGAAAGATGACCGCAAACCTTGAAAAAGAAAAAGGCTGTCCCGTTGACATTGAAGAAGCGGAAAAACAGGCGGCAAATGATGTTGTTGCCGAGCGTGAAGAAAGTCTTGCAAAACAGCTTGCCGAAATGAAGAAGCGAAAAAGAAAGCTTGTTGACCCGTTGCAGTTTGAAATGTCGATTCAGGCGGAAGACCTTGCGAACTATGTTCCTGCGTTCGGCTACGAAATGCTTCCGCCGAGTGAAAGCCAGCAAAAAACGCTTGAAAAACTCGGCATTTTTCCCGATGAAATTGATAATGCCGGTAAGGCTTCTTTGCTTCTTGACCGCCTTAACAAGCGCCGAGACTTAGGCTTGACTACACCGAAACAAATTCGTTTTCTTGAAAGCAAAGGCTTTAACCATGTCGGAACATGGCAGTTTAAAGACGCACGAAAGCTTATTGACCGCATAGCGGCAAACGGCTGGCGCACACCGTCGGGCATAAATCCCGCAACGTATTTGCCGTCGTAAAAGGAGAAGAAAATGCAACAAATCACAAATGAAAACATAAAAGAAATCCTGTCTTTCATTGACCCCGCCTGCTTGTCATACCAAGAATGGATCAATATAGGCATGGCACTCAAAGACGAGGGCTTTGACACTTCCGTATGGGACGAATGGAGTCAAAACGACACTCGCTACCATGCAGGAGAATGCGAACGGAAATGGAAAACGTTCAACGGTACGTCCTCTCCGGTGACGATTGCCACCGTAATACAAATGGCATACGACAACGGCTACCGTTCAAGCACCGACAGCTACGAACTTGATTGGGACAGCGAAATCGGCGGTTCAAAAGACGATTTTGTAATCGTTGACAAAAACTGGATTGAGTCAAAAGAAATCAAAGAGCCTGCGGTTTGGAATCCCGCCGGAGAAATCATCAAGTATCTTGAAACGCTTTTTGACTCAACGGAAACTGTCGGGTACGTCACGGAAACATGGGAGAAAGACGGAAAGTTTATGCCGTCTAAGGGCAGCTATACGCACACTGCCGGGGAACTTATACAGGAACTCGGCAAGCACAAAAACGATATCGGCGCAGTAATCGGTGATTACAACAAATCTGCCGGTGCTTGGGTACGTTTCAATCCGCTTGACGGTAAAGGCGTTAAAAATGAAAACGTTACTGATTTTCGTTATGCTTTGGTTGAGTCTGACACAATGGAAATCGACAAGCAGAACGCCGTTATTCGTGAACTGGAACTTCCCGTTGCTGTACTTGTTTATAGCGGGAAAAAGTCGCTTCACGCTATCGTGAGGATTGAAGCCGCAAACTACGACGAATACCGCAAGCGTGTTGATTACTTATATAATGTATGCAAAAAGAACGGCTTGCAGATTGATTCGCAGAACAGAAACCCGTCAAGACTTTCTCGTTTGCCCGGTATTGAACGTGGCGAAAATAAACAATTTATTGTTGATACCAACATCGGTAAAGCTTCATTCACCGAATGGAAAGAATGGATTGAAAGCGTAAATGACGATCTTCCCGATATGGAAAGTCTTGACGATGTTTGGGGCAACCTTCCGGAGCTTTCGCCGCCGCTTATTGACGGAATTTTAAGGCAGGGACACAAAATGCTCATTGCCGGTCCTTCAAAAGCGGGTAAGTCATATGCACTTATCGAAATGTCAATTGCTCTCGCCGAGGGGACTTCATGGCTCGGCTTCAAATGCGCTCAAGGCAGGGTTTTGTACGTCAACCTTGAGCTTGACAGGGCAAGCTGTTTGCACCGTTTCAAAGACGTTTATACCGCTTTGGGACTACAGCCGCACAATCTTAAAAACATTGACATTTGGAATTTGCGCGGTCGCAGTGTTCCCATGGATAAGCTTGCGCCGAAGCTGATACGCCGAGCCGCAAAGAAGAATTACGCCGCTGTAATCATTGACCCTATATATAAGGTAATAACGGGCGACGAAAACAGCGCAGACCAAATGGCAGCATTTTGCAATCAATTTGACAAGGTTTGCACCGAACTGAATTGCGCTGTAATCTACTGTCACCACCATTCAAAAGGTGCACAGGGCGGTAAGCGTTCGATGGACAGAGCTTCCGGTTCGGGCGTTTTCGCCCGTGATCCGGACGCACTTCTTGACCTTATAGAGCTTGAATTGCCGCAAACTCTTATCGACAGCGAAAAGAACGAAGCTTTTTGCAAAATCTATATCGAATGGCTTAACAGGTGGTTGCCCGGCTGGCGTGATGAAGTTTCGCAGGACGATATGTGCAAGTGCCTTGAGCTTCAAACGTTCGCAAACAACCATTTAAAGCAGAATGTTTTGCAGAATATTGACGAAGCGATAGCCGAAAAAACAGCGCAAATTGAAAGCCGTACAGCATGGCGCATTGAATGTACGCTGCGCGAATTTCCTAAGCCTGCGGCGTTAAATCTTTGGTTTGATTATCCCATTCACACGTTTGATGTCAGCGGAAAACTTAAAGACGTTGAAGCGGAAGGAATCAATTCCAAAGGGTCACCATACAAGAATAATTTCAGCAAAAAGAAGTCAAAGGAGCAGAAAAAGAAAGACCGTTCGGATGCTTTAGTCATGGCATATGACGCTTGCAAAATGGATGGCGCAGTTACGGTTTCGGAATTATGCGATTATCTCGGAAAGTCGGAAAAAACAATAAGACGATATATTGAAGAGTCCATAGCATTTACAATTGAGAATAATATTGTTGTCGAAACATAAGGACAAAATCGAATAAGACAATCGAAAATGTCCCTCAAAAAAACCAAGGACAAAATCGAATAAAGTTATCGAATTTGTCCGAAGAAATCAGGACACCTATATATATAAATATATCTCCCTTTACGGCGGACAATTAATATAATATAAATATTTGTTTTTGTTGTGGGGGCTTAAACCTGCCCCACACAAAAACAATGAATTTTATATTGGTCGCGCAAGGGGGCAGAAAGGAGTTTTAAAAAAATGCCAAAGAAAAGAAGCAAACTGCAACAAGCTGCCGTTGATGCCGCAAAGAATATGCCGCCGCTTTTTCACAAATTGCCCGATGAAGATTACAATATCAGAAAATCAAAAGTAATTTGGTGGCTGATTAAACAGCCGGACATACTTAACTTGATTTTCAATCTTGCTGTTTCGTCAAAGGCGATTACTTACAATCCCGACACAGGCAAGTGGCAAGGTATAAATTTTGAACCGGAGGAATTTGAAGATGAATAAGCCATTAAGTTTCTTTTTGCCGATGATACCGCCGACTGTCACGCACCAAGAAAAGAAAGTCACAGTCAAAAACGGTAAGCCGATATTTTACGAACCGCCGGAACTGAAAGACGCACGGCAAAAGCTTTCGGCATACCTTGCGCCATATGCGCCAAAACAGCCGTTCAAAAAGGCTTTGCGTTTGATTGTGAAATGGTGCTTTCCGAATACGGGAACGCACACGAACGGCGAATACAAGACCAGCAAGCCCGACACGGACAATCTTCAAAAGCTTTTGAAAGACGTGATGACTGCCGTAGGCTTTTGGAAGGATGACGCACTTGTGTGCAGTGAAATTGTTGAAAAGTTCCACGCAGAAAAAACAGGTATTTACATAATGCTCATGGAACTGAATCAGAATGACGAGGTGATAAAATGAATTATACCGAAATGCTGAATTATGTCAAAGAAAATGTCAATTTCAAAGAACGGCTTGCACAACTCGCAGAAGAAGCGACAGAACTTGCAAAGGCTGCTTTGAAATTCCGTAGGACATTGGATGACGAAAATCCCACTCCGATAAGCAAGGACAAGGCTTTTAAAAATCTTCTTGAAGAAATTGATGATGTTGCCTTGTGTCTCGACACGGTAAGCTTTAAATGGCGGATTGAATTTAACAGTTTGCAAAGAGAGCAAAAGCTAAAAACGATGGGTGGAGAGGTTGAAGAATGCAAGCGAGAGAGTTTTTGAAGAGTCTTAAAAAAATGAACAGTAAGATTAGAAGTCTTGAATTTAGGCTTGAAACGCTTGAAACTCGCGCCATAGGAATTACCGGAATTGACTATTCAAAAGACGCAGTTCAAACAAGCCCTTCGGGAGTTCCGGCGATTGATGCGGTAATAACTGAAATTACCGAAACAAGAACAAGGCTTGAAAAATTACAAAAAGCTTTTGATGAACGCAAATGTGAAATTCTTCTCTGCATTTGTAGAATTGAAAACAAAAAATATGTCGAACTGTTAACGATGCGTTATCTCGATTTTATGTCTTTCGGAAAAATTGCGGAACAAATGCACTACACTGAACAAACGGTAAAAAACATACATAATGAAGCTATAAGGGAATTTGAAAGAGTAAACAAGAATATCGGTACTTGAAAAGTACCGACAAAGTACCTTTTTATCTGTATAATGGTAACATGGAAACAGGCGGGAAGGCTTTTGTCTCTGTTTCCCGGTTCACATTCTTGGTATTCCTCTATTTTTCTCCTTATTACACATTCCCACAGGACAGACGGTTTTTTATGATTTTTCCCCGGCTGCTTCTGTGGGAAAGTTATTTTCGCAGAGAAAGGCGGTGATTGCCGTGCTAACAGCAAAACAGAAGAGATTTTGCGACGAATATTTAGTAGATTTTAATGCCACGCAAGCGGCAATCAGAGCCGGATATTCAAAGAAAACAGCTCCCGTTATTGGAGCTGAAAACCTTAAAAAACCTAATGTGCAAACGTATATAGATGAGCGAATGGCGGAAAAGGAATCAAAGCTCGTTGCGACGCAAGATGAAGTGCTGCAGTATCTGACATCGGTGCTGAGGGGCGAACAGAAAGAACAGACATTTAAGCTTGTTGATGTCGGTGTGCAGGAGATTGCAGAAATCAGCACATCGACGAAAGACAGATTGAAAGCGGCTGAACTTCTCGGCAAGGCTTACGGAGCGTTCCGGGACAAAGTTGACGTTTCGGGGACGATTCCGGTGGTGATTTCCGGTGACGATGAACTCGAAGATTAACAAGATATACTTGCCGGACTATATCGGCAAGGGGTACAAAGCCTTCTGGAACTGGAAAGGCAGATATAGGGTGTGCAAAGGAAGCCGAGCAAGCAAGAAATCAAAAACGACGGCTTTGTGGTATATAGTTAACATGATGAAATATCCCGAAGCGAATTTGCTTGTAGTCAGAAAAACATTCCGAACGCTCAAGGACAGCTGCTTTACTGAGTTAAAATGGGCAATAAACCGATTAAATGTATCTGCGTTTTGGGAAATCAAGGAAAGCCCGCTTGAAATTACATATAAGCCCACCGGGCAGAAGATATACTTCCGAGGGCTTGATGATCCGCTGAAAGTTACGTCAATCACGGTTGAGCAAGGTTTTTTGTGCTGGCTGTGGATTGAGGAAGCATACGAAATCAGCAGTGAAGCGGATTTTAATATGCTTGACGAGTCAATCCGTGGCGCACTGCCCGAAGAAACTAAATTATTTAAACAGATAACGCTTACATTTAACCCCTGGAACGAGCACCACTGGTTAAAGAAGCGTTTTTTTGATACTCCCGATGATGAGACACTTGCGCTTACAACAAACTACACCTGTAATGAATGGCTCGACAAAGCCGACTTAAAGGTTTTTGAAACCATGAAAAAGAACAACCCCCGACGATATCAAGTCGCAGGGCTTGGCGATTGGGGAATTGTTGACGGGCTTGTTTATGAGAATTGGGAAGAAAAGGCGTTTTCGGTTGACGAAATCCGAGGATTGCAAGGTGTTCGGTCGGCGTTTGGGCTTGACTTCGGTTATACGAACGACCCGACGGCGTTCTTTTGTGGATTGGTTGACGAAGCGAACAAAACCATTTGGGTTTTTGACGAAATATATAAAAAAGGCATGAGCAATGAAGCGATTGCCGAAGCGATAATCAAAGCCGGCTACGGCAAAGAGCGAATTAAGGCAGACGCTGCAGAACCAAAGAGCATTGACAGGCTGTACTTGCTCGGTCTCGGACGCATTCATAGAGCAAGAAAAGGCAAGGACAGCATTTTGAACGGCATTGACCTTATTTCCGATTATCACATTATTGTTCACCCTAAATGTGTGAATTTTATTACAGAAATTAGTAACTATACATGGGACACTGACAGCAAAACAGGTAAGAAAATCAACAAGCCGATTGATGATTTTAACCACCTTATGGACGCAATGCGCTACGCAATGGAAGAATTCGGGCGTGGTGCGGCATTCAGCTTTTAAGAAAGGTTGTGATTTGAATTGCCATTCGCAAATTCGATTGCAAAAAAGATTTTTCATATATTATCTGAGGGGAAAAACACGGCATTGACCGACGAGGAATTTTTTACGCTTGAGCTTAGAAAATGGCTTAATTCCCCGGAGCGTATGATGCAGATTAAAGGGCAGCTTTACTACTGCGGTGAGCATGACATTTTAATGCGCAAACGTCAAATGATAGGCGCGGACGGCGAACTTCAAGATGTTAAGAACCTGCCGAATAACCTTATCATTGACAACCAGTATGCTAAGCTTGTTAACCAGAAAGCAAACTACCTTGTGGGTCAGCCGTTTGTTATCGACTGCCAAAACGACACATATGTTAAATTGCTCAAGGGCATATTTGACAAACGGTTCATGAAGACGCTGAAAAACGGCGTTAAATCTTCGGAAAACTGCGGAATTTCATGGCTTTATCCCTACTATTCAGAGGAAGGAAAGCTGTTGTTTCGACTTTTCCCCGGCTATGAGGTTCTTCCGTTTTGGCAAGATAGTGAACACACTATTCTTGACGCAGCTTTAAGGCATTATCTGGTTGAAGGTTACGAAGGAAGCAACTCGGTAATCATTCACAAGGTTGAAATTTACGACAAGAACGGCGTTCGCCGCTACATATACGACGGCGGAAAGCTTTTGCCGGACGTTGACACAAAGGAAAAGACCGCGAGTGCCAATTATGCAGTTATGGTTGGCGCGGACGGCAAGGCTACCGGCTTCAACTGGGAGCGCATACCGCTTATTCCGCTTAAATTCAACGAACATGAAATTCCGCTTATCAAAAAGGTTAAATCTTTGCAAGACGGAATTAACATTATGCTTTCGGATTTTGAAAACAGAATGCAGGAAGACCAGTACAATACTATTCTTATCATCAAGAACTATGAAGGTACTGACCTCGGCGAGTTCAGAAAGAACCTTGCGACATTCGGTGCGGTTAAGGTTCGAGACGAGGGTGAAATGCACTCCGGCGTTGAAACGCTTGAAATTACCGTCAACGCCGAGAACTACAAAGCGATTATCGACATTTTTAAAAAGGCTATCATTGAAAACGGCATGGGGTACGACGCAAAGGACGATAGGCTGAGCGGCAACCCGAACCAGATGAATATACAATCCATGTACAGCGATATTGACCTTGACGCAAACGACATGGAAACTGAATTGCAGGCGGCGTTCACGGACATTCTTTGGTTCGTAAATGCGTACCTTGCAAATGCGGGCTTCGGCGATTTCAGTAACGAAGAAGTTACATTCATTTTCAATCGTGATATTTTGATTAACGAAAGTGAAGCGATTGCAAACTGCGCCGCTTCAGTCGGACTGCTTTCAACCGAAACGATCATAGCGCAGCACCCGTGGATTGACGATCCACAACAGGAAATGGAACGCCTTGAGGAAGAAAAGAAAAAGCAGGAAGCCGATATGTATGACACGACGGTTTTTCCCGGTCTTCCAAAGCAACAGCCCGATGAAAAAGGCGGTGTAAACAATGCCGAAGATACCGAAGAGGAATAAGGAATATTGGCAAAAGCGTTTTAAGGCGATTGAAAAGCAGAACCACGGCAAGGGGCTTAAAAGCCTTGCTTATATTACGCTTGAATATGAAAAAGCCGAGAAGGAACTTAACGACAAAATTAACCTTTGGTATGAGCGCTTCGCGAAAAACAACGGTCTTACGCTTGCCGAAGCGAAAAAGGTTTTGAACGCAAAGGAGCTGAAAGAATTCAAGTGGTCGGTTGATGATTATATCAAATACGCCGAAGAGAACGAGCTGAACGGTCAGTGGGTAAAGGAGCTTGAAAACGCCAGCGCAAGAGTACATATTGAGCGGTTTGAAGCACTCAAACTTGACATGAAAGCGACGATTGAAAAGCTATATTCCGTTCAAAGCGGTACGCTTTTCAAAACGCTCGGCAAGGTTTATTCCGATACATATTACCGTTCGTGCTTTGAGATTCAAAAGGCGTTCGGTATCGGCTGGAACGTTGCAAAGGTTGACGAAAACAGGCTAAAAAAGGTGCTTTCTACGCCTTGGACGGTAGATAGCTCTACGTTTTCCGCAAGGCTTTGGAGCAACAGGGAAAAGCTCGTTTCCGAAGTGCAGAGCACGATTACACGGGGACTGATGACGGGCAAAACACCCGACAAAATGACTGCGGAAATTTCCAAGGCAATGGGTTCTTCCAAACGAAACGCCGGGCGCATTGTTATGACCGAAACGGCGGCGATTTCTGCCATGGGGCAAAAGGACGCTTATGAAGAACTTGACGTTGAGGAATTTGAAATTGTTGAAACGCTTGACGGCTCAACCTGTGAGGTTTGCGGCGAACTTGACGGAAAGCACTTTCCGCAGAGCGAATACAAAATCGGCGTGACCGTTCCCCCGTTCCACCCGTGGTGCAGAGGCTGCACCGCTCCTTATTTCGAAGATATGAAAGGAATAAGCACACGTTTTGCAAGGGACGTTAAGACCGGAAAAGCGTATGAAGTGCCGAACGATATGACTTATTCCGAGTGGAAGAAAAAGCAAGACGAAGCAGCGGAAATATTCGAAAAACCGTTGAAAATCAGTGATAATAGTGTTATAATAGACACATATAAAGGTAAGCCCTGGAAGGTTGAAGGAAATCCGGAAATTTCAATTGACACACAAAAAGCGGTTGAAACGGCTACGAAGAAAATTTCCAAAGATTTTAGGTCGCTTGAGAAATATTCAGAACCTATTATTTTTGGCGATACCGGAGATGGCGCATTAGCAGTCAATCGTTTTAATGGCAAATATGGGACAAACCGTATCACCTTGAGTCAAGCCGCATTTTCAAACCCTGAGAAACTTTTACAAACACTTGAAGATAACTATCACACAGGATTAAGCTATAAAACACAGTGCATTGAAAGCCTTGTCGCTCATGAAATGGGGCATAATGCCCATATGGCTTTGGCATTGCAGCGCTGTAATTTTAAATATGGCGAACCGCTTGATATAAGCACATTCGCTATGTTTTCTCGCGAATGTGATAAAATATCTCAAGAAATATATTTGGCAGCTTTTACAGACGAATCATTCTATGAAATACAATCACAATGTGTTTTAGAGCTTGGAAAAGTTACTTATTGCGATGCACATGAATTAATTGCTCAATCGTTTGGCAATTATTATTACGGTGATAAGAAATCAAGAATTGCAAAAGCTATTGTTGAATACTTTATGAAGGAGTTGTTCTAAATGTATAATTCCAAAACTCCATTTCCGTACATATTCGGACATTATGCAATCATGCCGCCCGGACTTCCGGATCGGTTTTATCCGGAAAAAGATGAAGACAAGTATTTTACCGAACATTATGTTATTTGTTTTATGGGCAATGTTTCAAAAGAATTGAAGGAGCGGTTCATCAAAGAATATGCGGAGTACTTTAAAAAAAGACGAGAAGACGGAATTTATCTAATGTAAACTTTCAAGCACTGTGCGAAAGTACGGTGCTATTTTTATGCCCGAAATTAAATAATTAAAGAACTTTGAAAAATCAAGGCTCTTTTTTTATATGCGGACTGACAAGCGTATAACCGAGTGAAACCAAAACAATTTATGGGAGCTACCCCGTATAAAAGCGTAAGAAAGGATTGGTACAAATGACAAGAAAGCAACTTGAAGAATTAGGCCTGACAAAAGAACAGACCGACAAAATCATGGAAATCAACGGCGCAGACATTGAAAACGCCAAAGGTGAACTGAAAGAAAAGGTCAAAACCCTTGAAAAAGACAAGGAAGAACTTTCAAAGCAAATCACCGACAGAGACGGACAGCTTGACACGCTGAAAAGCAGTGCGGGTGACAACGAAGAGCTCACCAAGCAGATTGCCGCTTTGCAAACGGCGAACCAGACGGCAAAGGACGATTACGAAAAGCAGATGAACCGGATGAAGGTTGATTTTGCGGTTGAAAAAGCCCTTTCCGGTGCAAAGGCGAAGAATGTTAAAGCCGTTATGGCACTGCTCGACCTCAAGGACGCAAAGCTCCAAGAGGACGGCACGGTTAAAGGTCTTTCCGAACAGATTGAAAAGCTTTCGAAAGCCGAGGACAGCAAGTTCCTTTTTGAAGAAGCAGAAGCGAAGCCGAAATTCAAAGGCTTTCAGCCGGGCGCAAGTTCCGAAAAAATTACGGAAGACACCCAAAATATGACTTATTCGCAAATGGTGGCTTACCTTGCGGAAAATCCCGGCGCAAAAATTGATTAAGAAAGGATATTTACACAATGGCAAACACAAAATTTGACTCAAAGAGTTTCAATCCCGAAGCGTTTGGACGATATGTTGACCGTATTCCGAACGTGAAGAAGAACGAACTTGCGAAATGCGGCGCAGTTGGAAGCAACGCAGACGCAAGAGCGGCACTTGCGAACCAGACAGGTTCACTCTATGCCCGTATTCCCTACTTCGGCAGAATTACAGGCGGTACATCGCAAAACAACGACGGCGCAACCGACATCACCTCAAGCGGCACAACCACTTTTGAACAGGGCTTTATCACAGCATCCAGGATGGACAGCTGGACCGAAAAGAGCTTTTCAAAAAGCATTACCGCAGGCGTAGACTTCATGGATAACGTTGCGGCGCAGATTGCCGAATACAAGCTTGACGTTAAGCAGGCTATGCTCCTTAAAATCCTTGAAGGCATCTTCGGCATGACTACCACAGGAAATACCGTTGCGGCAAAGGCAGCGAAGGAGTTCGTCACAAAGCACACCTACGACATTACCGGCAAGAGCGGCGATGAAGCAATGGTGGGTGCTACCACACTCAACAAGGCTATGCAGCAGGCTTGCGGCGATAACAAGGACATTTTTAAGCTTGTTATTATGCACTCCGAAGTTGCGACAAACCTTGAAAATCTTCGCCTTGTGAAGTATATGCAGTACACCGACAAGGACGGCGTTAAGCGTGACCTTGCGCTTGGCACTTGGAACGGCAGACTTGTTCTTATCGATGACGAGATGCCGGTTGAAGAAGTTGCGTCAAGCGGAAGCGGCGAAAATGTTGTTCCGGGCTACACCAAGTACACCACCTATGTTCTCGGTCTCGGCTCGATCGTTCTCGATGACATCGGCGACCCGCACCCGTATGAAATGGACAGAAATCCGCAGAAGAACGGCGGACAGGACACCCTCTATGTTCGTGACCGCTACATCATCGGTGCTGACGGTCTTTCCTTTGAAAAGCCGGCTTCAATCACCGCTTCGGCTTCAAACGCCGACCTTGCAACCGGCACAAACTGGAACGTTATCCACAACGACACAGAAGCTATTCCGCACAAGGCGATTGCTATCGCAAGAATTTTCTCGAAGGGCTGATTTTAATGACAGACATCTATCCGGACGTTATAGCACGTCTTGGTTCTTTCGATTTGGGTTTTGCAATCTCGGATGATGAACAAGCAGTTAAGTTTTCGATTGAACAGGCAAGGACGTTTATCACAACAAATATCAACAACCCGGTGATTCCTGATGATCTTCGGGTTGTTTTTGTTGACATGGCCTGCGGGTTGTTCCTTCGGAATATGAAAACCTTTGGTCGGTTAGACCCCGAAAAGCTGAACCTTGAAGCCCCGGCAAAACAAATCAAGGAAGGCGACGTGCAAATTACTTTTTCCACGGCGGCGGACGGAACATTAACGCCCGAAGCGAGGTTCGATATGCTTGTTAACAGCATGATAAATCCGCCGGAAGGAGTTTTTTCTCGTTATAGGAGGCTTGTATGGTAAGCGACAGAAATTACAAGAACGCAATCAACATCCTTTGGGTTGACCGGTGCGAAATCTGTGTGCTGTCGAATACGAAAGACAGCCGCACCGGGAAGACCCGGCAGAAATGGACTTCTGTTTTCTCCGACTTACCTTGTAGGCTCTCTTTCAAAAGCGTTGTTGTGCCGAACGAAACGGATAGTGCCGCACGGACGGCGCAGGAAACGAAGTTGTTCATAGACAAGGACGTTACTGTGCCGCCCGGCTCAAAGATTATCGTTACCCACGAAGGTGTTAAGCGGGAGTATGCGCAAAGCGGCGTTTCGGCGGTTTATTCGTTCCACCAAGAAATTCCGATTGAAATCTGTGAGGGGTGGGCTTGATGAGTAATTTTAAATTTGACCACAAGGAGCTTGACAAGCTCAAGGAAAAATTCGGCCAGCTTGCAAACGGAAAAGAAACGGACAAATTTTACGAAGACTGCGCAAAAGAAATGGCAGCAAGGTTGCTCTCGCTTGTCATCAAAAAAACTCCCGTTGGTGTTTATCCGAAAGACCCGAGCAAAAAAGGTGGCACGCTCTGCCGAGGCTGGACGGGTGACAAGACGCAGAGCGCGAAAGCATTCGCAGAAAGCCTTGACGTGAAGAAAAGCGGCAAGACGTACGTTATTACGATTGAAAACAACGTTGAGTATGCGCCGTATGTTGAGTATGGACACCGCAAGAGGGGCGGCAAGGGCTTTGTTCCCGGTCAGCGTATGCTGCAAATTTCGGAGCAGGAGCTACAGTCAATTGCACCCAAGGTCTTACAGCGCAAAATGAACAAGTTTTTGAAGGAGGCTTTCAATGGCTAAGCTTACATTCAGAAATCTTTCGGACGGGATTTCGCTTGCGCTTTCCAAAGCTTTTCCGAAAGCTAACATTTTTTGCAAAAAAGCGCTTCAACAGGTTTCGCCGGGTGACTTCAACGTTGTTCCGGTTTCAATCATTCAGCTTGAAAAGTTTGGAACACTCGTCAAATACAAGGTTTTGTTCGATATTATTTATTTTCCTTATGAAGGAAACGAATGCGACGACTGCTTGAGGGTTGCGACCGACCTTCCGTTAATTTTGGAGACGATTGAAACACCGGACGGTGCGAAAGTGCATTGCATTAACGACATCACAATTAACATTGTTGACGAGGTGCTTCATTGTTCGGCGGCATTTCAATATGTCGCTTTTGCGAGCCGTGTTCCTGCAAAGGTTGACGAAAACGGCGACCCAATTCTTGACGAAGACGGAAAGCCCATTGTTGACGAGGACGGCGACCCGCTCCCCGACGAAGAAGCCGAAAGGGACAGAAGCCCCGGCAAGATGTATATCTTAGAAAAACTCGAAGAAGGAGTTACAACATGAAAAAAACTAAATCCACGCCCGTTTTGGAAGAAAAACCGAAATTTTCCAAACGAGCGTTTTTGAAAAGCGAATATTATCGTGGGAAAGAGGATATGCTCAATGTTCTTCTTGAAGACGATAAGGAATACACCACCGATGAGGTTGACAGCCTCATCAAAACATTTTTGAAAGGTAAGGTGAAATAACTATGGCTTATGGCGGCGGTACATGGCTGACTCAGAACAAGAAAATCCCCGGTTCTTACATCAATTTTTCATCTGTTTCAAGGGCTTCGGCGACACTCTCTGACAGAGGAATTGCGGCGGCTCCATTTGAGCTTGACTGGGGTGAACAGGGCGTTGTTAAGCTTGTTGAGCAAGGTGATTTTCAAAAAAACAGCTTTGACCTTTTCGGTCACGGTTATGCTGACAAGGAAATGCTTGCGCTTCGTGAGATTTTTCGCCATTCGACAAAGGTTTACTGTTATCGACTTGTTGCGAATAACGCAGTAAAAGCGAAGTGCGACTTTGCGACAGCGAAATATCCCGGAAAAAGGGGCAACGACATTCGAATTGCGATTGAAGCAGTTGTTGAAAAACAGAACGAACAGAACACCACAACGGGCTATACTGTTACAACTTATGTCGGCTCTAAGGTTGTTGACGAGCAGAAGGTTACCACAGAATGGGGTGACCTTGAAAACAACGATTGGGTTGATTTTAAAGAGGGCTGCAAATTCGGCACAAAGCCGGCAGACGCAGCGGAAGACGACACAACCATCTATGTCGGAACATCTTCTACAGGTGTGAAGCTTACAGGCGGCGTTAACGGTGATGTTGACGGAAACGCACATCAGGATTTCCTTGACGCTATTGAGTCATATGCCTTTAACGCTCTTTGCTGCCCCATTGGCGATGACGCAACCACTAAGGGGCTTTATGTTGAATTTGCAAAAAGAGTTCGTGACAAGATTGGTTCAAAATTCCAGCTTGTGGGCTATGACCTCGGCGCACCCGATTACGAAGGAGTTATCAATCTCAAAAACACAGCTTCCGGTGTTGACAAGGCTATGCTTACTTACTGGCTCACCGGAGCAGAAGCAGCTTGCAACATCAACGAGTCTCTTACCAACACAGCCTATGACGGCGAACTTGACATTATTATCAAGGGCGTTTCACAGGTACAATCCGAGCTTGAAGCTGCGATTCAGAAGGGCGAGCTCGTTTTCCACAATTCAAACGACAGGATTGTTATTCTTTTGGATATCAACTCACTTGTTACGCTTGGCGAAAACTTCGGCGAAGCATTTCAAAAGAACCAAGTCATCAGAGTGTGTGACCAGATTGCAAACGACATTACGGTCCTTTTTGTTACCCGTTATCTCGGCATTGTTCAGAACGACGCAACCGGCAGGGCAAGCCTTTGGAACGACATTGTTTGCTATCTCAAGGAAATGCAGAGATTGAGAGCCGTTGAAAACGTTGACACCGAACAGATTACGGTTGAGCACGGGAACAAAAAAGGCTCGGTGACTGTTGATATCAACAATCTTAACGTCACTACTGCTATGGAACAGCTCTATATGTCGGTTGTTATTGAATGAGGAGGTGCTTTGAAATGATTGATATGTCAAAAGTTATGAAGTCTGACGATGCGGTTTCCGCCAATTTTGCGGAAGTGTTTGTCACGATTAAAAACAGAAGATACAGCCTTCTGATGTGCAAAAAATTTGAAGGCAAATACAATGTTGAAACAAGAGAAATTGCAAGACTCGGCTCGATTATCAAAGGCCACAAGCCGGGACTTGTTGAGCTTTCGTTTTCAATGACAATCTACAAATGCTCGGAAATCATTGACGATATTGTTGACGATTATACGAAAACGGGCATTATGCCGAGATTTGAAATTCAAATCTCAAACGAAGACCCGGCGGCGGCTGTCGGCAGAAGCACCAAGGTTTTCAACGACTGCATTCTTGACGGCGACGTTCTCGCTTCCCTTGCGGACGCAGAGGGCGGCGACATTGAGCAGGAGATTTCCGGCTTTGCCGAGGGTATCAACCGACCGGAGAAATTCCGCAATCCGTCATATATGTAATTGAGAAAAGGAGATTATTCAAATGGTACAAACACTCAAAGCATTTTTTATGCAAAACGCCGAACAAATCCCGAACAAGAATGTTGTTATTTCTCGCCGCTTTAAGGACGAGGACGGCAAGCCCATTGAATGGGAAATTAAGGCACTCGATGCAGGAACGCAGCAGGACATCCGCACAAAGGCTATGGAAATGAAAGCCACGGGCGGCAAGAACGCCAATGTGAAGATGAATTACAACACTGCACTCTCCAACATTCTTACGGCGGTTAATGCAGTTGTTTTTCCAGATCTTCACGACACGGAACTTCAAGACAGCTACGGCGTTAAGAAGCCCGAAGAACTTATCGGAAAAATGCTTCTTCCGGACGAGTTTGACAAGCTGATTGATGAGATCAACGCGATCAGCGAAAGTGCGGACGAGCTTGAAAAGACCGCAAAAAACTGATTGAGGACGGCGACGCGGAAGCGGTCATCGTCCATTACACTTTAAACAAATTCCACTGGAAACCGCATGATTACTTTGATTTATCGCCCAGAGAACAGGCGTTCGTTCGGGCTTCTATATTGAAAGCAATTGCGGACAGGGAAAAACAGCAATGGGACTGTCGCATTTAGCGCAGAACAAAGAGTAAAAAGTCAAAATTAAAAATATAATTTACGGATGCCGTCAAAAAGAAAGTATACCGTGAATTACAGCTTTATTTTTAAATCCAATAGGAATTATTTTTACTCTTTTAAGCGTTTTTTTACCCGCTCGCAGTATCTATATACAGCTTCGGGGTAAAGAAAACGCTTTCTGCATCTAAATGCGACAGCCCCAATTATTTTAAGGGGGTATTATGGCACAGGGAATTAAATCTGACATTATCCTCAATGACAAAATGACATCGGTCTTGCGTGACATCATGAAAGCAATGGACGCTTGCTCGCAAGCAATGGACGACATGGAAAAAAACGGCAAGCACGCTTTTGACGGAAAGGCCGTTGACGAATTTAAGCAAGCTGTTAAACAAGCGGAATCAAGCCTTGACGGATTTGAGTCCGGGGTCAGAAAGTCCGGAGAAGCCGCAGAAGAAAGCAGTTCAAAGTTTGAAAAGTTTAAAAAGGCTCTTGGCGGAATAGGCAAGGTCGGTGCAGCGGTAGGCACGGCGGTTGTTGCAAGTGTTACGGCAATCGGCGCAGGGGTCGCTAAAATTACAAAAGACGCCGTTTCAAACTATGCCGATTGGGAACAGCTTGTAGGCGGTATTCAAACGCTTTACGGGCGTAACGGCGCGCAGACTATTCAAGAGTTTGCAAAAATGAACGGCAAAACCGTTGACGCTGTTAAAGAGCAATATTCCATGCTGAAATCGGCAGAAAAAGAAGCGTTCTATAACGCCAGACACGCTTATGAAACCGCCGGAATGAGCGCAAACGAATACATGGAAATTTCGACTGGCTTTGCGGCAGCACTCACCGATTCACTCGGTGGTAACACCAAAAAAGCGGTTAAATATGCTGACATGGCTATTCGTGATATGTCTGATAATGCGAACAAAATGGGCACAGACATTGAGCTAATTAAGGGTGCGTATCAGAACTTTGCAAAGCAAAATTACACCATGTTGGACAACCTAAAAATTGGCTACGGAGGAACAAAGGAAGAAATGGAGCGGCTTTTGAAAGACGCTTCCGAGATTTCCGGCATTAAATATGATATTTCTTCCTACTCGGACATTGTAGATGCAATCCATGTTGTTCAAGATCAGATGAAGATTACCGGAACGACAGAAAGAGAAGCGGCGACAACAATTCAAGGTTCGCTGAACATGACAAAAGCTTCGTATCAAAATTTGCTTCGCTCCATTGTCACAGGCGGTGATTCGTTTGACCTTTATGTTGAACGTTTTGTTAAAAGTCTTACAATTTTTGCCGAGAATATTAAGCCTGTTATCATCGGAGCACTTAACGGAATTGCGGCTTTGATTGAGGACCTTGCTCCGATGGTTGCAAAGGAAATTCCAAAAATCACAAAACAAGTACTTCCGAAAGTCATTTCGGCAGTGATGAATATTTTCAATGCAATTTCAAGTGAAGTTCCGTTTTTGCTTGAAACGCTTAACGGCGTTCTTCCGCAAATTCTTTCGCTTTTGGATAACATTTTCAACAGTGTTCTTTCCACGCTCGGAAGTGCGCTTCCGTCGCTTATGCCGGTTCTTTCAAGTGCGCTTGTTTCGCTCGTCAGCACGGTTGTTGACATTCTTCCGGATATTCTTGAAGCGATTATGCAGTTGGCGACAACACTTGTTCAAGGACTTGCAGATGTTGCGCCGGAGCTTATTCCGGCTATGGTGCAAGCGGTAATTGACATGGTGAACAGCCTCATTGAAAACGCAGACTTGCTGTTGGGTGCAGCACTTCAACTTATTCAAGCTCTCGCCGACGGACTGATTACGGCATTGCCGATTTTGATTGCGGCGCTTCCGCAACTTATCAATAGCCTTGTTAATTTCTTTTTAACAAATCTTCCGGTTATAATTCAGGCCGGAATTACACTTCTCACTGCATTGGTCGGAGCGTTGCCAACAATTATTGAGGCAATTTCGGTTGCTTTGCCGGCAATTATATATGGGATTGTTTCAGCGTTGCTCAATAATCTCGACTTGATTATTAATGCCGGTATAACGCTTTTGACTGCTTTAATTGATGCGCTTCCGCAGATTATTTATACAATTCTCGCCGGAGTTGTACAAATTGTTGATAGTATTGTGAACAAGTTTTCCGAAAAATGGGAAGACATAAAGCAAGCGGGCAAACATTTGCTTGAGGGACTATGGGAAGGAATTAAAAGTGCAAAAGACTGGGTTCTTAACAAGGTGAAGCAAATCGGTTCAGATATTCTTGGAGCTTTGAAAGGTATTTTTAAAGAACACTCCCCGTCGAAAGCAACCGAGCAAAACGGTGTATACCTCATGCAAGGTCTCGGAAACGGTGTTTTGAAAGAAGGCTCGTATGCGGTTAAAGCGACACAGAGCGTTGCGAAAGATGTTCTTGCCGCCGCAAGCGGTTTGAACGCAAACGCTCAAATCGGTGCGACGTTTACGGGCGTGACAGGAAGCGTTTCCGACCTTGACGGCGGAACGTATGACATCATGCGAAACTACGCTGCACAAGACTCGGTTAACAAGTTCACGACCGCACAGGTCAACATCGACATGGGCGGCGTTGTTAATCAAATTGCAAGCGGCGAAGATGTTGACGACCTTATCATGCGATTTGTCGAAGGGGTTAGGGAAAAGCTTTCGACCGCTTCACTGGGGGTGCATTAAATGGCTTGTCATTTATATCTTTGCGGAGTTGAGATGCCGGAGCTTCCGAGTTCGTTTTCAGTCAAAACCGGGAACAAGAACAAAACGGTTGAGCTTTTGAACGGCGACACGATCAACATTTTGAAATCAAAGGGCTTGCAGGAAATTTCGTTGACTCTCGCTTTTCCGATGATCGGGGCGAGACGGACGGCGGAATATTATCTTGCAAAATTTGACAAATTCAAAAAGAACAAGAAGCCGACGCAGCTCATCTTAACCCGGACAACACCGGACGGAAAGCCGCTTGACGATACCAACATCAAAGTGTCAATTGAGGATTATTCAAAAACAGAAGACGCAACAAAGCCGTTTGAGATGACCGTTGAGATTGCTTTGAAAGAGTATATCGACTACGGCACACAGAAATTGACCGTTAAAAAGGTTAAGAAAAACGGCAAAACACAAAGCGTTGCGAGCGTTAAAAAAGAACGTGAAACAAACAATGCGCCCAAGGCGAAAAGCTATACCGTCAAACAAGGCGATACGCTTTGGGCGATATCAGCAAAATATTTAGGATCGGGAGCGAAGTACATGACGATATATAATGCCAATCGGAACATTCTTTCAAATCCGAATATCATTAAAGTCGGTCAAGTGCTTACGATACCGGCATGAACATCAAGTACAAACTTTTAATTCAGCACGGGGCGGCGTTCTTTGCCCCGCCGATAGTTGACGGTGTATCGGTGGAATGGCAAAGGACGGGACAGCCCGGCAAGCTGACTTTTTCGTGCGTTAAAACTGCGCCGCTTTCCTTTGAAGAGGGCGACGCGGTTCTTTTTTCGGTAGACAACAAGCCGTTTTTCAAGGGGTTCGTTTTCACCAAAGAGCGCAGCGGACAGGAAAAGAATATCATCAAAGTTACCTGCTACGACCAGCTGTACTATTTCAAGAACAAAGAAACTTATGTTATTGAAAACAAAACGGCTTCGGCGGTGCTTCGCATGGTGTGTGCCGACTTTGGGTTGAAAACAGGAGTTATTGAGCCGACGGGGTATGTTATTAAAAGTCAAGTTGAGGACAATTCAACGCTTTTTGACATTGTTGAAAATTCGCTTGACACAACGAGGAAGTCAACCGGAAAGCGTTTCACGCTGTTCGACAACGCCGGAAAGATTGAACTTTTGAGCGACAATTCGATGAAGCTAAATTATTTGATTAACAAGGACAGTATCGGCGACTTTGATTACAGCACGACGATTGACGGCGTATACAACAGGGTTAAGCTTTCGCAGGAAAAGTCCGACAGCGGGAGCGACAAAAGTATCAAGAACCGCAAGACGTTTATTGCGCAAGACCCGGTGAATATGAAAAAGTGGGGCGTATTGCAATATACCGAAAAGCTCAACAACGACGACAAGGACGGTCAAGCGAAAGCGCAGTCGCTTTTGAAGCAAAATAACAGGAAAAAGCGTTCGCTTTCGGTTAAAGACGTTCTCGGCGACACAAGAGTTCGTGCGGGTTGCTTAATTCCTTGCGTTCTCGGCTTGGGCGATATGAACCTTTCGAAATACCTTCGGGTTGAGCAGGTTCAGCACGATTTTTCGGACAGCGAACACCTTATGTCAATAAGGCTAATCGGGGGTGATAACTTTGTCTGATTTAATGGGAATGGCGTGCGGCTCTATGGTTGAGCTGATGAAAGAAGCGGCTATAGGTGCTATGGGTTCGACAAATCCGTTTTCTTTTTCGCTTGGGTTGGTGATTTCGGCGAAGCCGTTAAAAGTGCTTGTTGACCAGAAATTAACGCTCGGCGAGCAACAGCTTATCTTGACCAACGCCGTGCGGGACTACTATGTGAAGCTCACAACCTGCGGCGAAAGCGAGGGACAGCCCGACAAAGCACCGCACAGAACCGAAAAGTCAAGCCGAATTTCGGTAGCACCGGAAGATTACGGAGCGTTTGACAGCCACGACCACGAGTACAAAGGTGACAAGTGGTTCAAAGTCAATCTTGCGCTGAAAGCGAATGAAACGGTACTTCTCATTCGCCTTGACGGCGGACAAAAGTACATTATTCTTGACAGATTGGAGGCTCCCAAAAATGGCTGACCTTTTTTATCTGCCCGAAACGGGCGACGACCTTGAGGACGTTGACCTTGCCGAAGCGAGAATGCCGAGCCTTACATTCAAGGTTGACGAAGAAACGCAGAGAGTTAAGGGCTTTACGGATTTTGCGGACGCTCTTTCGCAAGCAATTTTTCACATTTTAAATATCGAAAGATATCAGTATGTTATCTATCCGCAAAGTTACGGTTCGGAAATTGCCGACCTTATCGGCAGACCGAAGGACTATGCGGCAAGTGAACTCAAAAGAACGATTTCCGAAGCGTTATTGCAAGACGATAGGATTGAGTCGGTTGACAATTGGGAATTTGAGTTCAGCCGAAACGTTATTACGGCAAGTTTTGTTGTTTCAAGCGTATTCGGCGAATTTGAGATAAGGGGTGATCTTGTAAGATGACCGAAAACGATTACAGCACACTTTTACAAAAAGTCGCCGAAAATTTCAGCGACAGAACATATGAGAACCTTATGGACGAAGCTCTTGACAGGGTTGACGATAGCTTTGACAAACGAATCGGCTCAATGGTTTGGAACGGAAACGCTCCGTGCCTTGCTGAAATGGCACAGATTTATCTTGCGCTCGATTTCATTTTCACGGCAACGTACATCAGCACCGCACCGAGGGAATATCTCGTTAAAAGAGCCGCCGACCGTTCAATTTTTCCGAAAGAAGCGACGAAAGCGGTTCTAAAGGCAAAGATGAACGTTAAAGTTCCGATTGGGACAAGGTTTTCACTTGAAGAACTCAATTATTCCGTTATCGGTTATGTTGAAAACGAAACCACCGACGAAGCATTCATGCACCTTATTGAATGCGAAACGGCAGGAACGGATGGCAACAGCTTTTATGAAAACGGACAACTTATTCCGATTGATTATGTTGACGGGCTTTCCACCGCCGTAACGGCAGGAGTGCATACGCCCGGCGAGGACGAGGAAGATACGGAAGTTTTCCGTGCAAGGGTTATCGAGTCGCTAAGGTCAATAGCCTTCGGCGGGAACATTGCAGATTACAAAAATAAAGCGTTATCGTTCAGTGGCATAGGGCAAGTTAGGGTGCTCCCCGTTTGGAGCGGAGCGGGAACGGTTAAGCTTATCCTTATGTCTACGGACGTTAAAAGCCCGACAGTTGACCCCACGAGAATTGCCGAAATCAAAGAAAAGATTGACCCGAAAGGAAACGAGGGCGAAGGCTACGGACTTGCGCCGATTGGTCACACGGTTACGGTTGAATCGGTTAAGGAAGAAAAAATTGACGTTTCGCTCAAAATTAAACTTTCAAGCGGTGCGGACGTTGATACCGCAAAAGCACAGATTGAAAAGCAGATTAAGAAATACTTTTCAAATCTTGCCGAAAAATGGCAGGACGGCGGCGACATCACGGTTAGAATTTCGTATCTTCAATGCTTGATTTTTGAGGAATGCAAGCAGCAGATTGTTGATATTACCGAAACCACAATCGGAGCGGAAGCGAAAAATTATGACGTTAAAGACAACAAGTTGCCGAAGCTCGGAACGCTGAATATTGAAACCGTATGAGGTGATTAAATGCAAAAAACATTAACGCTTTTTCCGAAATATATCACCGACGGGTCAAACTTCGGAGGTATTCTTTCGGCGAACGGCACGGGCGAAGATTACAGAACGCTTTATAAAGACCAAGGGCATGATAAAGCCGACTCGCTTGTTGTGGGCACGATAGGTTTTGACACTTCGCCGCTTTGGAATAAATCGACAGCGTGCATTTTAAATGATTTTTCTGTGTCGGCTGATGTTTGGGTTAACGAAAAAAACAGTGATGCCGGAATTACAAATACGTTCCGTCCAAGGCTTTTAAATTCTTTCAACACAAACGGCGCACAGCTTACGGTTAACGGTTACTCCGACTTCGGTTCAATAGGCTGGATGAATGCCGAGTATATTAATGCCAATCATCAAAGCATTACGCTTTTTTCAGACGAAAGTTCTGATGTAATCGGCTATCAAAAAATGTTAAGCTTCTACTTAACAATGCGTGAATGGAAATTCACTACGCTTTTTAAAAAGCAAGAATGCCATATGCGAAATCTTCAAGCAAGCGTGACATATACGGCGAGATACTATGCTCGGCTCTATTCTGAGAGTGGTGCAAAGCTGATTGAAGAAGTAGTCGTTAACGGCGGGGAAGCTCCGAAGTTTTCAAACGACGCTATCAAGTCCGTTCAAAAAGAAGGCTATAAGATAGTAGGTTGGTGTGCGAATGACGGCAAAACGTATAAGAACATTCCGACGAGCGTTGACACTAATATTAATTTCTATCCGGTATATGAGCAAATATATCTTGACATTAAATTGCCAGAAGCAGAAGAAAAAACAGAGTGGGTTATTCATGTATACGAAAAAAGCACAGGAAAAACGAAATCGTATACTTTTAAAAACTTACAAATTCCACATTTGGAAGTAGCATATGGCGACGGTGTTGAAATTTATTTAAAACGCCGGAATGCCGATTACAGCGAAGATATAGTTGTCTGTTTTTACGATGGAAGCAAAAAGACTTTTGACGGTTCACAAACAAGGTTTATTTCGATTTATGACAAAAGCAAACTTGTTGAAAATGTGCGTGTTCGCAGCGTTGAAACTTTGAAAGTTTATAAAAATATTTCCACAAGTTGCAACGAGGGCGGCGAAATCACGCCAAGTTTCAGCAATCCAAGAAGCTATAACTATCAGGTTGCCGTTACTCCGCACTTCGGTTTTGAAATTTCAAAAATCACGAAGAACGGAACGGAAATAACGGTAACCGACAAAAGCGGAATGGTGATTTCCGATAAATCCAACACAAATGTAAGCTATGTTGCGACATTTGCAAGAATTCAAATTCCGATAACTTTTGAGCACAGCGACAATGTTACCGTCACAGGTGAAACGACAATCTATTACGGCGACACGGGAAATTGGGTAATCAGCGCAAAGGACGGTTATTCAATCGACCAAATCACGATTGGCGAAGAAATTATTGCAAACGCTTTTAAAAAGCTTGAAAGCTTTGAGTTAAGCCGTTACTGCACTGAAGCTTTGACCGTTGTTATTACTGACACAAATAACCTTGTGACAGTTACGGCGAATGAATGCGAAAACGGCGAAATCGTCGGCGACATCGGAACGTACATCAAGGGTAAGGGCGTTCTTAGCATTGAAGCGAAGCCGAACCCCGGTTATCATTTTTCCGCTTGGTCGGGCATTTCGCAAAGCGCACAAAGCTTTACACTCGACACCGAAAACGCCGAAGACAGCTATACACTCGGCG
>CAKTEU010000025.1 GCA_934552855.1 uncultured Eubacteriales bacterium | reverse complement strand
TGTTCGTGAACTCACAGGTCTTGGCCTTAAGGAAGCTAAGGAAGCCGTTGACGGCGCTCCGAAGGTAATTAAGGAAGCTATGAGCAAGGATGACGCTGAAGCTGCTAAGGCTAAGCTTGAAGAAGCAGGCGCAAAGGCTACTCTTAAATAATTATCTTTCAGTAATTTTAAACCGTCGGCGTTCTGTCGGCGGTTTTTGCTTTATGGGGGCAATTATGGAAATTACAACGTACAACGGAAAACATGACGATCAAATAGTGTCGCTCATTTTGAACATTCAGAACAACGAAGCAAAAATCAATCTTTCCCTTGATGAACAGCCGGATCTCAAAGATATTGCCGGGTACTATCAAAAAAAACGGCGGTGAATTTTGGCTTGCCGTGGAAAACGGTGAAGTGATTGGAACGATTGCCTTGGTGATGCTTCAAAACGATTGCGCTGTTTTGAAAGGGTTTTTTGTAAAAAGCGAATACAGGTCAAAGAAAATCGGGCTGAAACTTTATGAAGCACTTTTGGCTTTTGCAAAGGCGAGGGGAGTCAAGCACATAATCTTGGATACCCCGTCCGTTGCTCACGCCTCGCATAGATTTTACGAGCGCTCCGGTTTCAGAAAAATCACAAAAGATGAGCTGTTGACGGAATATACCTATCCGGACAGGGATTCGATTCTCTATATGCTTGATTTGTAATTGTCGAAATTTATGATCAATTGATTATATAAAAGGGGCTGTAGGATTTAGATGCAGAAAGCGTTTTCTTTACCCCGAAGCTGTATATAGATACTGCGAGCGGGTAAAAAAACGCTTAAAAGAGTAAAAATAATTCCTATTGGATTTAAAAATAAAGCTGTAATTCACGGTATACTTTCTTTTTGACGGCATCCGTAAATTATATTTTTAATTTTGACTTTTTACTCTTTGTTCTGCGCTAAATGCGACAGTCCCTTTTTGAATTTTTTATTTTTTGATTTCTTCGCCGGTCACGGCATTAAAAATGCTGTTAAAAACCGAAATATGGGTTTTTGAAATAACTTTGTCAAGATGAAGCGAACCGAAGTACCAATGCTTAAATTCGCAGCTTTTTCCAACGTCTTCAAGATAGGTGTTGATTGCCGTTATGCCGGCCACGCCTTCACGCTGAAGAAGCAAAAATTCCTTGATTTTTGCCGGCGGTTCGTGGGTAACAATGATATCAACCTTTCCGCCGTATTGCTGAAGATTGTCAACGCCTTCAACAAGTTCGTCACGGGTTGGAATTTCCTTTTCCGACCAAGTATTCATTTCAAAGCGAATTTCAATATCCGGACTTTCGCCGCCGCCCATTGTGAAAATCTTTTTTCCTTCAATTTCAAAAATCTGCCCTCTCATCAGGTGAAGAATGTTGCCGGCAATTTGATGAACCTTTCCGCCGTGCCACTTTTTGACTTTGAGTTTTGAAAGCATGTCAAAGTTTTCGTGTGTCCCGTCAATGAAGCAGATTGTGTACTTCTTTTTTGAAAGCTTTTTGAGCGTATTCATTTCGTCCTTTGAACCGTCCCAAATAAAGCCGAAATCACCGCAGACAATGAGAACATCATCCTTTTTGAGCACTTTAAGGCGAGGGTCGTCAAAACGAGAAAAAATGCCGTGCATATCACCGGTTACATAAATCATTAAAAATCACCCGAAAGAAAAAATTTCCAACCCGAAAAACGGGCAAAAAAATGTTAATTTTAAAATTAATTCGCCAAAAAGGTTTATTTTCAACGAAAAAATTGTTATAATTAAGCGAATATCATCTGACAACGGTCAGACACACGATTAATATATCATATTTTTTTGAATATTGCAATCGTTTGAAAAAATTGTCGGTACTTTTGCCGGGTATGAAAATTTAAAGGTGATGAAGATGAAGAAAATTTTTGCGTTCCTTTTTTCGGCGGCGGTTGTTCTTTTTGCCGTTCTGCCCTCGTTTTGTGCTTTTGCAAACTATAACAACGAAACCGAGGTTACAAAAAACCTTGATTCAAAAGAATACTACATGATAAGCCTTGACGACGGTTCGGTCATGTTCAGCAAAAATGAGGAAAAGAAAGTTTCCCCGGCGGCATATGTAAAAATCCTTGCTTCGATTGTTGCAATGGAAAAATGGGGCAACCTTGAAGAAGAGGTGAAAATCACCGAAAAGTCGCTTTCTCTCGTTGAGTACAGTTACGGTGTTCGTGTTGCAGACCTCAAAGCCGGCGAAACCTATACAAAAAAGCAACTTGTTGACGCACTCATTGTTTATGGCGCAAACGACATTGCTTCGGTTGTGGCTTATGAAATTTCGGGTTCTTCACAATCGTTTGTTTCCGAAATGCAAGCCCTTGCAGACAAAATCGGCTGCAAAAACACAAAAATCAAAAACATCACAGGCTTTGACGAAGACGGTCAGTATACCACGGCCGCAGACGTTGCCGAAATTATAAAATATGCGCTTAACTATCCTGCGTTCAGCGAGGCTTTTTCTGCAAGCGAAGTTACACTTCCGGCAACGGGTGAAAACGAAGAAAGAACCTACAGCGCATCAAATAAAATGCTCAACCAAACAATCAGCGTATATTACCATTCCTCAATCACCGGGGGAAAACAAACTTCAACCGATGAGGCAGGGGAGTGCATTGCCGCAGTGTCCTCTCAGGACGGATACTCCTATCTCACGGTTGTTATGGGCGGCGAATACAAAGACATCGACTCAGACGGCTCGGAAGAAAACACGGCCGTTACGGACGCAAAAAAGCTTGTTGCGTGGGTATACGATAATATCCGCTTCAGGGTTGTTGCAACGGCAAATCAGACCGTTACCGTTGTTAACGTTGTTGCCGGAAGAAACGGCGACAACCTTCGCCTTGTTCCGGAAAAGGAAACTTCTGCCCTTGTTCCCGCCGGTGCAACAAGCGATTCGGTTCTCATTGAACCTATTGCAGAAACGTTGCCCGAAAAAATTTCCGCTCCTGTCAGTGCGGGTGATGTAATCTGCCGGGCGAAGGTTTACTACGCCGGGGGCGAAATCACAACGATAAATCTTGTTGCCGCAAACGACGTTCAGCTCAGCGTTTTTCGCCTTATAATGACAGGCATCGCTTCGGTAATCACTTCAACGTGGTTCATTATTCTTGAAGTTATTGCCCTTGTCGGCGTTGGTGTTTATCTTTATTTTACCGTTAAAAAAACGCTTTCCGGGAATAATGCCCAAGTAAACGAAAAAAAAGGAACTGCCTCTTCGGCAAAGAAATAAACAGTTAAAGAAAAGTTATTACTGTTGCAACAAAATCACGATAATATATAATTTGATTTCTAAAGCGGGCTGTGCCTGCGGAAAAGGAGTTCTAATCATGAAGAAGCTTTCAAAAGTTTTTTTGACCGTTGTTCTCACTTTGGCGGCGGCTGTTTGCCTCACATTCATGTCTTCTGCCGTTCTTGAAGAAAAACAGGGAACATGGGTCGGCGCATGGTCAACCGCTCCGACTCAGATCGGAATCCAAGGCTATGAATACATAACGGCCGAACTTGAAAACGTAACCTGCCGTTCCGTTATTGTTCCGACAGCAAGCGGAACAAAAATAAGAGTCCGTTTTTCAAATTATTACGGAAGCAAGCCTTTGACTATTAACAGAGTTACGATTGCAAAATGCACTTCCGGCGCAAATGTTGACCTTTCAACAATGAAGGTTGTCACGTTTAACGAGGGTGCTCCGCATATTACAATTCCGGCCGGAAAAGAAGTGTATTCCGACGAAATTAAGTTTGACGTTGAAGCAATGCAGGAAGTTGCAATCAGCTTTTATGCAAAAAATCTCAGCGAAATTAAAACCGCCGGTCTTTCCGGTTCAAGGTCATATCTTGCGTTCAGCGGCGACCAAACGGGAACCGAAGCGTTCAGCATCTCAACGGAAATTGAGCTTAGCCCTATCACAAAGCAGATTCTTAAAGCTGTTCTCGGCTTCGATCCAACTAACATTGCAATGTCATACAGCTTTATCAAGGTAACTCCCTGCCTTGCAACGCTTGACGTTTATGCCGAAGGAACAAACGCATACACCGTTGCCGTTGTTGGCGATTCAACAATTTCAAATGAATTTCCGCAGTATCTCGGCGAAGAGATATTCAAGCAGGGCGCAACCAATGTCGGCGTTCTCGGAAAAGGCATCATCGGCAACCGTCTCGGCGGCGAGGGTCTCGGTTACGGTTCGCTCATTTTCGGTGAATCGATGCTTGACAGACTTGAACGTGACGTTATTTCGCAGTCCGGCGTAAAATATGCGATAATCAAAATCGGTGCAAACGATATCATGCACCCGGTCTGCACCGACATTCAGCAGCAGTATCCGGGAATCAAACAGCCCACGGCGCAGGAAATTATCAACAACTTTAAAAAGGCGTTCAGCGCACTCCATAGTGCAGGAATAAAGGTTATCGTTATCGGCATCACTCAGTGGAAGGGCAACACCCGTGACTATCTCGGAACGGGCGGAAAGTATGTCCGTACCGAAGCGGAGTTCAAGCATGACTGGCAAATTGCTCTTGATGTCAATGAATGGCTTGCAACAACGGCGGCTTCTCAGGGACTTCATGACGGCTATGTAAACTTCAACGATATTTCGGCAAACCCGAACGATCCCGAAGCATTCCTTCCGGAATACACAATCGACGGTGCGCATCCGTCCGATCTTCTTCAGCACATCTGGGCGCAGAACTTCCCGCTCAGCCTTATCGGCATTTCAACAAGAGTCGGCAACGTAAGACTCAACAAGTCCGAAACAACGCTTTCAATTGGAAAAACCGAAAGGCTCGGCTTTTCAATCCTTCCTGCCGATGCGGTGAACAGAAGCGTAACATGGCATTCATCAAACGAATCCGTTGCAACCGTTGACCAAACCGGTCTTATCACCGCAAATGGCGGCGGAACCTGCGAAATCATCTGCACAAGCAATGAAAACTCTGCAATCAGCGCAAAATGCACCGTAACCGTAACCGTTCCCGTAACGGGCGTTCAGGTGACTCCGGCTGTTGCTGAAATTTATACAACAAAAACCGTTCAGCTTTCAGCTTCGGTCATTCCCGCTTCTGCAACAACCAAAGGCTACACATGGACTTCCGGCAACGAAAGAATTGCAACGGTTGACAAAAACGGCCTTGTTACCGGTGTCGGTTCGGGTACCGTTTCAATCATCTGCAAAACCGCAGACGGCGGCTACACCTCAAAATGCGACGTTACCGTTCTTCCGAAAGTCAGCGTTGAAAAGCTTGAGCTCAGCAAAACTTCAACAACAATAAGACTCGGAAAAACCGACCTTCTTACCGCTTCGGTCATTCCCTCAGACGCAACGTTCAAAGACGTAACGTTCAAATCTTCAAACACAAAAATTGTAACCGTTGACAGTAACGGTCTTATCAGAACGGTTGGAACAGGCTCCGCCGTAATCACCGTAACTTCAACCGACAACAGCTTTGCAACCGCAAAATGCAAGGTCAACGTTGTTGTTGACGTTACCGGAATGAACCTTAACAAGCACACGGCAACAATGTTTGCCGGCAGCACAATGACTCTTGTTCCGACGGTTTATCCGCTCAACGCAACAAACAAAAAGGTCACATGGATGTCTTCGGACGAAAGCCTTGCAACTGTAAATTCAAACGGAACAATCACCGCAAAAAGGCCGGGCGAAGTTATAATCACCTGCGAAACGGTTGACGGCCATATGATTGACGTTTGCACCGTCACAATCAAAAAGGTTGTCAAAACAACTTCGGTTTCGCTCAATAAGCTTAGCTTTACGCTTTATGTCGGAAGGTCAAGAAGACTTGTTGCAACCGTTCAGCCGGAAAACGCAACCAATAAAAACCTCACATGGAAATCAAGCAACAAAAAGGTTGCAAAGGTCAATGCAAACGGCGTTGTTACCGCAGTTGGCAAAGGCACGGCAACAATCACCTGCACAACAAAGGATACCGGCAAAAAGGTTTCCTGTGAAGTTACGGTCAAAAACGTTCGTGCAAAGTCAATTGAGCTTAGCAAAACTTCGGCAACGCTCACCGTTAAAAAGACTCTTGCGCTCACCTGCAAGTTTAATCCGACCGACACAACAAACAAAAATGTCACATGGACTTCAAGCAATCCGAAGGTTGCAAAAGTCAGTGCAAACGGCGTTGTAACGGCTGTTGCTCCGGGCACGGCAACAATCACATGCAAGACGAAAATCGGCGGAAAAGTTGCAAAATGCACCGTAAAAGTTACCCTTCAAAAGATTAAGAGCGTAAGCTTTAAAGAAAGCGAAATGGAAATGCTCATCGGCTCAAAGCAAACGCTTAAACCGGTAATCAAGCCTGCCGGCGCAAGCGGCGCAAAGCTTAAATGGAGTTCGAGCGATCCTTCGGTTGTTAAGGTCAACTCAAACGGAAAACTCAAAGCTTTGAAAGAGGGCAAGGCATATATCACCTGCAAGCCGAACGACGGTTCAAACGCACAGGAAGCACTTATTCTTGTCACCGTTACAAACCGTCCCGTTCTCGGCATAAAGCTTGATAAGGCGATGCTTCGTTTGAGCGTCAAGGGTACCGCAAAGCTTAAAGCAACGGTTGTTCCGGAGGACGCAACAAACAAGCGTGTCAAGTGGTCTTCAACAGACACAAGGGTTGCAACAGTCAACTCAAACGGCCGTGTAAAAGCAGTAGGAAAGGGTGCTTGCATGATCAAAGCAAACACCGTTGACGGAAATTATATTGCAATGTGCTGGCTCATTGTGACGTGAGGATTAGATATTGAATTTTAGACGGTGTTTAACCGAACAAATTCACATAAAATTAATGCCGAATAAAATCATTGCAAAAACCGTACAAATTACTTTTGGCTCCTTCCTGTGAGGAAGAGATAATTCTAAACTTATCTAACCTTAAAATGCAATAAAACGAGTGTTCAAAAAACGGACACTCGTTTTTTGTTTGCGGTTATTTCATGCCCATAGTGCCCAAAAGCCTTTTCATTTTGCAAATCTGTTCCTGCTGAGTTTCAATCATTTCGCAAAGCATTGCACGAAGTTCCGGGCAAATGCAAAAGCGCAGTGCATTTTTGCACATGCATATTGCGCCTTCGTGGTGCGGAATCATCTCCCTTATAAAGTTTGCGTTGAGCCGGTTGTCTGAGCAGGCAAAGCCCATTTTGTCAAACATTCTTTGGCTGATTTTGTCAAACTGTCTTGCATAAAGGCAAAGGTCACGCTCACTGCTTTTGCATTTTTCACACTTGCAAAGCATTTCCTTCATTTCTTCAATTCCGGTTGACTGTTCGGCAATGATGCAGTTTGCAATGTTTTGAAGCGGAATGCAGGTTGTATATTTCAAAAGGTTTTTGCACATTTGAATTGCGGCTTCGTGGTGCGGAATCATTTGAGCAATGAAGTTTTGCGATATGCTTGTGCAAAGCTTTGCGTTTGTCATTTTTTCAATCATGCAGTCAAGAATTTCATAATATCGTGCAAGATAATCCTTTGTAACACAGCTTAATTCACAGCAGTTGTTCATAATTGCTTATCACACTCCTTTTTCAATACCATTTTATTCACGGCGAAAATTTAAGTTACAGCGTTGAAAAAGCGGCAAAGTATGATAGAATATAAACGGTGATTAAAATGTTCAAAAAACTTTTTCCTTATGAATATGTGAAAAGCGTGTTTTCGGTTGATTTTGAAAAGCTTCGTGCTCTCGGCTTTCGTGCGGCGGTTTTTGACATTGACAACACGCTTGTTTTTCAGGACGAAGACGCAACAAAAGAGGTTGAGCAACTTTTTGAAAAGCTTCACGCTCTCGGTTTTAAAACGGCCGTTCTTTCAAATAACGGTGAAGAGCGGGTGCGCCGCTTTTTAAAAAACATTGATGTGCCGTACGTTTGCAAGGCGTATAAGCCGTTTAAACGGGGATACCGCAAGGTGTTTTCGCTTTTGGGCGTGAAAGGGGAAAAGTGCGTATTCGTCGGCGATCAGCTTTTTACCGACATTTTGGGCGCAAACCGAAGCGGTGTGCCGAGCATACTTGTTTCATACATCAAAAAGGACGGTGCAAAGCCGCAGCTCAGAAGAAAGCTTGAAAAACGTGTTTTGAAAAAATACAAAAAAGGTGCCGAATTTCATAACAGACTCGGCGGCATTGAAAAGCAGTAAAAAAAATAAAAAGAAAACAAAAAAATTTGAAAAAACGCTTGACATTTAAAAAATAATTGATATAATAATGATAACGATTATCGTTATTGATTAAGAAAGGAGCAGAACAATGCTGAAGAACAGCCGCCAGCGTGACGCAATTCTCAACTCTCTCCGTTCAAGAAAAGATCACCCGACGGCGGAACAGCTTTTTTTCGACCTGAAAGGGGAGTATCCGGCGCTCAGTCTTGCAACGGTATACCGCAACCTCAAGGTTCTTGAAAGCGAAGGAAAGCTGATTAAGTTCCACACCGACATCGGCGATCGTTTTGATGCCGACACAAGTGAGCATTATCATTTCAACTGCCTTCTTTGCAAAAAGATAATCGACCTCAAAAACGAAGACGGCGAAAAACTGTGCACGCTGTTTAAGAATTTTGAAGGTGAGATACGTTCCTGCAATTTGCAGCTTTTCGGAATCTGCCCCGAATGCAAAAGAAAAAACGGGAACGAAAACAATATTCACTGATTTAAATTTATTTAATGGAGGTTTTCAGTTATGAAAAAGTATTATTGCCCCGTATGCGGTTATGAAACCGACGACCCGACCGAAATCTGCCCGATCTGCAAAGCAAAGATGAAGGTTCGTGAAGAAAACACTGTTTCATGGGCTGCAGAGCATATTGTCGGAGTCGGCAAGGACGCACCGGAAGAGATTATCGAAGGCCTTCGTGCAAACTTCAACGGCGAATGCACCGAAGTCGGAATGTATCTCGCAATGGCAAGAGTTGCCCACAGAGAGGGCTATCCCGAAATCGGTCTTTACTGGGAGAAGGCTGCTTACGAAGAAGCCGAACACGCAGCAAAGTTTGCGGAACTTCTCGGCGAAGTTATCACCGACAGCACCAAGAAGAACCTTGAAATGAGAGTTGCCGCAGAAAACGGCGCAACCCTCGGCAAAACCGAGCTTGCAAAGAAGGCGAAGGAACTCGGCCTTGACGCAATTCATGACACCGTTCATGAAATGGCTCGTGACGAAGCCCGCCACGGCAAGGCATTTGAAGGCCTTCTCAACAGATATTTCAAATAATTACGGAGGAACGCAGAATGAAACACGTTTGCCCCTGCGGCTATGTTTATGACCCCGAACTCGGCGATCCCGATAACGGCGTAGCTCCCGGCACAGCTTGGGAGGACGTTCCGGAAGACTGGGTTTGCCCCTGGTGCGGACTCGGCAAGGACGCTTTCGAGGAAGAATAAGCAAAAAGTAAAGTTAAAGCCTGTCGCTAAAAATGCGGCAGGCTTTTGAGTTATATGCAAAGGCGAACGGTGGGTGTGAGCGGCTCGCTTTTACTTTTTATGGATTAGTAATGGGCTACGCCGCAGGAGCAGTTTTTGTTGGTTTTGAACATTTTCCAGAAAATGAGGGCGATTTTGTAAAAAATCTTCAAAATGCCGTCCTCGTGGCAAATGTGGGTGCAAATGAGTGCGTCGCAAACGTCGCATACTCCGTCGTTGTTGCTGTCTTTATGACCGGTTGCTTTTTCGGTTACTTCGTTTATTGTTTCACGGCAATACATGCACATACTTCTTTTGCAACCGTCTTTTGTACATGATGCACCGTAATTAGAAAACACGTAAAACGAATGACCATGAGGTTCGCCTTCGGGCATAATTTCTTCTTTTCCACAGGTTTTGCAAACATATTTTGCTGTACCGCTTTTGGTGCATTTAGGATAAGTTAAGGTTTCTTTCTTTTCAAAATCATGTTCATCGGTTTTTGGAAGTATCGTTCCTTCTTCAAGGAATTTGCCGCAATACTGGCAATATACGTCTCCGCTGAAACCTTCGCTTGCGCACGTTGCAGCAATATGAGCATTAAGGCTGGTTTGTTCGTGCGTACATTCGTCTATGGCAACAAATTTTCTGTTGTACTTGTTTGCATATGCTTCGGCTGTTGAGCCTTTATAACCGCATATTGTATAACCGTCCCAAAGTGTATTTTCATCGTCATAAATGAAGCAGTCTTTGTTGAGGAAGGTTACGCTTTTTTCAGTGTCGCTCTCATATTCTCTATAATTGTTTACATAAATATCGCAAAGCTCTGTTTGTCCGCTAAGAGTTTTAAAGCTTTCAGGAAGAATAAGACCATTAAAATAATCAGGAAACAAAAAAACATATGTAACAGCTAAATTATACAAAACGGGGAATGAGTTATCAGCAATTCCTTCAATACCATCATCAACAAAAACAACACCGCAAACTCCATCAGAAGCCGGTAAAGCCATGTGCGTCCATCCACAATAAGTAGAAAAGAAAAATCCTTTTCTACCTAATTCTATTTTTGCTTCTAACGGAAGATTATCTTTGTCGTCTAAGTTACAACCATATTTATTTAATATGCTCATATAGCCTTCTTCATATTGCGAATGCATTGCTAAAAGAAAGGAATAGCCAAGGTCTCCTCCATGTGATATAGCCGATCCGAGACGGAATATATTTTTGGGAAGACGGTCATATGAAAAAACTGTTGCAAAACCGATATTGTCAACGCTTTCGGGTATACTTACGTCAACTTCAATTGCATCATCAAGTTTTCCTGACGGTGAATACAAAAAGAAAGCACCGTCGGCTATAGTCGTTGTTCCGTCTTTGATAGTATACTCTTTTCCTATGGTCATATAAGCCACATCGACAAGAATATCGTTTAAGTAAAGTACACTGTTTTCCCAGTTGGCAGAATCATTATAGAAAGCGGTATCACCGAAAGTATCATAAGTAAGAGCATATACTCTGTTTCCAAACAGTGAAATATTTTTCAAATTTTTGCATTTATAAAATGCTCTACTTGCTATTACAAGATTTCTTTCTCCATTCTCAAAATTAACTGACTCAAGGGAAGAAGAGTAGAATGCGTATATTCCTATATATTTTACATTGTTTGGAATTGTTACGCTTGTCAAGCCGGTACAATTCTCGAATGCATAAATACCTATACTCGTTACCGGATAACCACCGAGGGTACTTGGAATTACAATATCACCGCTAATATCATCGTTACAATCGGTAATGGTTGCTTCATCGTTTTCAACAGTGTAGGTATAGTAGCCTTCTGTTAATGCTTCATCGCTTGCTCCTACAGTCATTGGCACGGTGCAAACCAGCATGAGTAATGCCATGAAAACCGCCAATGATTTTTTAATAGTTTTTTTCATTCCGTTTTATCCTTTCGATTTTATTTTTTCGTGTGGTTTAATCCTTTCTGTCTTTTCAACCCTCCTTAAAATAAAAAGTGTGTGCAAACCGAAGAATGCACACACGAAAAATACAAACTTCGTTTTGCTACCACACAAAAAACTTAATCTCAAACCCCACATTCAGAAGTTGCGAAAAAGGAAGCTTGCATTTTTACCGATAGTAAAAACGCCAACTTCTTAAACGGGGAACATTAGATTTTTGTGTGGTACCCACATTATACCAAACAAAAGCAATAACTTCAAGAGAAAACGGAAATTTGTTTTGAAAATAACCAAAAAGCCGGTTCTTACCGAACTGCTCCGGAGTGTCGGAACGTTCTTTCAAAACCGACTTTTAAAGGTTAAATTGGTTTTTTCAGCTTTGCGCTTCGGCAAATATCGGCTGAATCTGTTCTTCCCTGAGAGCCGAGAGTGCCGCTTCATATGTTTTTTCAAAATTACATACGATTGAAAACGGTTTTTCTTTTGGGCTGTCCTGGCTCATTGGGATGAAATAGATATGTTTTCTTGCCAGAAGAAGACCGATGTTTTTTGCCGCTGCTGCAAGCGAATCGTTTGAAGAAACGCCGAGAAGTATCGGCCGGCCGTTCCTTAAATGCGACTTTGCGGCAAGGGTAACGGGCGTGTCGGCAATTGAATTTGAAAGCTTTGAAAGCGTGTTTCCCGTGCAGGGAGAAATAATCAAAAGGTCCAAAAGCTTTTTCGGCCCTATGGGTTCGGCTTCTTCGATTGTTGAAATGATTTTTCGTCCGCAAATTTCTTCAATTCTGTTGCAAAAATACTTTGCTTTTCCGAATCGTGTGTCAAGCGAATATGCATTGAACGACATGATGGGAACAAGTTCAACGTCCTTTTTTGAAAGTTCTTCAAGAACGGCAACGGACTTTTTAAAGGTACAAAAAGACCCCGTCAGTGCGTAGCCGAAAACCGGTTTATTCAAAAAAATCACCTTGCGTCAAGATATTTGTTTATTCGTTTTTCAATCTCCTTTGCCGAAGCAAGCGGACAGAATTTTCCGGGAAGACCGCCGCCGAAAACATAAGCCGCTTTTTCATTTTCAAAGTCCTTTTTGTCTGCACCGAACGGACGGCTTGCAAGTTCAAAATATACCGCCCCGTTTTTCATGTGAGAAATGTCATCCTTTTCAAAAATCCTGTTTGGAACGGTATTGAAAATAAAGCTGAAAAGATGAACGCAAAACGAAAGTTCCTTTTGAGATACGGTTTTGAAACCGAGCAAGCGTGCTTCAAGCCTTGTTTCGCTCCTTCTTGCAAAAACATAAACGTCAAGCCCGAGTGAGCGCAAAAAAAGGGCGGTTGATTTTCCTATTTTTCCGAATCCCGTGACGAGGGCCGGAAGTGAAACAACATATTCTTTTGTGTTTTCAAGAAGAAGGCGCACGGCTCCCTGTGCGGTGAGGCATGCGTTATAAAGTGCAAAATCTTTTTCGGCAAAAAGGTCAAAAACCGTTGCTCCCTTTTCTTCCGCCGCTTGGCGCAGTGAATCCGAAAAATTTCCGCCTATAAGTACCGTGCCGTTTTTTATACTTTCAACAACAAAAGAAAGCTCAAGCTTAAGTTTGTCTTCTGCGCTGAAAACGGTTTTTCCGTCTTTTGAACAAGGAAGCGGCAAAATGATTACATCAAAATCCGAAAGCGGAAGATTTTTTTGAAGTTCGTTTTTTTCAAAAACGGCGGTGCAGTTTTTGCCCTCGGCTTTTAAAAGAGAGTAAAGTTCTTTTTGGCGTTCGTCTCCGCCGATGATAATTGTTTTTTTCATGTTGTTTTCACTCCGTTCATTTTTATTCTATGTCTTTAAAAACTTATTGTTAATCCGAACGCAGAATGCATATAAATCAGTTGAAGGAGATGGGAATAATGATAATACATATAAGAAAATTTCATGTTTTTGCGGCCGTGGTCTGTGTGCTTTGTGTGTCTTTTCTTTTTGCGCTCAAAGCCGAAAGAAAAACCGCCCCGACCTCGCTTTCAAACGGAAGGGATATTCCCGTTGTGATGTATCACCATGTTACCGAAAATCCGAAGCGTGCGGGAAAATATGTGATTTTAAAAAGCGAACTTGAAAAAGACCTTGATCTGATTGAAAAAAGCGGATATACAACCGTAACGGTTAAAGACCTTATTGATTATGTTGACGGAAAAACGGTATTGCCGGAAAAAATCATTATGATTACTTTTGACGACGGCTTTGAAAGTGTTCGTGAACTTGCGTGGCCGCTGCTTAAAAAAAGAAACATGAAAGCGGTGCTTTCCGTTGTCGGAAGTATAACCGAAACCTATGCCGAAAACAAGGATCGCAATGTGAATTACGCTTATCTCAATTGGGACGACCTCAGGGAACTTTCGCAAAGCGGCGATTTTGAAATTCAAAACCATACTTATGATATGCACAATACCGGTTCCGGCTCAAGAAAGGGTCTTTCAAGAAAAAGCGGAGAAAGCCCTGTCGATTACGAAAATGCACTGAAAGACGATCTTTCAAGAATGCAGACGCTTTTGAAAAACCTTTCCGGTGTTGATGCAACCGCTGTTGTTTATCCTTACGGCAGTTATTCAAAAGAGACGCTTTCGGTTGTAAAAAAACTCGGCTTTAAAGCTTCGTTTGTCTGCGAGGAAAGAGTTGACCGTGTTTCGCCTTCGGATAAGGAAAGCCTTTTTAATCTTGGAAGATTCAACCGTCCTTCCGGAAAAAGCAGCGAGGAGTTTTTTAAGAGAATTTTAAAATAAAAGAAAAACAACCTGTCTGATCGCCTGTTTATAAAATTTCTGTTTTTTGTTTGACGAATGTAAGATATTGCTGTATAATGTATACATAATCGTGCGCCTTTGGACGCATTTGGCAGAGGAGAGAAGAAATGGCAAGGATTATTGTTGCGGATGACGAACAAAAAATAAGAAAACTTGTTTGCGACTTTTTGAAAAGAGAAGGTCATGAACCGATTGAAGCCGAAGACGGTGACGAGGCTTATTCGATTTTTGTTCAAAACAGCAGTTTTATTGATCTCATGATTCTTGATATCATGATGCCCGGCCTCAATGGCTGGGAAGTTTGCAAAAAAGTCAGGGAAGTTTCCTCCGTTCCCGTAATCATGCTCACGGCACGAAGTGAGGAATTTGACGAACTGATGGGCTATGAATCCGGCGCAGATGATTATGTGACAAAACCGTTCAGTCCTTCCGTATTAATGAAAAGGGTTGAAGCACTTCTTCGCCGTGTTAACGCAAACTCTCCGTTTTCAAGCGAGAAAAACCTCAAAAACCTTGTTTTCAATCATGAAGCGCATGAGGTCAGGCTCAACGGAGAAGAAATTGAACTCACGCTCAAAGAATATAATATTCTTAAAAAACTTCTTGAAGCACCGGGAAGGGTGTTTTCACGAGAACAGCTTCTTGACAGCATTTGGGGCTTTGATTATGTGGGCGATGTACGCACGGTTGATTCGCACGTTGCAAGGCTGAGAACAAAGCTTGGCGATTGGGGCACAGCCCATCTCAAAACCGTTTACGGAATCGGATATAAGATTGAGGATCTGTAATGAAAAAAGCGCACACAAACCGTGATACGCTCATGGCTCGCTACGGACTTTCGTTTTTGGTTCTTGTTTTCATTTTTGCCGTGATAACAATTTTTCAGTTCATTTTTATGGAAGATATGTTTATCCGTGTTGTGAGGAACAATATGAAAGAGGCCGCAATCAGCATTGAGCAAATCGGCTTTGACGAAAAGGATTATATGAGAAAGCTCTCCGATATCGAAGCAAAGTATGATATCTATGTTGAGATTTATCACCCAAGGGATACGCTGATTTACACTTCAAACAACAACGATTCGGTTTTCGGTTCGCAAAAACCGAGCGGAGAAATGAAGCCGAGAATCATGCGTATTCTTGAACACGATGATCTTGACGAAAAAAGCTATTTTGAAACACGCCAGGAATATTTTGCAACGGCGAAATATATTGTTTACGGAACTTTTTTCAAAGATAACGCCGGAATAGAAATGTACTATTCGCTTGACGTTATTGAAGCCAACGCAAAAACGGCAAGCCGGGCAATGCTTTGGGTCTGCCTTGCGTTGCTTGGAATCATTTTTCTCATTTTCTTGGCGTATACCTATACGTTTGTTGTTCCAATCAAAAAAATCAATCGTATAACAAAGAACATCGGCAATCTTGATTTTTCCGAAGTGTGTCCGCCGTTCAGAATAAGGGAGTTGGGCGAACTGAGCAAAAGCGTCAATGCGCTTTCCGCCTCGCTTGATATTACAATGCAGGATCTCAACAAAAAGAACGAACGGCTTTTGAATGATATTGAAAAAGAGCATCGCCTTGAAGAAGGACGAAAACAGTTCATTGCCAACGCTTCGCACGAACTTAAAACGCCGATTGCAATCATTCAGGGCTACGCCGAAGGAATAAAATATGCCGAAACAAAAGAGGACAGCGACGAATACAGCAGCGTGATTATTGAAGAGGCACAAAAAATGAACAAGCTTGTTGTTCGCCTTCTTGAACTCATGCGTTTTGAAAACGGCGGCCGAAAGGTCAATAAAGAAAAGCTTTTGCTGAAAGAAGAAGTTCTTTCGCTTGTTTCTTCAAGAAAAAAGCATCTTTCAAACAACGGAATAACGCTTGAAATCAATATCAACGAAAACTATGTTGCTCTTTGCGACAAGGAGCTTTTTGAGCGGGTTTTTAACAATTATTTTTCCAATGCACTCAGCCACATCGAAGGTGAAAAAAAGATTAAAATCAGCTGCGAAGTTAACGAAGAATTTTATCGTATAAGTCTTTTCAACACCGGAAAGCCGATTGCCGACGAGGATATCGGCCATATTTGGCAAAGCTTTTATCGTGCTGACAAGGCTCATTCAAGGGAGCAGGGGCGTTTCGGCCTCGGTCTTGCGATTGTTGCCGAAGCGCAAAACCTTCAAAATGCAAAATACGGCGCAATCAATCACAAAGACGGCGTTGAGTTTTGGTTTG
This sequence comes from uncultured Eubacteriales bacterium, assembly GCA_934552855.1. GTDB lineage: Bacteria > Bacillota > Clostridia > Oscillospirales > Acutalibacteraceae > UBA6857. The sequence continues at coordinate 14,325 of CAKTEU010000025.1, read as the reverse complement.
ACGTTTTGATTTGTCAGTGACGCTTTGAGGTTTGGCTTAAAAAACAATGACATCATTAAAAACAGCCGTATCCAAAATCCCGGATACGGCTGCTTTTGTTTTGTTCAAATAATAACCCGTGCACTTTCCTCACGTTCTTTTCTGAGTATTGCGCCCGTTTCAAGCGGTGTTTCGCAAAGGAAAGAGAATTTCATCATCGGGTGATTTGTGCTTTCAATCGGCTCGTTTTCGGCGTTTTTGAGCCCGGCTGCCGTTATGGTGAACGGCGGCTTGTCGCTTTCAAGAACTTCAAGTTTGTCGCCTTCAAAAAAGCGGTTTCGCTGAGAACAAAAAGCAATGCCGTTTTCCCATTTTTCAACAATGCCCATAACGTCCCATTCACGGTTGTAACCGCCGCGAAGGCTTATTGAAGCGTCGTCTTTCGGGTCGGCAAAGTAAAAACCGGTGCAGTAATCACGGTAACTGATTTTTCTCATCTCGTCAATGATCCATTGTTCGGGTTTGTAATCGTCGGTCGGATTTTCAAAATATGCATCAATTGCTCTTCGGTATGCATTCGTGACAACCGAAACATAGTATTCCGATTTTGCACGTCCCTCAATTTTAAAGCTTGTTATTCCGGCTTTGACAAGTTCGGGAATATGCTCAATCATGCACATATCTTTTGAATTGAGAATGAATGTTCCGCCGTCTGCGTCCTCAATCGGAAAATACATTCCCGGCCGCTTTTCTTCAACAAGGCTGTATTTCCAGCGGCAGGGCTGGGCGCAGTCGCCACGGTTTGAATCTCTTCCGACAAGATAATTTGAAAGAAGGCATCTTCCGGAAAACGAAACGCACATTGCGCCGTGAACAAAGCATTCAATGTCCATATCGGAAGGAATGTTGTTTCTGATTTCGGCAATCTCCTTGAGCGAAAGCTCTCTTGCGGTAACAATGCGCTTTGCGCCGAGTGCATAAAAAGCGTTTGCCGAAGCGTAATTGACAATTCCCGCTTGGGTTGAAACATGAAGTTCAACCTTCGGTGCATACTTTTTTGCGTATTCCATTACACCGAGATCGGAAACAATAAAGGCATCAACGCCGCTTTCCTGAGCGTTTTGAAGAAAAGCGGGAAGAAGCTCAAGTTCGTTGTTCCTCGGAAGGGTGTTGACGGTCTGATAGACCTTTACGCCCCTTTCGTGGCAGTAATCGCAAGCTTCCTTGAGTTGTTCATCACTGAAATTTTGCGGTGCTGTGCGCATTCCGAAAACAGAGCCGCCCAAATAGACGGCATCTGCTTTATATTTCACTGCGGCTTTGAGCCTTTCCATGTCTCCGGCGGGGGCAAGGAGTTCGGGCTTTTTTGCTTTTTTTGTCATTGATTTATCAATCCGATTCATAGAAGATTTTTTCGGTGTTCTTCTGGTGTTCCGCTGCGGTTTCGGCAAGATAAATGTTGCCGTTGTCATCGTGACAGAAGAAGTGATAATTTGTGTCACTCGGGTTGAGTGCGGCTTCAATCGCTTCAATGCCGGGATTGCAGATTGCTCCCGGCGGAAGACCTTCGGCACTGTAAGTGTTGTATGCGTCAAGATAGATTGAATAATAAAAGTCGCTGAACAGACCGTATTTGTTGACGGAGGTGATATAATCCTTTGTTGAATTCATCTGAAGCTGCGGATACGTTGCCGGGTCGTCAAGGCGGTTGTGAAGAACCGAAGAGATGTCTGCCATTTGAGAGGCATTTTTTGCTTCACGCTGAATGATTGAAGCAAGAATGATGATTTGATCCTGACTCATTCTGAGTGCCTTGGCTTTTTGAGTATATTCCTTTGTCCACTTCTTTGTGAAGTTTGTGAAAAGCTTTTTGAGGACCGAGTTTGCGTTTTCGCCGATATAGAAGTCATAGGTATCGGGGAAAATATAGCCTTCGGCTTTGAGATAGCGTCCGGTGTTTGAGGGAATGTTCTTATAAAAACCGAACTGTTTTCCGACAATGTCAAGGTTTGCATAAAGCTTTTCGGCTGTGCAAACGTTGTATTTTTCAATCTTTTCAAAAACCTGCGCAATTGTCCAGCCTTCGGGGAAGGTAAGACGAACGGTATCTTTTGAAACGCTGTTTGACTTTTTGATGTTTTCAAGCATGACTTCAATGCCGCTGTCCGGTTCAAGATAGTATGCACCGGGAACATATTCAATGTTTACATATTTGCCTTCTCTGTTTTTTGCTTTGTCATAATGCCTGAACTTGCAAAAAAGCTTTGTTATAAACTTTTGATGAACAAGTCCGTTGTCGCAAAGAATGTCATAAACATCGTTAAAATCCGAACCTTCCGGAATAATTACGGAAACGGTTGCGGCCGTTTCGTCTTTGCTCAAAACAAGAATGTCTTTGATTGTTCCGAGCGCAAGCGAAGAAGCGGTTGCCGTGATGATTGTTATGATAACGGCACAGATGCAGGCAATGATTGCACCCTTTGTGCGGCGGAATTTTCGTTGTTCTTTGAGTCTTGCACGCTGAGCCGGAGTCAGCTCGCTTTCGGGAACACGTCTTTTTGAAGAGCCGGAAGACCTTTTTTGAGAAGAAGCCGAACGCCTTTTTGCTCCGGTTTTTGATTTTGCCGAACGTGAAGCGTTTTTTGAAACCGGGCGTTTTTGTCTTGACTGATTTTCCGGCGCAAGCTTTCTTTTGGGAATGTTGACCTCAAAATTTTCCCTTGTCGGCTTTTTCGTCGGCGCATATGCACTCGGCCTTTGAATAGGAACGTATTCATCGGGAACCTGATTGAATTCGTCAATCGAAACTTTGAAGTTTTCGGTTCTTGGGTTCGGCCGGCCGGAACGGGGCGGAGCTTGCCTTTCTGTTTCCGGAGTGAATGAATTTGAGTCCATGTTTGTCCTCCTTTATTTTTGAGACACCGGTTTTTCGGTGCGAATGATTTTGTTTTCGGTGATAATCAGCGAAACACGTTTGTCAAATCTGCCTTCGGGCAAAGATGAAAAAAGAAGCTTTTCAAAACAAAGCCCGACAGATATTCCTTTGCTTAAAGCAAGAAAGCGGTCGTAATACCCTTTTCCGTGACCGAGCCGTGAACCGTTTTTTCCGAATGCGAGTGCCGGAACAAGAATAAGTGATTTTTCGTTTGAAAAAGCTTTTTCTTTTGTTTTCTTCGGCTCAAAAATGCCTTGAAATTTTCCTTTTTCAAGCTCCGAAAGGCTTTCTGTATAATAAAAGCTCATCTCATGTTCGCTTTCACAGCGGGGGAGTGCAACCTTTTTTCCGTCAAGAATCGCTTTTTCAATGATAAGCTTTGTTGAAACCTCTTGCGGATAGGAAAAATATGCAAAAAGGTTTTCGCAGCTTTTATAGCAATCAAGCGAAAAAAGCTTTTCGCCGATTATTTTGCTGAGATTTTCTTTGTTTTCGATTGAAGAGCGAACGGCTTTGACGTTTTTCCGAAGCAGGTTTTTTTCTTCGTCAATACTCATCTGCACTGAATTTGAGAGCGTATTTCTTCGCTTTTTTCTTTTCCCTTGAGTGCCGCAACAATTTCAAGACCGAAGTCAACCGCAACGCCTGCACCTTTGGCCGTTATAAAGTTTTCGTCCTTAACAACGGGGCTTTTGCTGATTATTGCGCCTTCAAGCTCCTTTTCAAAACCGGGAAAAGCAATGGCTTCTTTTCCGAAAAGAAGCCCCTTTCTTCCGAGAATGGACGGTGCGGCGCAGATTGCACAAACAAGCTTTTTGTTTTTTGCAGCAAAGTCAATTGCCTTGTGAACGGTTTCGTCTGCGTCAAGGTTAAGCGTTCCGGGCATTCCGCCGGGAAGGATAACGCCTTCAAGGTCGCCGTCAAGAATAAGTTCGTCCGTTGTGATATCGGTTGTGACGGGGATAGCGTGGCTGCCGGTGATCACTCTTTTTGAAACTCCGACAGTGACAACCGAAATGTTTGCACGTTTGAGCATATCGATCGGAGCAATGGCTTCGGTTTCTTCAAAACCGTCGGCAAGAAAACAGTATATCATAAATAATACCTCCGGAAGGAAAACAGTAAATCAAATGCTGATTACGGTTAAGCTATATGTATTTTTTTACACATTCAAAAACAAGGTCGGAAATTTCTTCAACGCTTTTCGGCTTTCCGTTTTCGGCGCACACAATGCGTTTCCAACCGAGCTTGTCGCAGGCATAGTTTGCGGCATAGCGGCAGTGTTTGAGATAGTCAACGTCAAGTTCGTGAATGTCCTTTTTGCTTTCGTCGTTTTGATATCGCTTTTCAATAAGCTTTTGCGAAACCTCAACGGGCATATCAAGAAAAACAACGCAGTCCGGTTCGGGAATTTCAAGCTTTTTATATTCAAAGTCAAAAAGCCAGTCAAGGAAAAAATCCCAGTCCTTTTCGGGCAGCTTTGTCATTTGATGACAGGCGTTTGAGGTTGTGTAACGGTTGGCAACGATAATTTTTCCGCTTTTATATTCCCGGCTCCAATGTTTTTTGAAGCTTGCAAAGCGGTCAACGGCAAAAAAAGTTGAGGCGGCAAAAGCGTTGACATCACCCGGATGAGTGCCCATTTCGCCGTTTAAATACATTCTTACAAGTGCGCTTGATTCGTCGCCGTAATTCGGAAGGTCAATCGCAAAAACTTCTTTTCCGCTTTTTTGAAGCCGAGAAAGCAAAAGTGCGGCCTGAGTGCCTTTTCCGCTTCCGTCAAGGCCTTCAATAACAATCATTTTGCCCATTTTTTCACCGCTTTATCAGTATGTGAGAATAACGGCAAAAACGGTCAGGTTTTCGTTTTCGGTGCGGTTTGCGATTGAATGTGTTTCGCCGCCGAGACAGATGCAGCTGTCGCCCTTGTGAAGAATTTCGGTTTTGCCGTTGTCGTTATAGGTGGCAGTGCCTTCAATAACATAGAAAACCTCTTCTTCGTTTTCGTGAACGTGAGCGCCGATGGAACAGCCCGGCTCAAGAAGGATTGTTCCGATGAGTCTTGCATGGCCTTTGTATTCGCCTTTATCGAGAACGTCGGTAACAACGGCCTGTCCGTCTCCGCCGCGCATATTGACCTTTATTGTTGAAGTCATATTTTCTTTTCTTTTAATCATTGCAAAAACCCCCATAATATTAATTCATTGTATTATATCAATAATTGACCGAATTATCAAGAACAAATTTGTAATTATTGGTTTTATATACCTCTAAGTTTAAAATGATTAAAAACAGGCACCAAAATTTGTCAAATTGTTGTAAGAAAGATTGACAGCAGAATTTTATTGTGCTATGATGATGAAAAGTAAAGGAGGTTTTAACAAATATGGAAAAAATATCAAAACGTTTACTTGCCTGCCTGTTGGCGGCACTCATGATTGTTACGGCTGTTCCGTTTATGGGTGTCACTGCGGCGGCTGCTCACAACTCGCATAATTACATTTATGCTCAGGGCAACATTAGCATCACCAAGTATTCATTCAGTGGAAAGTACAATTTCAGCAATGAGACTTACAAATGTGACGAATGCAACGATGTTGATTCCAGAAGCGTACATCTTCAGGATAAATTCAACAATGCTGTTGCCGATGCATTGAAGATCGTCAACACCGACGCTTATAAGCTTGACACCGCCGAATACAGAGCGGTTAAAAGTGCTTATGAAGCCCTCATCGGTCTTGCGAATGGTAAACATTACGAACAGTTCATTCAGGAAAAAATCGATGCAATGAACAGTGCCGTTGCCGCATTCAACAAGGTCAACAAGACCGATCTTCTCAAAGAGTTCACAGTAACTTTCAAATTCAGAAATGCCGATGGCGAAGTTGCAACATCAACCGATGTTGTCCGTTACGGCAATGCCGCAACCGCACCGACTTTCGGCAACAACGGTTTTTCAAAAACTTATTCCGATAAGGATAAGCATTACAACATTGATGTTAACAAGAACGGAACAATCAAGTGGGATAAAGACTTTACAAAGGTTACTTCCGACATGACCGTTACTGTTACTTACACCGGAAAAAATCACAACTACACTTCCGTTGTAAAGGCTAAGAAAGACCCAACCTGCACCGAAAATGGCAACACCGAAGCAAGAATGTGCAAAGATTGCGGCTTTGTTACCGGCGGAGAAGAAATTCCTGCTCTCGGCCACGCTTGGGGAACACCGACTTCAAACGGTTTTCTTTCAAGTTTCCAAACAAGCAAATGTACCCGTAAGGGCTGCAGTGCAACATATGTTGAACACGCAAACGGAAACCATATCAAGGTTTCTGTAAAAGCGAAGGCTCCGACCTGCACACAGCCCGGCTATGAAGCCTATGAATACTGCAGATCTTCAACATGCCAGTGGTCAACCTATAAGGAAATTCCGGCTCTCGGTCACGACATCGTTAAAGATGCCGCAAAGGAAGCTACCTGCTCTTCGGAAGGACTTACCGAAGGTCAGCACTGCACACGCTGCAAAGATCCAAGCGTAACGGTTAAACAGGGTAAGATTGCTGCTCTTTCGCATGATTTTTCACTTAAGGTCATGGATGGTGCACATATTAAAACTGTTGCAACGTGCACCGAACCTGCAACTTATTTCTACGCCTGCGCTGCCTGCGGACAGATTGCTTATAATTTGGCACCGTTTGAAGGCGAAGCTCTCGGTCATAACTATACCAAGAGAACAGTTAAGGACATCGACGCTTCATCTGCAACCTGCACTGAACCCGCAAAGAAATATTACACCTGCACAAGGTGCGACACATCTGCGGCTTCTGCATCGGATAAAGAAGACCATACCTACACCGTAGGTGCTGCTCTCGGTCACGATTGGCCGAAGGATTCAAAGAAAAACGACGTTTGGACCGATCTCGGTAATGGAACCGAAAAGCGTGTTTGTGATCGTTGCAACACCACAGAAACTCTTTGCAAAGTTGCTGCAAACGGAAAAAGGGCTCATGAATTTACTACAATTGATGCTGTTCCCGCAACCTGCACAACGGACGGTTACACAACTTATTTTAAATGCACAAAGTGCGATTATACCGAAGGCAAGAGAGTTATTCCTGCCGCTCATACCGCAAGCCGTACCGAAACTTCGGTTCTTTCACTTCCGACCTGCCTTAACGAAGGAGTAAAAGAAGACGTTGTTTACTGCACAGATGTACATTGCGGCAAAGTAATCAGCAGAGAAACTTCACCTGTTGCCGCTCTCGGCCACGATTACACCGCATTCCTTCCCGACGGAAACGGAACAACCCATACCAAAATCTGCAAGCGTGAAGACTGCTCTGCAGCAGTTAAGGATCACTCCGTAACCGAAAACCACAAACTTAAAGACGTTGCCGAAAAGAAAGCAACCTGCACCGAAGACGGCTATACCGCCGGTAAAGTTTGCGAAGTTTGCGGATACACAACAACAACCGTAATCAAAGCTGCCGGTCAGCACGATGAAGAAGTAATTCCCGGAAAGGCAGCAACCTGCACCGAAAAGGGTCTCACCGAAGGTAAAAAGTGCAAGATCTGCGGTAAAACTACCGTTGAACAGAAAGAAATCCCGGCTCTCGGCCACAAAGAAGAAGTAATCAAGGGCAAGGAAGCAACCTGCACCGAAGCAGGACTTACCGATGGAAAGAAATGTACTGTTTGCGGCGAAACCACCGTTAAGCAGGAAGAAATTAAAGCTCTCGGTCATGATTGGGAAAACATCACCGCAAAAGAACCCACCTGCACCGAAAAGGGAACAACCGCAGGCAAAAAGTGCAAGAGATGCGGCACTGTTGACGCAGAAGCTAAAGAACTTGAGCCCCTCGGCCATGATTATCAGGTAACCGTTCCGGCAAAGGAAGCAACCTGCACCGAAGACGGCTGCACCGAAGGCAAAAAGTGCACTCGCTGCGGCGATGAAATCAAGTCAGAAGTTATCCCCAACAAGGGCGGCCATAAGGAAGAAGTAATTCCCGCAAAGGCAGCAACCTGCACCGAAGACGGAAACGAAGAAGGCAAAAAGTGCTCGGTCTGCGGCGAAGTTATTGTTGAAGCAAAGATTATCCCGGCTCTCGGCCATGCATTTGAAACCGTAACAACAAAGGCTACCACCGCTAAGGACGGCAGCATTGTTAAGACTTGCCCGGTATGTAACGCAACCGAAACCACTCCGATTGCAAAGGTTGCAACAATCGTTCTCACAAAGAGCAAGCTTGCTTATAACGGAAAAGCTCAGACTCCGGCTGTTGTTGTTAAGGATTCTGAGGGTGTCGTATTCGTAAAGGATGCCGATTATACCGTAACTTATGCAAACAACGTTAACACCGGAAAGGCAACCGTAACCGTTAAGTTCATCAACTCGAACTATGACGTAACAAAGGTTCTTTCGTTCACAATCGCTCCAACAGCCACCGCAAAGGTTGCAGCTGCTTCTGCCGCTAAGACTCTCAAGATTTCCTGGAGCGCAGTTACCGGCGCAAGCGGATACAGAGTTCAGCTCTTCAACGGCAACAAGTGCGTAAGAGACAAATTCACAACCAAAAAGGCTTGGAAGTTCACAAAGCTTTCAAAAGGAACAAAGTATAAGGTTGTTGTAACACCGTATGTAACTGTTGGCGAAACCAACGTATACGGCGCAGCAAAGGCACTCAACACTTCAACAAGCCCCGCAATGCCGCAGAACGTTAAGGCAGCCGGCGGAAAGAAATATATCGCTGTCAAGTGGAACGCCGTTAACGGAGCAACCGGATACACCGTATATTACAAGCTTGGCAAGAACGGAAACTTCAAGTCGGTTACCGTAAGCGCCAAGAAGAACAAAGTTGCAATCAAAAAGCTTGCAAGCGGAAAGACTTATTATGTAAAAGTTACCGCAAACAAGAGAGTCGGAAGCAATGTTGCAAGATCGATTCCCTCAAAGCTTCAGAGCGTAACCGTTAAATAATTAAAAGTTCAACAGATGGACTTTTCGGCTGTCGCATTTAATTTTGCGGCAGCCGTTTTTTCTTGTCTCGGCGTTCTTTTTTTGTTGACAAATCGCCTCGCTTATATTACAATTGACACAGCATATTTTTAGGAGGAGAGAACCTTGCCAAAGTCAGGCGCATATATCATTGGGTTTTCAGATTGCGGCGAAAGCGTTTGTGCCGCTTCGGGAAGAATTTCAACCCAGCAGGGAACCGCTCTTGAAATTTTTGAGCGGTCTCATGACGAAGAAAAAAACGCAAACCTTATAACGAAAGTTATCCGCTCCGGTCACACTTCAACAATCGAGCATATGCTTTTTAACCTTGCGTTTGAAAACGTTTCGGTTGTTGTTGAACAGTTTATGATTGAGTTCAGGCTCGCTTCGTTCACTGTTAAATCAAGGCGATATGTTGATTTTTCAAACAGCGGCTTTTACACTCCGAACTTTGAAAACGAGTCCGTTACAAAAAAATATAACACCCATATGCAAAGCCTTTTTTCGCTTTATTCAAAGCTTTGCGAAGGCGGAATTTCGAAAGAGGACGCTCGCTTTGTTCTTCCGTATTGCTTTTTCAGCAACTTTTTCTGTTCCCTTAACGGACGTGAAATGGTGAACGTTCTTCGTGCAATGCTTTTCGGCCGAGGAAAAGATATTCCGGAAATTTATGCAATCGGAAAAGAACTTCTTGAAGAATGCAAAAAGAAAGCACCCGGCGTTTTTCAAAATTTTGAAAAAGATAATGCTTCCTACTGCGACCGAACCGACCTTTCTTTTGTTTCGGCTTCAAAAAGCGAAAACAACGAGCCTGTGCTTCGCCCCGATGTTGAACTTCTCGGTCATACGCCCGGCTGCGAAAAGCTTGTTGCAAAATCGGCGCTGATTGAAAACACACTTCTTTCAAATGAAGAAATCGAAGATATACTTGAGGACAAGGAAAAGGTTTCAAAAATTATTGACGCTGTTTTTGCTTCCGGAAGACCCCGTGCACTTGAAAGCGCATCGTTCACGGTCAGATTCAATGATATTTCGCTTTCAACACTGACCCACATTGCACGCCACAGAATGCAAAGTCTTCTTGTTCCGTCGCTTTCTTCCTGCAACAGAAGAAGCTATATTATTCCGGCTTCGGTGAAGGAAAGCGAATTTTTTGAAGAATACATTGCAGCCTTTGAAAAAACCGCCGAACTTTTTGAAGAACTTGAAAATGCCGGTGTTCCGGCGGGAAAAAGCGTGTATTGCCTGCTTTCCGGAAATACGATTGATGTTGTTTCAACAATGAACGGCCGTGAATTAAAGCTGTTTTTTGAGCTTAGAACCTGCACAAGGGCACAATGGGAAATTCGAGAAAAAGCAACAAGACTGCTTTTTGAACTCAGAAAAGTTTCGCCGCTGCTTTTCAAAAAATACGGGCCGAGCTGTTTCAGCAAAGGCTTTTGCCCGGAAGGAAGACTCAGCTGCGGAAAAAGTGCAGAGATGAAAGAAATTTTTGCTTGAACGGTTTGCCGAATGCGGCGAAATATTAACTTTGAAACATTAAAAATGCTTGCTTTTATGTTCAAGGTTTGTCGAACTTTGTCGCTTTTCTTTTTGAAAAAATGTCGTGCGACATTTTGAACCGATTTGTTTTGAAATCAACTGTTTAAACAAAAAGTTAATAAAAAATCAATAAAGATTTCAAAAATCACTTGAAATTTGTCATACGCAGTGTTATAATTTAGTCAAGATAATCAAATTATTACAAGGAGGAAATCCATATGAAAAAAGTATTATCTGTTTTTTTGGCAATGCTCATGCTTTGCAGCGTGTTTGCAGTTCCCTCATTCGCAGAAACAACAGAACCCGTAGTTACCCCGCCTGCCGGCTATGATTGGTGGGCTACCTCAGAAACCGGTGGTCCCATTGCTAATGTGGAGCAGGTTTTGGTTGTTTTTGCCCTTAACGGCGGAACACTTAAGAATGACACCTATATCTATGACTTCAACACCAACAAGTTCATTTACTCAAAGGGCAGCGATGTTAAGGGTACATATTATATGGTTCCGATTGACAAGGGCGCTCAGATTGGCGGTCAATCATCAGTTCAGCTTCCTTCGGTTACCGCACCGTCAGGAAAGCAGTTTGACGGCTGGTATCTTGAAAGCTACAATCAGGATATCAAAGATACAGAACCCTATGTAGCAATTGGCAGCAGCTTTGGTGCAAACAGTATGTTCAAACTTCCGAAGGCTAATAAGCTTATCGTTTATTTCTCAGCAGCTTACAGTTCAGCTTCTGATGAAACTCCGACCCTTCAGAAGGTTCTCGGTATCCTTATCAAAGTATTTGCAACAATCCTTGCTGCATTTACAGACAAAACTTCAGAATATTGGATTGCATATCTCAACGAAATGCTTGCAGGTATTCTTGGCTAATCTCTTTTAAAAACAGTTACAGCGTTGCCAAACGGCAACGCTGTTTTTTTCTATGTATATTTGATAAAGGCTGCTTTTTATATACGTTCTCGTTTAAAGTCCGCTTTTTTGGATTTTGCCGTTCAAAAATCATAATTAAATACACATTAGAAAAATATTCTTGCCGTTTTTTAAAAAAATGCTTGACAATATGAAAATCTCGTCCTAAAATTATATATGTAACCGAACAAATGTTCGAACAACGATAAAACAAAAATTGCCGATAATACTCACAGCAAAAAGGAAAAAGTAAAAAAGAGTTTCCCCGTACTTTTTTTGAAAAAACCTCTCTCTTTTTGCATGGGCAGCAAAAATTATCACAAAAAATTATTAATGGAAAGGAAAGATCATATTGTCCGAAAACAGCTTTACAAAAATGGATCGACTTAAAGCACAGGAGGCATTTTCACTTTGGAAGGCAAAGGAAGACTGCGATATTGATGAGTATATTCTCAGAGAACGCAAAGAGGAACTTCACCGCCTTGTTAAAAAGGTTATAAAAAACGAACTTTGCGAAAAAGACCGCCGTATTGTTGTGCTTCATTGGTACGAAGGCAAAACAAAAGAAGAAATTGCAGAAATTGTCGGCTCCGACCGTTCAACAATTTTCAGACGCATTGAAAAAATTAACGAAATTATCTATGAAAAGCTCAAGTACGCCATTGAGTACCGATACGGCGACGATTTTTCAAACAAGGCAATGCTTCTTATTAAAAAGGATATTTCTTCAAAGCAGGAATTAAACAGACTCGAAAGTATCGGTGATCGCCTTTTAAAACTGAGGAGCGAACAGTACCTTTCAAAACAGGATGTGGCTTCTTTGACCGGAATAAACGTTGAACGGATTTCACGGATTGAAAAAAGCGGAAGGGAAATAACAATGTCCGAACTGAAAAAGCTTTCTGCGTTTTTTCATGTAACAAGCGATTACATTCTTTTTGGAAAAGACCGGATAATTCGTGACGGGAAAACCGGAAGACCCGTTCTTGTTGCAATTTGAAAAAGGGGGACGGGGAATGAAAAGTTTTTCAGAGCTTTATGACGAATACAATCGCTCCATCGCTCACCAAAAAGCTGTGATCGGTTCTTACCGCGAAAAGCTTTTGCTTGCGTCCGAAAAGGCAAATATAAAAGAGATTAAACGTCTCAACGGAATTCTATATATTCTTTATGAAGAAAAAAGCGAGCTTGAAGAACGGGCAACGCAAATCGGAAAATATATTTCGGCATAAAGGCTCGGTTTTTTAAAAAAACCGTTGACTTTTAACTTTGTTTTAAGTATATTATAGATATCAAATATAACCGCATTTTCCTGTGCGGCTTTAAAAAGGAGATACGAAAAAACAATGAAAAAGGTTTTTAAAAAGTCACTTTCGCTTTTTCTTGCTCTGTTGATGATTTTTTCGGTGGGTGCATTTGCCCTTGCAGAAGACGCACCTCAAAAGCAAGTCACCGGTTTTACCGATGAAGATTTTTTGACAGCAAAAGGCATGAAAGTTTATAACAAAAAGGGCGAAGAAGTAAAGCTCAAAGGCGTTAACCTCGGCTCATGGCTCATTTGGGAAGACTGGCTCACTCCGTATGACGGCGTTGAAAAAAATAAAGACGGCGTTACCGACCATATGCAGGTTGTTGAAAAGCTGACCGAACGTTTCGGACAGGAAAAAGCATATGAGCTGATGAATACTTATATGGACAACTGGATAACTGAAAAAGACCTTGACGAAATCAAGGCTCTCGGTTTCAACTCGGTTCGTGTTCCGTTTTGGTATCGTAACTTCTATTATGATGACAACGGCACAAAAATCCTTGACAAGGACGGAAATTGGGATTTTTCACGCCTTGATTGGGTTGTTGAAGAATGCTCAAAGCGTGAAATTTATGTTGTTCTTGATATGCACGGTGCAGTCGGCTATCAGAGTGACGCTCCGCACAACGGAAAGCTTGACAGCTGTCACCTTTATGACAAAACCGAAGACGGCGAAAAATACCGCCGCCTGACCGCAGAACTTTGGACCGCAATTGCAGAACGCTTCAAAGGCAATCCCGCCGTTGCAATGTATGACCTTCTCAATGAGCCGGGTTGTGAAGTTGAAAAACCGGGAATTACAAGAAGAATCAATAACGAAAAAGTATACACTCTTCTTTATGACGCAGTTCGTGACGTTGACCCGGATCATATCATTACTATTGAGTGCATTTGGACTGCTGCCGCTTTGCCCCACGTATGGGTAAAGGGTTGGAAGAATGTTGTTTATCAGGTTCATTTTTATCAGAATTCCGACTTCATCTTCACTGCTTTCTGCGTACTTACAAGAATTTATCATTTTGGAACTCCGCTTATGATGGGAGAATTTTATCCGCTCAAAAAAACAACATGGGCAAACTGCTTCAAAACACTCAACAAGCTTGATTTCGGCTGGTTCCTTTGGACTTATAAGGCTGCAAACCACGGAATGTGGAATTCCGACTGGTGCTTGAGAGGCATGAAGGACGGTTTTGAACGTGCCAATGTCAGCGAGGATTCTTATGAAGAAATTGCAAGGAAATGGGGCAGCGTTCTCAGAACAGAAAACAGCTTTCAGGATACAGGACACTATGACAAAAACGTCAAAGATTATCTTTAATCTTTCCTCTTTGCCGAATTTCAAATAACACTTAAGGGACGGCCGAAAAGCCGTCCCTTTTTGCCGGTTTTCAGAATGTTTTCTCTGGCACGTCAAAAAGTTTTTCACCCAAAACAAAAAACCGCTGAAACGCTTACATTTCAACGGTCTTAAGTTGGTGGGCAGGGATGGATTCGAACCATCGAAGTCGTTGACGGCAGATTTACAGTCTGCTCCCTTTGGCCACTCGGGAACCTACCCATATTAAATTAAATGGAGCTGGTGGACGGACTCGAACCCCCGACCTGCTGATTACAAATCAGCTGCTCTACCAACTGAGCTACACCA
>CAKTEU010000024.1 GCA_934552855.1 uncultured Eubacteriales bacterium | reverse complement strand
CAGTTTGTTGCTTAAAATTTAATTATTCTACCTTAGGCTCCTTTTTTTGTACTGTCTGCACAATCTGGGGCAGTTCAATGCAACAGACCCTTTGATTTTTGTTGTCAATTAGTTATCAGCCGCCAACAGAACCGTCCCAGGTGTCAACGTGAGTGGCTTTCTTTTCCTCTTCGTCAAACCAGCGGGTTGTAACAGCCTTTGTTTCGGTAAAGAAGCGGAAAGCGTCTTTGCCAAGGCAGTGAAGGTCGCCGAAGAACGACTTTTTGTGTCCGGTGAACGGGAAAACACCTACCGGAACGGGAATGCCGACGTTAACGCCAACCATTCCGCCATCGGTATGCTTTGCAAATTCTCTTGCATAGTATCCGCTTTGGGTAAAGATTACCGAGCCGTTTGCAAACGGGTTGCGGTTCATGAGGGCAAGGCCTTCTTCAAAAGTCTTGACTCTCTTGATGCAAAGAACCGGTCCGAAAATTTCCTGTGTGCCGACTGTCATGTCTTCCGTAACATGGTCAAGGATTGTCGGGCCGACAAAGTATCCGCCCTCAAGGCCGGGAACGGTAACGTTTCTTCCGTCAAGAACAAGCGTTGCGCCTTCTTCAATTCCCTTGTTGATCCAGCCGATTACACGTTCTTTGTGAGCGGCGGAAATAACGGGGCCGAGTGTTGATTCCTTGTCATAAGCTGCGCCGAGTTTAAGCTCCGAAGCATACTGCTTGAGAAGAGCAACAAGTTCGTCAGCAATGCTTTCCTGCGCAACAACAACGGGAAGAGCCATGCATCTTTCGCCTGCGCAGCCGAAAGCGGAGTTGATGATTCCTCTTGCGCTGCGTTCAAGGGCAGCGTCCTCAAGAACAAGGGCGTGGTTCTTTGCTTCGCAAAGGCACTGAACACGTTTTCCGGTTGAAGCGGCGGTTGCATAAACGTGCTGACCGACTCCTGTTGTTCCAACAAAGGTGATTCCCTTGATGTCCGGGTGAGTGAGAAGCATATCGGCTTCGTGGCGGGTGCAGGTAACAAGGTTAACAACGCCCTTGGGGAGGCCTGCTTCCATAAGAAGGTCGCAAAGCTTCATTGCGGTCATCGGAGTCTGAGAGTTAAGCTTGAGAACGATTGTGTTTCCGGCGGCGATGCAGCAGGGAACCATCCAGCCCATCGGAATCATGCCGGGGAAGTTGAATGGAACAATGCCGGCAAAAACACCGACGGGTTCATAGTAAAGTGTGGTGTCATAGCCGTTTGAGGTGTCTCTCATGCTGTCGCCCATTGTGAGCGAGGGAGCGCTGAGGGCAAGTTCAACGGGTTCTTTAACCTTGAGGATATCACCCTTTGCCTCGTTGAAAACCTTTCCGTGTTCAACGGCGCAAAGCGTTGCAAGCTCGTCCATATGTTCAACAAGAAGCTCACGGAACTTATAAAGAACCTGAGTCCTTTTCATAACAGGGATCTGCGACCATGTTTTGAAAGCTTCCTTTGCGCTTTGAACGGCCTGTTCAACTTCGTCAACGGTGCAGCACGGTGTGCGAGCAATAACTTCGCCTGTGCTGGGGTTGTGAATATCCATATACTTTTCTGATTTTGACTCAAGCCATTCGCCGTTTGCAAAATACTTGAGGGTTTTGATATTAGCCATTTTGTACATCTCCCTTTAAGATTTTTGATTACCGTATAATTTTAAGCCAAAAGGCATAAAAAATCAATAGGATATTGCAAAAGTTTCCTCACACAATAATCTCTTTTAAAACTTGCGAAATATCGCCGAGAACACGACAGCCGGTTTTTAAAAGGCGTTCTTTTGAGTTGTGTCCCCTTGAAATTAAAATGCAGTCGCAGCCGATTGCGTTTGCGGTTTCAAGGTCGTGAAGCGTGTCTCCGATAAAAACGGTGCGTTTTGGGTCTGCTTTGCTTTTTTGAAGCCACTCTTTGGCAACGGCGGTTTTTCCTTTTCCAAGGTCATTTTCCGTTCCGAGAATTGCGTCAAAAACTTTTGAAATTTCAAAACGTTTAACTTGAGGAACAAGACGTTCTTGTCCGGTTGCCGAAATTACGGCTTGATGAACACCGTTTTCAAAAAGGGTGTTCAGCGTTTTTTCGGTGTTTTCAAAAAGCCCGGTCGTTTTGAATTTTTCTTCATATTTTTCAACGTAATCGTCGGCAAGCTTAAGATAATCAATCTTTGAAAAATCAAAGCCGAGAAGTTCATAAAAGTCTCCGACGGGAAAGCCGAAATGTTCAAGAAAAAATTCCTTTGGCGGAACGTTCAAAAGTCCGTTTTCGGTCATAAGCTCTTTCATGACTTCAAGGTTCATTTCAAGGTCGTCAAGCAGTGTTCCGTTCCAGTCCCAAAGAACAAAGTCATATTTTTTCATATGTTTTACCGCTCCTTAAATGATCGGCCGAAAAAAGCAGCCGTTTATTTAATGATAAATCAAAGACCCGTTTTTGTCAACAGCGGCCGGTAACGGCATGAATAGAAAAGCAATTTAAAAAGAACCGTCATGACTTGTGATAAGCATAGTATTTCAGCTCGGTTTTTCAGGAAAAAATTTCCATTAAAAATTAATTTTTAAAAATGTTACGAAAAATCATTGACCGAAAGCATTTTTTATTATAGAATAGTACCGTACATATCTGCGGTTGCTTATGGGAGGAAGTTCGAGTGAGCAAAAAGACTTCAAGAAGCTATGTGATGAATTTTATTGCTTTCATCTGCTTTATTTTTGCGCTTGCGCTGATTATTTTGCTCCGCCTTTTTCAGGAACCGAAATTTCTTGAATGGTATAACAAATACACCGATACCCTTGTCGGTTTTGACCGCTGGATTCAGGCGAACGGCGCAACATGGTTTTCCGTTGCCGTTATACTTGCGAATTATACGCTCAAGGCGGTTATACCGTGGTTTCCGCTTTCATGCATCTGCGTTGCGGCCGGTGTTTTGTTCAAATGGTATTACGCAACCGCAATCAACATTATCGGGCTTTCGATTCTTTTCACAATCAAGTTTTTTTGGGGAAAACGTTACGGCGGCGGCAATGCCGAAAAAATCCTTTCAAAATATGACCGTGCACACACTTTTGTTGAAAGCAGCAAGCTCGGCTCGGCGTTGATTCTTTTCCTTTTGCGCCTTTTTCCCGGAATGCCGATCAATTCTGTCAGCCAGCTTTACGGCACAACCGAAATCAATTTTTGGAAATATCTTGTTGTTTCGCTTTTCGGCTTTTCATATAAACTTTTTTCCTATACAACAATCGGCCGAAATGTTTTTGATCCCGCTTCGGCAAGTTTTATTGTTCCGTTTGTTTTTCTTTTTCTTTTCACGGGAATGGCGGTTCTTTCATTAAACGGAGTCATCAGCCTCACAACGCTCGGAAAAAAGAAAGAAGAAAACGGTGAATAAAGCCCAAAAAACGCAAAAGGAAAATAATTTTAAATTATCCAATTAAAGTAAAAATAAAGAAGGAAGATTATTATGAGCACATATTCTGCGGTTAAAACCGCTCTCACCGAAAAAAAGCTTGATGAAAGTTTTTCAAAGGCATACCTCAAAAGCCAGTATGAAGAACAGTATGAGCGCTTTCTCGGTGTCCTTTCCGATTTTTCCGAACAGTACGGTGAAAACGATGAAAGGGAAATCTCGCTTTTTTCCGCTCCCGGAAGAACCGAAGTCAGCGGAAACCATACCGACCACAACCACGGAAAGGTTATTGCCGCTTCGGTCAACCTTGACGCTGTTGCCGCCGCTTCAAAAAATGATGAGGGCATTGTCAGAGTAAAATCAAGGGGATATAACATTGACACGGTTGAGGTTACCGACCTTGAAGTCAACGCCGAAGACACCGGAAGAAGCCGCTCGCTTGTAAGAGGTATTCTTGCCCGCTTTAAAGAACTCGGCTATAACATCGGCGGCTTTGACGCAACAACCGCTTCAAAGGTTCTTTCCGGTTCGGGACTTTCGTCCTCTGCTGCGTTTGAAGTCCTTGTCGGAACAATCCTCAACTATCTTTATAACGACGGAAAAATCAGCCCGATTGAAATTGCAAAAATCGGTCAGTATGCCGAAAACGTTCATTTTGGAAAACCGAGCGGACTTCTTGATCAAATGGCGTGTTCCGTCGGCGGCTTTGTTACGATTGATTTTGAAGACCCGTCAAAGCCCGTAATTGAACAGGTTTCGCTCGATTTTGAAAAAACCGGCCATTCACTTTGCATTGTTGACACAAAGGGCGACCACAGCGACCTCACCGACGAATATGCAGCGGTAAGATCCGAAATGGAAGCCGTTGCCGCCTTCTTTGGCAAAAAGGTTCTTCGTGAAATTTCAAAAGAGGACATTATTGAAAATGCCGGTAAGATTGTTAAGGCAACCTCGGAAAGAGCCGTTCTTCGTGCGCTGCATTTCTTCGGCGAAAATGAGCGCGTTGAAAAGCAGGTTGAGTTTTTGAAAAAAGGCGATTTTGAATCTTTCAAAAAGCTTGTTGTTGAAAGCGGCTTTTCGTCCTATATGTATAACCAAAACGTTTATTCAAACAAACAGCCGACCGCACAGCCCGTTTCGCTTGCTCTTGCGCTCAGCGAAGAAATTCTCAAGGAAAAAGGCGCATGGCGTGTTCACGGCGGCGGTTTTGCCGGAACCATTCAGGCGTTCGTTCCGAACGAGCTTCTTGAACAATACACAAAAGTTATGAGTTCGGTTTTCGGCAGTGATTCTTGTTATGTGCTGAACATTCGCCCTGTCGGCGGAGCACAGTTCATTTAACAGATAAACAAAAAGCAAAAAAGCAAAAAGGAGAATAACGAGATTATGAAAAAAGTACTCAAAAGTCTTTTGTGCATTGTTCTTTGCCTTTGCACAGTGATGCCGACAACGGCTTTCATGTCGTCCGCCGCAAAAGCGGTTTCCGTCGGAAAAGTCAGCAGCCTTTCACTTGTTTCAAAAACAGATACCTCTGTCAAAATCAAGTGGTCAAAGGTTAAAAAAGCTTCGGGTTATCAAATTGCGTTTTATAATGCGAAGCAAAAAAAATGGGTAAGAGAAAAGAACACAACCGCCCTCAATTATACCGACACCGGACTGAACGAACTGACTAACTATTATTACAAAGTCAGAGCATTCGTTAAAAAGAACGGAAAGGTAACTTACGGAAAGTACTCTTCTGCTCTCAAGGTTAAAACAAATGAATCCGTTGTTACCGTCGGCAGAACCGAACCCGTAACCGTCGGTTCAAGAACCGATACTTCAATCACAATCAAGTGGCCGAAAATTGCAAACGCAACGGGCTACAAGATTTATGTTTACAGCACCACACAGAGAAAATGGATCGAAGAAAAAACCGTAACAACTCCGAGCTATACCGACACCGCACTCATTCCCGGCGTTGAGTATTCTTACAGAGTAAGAGCATTTGTTAAGAAGAACGGAAAAGTAACTTACGGAAAGTATTCTTCAACCCTCAAAGCGCAAACCCTTCCTTCGGCCGTTACCGGACTCAAGGTTGACGATGTTACCGTTGACAGCATCACAATCTCTTGGGAAAAATCAATGGGCGCAACCGAATACGAAATTCAGGAATACGATATTTATAAAAAGACATACAGCACCGTGGCTTCGGTTTCCGACACAAGCTATACCGTTTCCGGCCTTCCCTCGCTTTCAACCCATCACTATGCCGTTAAGAGCGTTGCAAAGAGCAGAACAAACGTAACCTCTTCAAAGCTTTGCGACGTTGTTATCGGAAAAACCCTCCTTGCAACGGTCAACAGCATCAGCGTTACCGACGTTACAAAAGATCGTATCTCAATTGCTTGGGAATACGTCAACGGCGCAACGGAATACACAATTTCGGTTCTCAATTCCGAAACCGGCGAATGGAAAGATTT
The DNA here is from genome assembly GCA_934552855.1 of uncultured Eubacteriales bacterium. Taxonomy (GTDB): domain Bacteria; phylum Bacillota; class Clostridia; order Oscillospirales; family Acutalibacteraceae; genus UBA6857. The sequence goes on along the minus strand of CAKTEU010000024.1, from coordinate 25,394 downwards.
TGCAACTGTTAAAGGCAACAGCTATACTTTTGAAGAAAACCTTTCAGCCGGAACAAAATATGATATTCGCTTCAGAACTTCATCAGGAAAAGAAAATTCCGAAAACAGCCGGACGTATCACCTCAGCAGCCTTGTTGACGCTCCGACAAATCTTACCGCCGCAACGGCTTCGGATAAGAGCATTGCCCTTACATGGTCTGCTGTTGAAGGCGCAGACGGATATAATATTTACAGAGGCTCCGGAAACGGCGAAGGTATGACTTGGATTGGAAAGTCTGCCGAACACGGATATAAGGACAGCGATATTTCAACGGACGCTACATATAAATATGAAGTAAAAGCCTTTGTTACCGTAAACGACGAAGAAAAGGAAAGCGAAGGTGATTCGGTTAAATATAAGTATGTTGCAGCGGAAGACCCGAAATTTGCTTTGGACGACACCAAGATCGGTGCGGCCGGCCTTCTCGGTTATCTTTATGACCCGGAAAGAGATGTTTTCTATACCGCAAAAGACCCGTGGCAGAGGAACTTCGGCTTCAACGTTATTTATGACGTTTCGGCTCAGTTCATTTTCATCAACTATAACACCGACCGCTTCAAATTCAGAGCAGACGGAAAAGACTGGATGATTCAGGTTTGGAAAGGTCAGTACGGACTCGTCTTCTATGGCGGCGAAGTTGGCGTTTATACAAAGGCAATTGACAACTCCGTTGACCATTATGACTGCGCTGCAGACGAAGATATGCTTCGTATGTCGGTCAACTTCTATTACTTTGACAAGGCAAAAGAGCAGTGGGAGTTCCGCTTTGAACGTCCTTACGGTCTTTACTGGTGGTGCACCGGATTCAAATTCGGCAACAACGGATACGACTTCTCTGTTTACAGAATGGATATCAGAATCACAATGAAGAGCTTTGATATGCTCAACGCACTCACCGCTGCAATGAAAGAAAAGGGTTATGAATACACCGTTAACGGCCTTGACGTTTACTTCAGTTGGATCTGATCAGACAAATTTTTAAAAAACACTTGACATATGCACCGTTTGGTGTATAATAATCAGGTTGCAAAACTTAATATTTTTCCTTATTGAGAGTAGCTGAGGGAACAGGCCCTTTGAAGCTCGGCAACCTGCTTTTGCAAGGTGCTAAATCCTGCGGTATTGACCGAAAGATAAGGTTTTTATCTCCGGTCTTTTGACCGGAGATTTTTATTGGCTTTTTGCCGGTATTTATCTTCCGTTTTCAACCGGAAAATCAAGAAAAGGAAAACGAAAGGGGTAAACCACAAAATGATCAAACATCTTTTCACATCAGAGTCCGTAACCGAAGGACATCCCGACAAAATCTGCGACCGTATCTCCGATTCGGTTCTTGACGCAATTTTTGAAAAAGATCCCAACGCCCGTGTTGCCTGCGAAACTGCGGTAACAACCAATCAGGTTCTTATCATGGGCGAAATCAGCACAACATCTTCGCCCGATATCGAAGCGATTGCAAGAAAAGCAATCTGCGACATCGGCTATGACGCACCGGAAAAGGGCTTTGACGGAAACACCTGCAAGGTTATCGTAACTCTTGACAAGCAGTCCGGTGACATTGCAATGGGCGTTGACAAGTCGCTTGAACTCAAAGACGGTGAGGAGGACAGATATAACCTCAACGGTGCCGGCGACCAGGGCATGATGTTCGGCTTTGCTTGCGATGAAACTCCGGAGCTTATGCCGCTTCCGATTTCGCTTGCCCATAAGCTTACAAAAAAGCTTACACAGGTAAGAAAAAATGGCACACTTTCTTATCTTCGTCCGGACGGAAAAAGCCAGGTTACCGTTGAATATGACGACGGAAAACCCGTTGCCGTTACTGCTGTTGTTGTCTCATCTCAGCACAGCAAAGACGTTTCGGTTGAGAAAATCAGAGAGGACATCACCGAATATGTAATAAAGCCGGTCATACCCGCTTCACTTATGCGAGAGGACACAAAGATTTACGTCAATCCGACGGGTCGTTTCGTAATCGGCGGACCGCAGGGTGACAGCGGACTCACCGGAAGAAAAATTATTGTTGACACCTACGGCGGATATGCACGTCACGGCGGCGGAGCATTCTCAGGCAAAGACCCGACAAAGGTTGACCGCAGTGCGGCTTATGCGGCAAGATACGTTGCAAAAAACATTGTTGCCGCCGGACTCGCTTCAAAATGCGAAGTTCAGCTTGCTTATGCAATCGGCGTTGCAAAACCGGTTTCGGTTCTTGTTGAAACATTCGGAACGGCAAAAATCGACGAAGCAAAAATTGCAGAAATCGTGAACAAAGTCTTTGACCTTCGCCCGGCCGCAATTATTGATATGCTTCACCTTCGTGCGCCGATATACAGTCCCCTTTCTTCTTATGGCCACGTTGGAAGAGAAGACCTTGACGTTCAGTGGGAAAAGACAGACAAGGTTGACGAAATTCGCACCCTTGCCGGCCTTGAATAATTGAACAGGCTTTTAAAAAAGGCGGCCGCAACCGAGTCTTGAATTGCCTCATGTCAAGCAGTCCAAGAAAAATTTAAACATTCGGTTTAATGCAAAACCGTTATATTGAACGAAAGCAAAAGAGAAAAACAAAAAAGCTATAATTCACGATTAACGTCAAAAAGATGTGTCATGAATTATAGCTTTTCTTTTTAGTCATAATCAGGAATTGTGTTTACTCCCCAGTCTGCACAAAATGCGGCTGATTCTTCGTTTTGAATCATTCTTTTTCTTTCACGGCAATCCAAATTTCACAGGTGAAATTCGGGTCATCAACATTTGCCGAAGGATAAACTTCAAGCTCAACGCCTTTGCCGTATTCATAACTGCTGTTCTGCGGAAAGAATTCGGTGCATATCTGTTTATATGTTTTGACAAAAGCTTCAGGCATTTTTCCTTTGCAGGTGAAAACGGCATATGTATAAGCCGGAATTTCAACAATGTCAAATCCTTCGTCTTCAAGCGGCGCACCGTTGTACTCTGCGCCTATGCCGTACGGAAAATCGGTTGACGTAACATCTTCTGAAAAGCAGATTCCGAGAATCCCGTTCAGATTGTCGAACCTTGCATACTTTTGGAGCTTTTCCATTGTTCCGTTCGTTGAACATTCGTTCCAAAACGGCGAAATATCTTCCGTTGCGGTATAGCCTTGCGGCTTTGTTACGTTCTTCTTTTTGCAAATGACTTTGAAAGCGTCCTTCTTTTCAATTCTGTAATTCATAAAATTTCCTCCGTCCAAAATGAGTTTTACAAAAAGACGTGAGAAGTTTTTTGTTGTTGCTCCTTTGCGTGCTTCGCTGGGTGAAACACCGTGGAATCGGGTGAACGCCCTTGAAAAACTTTCGGGAGTTTCATAACCGTATTTCAGTGCGATATCAATTATTCTTTCATCGGTGCGCCGAAGCTTTTCGGCGGCAAGCGACAGCCGGCGCATTCTTATGTAATCGCCGAGCGTGTATGAGCAGATAATGCTGAAAATGCGCTGAAAATGAAACGGAGACGAACAGGCCCTCTTCGCCGCCTCTTCAAAATCAATTTCGCCTTCAAGGTTATCTTCAACATAATTGATTGCACTTTGAATTCCGGTTATCCAATCCATGCTTCTCGCTTCCTTTCTTGAGTTCATTATATTACGGCGGACGCTTTTTCTCTTGACTTTTACTGCGCATTTGTGTCATATGCTCTGAATATTTTTAAAAGCAAAATATTTATTAGAAAAAATATTTTTTCACACTTAGAATTGACAATAAGGATAAAAGGTTGTAATATATCATTGCATAATTAAATGGCTTGTTCAAAAACAAAAGCCGATTTTAAAGGAGAAAGTACTATGTTCAAAAAAATCGTTTCGGTATTCATTGCAATTATCACATTTTTTGTTTCGCTTTTCGGCGGCGGTTCGGGTTCGGGCTCCGGAAAACCGGGAAAAATCAATGCCTATAAGAACCTGAGCTACGGCTCAAGCAAAAACCAAACGCTCGACCTTTATGTTCCGAAAAAAGCAAGCGGAAAATACGGCCTTATTCTCAATCTTCACGGCGGCGAATGGACAAACGGCAGCAAGGATGAATTCAGTGAAGATACGCTCAAAAAAATGTGCAGTGATTACGGCTGTGCGGCGGCAACAATGAACTATCGTTTTGTCAGCAAAACGGTTAACGCCCTTGACATTATTAATGACATTGATGCGGCACTTAAAAAAATCAAAGAAAAAGGCTCGGAATCGGATATTGTTTTCAATCGTGTTATGCTCAACGGCGTTTCAGCCGGCGGCCATCTTGCGCTTCTTTACGGTTGTTCAAAGGGTGTTTCCGCCCCGATGAAAGTTGTTGCAATCGCCGTAAAATCCGCTCCGGCCGATCTTTCGGACGTTTCGTTTTACTCCGCTTCTTCAACGCTCGGAAGTCAAAGCGATATTTACGGTCTTATGTCAAAAGTTTGCGGAAAAACCTTTAACGCAAAAACATTTCCCCGTGCGGTTCCAAAGCTCAAAACCGTTTCGCCAATCACTTATGTGACAAAAAGCTGCCCGCCGGTTCTTATTGCTCACGGAAAGTTGGATTCGGTTGTTCCGTATTCAAATGCTCTTATGTTTTCTGCCGCAGTTTCCGGTGTCGGAGTCAGAAGCGAACTTATCGCCTATGCAAATTCCGGTCACGATCTTTCAAATGATGACGACTGCGAAAAGAAGTTCGGCGAACTTTTTTCAACCTATGCAAAAACGTATCTTAAATAAGAATAAATATAAAAATGATTTCTGTCAATAGTCGGTGTAAAAAAGATAAAAGGAAATGTTGAAGGAAATGTTGCATACGAAGGCAGAAAGCGTTTTCATGTTTTTAACTTTGTTGCAGAACAAAAAAGCAATAACCGGACTGCTCCGAAACAATCGGAACGGTCCGGTTATATTTATTCTTTATTGAGCCGAACGGAAGGTTACTTTTGCCGAGAAAAGGTCGCCGATAATTTCAATGTCAAGCGTTCCCCCCTGAAGAGCGGCAAGGTTATCCGCAATTGAAAGTCCGAGTCCGTTGCCTTCGCTCGTTCTTGAACTGTCACCCCGAACAAAGCGTGCTTTGAGCTCTTCCGGTGAAATGTTCAGCCTTCCTTCGGAAATGTTTTTGATTGTTACCGAAGCACCGCCAGGTTCTTTTTGAAGCGTCATATAAACCCTTGTGTGCGGCATTGCGTATTTTTTGACGTTGCTCATGAGGTTGTCAAGAACCCGGTGAGAAAGCTTTCCGTCTGCAAGAACAAAAAGCTCTTCGTTCCCTTCTTCAACAATCAGCTCAAGTCCCTTCGCTTCAAATTCGTCTTCATATTCGCCTTCGATTTGAAGCGCAAGTTCGTTAAGGCTCATCTTTATAAGTTCAACGTTGATTGCGCCGGAGGAAGCTTTTGAAGCTTCAACAAGGTCTTCAATCAGCTTTTTGAGCCGTTCACTCTTTTCTTTGAGAACGGCGATATAGCTTTGCGCCGTTTCGTCAGTGATTTCGCAGCGTGAAAGAAGGTCGGTATAATTGATGATTGATGTCAGCGGCGTTTTGAGGTCGTGCGAAACATTTGTGATAAGTTCCGCTTTCATTTTCTCTTCCTTAACTGCGTTGTCAACGGCAATGCTCAACCCTTCGCCGAGGTGCATAATGTCCGTTGCGGCTTTCCTTATCGAGCCGGGCATTCGTGCTGTATCAATCTTAACGTTGTAGTTTCCGTTTCTGATTTCGCCGAGGGCGTTAAACAGCTTTCTGACGTTGTAGGCATAGTAAACTGCATAACCGAGAGCACAGATGTCATAGATAACAAGCAGTATTCCGAAGAAAATTCCGCCGATGCTTGATTCGATTGAAGCTATAAGGCTCGGCAAACCGATAACGATGTTCGGCAAAAGGACAAAGAGCGCAATCTTTTTCAAAACGTCGTTGAGAACGTCTTTATAGATTTTTTCCTTTTTCGGGCGGGATTTGATTTTTCCTTTAATCGAAACGATGATTCGTCCGAGCAGGAAGTTTTTGAAAAGCGAACGGTTTTTGATGTGACGTGCGAGGTACAAAATCCAATCAAGTAAAAATGCACACGCACTGACCGAACAAACAACAATAACAACATAATGCCACATTGCGACGGAAGAATTTGTCACGGTGACCGAATGATATTTTTCAAGGAGACGGTCGACTGCATCAATATAACAGACCACTGCGCCCGTTACGATTCCGACGATTGCGCCGAGGTCGATGCACGTTCTCAAAAGGGTAAAAATTTTGTCCGCAGGAGCCATGTGAACTTCGTCGTCCCCCGGCTTTCTTCCGGCAACAATCACAAGATATACCGTCAGAACAATAAAGAGAACAAAAAAGATAATCGTTTCAATAAGTTTCGCTTTAACCGTTTTTTCAAGCTGCTGTGTTTTATAAAGTGCGTTTTCAAACGGTTCTTCCGAATTAACGTCGGCTTTGGATTCATAGTAATCGTCAATGCCGACGGCAAAGTCATATTCGCAGTGAAGATCGGAGATTGCAGTGCCTAAAAACGGTTCAATATCGGAAGGGAAGTTTCGTCTGAATGATGGGCTTATATCTTCCGGAAAATCAACATAGTCTATACACTGTTTTGAACCTGTGTAGATGAAAAAGGCTTTGCAGCTTTCTGTTGCTGAGGTTTTTACATCATTAAGGGTGAAGTCGCCTGAAAGGTCTTTGAATGTTGAAAGAACAGGCTTTCCGGTTTTTGAATTAAAAACGGCTATTGAAACGTGCTGAGCCGATTTGGCGCTGTTTTCATAAAGACGTGCCTTTTCTTTGAATTCGGCTTCGTTTTTGATTTTGTCGCTGTAAAATGAAAAGTTTGTATTTTCTTCCGGTGAGAGCGAATTTTTGTCAACCGTGATTTCATAGTACCCATCAAAGCTTTCGTCGCCGTCGTCATAGAAAGCCGAACAAATTTCAATCACGTTGTCAGGGTCGCTCGCCTTGTTTTTTATGCTTTGCGGAATGGAAGATGTTGAATGACCGTTTTGAATTTGATCGGGCGTTTTAATCATCGTTGTGGAAACAACAACGCCGTCCGGGTTAGTTACTTCAACCGAAGGGACGGTTGTTTCGGCTTCATCGTCGTCTTCGTAATAATAATCATAATCAAATTTTGAATTGAAATAATCCTCATAGCTTCCAAACGATTCGCTGCTGTATTGACTGTTGAAAACCTCGGTGCTTATTCTTCCGTTGGAATCAACCGAATAGTGCATTTCAACGCCGGAATCAAGATAGCATTTGTGGTCTGCAAGCTTTTTGAGCTTTATCGAGCCTTGGGAGAGATAGCCTGCAAGGGTTGAAAAATCGTCGCCCCCGCTTTCAAAGCGAAGTTTTTTCAAAGTCTCCTTAACGGCTTTTTCAAGGGCTTCTTTGTTCCTTAAAACATAGGTTTTTTGATAGTTTTCAAAATCTTCCTTTGAGCCGTTTTTAAAAATGAGCTTGGAATTCATTTCCGCTTTGATGTATTCAATCAGCGTTTCTTCAAAATATCTTCCGCCGATTGCAGAGTTTTTTCCATGCGTCAGATACGATGCGGTTATTGCAGCCTCTTCAATATCTTTGCACGAACCGAAAAAAAGGCTCGTTGCGCTCAAAATGAAGAGAGTAAAAAACAGCAGCGCAAGGAAAAATGCAACCGTTTTTGTTAATTTTGACCTACTGAATTTTTTCAATTTTGTATCCAATGCCCCACACCACCTTTATGTATTTTGGGTTCTTTGAGTCGATTTCAATTTTTTCACGGATGCGTCTGATGTGAACGGTAACGGTTTTTTCCGACGAAAAGGCGTTTTCGTTCCAAACGTGTTCATAAATCTGGTTCGACGAAAGCGTTCTTCCAAGGTTTTCCATGAGGTACTTCACAATTTTGTATTCCGTTGCGGTCAGACGAACGGGTTCGCCGTCAACGGTAACTTCGTGCGCTTCAGTGTCAATCGAAAGTCCGCCCGTTGTGATTACGGAGGCTTTTTTTGCAATGCTTCCGAGCGAGCAAAAACGGCGAATTTGTGACTTTACCCTTGCAAGAAGCTCAAGAGGACTGAACGGCTTTGTGACGTAATCGTCTGCGCCGAAACCGAGACCTGCAATTTTGTCCGTGTCCTCGCTTTTGGCGGAAAGAAAAATCACGGGAACGTTGCTTTTTTCACGCAGCTTCACCGTTGCCGTGATGCCGTCCATGACCGGCATCATGATGTCCATAATCACGCAGTGAACCTCGTTTTTTGAAAGTACGTCAAGCGCCTCTTTTCCGTTATAAGCGGAAAGAACGTTATAGCCCTCCGTTTTAAGATAGATTGCCGTTGAATCGACTATTGCCTTGTCGTCGTCACAAACCAAAACGTTATACATCAAATTATCCCTCCGAGTTATCGACTGTAATTATACTAACCTCAAAAAATTAAAAGTGACTGCCATAATTATAACAAATATATTACGATTTTATTTTTGTGTCAAGAACTATTCGGCACACACTTCTTGACACAAAGATGAAAAGTCGCTATTATTAAAACATAAAGTAAAAGGAGGAACAGCAATGCCTTATATCGAACTCAAAACAACAGCAAAAATCACCGACTCAAAAGCCGATTCGCTCAAAGCCGCTTTTGGAAAAGCGATTGAATGTTTTCCCGGAAAGACGGAAAGCTGGCTCATGGTGAACATCGAAGGCGACCGAAAAATGTACTTCAAAGGAAAGAACAACGAAGACTGCGCAATGATTTCCGTTGACCTTCTCGGTTCGGTTTCTTCCCCCGCTTCGGAAAAAATGACAAAAGAGCTTTGCTCCGTTTTGAAAAACGAACTTTCAATTTCGCCCGATAAGGTCTATGTCAAATATTCGGGCTTTTCTGATTGGGGCTGGAACAACGGCAACTTTTAAACCCAAAAAACTGCGGTCAGGATTTTTACCGGCCGCAGTTTTGTTATATAAACATTTTGATTGTTGTAATATGTCAGATTTGACGTGGGACAATAATTAGTGTATAATGTATCGGTTAAAACTCTTTTATGAAAGAAGAGGTATTTCAGAATGTTTGTTGATAAGGCAAAAATCAAAATCAAAGCCGGCGACGGCGGCCACGGAGCAGTTGCTTTTCACCGTGAAAAATATATTGCGTCCGGCGGACCGGACGGCGGCGACGGCGGAAAGGGCGGCGACATTGTTTTTGTTGTTGATACCAACATTTCAACCCTTGCCGATTTTAAATATAAGCGTAAATATAAGGCGCAAAACGGACAGGACGGTTCCGGCTCAAGAAAAAGCGGAAAAAAAGGCGAAGATCTTATCATTCGTGTTCCGCAGGGTACCGTTATCCGTGAAGCGGAAAGCGGCGTTGTTATGTGCGATATGTCATCAAACGAACCGTTTGTTGCCGCAAAAGGCGGAAAAGGCGGCTGGGGAAACTGCCATTTTGCAACGCCCACAAGGCAAACTCCCCGTTTTGCAAAAGCGGGTGCGCCCGGCGAAGAATGGGAAGTTACACTTGAGCTCAAGCTTCTTGCCGATGTCGGACTTCTCGGTTTTCCGAACGTTGGAAAATCAAGTTTCATCTCCGTTGTCAGCGAAGCGAAGCCGATTATTGCGGACTATCATTTTACAACGATAACCCCCGTTTTGGGCGTTGTTTCGCTCGGCGAAGGAACGTCTTTTGTCATTGCAGACATTCCCGGCCTTATTGAAGGTGCAAGCGAAGGTATCGGTCTCGGTCATGAGTTTTTGCGCCATGTTGAACGCTGCCGTATGCTTATTCATATTGTTGATGTTGCCGGCAGTGAAGGCAGAGACCCGAAAGAGGATTTTGAAAAAATCAATGCCGAACTTGAACGCTTCAATCCCGAACTTTCAAAACGTCCGCAGATTGTTGTCGGAAACAAAATTGACCTAGCAACCGAAGAACAGCGTGAAGAATTTAAAAAGTATATTGAAGCAAAGGGACTTCGTTATTTTGAAATGTGCGCTCCGATTTTGGAAGGCACAAAGGAAGTAATCAATGCCGCAGCGGCAATGCTTTCAACGCTTCCGGCTGTCAAACGCTTTGAAAGCGAAGAAATTCCCCTTGAAGTCATCATGAAAAAGAAAAACACCGGCTTTTCAATTGACGTTGAGGACGGCGTATATATTGTTGACGCACCGTGGCTTGCTTCAATCATTGCTCATACTGATATGGACGATTATGAATCACTTCAGTATCTTCAAAGGGTGCTCATTTCAAGCGGCATAATTGATGCGCTTCGTGAAAAAGGCATTGAGGAAGGCGACACCGTCAGCATTTATGATTTTGAATTTGACTTTGTAAACTAAGGAATTATAAAACATGAGATTTTACAACAAGGACTGCGATCCTTCTCAGTTGAGCCCCCTCACACTCGCTTTTATCGGCGATTCGGTTTTTGACCTTTTTGTTCGTGAAAGGCTTGTTTGTCTTGCAAACCGGCCGGTTAACAAGCTTCATTCTCTTGCGGTTACGCAGGTCAAAGCCGCTTCTCAAGCAAAAGCCGCGAAGGCACTTTCTGAAAAACTTTCAGAAAAAGAGCTTTCCGTTTTGAAACGGGGAAGAAATGCCCATACTAACCACAAAGCAAAAAATGCGAGTGAAAGCGATTATCATTATGCAACGGGACTTGAGGCTCTTTTCGGCTTTCTGTATTTGAACGATGAAACCGACAGACTCAAAGAGCTTTTTGAACTGACGCTTCAAACAATCGAGTCCGAATAAGCCGCCGCTTTCACCCGCTTTTTGGGGGTATTTTCTTGAAGAAAAAGCAGGTTTTTCTTGAATTGCTGTTTGTTCTGCTCGGCGCAGCGGTATACAGTGCGGCCGTGAATATGTTTGCCGTTCCGAACGGAATTGTTCAAGGCGGGTTCACCGGTCTTGCAACAATGCTCAATCATCTTTTTCCGGCAATGCCGGTCGGTCTTTCGATTTTTCTTTTCAACATTCCGCTTTTTATCCTTTCAAAGTTTAAACTCGGAAACCGCTTTGTTTTGAAAACGCTTTTTGTAACGGCGTTTTTCACTTTTGCAATCGATGTTCTTGCGCCGGTGTTTCCGGCATATAAAGGCGACACGCTTTTGGCAGCGCTTTTTTGCGGCGTACTTTCCGGGCTCGGGCTCGGACTGGTTCTTCTTTCCGGGGCAACAACGGGCGGAACGGAGCTTGTTGCAACTCTTGTTCGGCAAAAAAAACCTTTTGCTTCAATCGGAAGCGTTATGCTTGTTTTTGATTTAATTGTTGTTGCACTTTCGTGGGCGGTATTCGGAAAGCTTGAAAGCGTGATGTATGCCGCAGTTACGCTTTTCATTTCGTCCCGTGCAATTGACCTTGTTCTTTACGGCGCAGGGCACAACAAGCTGATTTTTATAATTACTTCAAAAAGAAAAGAAATAACTTCCATAATTCTTTCCTCTGTAAAGCGTGGCGTGACCGCAATTGATGTTACGGGCGGTTTCAGCGGAGAAAAAAAGTCGTTGCTTCTTTGCGCCGCAAGGGCAAGCGAGGCGGCAAGAATTAACCGAACGGTTAAGGAAACCGACCCAAAGGCGTTCACAATCATCACCGAAGCCGGCGACGTTTTCGGCGAAGGGTTCAGGTAAAATGAAGTATCGCCAAGGCGACATGAAGCACACCTTGCGGTGCATGAAGTGTTCCGCCTTTCGGCGAAACATGAAGTACGCCTTCGGCAAATGAAGCATTGAACTTTGAGTTCAACATGAAGGAAACGTCAATTCGTACGGGTGCGGACCTGTGCCGACCCACGGAACTTTGCCGGTTTCGCTGCATAAATTACTTGCGAAAACATACGGCTAAACCGTACAAATCCATATAAAATTCACAGCGTTAAAACAACAGCGTTTTCATGGGTCGGCACAGGTCCGACCCCTACGAATTAAACCGCTCGTTTTTCAAATAAATTTCAAAATATAAAAACAACATACATAGACAGGAGACAAAAAATGAATTTTATAACCTATAAAAACGGAGTAACCGAAGGCTATTGCATTATTAAAACCGCCGATAAAAAGGTCAACGTCAAAGGTGTTCCTTATTGCGACTTTACTTTGAGCGACCAAAGCGGCGAAGTCAACGCAAAGCTTTGGGACTATAAAGAGGATGTTCACGGCGAATATGAAACCGGCGATTTTGTAAAAGTGAGAGGAACGCTTTCAAAATATAACGGCGTTGATCAGTTCAGAATTGACCGCATAAGACACGTTAACGAAGAAGACAACGTTGACATTTCGCAGTATGTTCCCTCTGCTGAATATGCCGGAAAGGATATGTTAGGTCAAATTTGCGCCTATATCGACCGCATAAAGGACGATGAAATCAAAACGCTGACTTCGGCAATTATTAAAGATAACGAAGAAAAGCTCCTCTTTTGGCCGGCTGCATTCAAGCTTCACCATGCGATAAGGGGTGGTCTTCTTTACCACACGCTTTCCGTTCTCAAACTTTGCGATGCGGTTTCACGTCTTTATCCCTGCGTTGACAAAGACATTCTTTTTGCCGGAGCAATTCTTCACGACATTTGCAAAATTGATGAATTTGACATTAACAATATCGGAATGGTCAAAAGCTATTCCGTTAAGGGCGAGCTTTTGGGTCACCTTGTAATGGGTGCAATGGAGATTGCAGCAAAGGCAAAGGAGCTTGGAATCAGCGAAGAAAAAGCAATTTTGCTTGAACATATGGCAATTTCTCACCACGGCGACCCCGAATTCGGTGCGGCGGTTCGTCCGATGACTCTTGAAGCGGAAATACTCAACCAGCTTGACACGCTTGACGCAACTGTTTATGAAATTTCCGCTGCCGTTTCAGCGGTCGGTAACGGCGAGTTTACCCAAAGACAATGGGCACTTGATAATCGGAAACTTTTCAACACCGGCCGAAAAGAGGTTTTTCCAAAGGCAAATTTGGAATAAATCACCGCAAAACACGCATTTTTATGCAGGAATTTGTGCCAAATAAAAGAAATTAACAAAATAGTGTTGCTTTTTTCAGCAAAAAATGAGATAATACATACTGTATATGTCCTTTGAATGCGCTTTTCTTTCATGTGCATTTCACCAAGGAGGAAATCATGAGAGTTATTACCGGCACCGCCCGAGGACGGCGGCTTATTACGCTTGAAGGCAACGATGTTCGCCCGACTACCGACAGAGTTAAAGAGGCACTGTTCAGCATTGTTCAGTTTGAACTTGAAGGCAGGCGTGTGCTTGACCTTTTTGCGGGTTCGGGTCAGCTTGGAATTGAAGCCCTTTCAAGGGGGGCGGCAAGCGCAATTTTTGTTGACCGTTCAAAAAAAGCGGCTGATGTTGTTAAGGCTAACCTTGCTTCAACCGGACTTTCAAAAAACGCTTCGGTTTTTTGCGGCGACAGTCTTGCGTTCCTCAAAACTTTTTCCGGAACGTTTGATATTGCATTCCTTGACCCGCCGTATTCAACCGGACTTTTGCAGCAGGCTTTGGAGCTTGTTCCCCGTGTTATGAACAAAGGCGGCGCAATCCTCTGCGAAGCTCCGCCAACGGAGAAAATGCCCGAAAAAACGGGCGACTTTGCTCTTGTGAAAAAATACAAATACGGAAAAGTCAGTCTGTTTTTATACAGAGCTGCGCAGGAAACGGAGGGCGAAGAATGAGCAAAACGGCAATTTGCCCCGGAAGTTTTGACCCCGTTACCGACGGACACCTTGACATCATCAAACGTTCGTCAAAGCTTTTTGACAAGGTTATCGTTGTTGTAATGTCAAATTACCGGAAAACAAATACCGCAACTTTTACCGTTGAGGAAAGAATGGAGCTTATCCGCCGTTGCACAAAAGACCTCCCGAATGTTGAGGTTGACTGTGACTTCGGTCTGCTTGCCGAATACGCAAGAAAAAAGAATGCCGATGTTATTGTTAAGGGGCTTCGTGCGGTTTCCGATTTTGAGGACGAATTTCAGCAGGCGTTGACAAACAAAAAGCTCAACAGCTCGGTTGAAACCGTTTTCATGGCCGCCGGAGCGGAAAATATGTTCCTTTCCTCAAGCATGATCAAACAGGTTTGCCGCCTTGGCGGCGACATTTCGCCGTTCCTTCCGAAAGAGGTCAGCGAAAATATTATTGAACGGCTCAAAAAAGACGAATAACCGCCGAAAACGGCGTTGATATAGAACGGTTTATAACCGCCAAAAATTGAATGTTTCAGCTTTTTAATAAAGAAAGGATTGTTAATTTATGTCAAATTTTTATGACCTTGAAACCGACCTTGAAGTTGAGGACGTTAAACAGGACGACGACGATTTTGAAGATATCTCGGAATTCGGCGAATATGACGAAGAAGATGCCGAAAGCAGATGGGGTTCGCTTGATTTTGAAGAGCTTATTTCAGAACTTGAAAATTACATCGCAACAAGCAAAAAATTCTTCTTCTCAAAGAAAAAGAGAGTTATCAACGGCGAAGAAATCACTCATCTTGTTCAGTATATCACTCAAAAACTTCCCGGCGAAATTTCAGAAGCTAAAAGCATCATCTCAAACCGTGACAGCATTTTGAGCAATGCTCACCGTGAAGAGGACAGCATTGTTTCCTCCGCAAAGGAATACTATAAGTCCACAACACAAAAGGCGAACGATGACGCAGACAAGATTATTGCAAAGGCTCAAAGTCAGGCTGAAGAAATGGTTGCAAGCCATTCAATCACTCAGGCTGCAAGAGTCCGCGCGGAAGAAATCAAAGAAAATTGCCAAAAGGAAATGAATGCCTTTATTGCAAAAACAAACGCCGATTGCGACGCTCACAAAAAGGCGGCAAGAGATTGGGCTGCAAGCACTTCTCAGGGTTCATACAACTTTGTTTGCGAAGCCCTCAGCAAGTATCAGAACATTGCAATGAACAACCTCAATCAAATCACCGAGGTTTACAAGCAGTTCCAGGCCGGTTATGAAAATCACATGAGAACGCTTCAAAGCGATAAAAACGTGAACAACGAAGAAACCGCCGAATAATTTTTGATTTCCATCATTCGGGCTGTATGCGAATTACAGCCCGTTTTGCGGTGGTTTTGCGCTTTTGCGCAAAGAAAGGTTTTTCAAAATGAAAAAAGCAATTTCTCTGCTTTTGGCTTTTGTTTTTCTTTTTTCATTTTCGGCGTGCGTAAAGGCCGATACTTCAAAATGGACGGCGAATGACGTTTTTGCCGCTGTTCCGGTTTATAAGTATTCCGATGTTACTTTCGGCGAGTTCGGAACGTCAATGAACGTAAAAATTGAAAAAACAACCTATGAGGATTTTTTGAAGTATATTGACGACCTTAAAAAAAGCGGCTTTGAATATCTTAAAGTCGGTTCGGCACCGGAAAATTATTCGCTCAATTCCGGAACGGCTCAATGGCGCTGCACAAACGGAAAAGTTTATCTTCAGCTTATCTTCAGCGAAGACGGTGCGGCAAGCCGTGATATGTTCGGCTGTAACCTTCAGATATATGGATACAGCGACAAAAGCTATCTTGTTCCGGAAAGTGAAAAGGAAACAAAAAACAAAAACAAAAACAATCAGTCAAAAACTGCCTCGGCGCAGTCAACCGAAAAAAATGATTAAAACATATATTAAGGATTGGTGAGTTATGTCAGGACATTCAAAATGGAGCACAATCAAACGCAAAAAGGAAAAAACCGATAACGCAAGGGCAAAGGTCTTTACAAAAATCGGCCGTGAAATTGCAATTGCGGTTCGTGACGGCGGCCCGGACCCCGCTTCAAACTCAAAGCTTAAGGATATTATTGCAAAAGCAAAGGCGAACAACGTTCCCAACGACAACATTGACCGCATAATCAAAAAAGCTTCGGGCGACGGTAACACAGCCCATTACGAAGACATTATCTATGAAGGCTACGGTCCTTCGGGAATCGCAGTTATTGTTGAAACGCTTACCGATAACCGCAACCGCACAGCCGGTGAAATGCGTCATTATTTTGACAAGAACAAGGGCAACATGGGTCAAAGCGGCTGCGTTTCATTCCTTTTCACAAAGTACGGTGAAATCGTCATTGAATCGGAAGACGTTGACGAAGAAAAACTCATGGAAGATGCACTTGAAGCCGGAGCAGCCGACTTCATTACAGATGAGGACGTTTACATTGTTCGCACCGAACCGAACGACCTTTCTGCCGTTCGTGACGACCTTTCCGCAAAGGGCTACACTTTTGTTTCGGCCGAAACCGAATACATTCCGTCAACCTATACAAAGCTCACCGATGAAGAGGATCTCAAAATGATGAGCAGACTTCTTGACATGATGGAAGAAAATGATGACGTTCAGGGTGTTTGGCATAACCTTGAAAACACCGAAGACCTTCCGTAATCAAAAACTGAAAAATAAATATAACCGGACTGTTCCGAAACACTCGAGACAGTCCGGTTATTGTTTTGTTTACGGTTTTACATTTTGTTTTTATAATAATTCATCAAGCAGCCGTCAAGAATGATCTGCTTTTCTTCATCGGTGAGACCTTTGACAAAAAGGGTGATGTCATGAACGCCGTCTTTTGCAATGACCTTTGCGGGAATTTCTTCTTTGCCGTTTTTAATTGCGTCCCTGATTCCGGGAACGAAAACGTAATCGCCGTTGTCATAATTAAACTCGGTGCTTTTGTCAATCGTGAACGGAAGAATACCCCAGTTAATGCAGTTTGAACGGTATCTCTTTGTTGCAAATTCGTAGCAGATGTTTGCAAAGCCGCCAAGAACTTTTTGACAGGAAGCCGCCTGCTCTCTTGCGGAACCGTCGCCGGGCCTTTTTGCAAATACGCATGAGCCAAATTGAGTGTTCTTTTCGGTTTCCTCTGCATTATCGCAAACCTTTTTGAGCACGGAAAGAACTTCTTCGCTTGAACCCGAACGGCGTTTTGCTTCTTCGGCAGCAACAGCTTCGGCACGCTTAACGTACATCGGTTCGCGGCGGGAAAGCGCAAACTGCGAAAGGCGAAGCGGATTGCTGCGGTAGCTTGAGGTTTCGCCCGACGGAATAAGCTCGTCGGTTGTTGTAACGTCGTCCTGAAGCACCGCGGCAAGTTTTACAAGAAGGTTATCCGAAAGGCCGTACATTGAAGGCCAGTCGGTAATGTTCGGGCCGAGTTTCAGCTCATAATCCGGCTGTGCTTTTCCGTATCCGTTGTAAACACGCTTGTCATAAACACCCTTGTCAAATGTATATTCCTTGTCATATTCCGGAATTTCAACGTCGGTTGCGGCGGTGAGAACGCCTTTGTTGAGTGCGGTTGCGGCGATTGAACGTGCGTCAACAAGCGCAACCGAGGAAAGCTGACCGTCGCCGGGTTTGCTGCCTTCACGATTCGGGAAGTTACGGGTTGTGTGGCGGATTGAAAGGCCGTTGTTTGCGGGAACGTCGCCTGCGCCGAAGCACGGTCCGCAGAAGCAGGGCTTGAACACTGCGCCGTCCTCAAGAAGCTTTTGCTCTGCGCCGTTTTTAATGAGCGCAAGGTTTACGGGTACGCTTGACGGATAAACCGAAAGCGAGAAGTAACCGTCGCCGGTGCTGTTGTCGCCGAGAATTGCGGCGGCTTCGCAGATGTTTTCAAACATACCTCCGGCGCAGCCTGCAATAACGCCCTGGTCAACGTGGATTTTTCCGTCCTGAACCTTGTCTTTGAGCGAGAAGTTGACTTTATCGCCGAACTGAGCTTTTGCGGCTTCTTCAACCTCTTTGAGGATTGACGGGTTTTCCTGAAGTTCGTGGATTGTATAACCGTTTGACGGGTGGAACGGAAGGGCAATCATGCTTTCGATTTTTGAAAGGTCGATTTTGACCGCCATGTCATATTTTGCAACTTTTGCGGGTTTAAGTTCTTTGTAATCTTCGGGGCGGCCGTGAACGGTGTAGAATTTTTCAACGGTTTCGTCCGTTTCCCAAATTGAGGAAAGGCAGGCGGTTTCTGTAGTCATAACGTCAATTCCGATTCTGAAATCCATTGAAAGATTTTTAACGCCGGGGCCGACAAATTCAAGAACCTTGTTTGTAACGAGACCTTTTTTGAAAACGGCTGTGCAAAGAGCAATCGCAACGTCATGAGGGCCAACACCTTTTTTCGGTGCGTTTTCAAGATATACAAGGGCAACCTGCGGTTCGTTAATATCCCAAGTGTTTTTAAGAAGCTGTTTAACAAGTTCCGGGCCGCCTTCGCCAACGCCCATTGTTCCCATTGCACCGTAACGTGTGTGGCTGTCCGAACCGAGAATCATATTGCCGCACTTCGTCATCATTTCACGGGCATACTGATGAATAACCGCCTGGTTTGCCGGAACATAGATTCCGCCGTACTTTTTTGCTGCGGAAAGGCCGAAAACATGGTCGTCTTCGTTGATTGTTCCGCCAACGGCACAAAGGCTGTTGTGGCAGTTTGTCAATGCATAAGGAACGGGAAACTCCTTAAGTCCGCTTGCTCTTGCGGTTTGAATGATTCCTACATAGGTGATGTCATGGGAAATGAGAGAGTCAAAACGGATTTTCATTTTTCCCTCGTCTCTCTTTACGCTGTGTGAAGAGAGAATCGAATAGGCGATTGTTCCGTTCTTGTCGCCGGAAAGTCCTCTTTTTGAAAGCTTTGCTTCCTGTGCGGCGGTGTCACCGTCAAGAAGCTCCTTTCCGTCAACAAGATACACGCTGTGGTCAATAATTTTTATTGCGTCCATATTTATTCCTTCCTTTCGGTTGTGTACTTTGAATGGTTTTATTCTTTATCTTAGCTTAGGATACAGCAGTTTAATTTTTTCGGTTTGTACGGGTCGGACCTGTGCCGACCCAAGAACCAAACTGTTTGCACCACATAAATTTGTTGCAAAACGGTAAGGTTTAATTCGTAGGGGAGTCTCGCGAGGCTCCCGTGAAACCACACCGTTTTTGTCATGTAAATTTGTTGCATCATGTTTGGTTTAACCACAAAAAGTTGTATAAATTTGCACGGTGCAGAATGATACGTTCATGGGTCGGCACGGGTCCGACCCGTACTAAATAAGCCTTTTCCATTGCTCGTGTGCTTAAACCCACCGCCACTCCGTTCGGGGTTACTTTTGTCGGTTGATACAAAAGTAACCAAAAAATCGCTTTTCGGTACGCCGCAAGGTCGGACGAAACGAGAATTTTGCGGGGAAAAAATTCCGTTATCGTCCTCTAATGCGGCTACACATCAGAATGTTCTATCTCGCCATAAGAAAACATCAATCCGTTATTTCCTTAAACCACACTCTGTTATGATTTAAAATCAGAGTATACTAAAAATGAAGTTTCTGCTTTTATCTGCTCACGGATTTTTTGTGCAAGGCTTTACATTTTTGATTTTAGGAACGTTTTATCGAAAACGCAAACCTTATCTTCAGTAGAAAGCTGCGATTGGAAGGGAATCGCTTTAAGCTTTTGCCTATGTAAACTGAACCGCTTGTCACGTTTCCTTTTGTAGCCGAGCAGCGTCCAAAGGTACATTGCCTTTATGTCTGCTTTTCGGTAGGTGCAATGAATGGCACTAAATTTTCTTTTTCCCCCGCAAAAGAAAATTTTGACATTCCGCTTGCACCGTATGAAACAAGCGATTTTTTGGCAAGCGATGGAAAGTCGGAGGGGCGAGTGGATTTTGCATTCGTATTTTTGTTTTGACAAGGATAAAAGCACAGCAATGGTTGCTCCATTGCGAGCATTTTAGACGCTGTCAAGGCGGAAATACGATGTAAAAGTCCTCGTCAATCCGGCTTTTCATCGCTTTGTTTTGTATCAACCGACAAAAGTAACCCCGAACGGAGTGGAGTTGGGTTAAAGTGCACGAGCAATGGAAAAGAACCATCTTCAAAAATTACTTCCTCGGCGGTGCAAACGGTTGTTTTTTTGGGCGGAACAAAATCCGCCCCGACGTTTTCCTATAAAATTTATGCGGAGATTTTCAACGTTTACGCATAATCATGTTGAAAACTTCAAAAGACATACTGCCGTCATCTGCGATAAACGCTGTTAATTTCCTTGTAATATCCCTCATCAATTCCCGAAAGCGCATCGGCGGATATTCTGAAACTCCAGTTGTCATCGCATGTTCCGGGCTTGTTCATTCTTGCGTCCGCACCAAAACCGCACATATCCTGAATTGCAACGATTGCGGTGTTTGCACTGCTGCGCCAAACGGCCTCAATCACTGCACGGCAAGAGCCGGAATGAAAACCGCCTTCGCCCCAGTTGTTTCCGCCGAAACAGCAATACCTAAGCGCAAAGGCACGTTCCGCTTCGCTTGCCTCCCAAAGCCAGCCTAAGATTGTGTTGTTGTCATGCGTTCCGACATAAGCAACACAGTTTTTGTCATAGTTATGCGGAAGATGTGTACTGTTTGAGTTCACGTCAAAGCCGAATTGAATAACCCTCATTCCGGGGAAACCGGTATCATCAAGAAGTTTTACAACATCTTCTCCGAACGTTCCGAGGTCTTCGGCAACGATATCGGCATCGGGCAAAGCGGCATGAATTTTTTCAAAAAGCTTCATGCCGGGACCCTTGAGCCATTCACCGTTTTTTGCTGTTTTGCTTTCGGCGGGTACAGCCCAGTAGGAAGCGAACGCTCTGAAATGGTCAATTCGTACCCTGTCAAAAAGCTTGAGCGCCGCACCGATGCGGCCTATCCACCAACGGTAGCCGTCCTTTTCCATTTTTTTCCAATCGTAAAGCGGATTGCCCCAAAGCTGTCCGTTTTCGGAAAAATAATCCGGCGGAACACCCGCAACTTTTGACGGCAAAAGAGTGTCCTCATCAATGAGGAAAAGCTCCGTATTGCTCCAAACGTCAACGCTGTCACGGCTGACATAAATCGGCATATCGCCGAAAATCGAAATTCCCCTGCTGTTTGCGTATTCTTTAAGCGAGCGGAACTGAGTGAAAAAAACGTATTGAGTGAAGATATAAAAGTCGGTTTCGGCCTTGAATTTGTCGGCATGAGAAAGAGCGGTTTTGTAATGGGAATACTTTTTGTCCCACTCCCACCACGGCTTTCCTTCGTGAAAATCTTTGATTGCGCAGTAAAGTGCAAACGGGCGAACCCATTCGTTTTGCAAGGCGAAAAGTTCAATGAGCGTTTTTGTGTCGTCGTCGATTCTTGAAAAAGCCTTTCTTAAAAGCGAAAGCCTTTTTTCATGGGCAAACTTTTGGTCGGCGATATAAGGCGAACCGGAAAATTCGTTTTCTCTGACCTCTTCGTCGGTAACAAGTCCGTCCTCTTTCAAAAGGCGGGGATCAATGAAAGAGATGTTCCCGGCAAATGCGCTGACCGAACAATAAGGCGAGCCGGTATGGTCAACCGGACAAAGCGGAAGCATCTGCCAAAGCTTGAAGCCGGTTCTTTGAAGTTTATCGGCAAAAGCATAAGCTTCTTTTCCCATTACGCCGACTCCGAAAGGTCCGTTCAGTGAGGAGAGGTGAAGCAAAACGCCGCCTGTGCGAGTATGATTCATTTTTTAAAAACTCCCAAAAAAATGTTTATTCAATTCAGTATACTACAAAACACAAAAAGAAGCAAGAGTTTGAAAGTAATAACCAAAAACAGTCGCTGCGGCCGTTTTTCGATCGCAGCGAGTGCTTTTATTTTTCGTTGTGAGCCGCCTTTGCCGTTTCAAGGATTGTAAGAACTTCACCGAGCGTTTCAAGTGCAGTGAAGTTTCCGAGTTTTACGGAAAGATACGGCCTTGTTTTTCCCGCACTCACCATAACCCTGCTCCGCATAAGCTTTGAAAGCATTGCAATATACTCAGGCTCAAGCTTTTGAAGGAAGATGAGAAGCATTTCTCCCCGCTGTGAAATTTCATAAATGCCGAGACCGGTGCAGCGATTTCTGACAAGAGCAATTTCAATCAAACCGAGAACGCTTTGCGGCGGTTCGCCGAAGCGGTCAATAAATTCATCAATAACGTCCTGTGCATCGTCCTTTGTTTTGACGCAGGCAATGCGCTTATACATGAACAATCTGTTTTTGACCGATTCAATATAATTTTCCGGAATGTGCGCATCAACGGCAATGTCAATAAGACATTCGTTGTCCTCGTCAGCCAAGGTGCTTTTTTCTTCTCCCTTTCGGTTTTCAACCGCTTCTGAAAGAAGCTTTAAATACATATCATATCCGACGGCTTCCATGTGTCCGTGCTGCTCTGCGCCGAGAACGTTTCCGGCTCCCCTGATTTCAAGGTCACGCATGGCAATTCTGAAGCCCGAACCGAATTCGGTGTACTCTCTGATTGCGGAAAGTCTGCGTTCAGCTTCGGGTGAAAGCTGCTTTTGCGGGTTATAGGTGAGGTACGCAAAGGCGCGCCTTGCACTTCTGCCGACTCGACCTCTAATCTGATGAAGCTGAGCAAGACCCAAACGGTCGGCATTTTCAATGATGAGCGTGTTAGCGTTCGGAACGTCAACGCCGGTTTCAATAATTGTTGTGCAGACGAGAATATCAATTTCGCCTTCAAGAAGCTGCCGCCAAACTTCGCTGAGCTCTTCTTCGCTCATTTTTCCGTGACCTATGCCTATTCTTGCTTCCGGAATCCGCTCCTTGAGCTTTGCGGCAACACGGTCGATTGTTTCGGTTCTGTTATGAAGATAATAAACCTGTCCGCCCCTTCTAAGCTCCCGTTCAATTGCTTCCGTTATCATGTCCATGTCCTGCGCAATGACATAGGTTTGAACCGGGTGACGGTCTGACGGCGGCATTTCAAGAACGGACATATCACGAATGCCGGTCATTGCCATGTTGAGCGTTCGGGGAATCGGTGTTGCCGAAAGGGTAAGAACATCAACAAGCGGAAACTTCTCCTTGAGCTTTTCCTTTTGCGCAACGCCGAAACGCTGCTCCTCGTCAACAATAAGCAGACCGAGGTCTTTAAATTCAACGCCCCTTGAAATCAGCGAATGTGTGCCGACAATCAAATCGATTCCGCCGGATTTGAGTGCTTTTTTGATTTTTGTGCGTTGTGACGTTGTTCTGAACCGAGAGAGCATTTCAATTTCAATCGGGAACCCGTCAAAGCGTTTTTTTATGGTTTGGTAATGCTGAAAAGCAAGTATGGTTGTCGGAACAAGAACGGCGCACTGCTTTCCGTCCGCAACGCATTTGAATGCCGCACGAAGGGCAACTTCGGTTTTTCCGAAACCAACATCGCCGCAAAGAAGTCTGTCCATGGGATACGGCTTTTGCATATCGTTTTTAATCTCGTCAATTGCAATAAGCTGGTCGTCTGTTTCGTCATATTCAAACCGACGTTCAAAGTCGTTTTGCATATCAAAGTCTTCCGAAAATGCAAAGCCCTTTGCCTCAAGCCGCTTTGCGTATATTTTTGTCAGTTCTTTCGCCATATCCTTTACGGCGGAGCGAACCTTTGATTTTGTTTTTTTCCATTCGTCCGAACCGAGTCGGTTCAGTTTCACCGCACGGTCGGTGTCTTTTGGCGAGATATACTTTGAAATGAGGTCAAGCTGAGTGACCGGAACATACAAAACGTCGTTACCTCGGAAATTTATTTTGATAAAGTCTTTGATTTTTCCTTCAACCTTTATCGTTTTGATTCCGTCAAAAATGCCTATGCCGTGAACGGCGTGAACAACATAATCTCCCTTTGAAAGTTCTTCAAGGCTTGCAATACCCTTTCCGCCGGAAAAACGCTTTTTGATTTTTCGCTGTGAAATACTGCTTTTTCTTGAAATTGAAAACAGCTCAAACAAAAGCCCCTGATAGCCGAATCCCGAACTGACAAAGCCTGAAACAATGCTGACCGAAAAAGGCGGAAACTCCGCCGGAATAACGGGGAAGTAATGCGCCTTAATGCCTTCGGTTTCAAGGTCATAGGCAAGCTCCTTTGCACTTTTTTCAGTACCGGCCATGACAACAACGGTGAAGTTCCGTTTCAAAAACGGTTCAATGTCCTCAAGAAGATAGGAAAGTGTTCCGTCCCAGCCGGAGTTAACTGCGCAGCTTATGCTGACAAGGTCTTTGACCGGAACATCAAACGAACCTCTTGCAAGGTTATCAACAAAAATTGCACCCCGTTCTTCATAAAGTGCAAAAAGCTCATGCGGCAAAAGCATAAACCTGTCAAGCCCTTTTGTGAGAAAGCCGTCCTCAACCATCGCCTTAACGTCTTCAAGCAAAAGCTTTGACGAGGATTCCGCCCTTTGCTTCACGCCAAGGCTTTCGCTGACAAAGAAAAGGCAGCCGCTCATATAGTCAAAAAGGGTTTCCGTTTTTTCATAGGCCAGCGGAAGATATCGGTCAAGGCAGGAAAGGCGAACGCCGTTTTCGATTTTTGAAATGTCCTCGTCAATGGTAGCCTTGATTTTTGTTGCGCCCTTACCTTTGATGTGCAGGGAAAAATCTTTCAATGCTTCAAGCAGGGCTTCGTCGTTTTCAAAAAGTACCTCAGAGGACGGAGTAACAAGAACCTCGTCAATCATTTCGGTTCTGCGCTGGCTTTCGGTTTCAAACGAAGAAATTGAATCAACGCTGTCTCCCCAAAATTCAACACGAACGGGTTCGCTTCTTCCCGGCGGGAAAAAGTCAATTATGCCGCCCCTTTGAGAAAACTGACCCTCGCCGTCAACCTGCTCTGTGCGGACGTAACCCGAAGCGGAAAGCGCACCGACAAGGGCTGCCGGCTCAAGGTCTTCGCCGGAAACAATGCGAACGGTACGTTTTTTAAGCTCATCTTTCGGCATGGTTAGCTGCATTGCCGCCTGAACGCTGCAAACAACAAACGAAAAATCACCGGAAAGGATTTTTGAAAGTACGCCGATGCGCTGTTGTTCGTATTCCTTTGAACTGCTGTCAGAGGAGCGAAAATGAAAATCACGGGCAGGATAAAAAAGCACATTTTTTGAAAATGCACCGAGATCCTGAACGGTTTTGAGTGCGGCGGCTTCGTCCGGGCAAATAACAAGGGCTTTTTTTGCCGTCTGCTCGCAAAGTGCAGAGATATAGTGTGCTTTTGCGGCGGAGGAAAGACCGATTATACCCATCGGAAGGCGGTATTCGTCAATGCTTTTTTTTGCGGCGAGGTATTCCTCGCTTTGCTGAAGAATTTTTGTAAAGGCTGTCATTGTTAATCTCCGATATAAAATATCTGTTATCTATTATTTATTATCTCTTATCTATTATCTGCTTTGGAATGCAGTGCAAACGGTAAAATTCCATTGGCGGTTCAAGCCCCGTCTGTACAAAGTTGTGTCTTTTTATTTGCTTGTGCACTTAAACCCACCGCCACTCCGTTCGGGGTTACTTTTGTCAATCATCACAAAAGTAACCAAAAAGACTTTTGGTTTCCATACGGTGCAAGCGGAATGTCAAAA
>CAKTEU010000023.1 GCA_934552855.1 uncultured Eubacteriales bacterium | reverse complement strand
TCCTCCTATGATACTTTCTTTCATTGTACCATAGGAGGGCTCTTTTTTCTATTGTCCGTTTTTTATGGACTTGTTCAGAACAACTATGTTTTTTTCAAATGACTTAGGTACAGACTCAATAAAGTCAGAATACTGCTGCACCTGTTTAATATAACTAAAAGCAATGATTTGGTGCAAAGAACACCCGCTAGATAGAGCGTACTCCGTTGCAGACTTAAAGAGTATATCATCAGACAATTGATCGTGAAAAACGCAAAATTCCTCAATATGGCTAACCGTAGCTGCAGCTAACAAAAACACTTCCCCAACAATATCTTCGGGTATATACAGTTTATCAAAATCTCCAGAATAATAGCCATTTATAACTTGTTTTGCCTTATCAATAAGTTCCATAACTACGGTCTCCAACTATAAATATTTAAAAATGATACTCAAAAGAATGATGCGCAAATATATGAAAATCTTAAGGCATAATTGCATTCTGATAAACAGTTTGGGTGATCATGCAATTATTCGATATCGTTTTTATTATAACTTCGCAAATGCGAATTATCAAGAGAAAATGCGCTTTTTTGAGGTAAAATGACGATTTTTATCGAAGATTTTACAATTGTGTAATATGAGGTCTTCCGTCACGGCAAGATTTCTTATACGTCTGTAATTTCAGGCAGGATTTCACCCTGCTTTTTAGCTCTACTTGCGAAAAATGACTCGCAGACTTGTTATATAGACAAAAGAGTAAACTATCGAAATTTGTCAGCAAGGAGCGGAGTCATGGATCAAAACACAAACAACAACCTTTATGACATCGAAGTCGTAGATCTTGACTATGACTTCGATGATACTTTGCGTCCGGAAAAGAATGATTCAAATCTTACACCGGATGACGCATTGATAGAATGTATCAACAAATACGGGTATGTCGACCTCGCGTATATGTGCGAGGTATCCGGGCTGGCTACTGACGAACTTATCTCCGATCTTCGCGGAACCGCAATCTTTCAGGATCCCGATGTGTTTCACGGAATGTCAAAATGGTCTATGGAGGATGGTTGGCTTCTGGCTCCCCGTTATCTATGCGGAAATATCCCCGAGAAATATGCTGTCGCTGTTGAAATGGAGGAACGCTTCCCCGGTTGCTTTGGAGCGAATATTGAAGCGTTGAAACGGCTGATGCCCGCCAAGCTCTCGCTGGAAGAAATTCACGTTTCACTTGGCGCTTCTTGGGTGCCCTCGTGGATATACACCGCGTTCATCTGTGATCTGCTCAGGCTTACTGTTCCTCCGACCGTCTATTTCAACAAAGAACTCTCGACTTGGAAAATCGAGAGTACGGATATTCTTCGCACTTCTGTGATCAACAACTACACCTACGGAACCGTCGATCTGCCTGCTATCCGCATTATCGAGCAGACGATGAACGCGCGCACGGTAAAGGTGTACGACTATACATACTACTATAACGGAACTTTCGACCGCGTTCTCAACAAATCAAAGACCCTTGAAGCGCAGGAGAAGCAACGTGCCATTATCCGTGCATTTGAGGAGTGGATTTTTGAAGACGAATACCGCAAGGCGAAGCTTCAGGAAGCTTATAACGATACATACGTTGGATACACCTTTTCGCCGTACAACGGTTCTTTTCTGCGTTTACCCGGTCTGAATCCCGAGATCGAACTCTATCAGCACCAGCGGGACGCTATCGCACGTATCCTGCTTTCACAAAGCAACGTTCTCCTCGCACATGACGTTGGGACAGGAAAAACCTATGAAATGGTCGTGTCGGCTCACGAATTGAAGCGTATGGGCCTGAGCGACAAAAACCTGGTTGTGGTGCCGAACAACGTGCTCAAAGCGACTGTTGACGCTCACAAACTGCTTTATCCCGACGACAAGATGCTTGCGGTATTCCCGAAGGATTTTGCTCCCAAATACCGCAAAGAAACCCTTGAAGCGATCAGGGATAACGACTATGTTTGCGTATATATGGCGTATTCGTCCTTTGATATGATCGTAATGAGCAAAGACTACTGGGTGAAAAAGAAACAGCAAAACATCCGTGATCTTCGCAGTGCCGCAGCTAACTGCTCCCGCAAAGATGAAAAGCGGGTACTTGAGCTTGAAGCGGATCAGCAGAGCAAGAAGCTTTCTAAGTTCGTGCTGGAGGCGCAAGACACGCCGTGGCTCCCGTTTGAAAAGCTCGGCATCACCACTCTTTTTGTAGATGAAGCGCACAACTACAAGAACATCCCTCTCACGTCCCGCACGGACAACATCGTCGGTATGCATAACAACGGAAGCAAGAAGTGCCGTGAGATGTTCGAAAAATGCCACAGCGTAGAACGAGTGATCTTCGCTACCGGAACACCGCTCACAAACTCTCTTGCGGATCTGTTCGTTCTTCAGTCATATCTCCAACAGAACGAGCTTCGCTTTCGCGAGAGCGACAGCTTTGATATGTGGATCAACACCTTCGGCGAGCGAGAAACGAACTTTGAGATCGACGTGGATGCAGGCAACCTTCGCCCTATGACGCGTTTCTCGTCGTTTCACAATCTCACGGAGCTTATGAGTCTGTTCTCAACCGTCTGCGACTTTCATCAGACTGAAAAGGACGACAAGGAGCTTCCTTCATTTGATGGTCATGAGAATATCTGCGTTCCAAAAAGCCAAGCACAAGCAGAGTACATCAAATACCTGTCTGAACGCACGGAAGCAATCCGCTCCCGTCAGGTCAAACGCAACGAGGACAATCTTCTCAAGATCACGACCGACGGGCGCAAGTGCGCTCTTGATATCCGGCTCGTCGATCTTTCCGAAACAGAAATCTCTTGCGGGTATTCTGATGTGCTGAACAGCAAGATTAATGCTTGCGCAAAAAAAGTCATTGAAATGTACATCGCATACCCGGGAACCTGTCAGGTCGTATTCTCTGATCTCGGAACGCCGAAATCGGAATTCAACGTCTACGACACCCTGAAGGACACTCTCGTCCGTCGCGGTATCCCAGAATACGAGATAGCGTTCGTACACGACGCTACTTCGGAAAGCGCCCGTGCAAAGCTCTTTGAGAAGATGAACAAAGGACTTGTCCGCGTAGTGATTGGCTCCACCGCTAAACTCGGCATAGGCGTCAACGTACAGGAAAAACTGATTGCTCTCCACCATCTCTCCGTGCCGTGGAGACCCGCCGATATGGTTCAACGTGAGGGCCGTATCATCCGTCGCGGAAACACTTGCGAAAAAGTCTTTATTTTCCGTTATATTACAGAGGGAAGTTTCGACAGCTACAGCTGGCAGCTTCTTGAAAACAAGCAGCGGTTCATTTCCAGCTTTCTTTCCGGCACTTCCGGCTCCCGTGATCAGGACGATATCGCAGACACCGTTCTCTCTTATGCGGAGGTTAAGGCTCTTGCGATTGGCAATCCGCTTATCAAAAAGCGTGTGGAAACCGCCAACCGACTCGAACGCGCTCGTATGTCAGGACGTCAGCGTCAGAAACAACTCATTGATCTTCGCGCCGTCATTGACAGCGTCCCCGACAAGATCAAATCTTTGAAAGAACTCCGCAGAAAAGCACTTCGAGATATTGATCGCTACACCCGGTATAAAGAAACCGTTCCGATGGAGGAACGGCATGCATTCGGTGAAGAGCTTTTAGAAGCGATCATCGACAACGTAATGAGAGAAAAAGAGCGCGTCTTTGATACGTATCAGGGATTTGAAATCATCCTACCCGCCAACATGATGAAGGACAAACCCTACGTCTACGTAACCAGTAACGACGGTGGCAAATACTACGTCGAAATGGACGGAGACAAGGCGCTCGGTTGCGCTATGCGAATTGACCGACTTCTTGAGGATCTTCCAAACCGTGTGAAGAACTTTGAGGAGCAGATCTCTAACGCAAAGAAACAGCGTGAGGAAGCGGAGCAGGATCTTGATCAGGGTAATCCGTATCAGGATACGATTGAGTCGCTCATCCACGAACTTGAAAACATCGATAAAAAACTTTCCGAAACGGAGGGGAAAGCATCATGAAACTCGAAAACCAAAACATCAATATTCCCAACATCTCTGTCAGTGATCTCGTGAATCAATTGACTGTACTCTATTGCGGAGCGATGGAGACGCATCTCCCTTTCAGTGCCATTCCCACTCCTTTTCTCTGGGGACCTGCCGGGATCGGAAAATCAGACGGGATCAAGCAACTTGCTGAACAGCTTGAGCTTAAAACGGGAAAGCGGGTCACCGTCACCGACGTGCGTCTTCTGCTCTTTTCCCCGATCGACCTGCGCGGTGTTCCTGTCGCAGATGAGCACAAACAGTTTACAAACTGGCTCAAGCCCCGTATCTTTGATATGGATCCGTCTGAAAACGTCGTAAACATTCTCTTTCTCGACGAGCTATCTGCCGCGCCGCAATCCGTTCAGGCAGCGGCATATCAGATTACGCTTGACCGTAGGATCGGTGAACACACACTCCCAGAAAACTGCATCGTGATCGCCGCCGGAAACCGCACGACCGACCAAAGCGTATCATATAAGATGCCGAAAACACTCTGCAACAGATTGATGCACTACAACGTACAGAGCGATTTTGAATCGTGGAAGGGATGGGCGACACAGGCAGGGATCGACAGCAGGATCATCGGCTATCTCGGTTTTGACAACAGCAAGCTTTGCGCCGAGCCTGAATCGAGCGACCTTGCCTACCCAACTCCGAGAAGCTGGATGTTTGTGAGCAATATTTTGAAAACTCTTGATCGCGCCGGAGATTTCAAAAGCTGTCATCCAATGATCTGTGCTTGTGTCGGCTCCGACACGGCGGTTGCGTTCGAAACCTGGTGCAGAGTCTGCGACTCCCTGCCTTCAGCTGATGAGATCCTGCATGGAGTTTGTCATACATATCCTAAAACCCAAGATGCTCTCTACGCTTTGACAGCAAGTCTCACGGCGGCAGTACGTGCAAAAGCTGACCGGCTGCGTCAGAATGAACTCGACAACGTATGCGAGTATGCTTCTCATTTCCCCGCAGACTTTGCTATGACCTTCTTTAAAGATCTCAACTCCCTTGCAAATGCAAAGTTACTACTTATGAAAAGCCGCCCTATGCAGGACTGGCTCGCAAAAAACAAGAACAGATTGTGAGGTCAGTAAAATGATCGAACAGGAACGAATAAAAGCAATTGCTCCTCGCTTGATCGGCGTCAGAGCAAGGCTCCTTTCAACACATCCTTTCTTCGGAAGGCTGCTTCTTCATCTGCAGCTTGGCTTTTCAGAATGCGGCACCGCCTTTACAGACATGAAAAGAGTAGTTTTCGATCCCGAGTTTGCGGAAAAACTCAGCGAAGGTGAACTTCGATTCGTTTTCCTTCATGAACTTATGCACTGTGTCCTGCACCACTGTACTCGCGGTCGTTCTCTTCGCCCGCACTTGTACAATATCGCCTGCGATATCGTAGTCAATTCACTGATTATGGAGACGCTTGGAGTCCATGAATACGTGATAGACGGCGAAGAAGTGATGCACCTTGTGCCAAACGGTAAGGAAGGACGGCTGTACAGTGCAGAAGAAGTATACGATATGCTTCTCAAAGCTTCTCCGGAGGAAATCCAAAAACAGTACGGAAAGAGCGGATTTGACAAGCATATCATTTGGGAGCATATACTTGACTCCATGTCAGACGACGAATGGGATCAGTACATAAAAGAAGCCGCATCCATCGCGGGATCGGGAACCGGCATACCGTATAGCTTTGGAAGATATTTGAAAGACATTTCGCATACGCCAAAGACAAACTGGCAGCAGCTTCTGCACGACTTCATTCAACACGACAGAAGCGACTATATCTACTCTGTCCCCGACCACAGGTTTCAAGGTGATTTCATTATGCCTTCTTTTCAAGAGAACGTGTACGGCGATAAAGTAGACAAACTCTGGTTCTTAATTGACACAAGCGGGTCAATATCAGACAACGCATTGAGTGAAGCATATCACGAAATCAAAGACGCGGTCGAACAAATTGATAATCTTTCCGGAGAATTATCATTCTTCGATACCGAAGTGTCAGAGCCGGAGCAATTTGAATCTGTAGACGATCTGATCAGTATCAAGCCAATCGGGGGAGGAGGAACAAGTTTCAGAGCGATCTTCAGATATATGAAAGATCACTATGAAGACGATCTGCCGACAGCTGTCATAATTCTGACTGACGGTTACGCAGATTTTCCGGAAGAGGATGCAGCCTGCGGGTTGCCGGTGATGTGGATAATCATTGATAGCGATGTGGAGACTCCGTGGGGAGAATGTATTCATATAGAAAGGTGATAGAGCAAATGAGTAATATCCAAAATAGCAACATTTCCGGATATCTTGAAATCAAAATCAAGAACGATCCAGAAGCAGACAACAAGCTGAAAAAAATGGTCCTTTCAAGTCTTGAAATGAAATACCGCATGCCGCTCCCTGAAATCATAGAAAAACGAGTTCAGGAAAAACTGGACACTTCAACTCGTTTCGGATATGCTCCGATTTATTTGGCGCATAGAGAGATTATCCAAAGCGCGGAAAACTACGATTTCCCTTTTTATTTGATTGGAGCCAACGGAGCGTCTTTGATCAACTATGCGCTGGGTATCACTAAAATAAACCCCCTCCAGCCGCATTATAGATGTGAGACTTGCAAGCACGTTGAATTTGTAGCAGACGAGCAAATTGATACGGGCCTTCTCCTTCCGGACAAAAACTGTCCCGAGTGCGGACATAAAATGCTCGGTGACGGTCAGAACTTGCGTGTTGAATCGTTTCTCGGTTATCGTCATGACAGAGGTCCTTCTCTCGCCTTGGGCGTACCTTCCGGTCGGTTTGAAGATGCGGTGACTTATATGGAAAGGATGTTCCATGCCAAGCAAAAGGACATACATAGACTTGATTTTCCGATCGAGGAGGGTTATCTCTTCATTTATGTCGACATCGTGCCGATTGACAAGTTGTTCGCTGATAAAAAAGTATTCCCGTTCTCTGAGATGGACGATCCGACAGTATTCGGGTATTTATCTCAGCCTGAGGCATTCGATTGCTATTTACCTTACGAGCCGGATATCCCAATCATCAAAGAATTGCTCGAATGTATTGAAATCAATCATTATTCAGATCTGTTCAAAATCTGCGGACTCATCCACAGCAGCGCCTGGCTTCCATATATTCTTCCATCCATTAGGAACGGTTCTGTCAAATACAGAAAGACTATCACCGCAAGAGAAGATATTTACCATCATCTGTTGAAACACAGGATTGATCCTGAAACAGCATACAAAGTCATGGAAATGACGAGAAAAGGAAGGGCTTCAAAGTTGTTTGAGGATAAAGCACTGCACCAATTACTTTTGGAACACGGCGTCTCTGAAGAATATATCAAGGATCTGAAAAGCATCAAATACCTTGTTACTCAAGCACAGGCTAGAGAACTTGCAATGATAGCTTACAAAAGCGCATGGCGTAAACTCTATGACAAATGACTTCTTAATTCGCGGAGCTGCATATGAAACTTAGAGACTACGTATTGAATTCAAGCAAATACGCGTTTCGTTCGAATCTGCTCGTTTGGAATCGTTTTAATGTGTCGTTGGGGTTTTATGAAGAACATAATGGAGAGCTTTGTTTCAATAGCAACGACGGCAACACCATATTGATCGGCGAAAATGTGGAGATATGGTTCGTTATGGATGATGAAACCATTGTTTTCGACGATATTTATTGCCTTGAAAAAAACGAGTTCTGGATGTGGAATAAGGATCGCCTATGCACCGGAGCTGTCGATAATGAAGGTAATCTCGTATTCGTTAAAGACGTATGGATGGTTCGACTGTATTTTGAAGGAGAAGTTGTTAAACTGACAACAGTTCCAAAGGGTGCCTGTAACGTGTCTATTCAAGGAGAGACGATTTACCTGACCCGCCCATATAAAGATACTGAATATACATATTTAGAGGCATATGATTATCAAGGTTGCAAAAACGAGAAAGAGAGTGCAGAGCTTCTTGAATCTTCCGAACCTGAAATACTGTACTGGTTAAAAAAAGAGAAAATAGAGGTCCCTCTCAAAAAAGAATCTGATTATACCTGCAAATCAGTATGGGATACGATAACTGAAGTTTTAATATTTCATCGCGAAACCTTTTTAGATGCCTCTCTCGATCGTTTCACAATTGACAAATACCCTGAGAAGATTACCGATTATATCAGATACCTTTTTCTAAAACAACACCGGCAAAATTACCATTCGAAGGCAGGAGATCTTCTTGCAAATAAAATAATCAGGGGCGAAAGTGATTTGCACGAATACAATTATTATTCCGAATACAATTATCCACCTTCCGATAGACTTCCAATTCCTGAAACGGACGGAGATTTTACAGAAACGCTTGAACACTACAAACAGATTGTCAATACAGTTCTTCGTATTGTAAAGCGGTTGGGCGAAGATTGTTCGTTAGAAAGTTTCGATTCGATAATGAGCAATCCGGATCTTATGGATAACGTGTTTCGATTCTATATGCAAATAGATTTAGCACAACTCGCATTCAAAACAGAAAAGTTTTATTAGTTTATATGGAGGGAATAACAGTGTCAATTATTTATTCGGATGTCGAAAGACAGCAGAGTCTCGAGAAAGAGCCCTACACCATTCTAACAAAACGCTATAGGGGAATAAAAAAAGACCTTGATGGTCAAGAAATAGTACTCCCGCTTTTCTCTGGAAAGGATGGCTTTTTCAAGGGATTCTATACAGATAGGGAGTATACAAATAATGCCTCGCTAAGCTTTTTCTATTCAAAAGTAAAAAGCAAAAAAGATGAGTCTTCATCATTTTTTGTCAGAATGAAATACTCCTTTGATTGCGATGAACACAACTACTGGTATTACAAACGTCATACTGACCTATTGAGGAAACGCGTACCGTACTTTTATATCCCGTTTGCTTCGAACTTTGAGTTTTCGCATAATGTTGATGATAGATTCAACATGATGTTTGATATCATAGTTGAAACAGAGGAAAACGTTCTTCAAGCATGCTACTGCCTGCTGAACCTCATCATAGCTATATTTTCTTTTGAAGATTAGCCTCAGAATAACGATCATTTGCGAAAACAGTGACGCATGATCGTTATATGTTATGCAGGCGCAAAAAAGGAAAACGATTGCAAACAAAAAATCCTTCCGCTTGAAAAAATCCTTTATATCTTCCTCACAGGCAAGGTCTATCCTCATGGCATCAAAGTAAATGCTTTCTTCCTTTGCCATGAGTTTGTTTTTCGCTTCGCCGAGCTTGCGTTCTAACACAAGTCGCTGCATGCGGTCGCTTGTGGTATTTGCCGATTGCTTTTCAAGTTCTGAAATCTCAGAGCGAATATCCACAAGTTCATGCTCCAGCTTTGCTTTATCGACCGACGCTTTTCTGCGAAGCCTGTCCATTTCCTCCGCCTGCGCTGATGAGTTTTCTTTTACCGACTGTTCCACAAACTCATCCAGCGACACAAGCCTGTCCATTTGGCTTGAACTATGGGATTTCAACCAGTAGGCGCTCCGGCGTCCCTCCTCGCTCCAATCCGTCACCGGCATGGCAAGGATGCTTTTGCACTCATCATCGGTCAAATGCTTTCCGCTTCCCGTTACGCCGCAAAGTAGATTGTAGCTTCTCCCGGTATATTTGCGACCCGCTAAGATATCGACCGTATAAAAGGCAATTTTGCACGGTTCGATTTCTCCGTCAACGGTGAGTTTTCCTTTGTCCGCACACCCCTGATTGTAAAGGACGCCCTTTGCGAGCGGGGAGATGAGTGTGATCTTCTTGAACTCCTTCAACGCTTTATACCGCTTGCTCTGCCCGCCTGTCCAGTAGTAGAACAAATACGGCAGCTCCGTATAATCGACAGCGGTGACGGCATGCGCTTCTTCATTGATAAGAAAGCGGCAGTCGTCGCTGTTTGCATTGTACTCGTCGAAGAAGTACTTAACAAGCGACCACAAATCACGGTTTACTTGTTCGATCCGTTCATCGGCGTATTTCGGCGTGATATTGACCTTCTTGGCAAGCTCGCCGGTGAAGGTGGTAAACAGCACTTCTTCGGCGGACTCCACGTCACGCCGGTTTTCGTCCTCATAAGCGTTCAGGACCGCATCGTGATCCGCTTCGATCTGTGCCTGCGTACGGACTTTCAGATCACGCAATGATTTATCGAGATTATCGGTGAAGCCGCCTAATATGACGTCGGTCATACCGAACACGCCGTCAGCCACAAGCATACGCTTGTTGACAAGTTCCAACTTGCGAACGTCCGCCATATTGCTCTTATTGAGGAAGTTCAGCACGATTACGTCGTTTTGCTGATTCAGGCGGTGGCAGCGGTCAATACGCTGTTCCATTTTAAGCGTGTTATAAAGCAGATCATAGTTGACGATCAGAGAGGCAATCTCTAAACCAAAGCCTCTTGCCCCCTGATCGGTGGAAATAAGGATTTCCCCATCCTGCTTGAATCCCTCAATGGAACGGTAATCCTTGGAACCGTTGTAGAGGTAGGTTTTATATTGATCTTTCAGTTGGTCGTAAAGGTATTGCTGTGTTTTCCTGTTCTCGGTGAAAGCGACCGCCTTACGATTGGCACCGACCTTTTTCAAAAGTTTGAAGCAGGGTTCAATGACGGCAAGAAAGCGTTTTAGTTTTTCATCTGTTTTGATCTCCGCTGCCGCGTTAAGCATGGCGGTAAATTCTGCGATTTCATCTTCTGCTCCGGGCGTCTTTTCAATCCTTGCAACGATTCCCTCAATAGACTTCACAATTGCCGGAGTAGACGAGCCCTGCAGATCGAACAGCATCAGAGCTAGGTCATAGGCGTCCATTTCCGGGAAAGCGATCCTTTTCGGCTTTTCTATGTAAGCTTGCAAAAGGTCATATAAGCGTTGTTCTTCCGGCGATTGCTCAAACTCACAGGTCAGAACAATGCGCTCCGGGATTTTGGCATACCGCTTTGCCTGACTTCGCAAAGTGCGGAAACAGTATTTACTGACAAGCTCCGCCAATTCCGGATAATTCTCCGGCTTTCTGAAATATCGGGACATATACTCTTGCTCGCTCGGCAAGATCGTCTCATCAATGAAATACATCAGCCCGTAAAGGTCGAGAATGTTCTTCTCGATCGGCGTGCCAGTGAGGAGAAGCTTGAAGGAGCCGTCCGTGATCCGTTTGAGTTCCCTTGCCTGCTTGTTATCGTCCTTGTAAACCGCCGCAAGCAAACTTGCTTCCTCAAACACGGCAATGTCCAAGATAATCTTCTCAATCTGTTCGGCACATTGAACCGCGAAATCAAAGGTGGTAAGAACAACCGCGTCCTGTTCGAATGTGTTGCCCACATCGGAGAGCTGTGCGGCATTTGCAATCGTAACAAACGAAATACTGTATTTGCTTTCGATCAGCCGTTCCCACTGCACCAAGAGATCGGCGTTGGGGACAAAAATGATACTTCTCGTTTTACCCTCGTACCACTTTTGCGTAACGACGAGCATTGCTTCCGTGGACTTGCCAAGCCCGCTTTCGTCCATCAGTACAACGCCTTTAGAATAAGGAGAGCGTGTGGCAAACAGCGCCGCGCCGACCTGATACGGATACACTTTGATATCCGACGAAGCAAAGGACGGGATGAATTTGTCATCGTCCTGCAGGCTGTCAAGTATACGCGCTGTATAATACACGTGAAACGGCGTGCTCGTCATAGCGATCTCCTTTCGTAAGATTTTGCGACCTTACTTCCGAAAATATTAAGGTTTCACTTCTGATATTGTGATTAGTTTTTCAAGCATCCGATTGGAACTACCAGAACGCCATCATCTCTGCGATAAGCAACTTCTGTTCCGGTCAAAACCATTAAGAATGACGGTTCTTTCATCTTTTCGGTGTTGACTTTATCCCTGAGTTTGCAAAGATGCTTTGCTGCATCCTCAATCTCTTTAGATCCGAGTTTGACTTCTATCGCCGCCCATCTGCCGTCATTCAGGCAGACGACAGCGTCCGATTCCAGCCCACTCGCATCGCGGTAATGGAAAACCTGACCATCGATAGAATCCGCATATACACGGAGGTCTCTGTCGCAAAGGGACTCAAAAAGAAATCCGAAGTAATTGAAATCATCAAGAAGTCTTTCGGGCGTCAAACGCATAACAGCCGCTGCAATCGAAGGATCAACAAACTGACGCTTGGGTGAAGTTCTGATTGCGGTTTTGGATCGAAGAGCCGGATTCCACGCCGGCAAATTTTCCGTTACAAAAATCCTGTCAAGAGCGTTCAGATACTGACTGATTGTTTTTTCGGAAATGCTGTCATCGTTATCGCCCATAGCAATATCGTCGTGAATCGTCTTAATTGTTGCCAGCGTTGAAATATTGCGCGAAAGTGATCTCAAAAGCGCACGCACACGCACGGGGCTCTTTTCAATACCGTCCACTCTGGAAATATCCGCATTGATGATCGCCTCAACATAATCGATCGCATGTCTGAAAGCATTTTTCTCAGATTCTCCGACAGAAGCCGGCCAACCACCGCGTACAATGGCATAGGCAGCTTGTTCAATCGTGAGTTCTGAAAAACCGGCGATATCTGTCTTTCCATCAAAAAGGTCGCCAAGGGATACTTCGCCGTTTGACTCTCCTGATTCAAATAGACTCATTGGACGCATTGTCAGTCTTGAAATTCGCCCTGTTCCTGTATGCTGCACTGCATTATCCTTCGGCACAGCAGAACCGGTCAGGATAAACTGTCCCGCTTCCCCTCTTTGATCAACGGCAAATCTCACCGCATCCCATAAAACAGGGGCGGTTTGCCATTCGTCAAGCAAACGCGGCGTTTCACCTTTCAAAAGCAGAGAAGGCTTTGTATCCGCCGCTTTCAGATAGGATATCTGTTTATCAGGATCCTGCATAAACAAATAACTCTTTGACGCCTCCATAGCGGTACGCGTTTTCCCACACCACTTTGGTCCCTCAATTAAGACAGCTCCGCTGGACTCTAATCTCTCAGCGAGTATTCTGTCTGCAATTCGATTCATATATTTCCGGTTCATAATTAACCTCCGGTTCGCAGTTATGTGTATAGTATATCACAGACTTCCGATAAAATCAACAGTTCACTTCCGAAAATATTATGAATTTTCTTCCGAAAATAGAAGAAAGCCGACGCCTCTTTTGAAGCGCCGGCTTTGTTTGTTATTCCCTTGTGATGTCAAAGAGTTTCCGGTAGTTTACAACCACCTCCTGCTCGCTTCGACAATTGAGGTAGGCGAGGACGTGTTCCTTTGCAATCTTTGCCCGATAGACAGTGCCGTCAGACTGAAAACGGTTGGCGAACCATTCCGCTTTCTTTTTGCTGAGCGTCCATGACAAAGCCAAGACTTCGCCTTTCGGCTTGGCGCCTCTGTAAACCATCAGCTCATCGGGCAATGACAGATACCTCTTATAGTCGCCCTCCTCCATCAGTATCTCCTTGTCAGCCTGCTGAAAGTATCTCACAAATTCCGCAGGGGAGACAGTGGGATCGGCGTTAGGGAACTCTACGAGCGTCCACATACTTCCGAGAAATCGCGAAAAGTCCTCTTTGCTCAAATACTTCTCGGTGTACTTGAAGAAAGCCGGCAAGTACAGCGGTCGGATCATGTGCAGAAATTGAAGATAATTATCAACCTTCTTAACGTCCTTCTCAACAGCTTCCCTTGCCTTTTTGAGTCCTTCTTCTGTAGTAATATCAAGCATAGCCGGCTTGCCGTCTTCGTACGCTGTCGCCACCGTTGTTGTAAAGTACGGATGCGATACAACGAAAGGGATCTTCTTATCGACCTTAGCGTCGAGATAGAGAAAACTCATGGCGACAGATTTGACGGATTCAAGTTTTGTCTTTTCCACCATATCAGCCACCTATCACGATACCTAGACTGTCGAACAGTTCGGTTACGTCCTTTTTCTCATCATCGGTCAGTCCGTATTCATCAAGTGGATCGACGATCCCCTCTGCGAATTGCGAAATGGCGACATCCATCGGAAGAAACTCACCGTTTTCGAGGTCATAAACTTCGTCGTCTTCTCCGACAACACGGATAAAGAACCAGCAGTCCATCTTCGTCTTTTCAGCAATTTTGTTTAGCCCGTTGTATGCGTTATTACTTACCTTCATAGTTAACCTCCTCACGCCACATCAAGTTGAAGCTACTTTTCGTTCGCCCAATCCTTGAGGAAGTCCGAAACGCCTGGGATCATATTCCCGAGGCGGTTGCTGTATCCTCTTGCCTGAACGATGTGTTTATCCCTGACTTCAACTGTGCAATAAGGACTGTCGAGATCATCGTTCTTGCGAAGAAAAGCGATGACGCACTTTCCGTCGACAACACTTCGTGCATAAGAACCAACGCAATGATTGAGTTTTCGTCCCTCCTCATACAGCTCGGTCAATTGTTTCGGAATAATTGCGGACAGTTTCTTTCCCCTAAAGGCGAGCCACTCATTACTCGACGCTCGCTCCTCAAAGTCTCCTGACAGCTTTTCGTCTTTGATCCGAGTGATCTTTCGGCTCATCTTGTCGTGCTCCCTTTTCAGCGAGTTCGGATAAACGAGCCTCTAATCCGTAAGGTCGCAGTCACTGTCTCTGAGCATCCTCAGGTAATCCGGCCAGAGCTGCATACTCTCATTGGCAGGACAACATTGGAAATCATCTACGTGCTTGATGTAGTCGCAGATCTTGCTGACCGTCATACCAGGTATGCCAACTCGAAGTACGTCAAGAATATGTCGCTCGTGCGATCTGCATGCGAGATCGTAAAAGTCTCCGTAAAGCGCATCCTTGTCCTTGTTCAGCGCCTGCATATACGCCACAAGATGCTTGAGGGTAACGACCGACTCCTTCATCGACTTGATCTGAGGCTTAGTCAGCTTCCCGATCTTTGAATCCTTCAAAGGCTTGCGGAAGTAAGCTGGGATATCTGAAATTGGCTTTTGGATGATGTCGTTAACGATCGGATAAAAACCAAACTTTGCAAAGATCTCAAGGCAAGGAATGTCCTTCAACTTTTCTAAGAACTTCGGAGAAATACCGTGCTCGTATCCGCAGTTGAATCCGGCCCTCGCGATTGCCTTACTACTTTCCAGTATTGCTTTAGCGGAATCGGAATAGTGGATCTGATCCCTTTGGCCGGCGAACTTTTCCGGCATTTGCAATTTGTCGATGCTCTGCCTATTTTCGTCGAAAAATGTGACTGCTCCA
Source organism: uncultured Eubacteriales bacterium (assembly GCA_934552855.1). GTDB lineage: Bacteria > Bacillota > Clostridia > Oscillospirales > Acutalibacteraceae > UBA6857. The sequence goes on along the minus strand of CAKTEU010000023.1, from coordinate 16,544 downwards.
TCCGCTCGCACAAGCACATAGTTAGTGTAGTTGATCTCGTGCACAGTTTCAACCTTCGGATCAACTCCTATGATCAGCGATGACGAAAAAGCACGTTTCTTGCTCACACAGGAAATTCTCAGAACAGCGTCTCCGTCTTGCTCCACGGCGTCCACAAGATAATGCGTTATATGACTGTAATATCCTCCGCTTCCGCAGTGAAGACAGCTGTGATCATCGTGATAACCGTAGCGATCCTTTTCCTTGATCTGCTCAAAGTATTTCCCGCAATTAGAACACCAGCTATGCATCCTCATAAAGTTCCCGGCGCCCTCAACCGGCTCGCTTTGTCCTGTTGCTTTCCAGTCTCCGGACTCACGAATTAGAGAATAGTCGAGCTTCAGAAAATCAACCTCGGGCATAAACTTAAGGTCAGCGGTTTTGGTCCCGGATACGATCAGCTTCAGAGCTTTGCACATCTCATCCGTTCGCCACGACAGCGGTTCCAGCATATCGGCAAACTGCGGATGCTTCATAAAGCCTGAATCATAAATCAGCCGAGCACTCTTGTTACTTCTTCCATAAGGTTGATCCGTCTTTTGCCAGCACGGTTCACAGCGCCCGTACATATAGCGGTTGCCGTTTGAAAACGCCAGCATATCGCTGCCCTTAATGAAAATGCGAGTATGTTCGTTCTCTTTGACAGTCAGACCCTCTTCCTCGGTCTCGACAATTTTGCAGTTGATGTCCTGAATTACCGTAAAATCGTCAATCGTAGAAACCAACCGGATTTCCGTTTCGCCTCGTTCTCCCGAATTGCCTTTTCGAAACGTCCTTGCGTTGTTGTTCCCACACTCCGGACAAACGGGTAAAGCATGTTCCGCTTTTCCGTGAGCGCCGCACCGCAGACATCGGCAAGATGATTCCTTTTCAAATCGCTTAGCCGGAGCGAAAAGAAAGGCTCCGTCGTTTTCCTTCTTCAAGATCTCCTCTCTGACGTCGTCGGGCAATCCTCCGAGTTTTGGAAACTCTTTTGACATGATTGTTTTGCCTCTCAGCATTTGAAAAACCTCCTTCATATATTGAAAATAGTTGCTTTGCAACACCTTCAATATGGAGGAGGTTTTGTTTGAGTTTCAAGAAAACAACAAATCTGCCACCTATAAAAGCGGTCTCATTTTTTAATAACGAAATATGTGATTATTAATTGGACCTGATACTGTTCCGTTAGATCACAATTCAAAAATAGAAACGACGAACGAGATGATTCATGTGCTTCCAAGTCGTAAAATCTTACTTCTTTGGAATTTATAACGCGACCATTATGATCACTGAGTTTGACCTTGATATACATTTTTTCAATTGTACAGTTAGATTTATTGTCGACTGTTATAGTCCCTTTTCTCATTTTTCCTTTATCGTCATGCAATACAGCACTGCAATCTACCATAGCGTCAATGTCAACCTCTTGCTTGACTTCGGACAATAGCACATCGACGGTTTTGCCAAATATTCTCGCAATCGGGATTAACAGTCCTATATCAGGATCGGCAAGATTTCTTTCCCACTTGGAAACTGCTTGTGGGGAAACAAGCAATCGCATGGCCAAATCTTCTTGAGTCAACCCATTTTTAATGCGTAATTCTTTTATCCTTGTTCCTATCATTTCATTCTTTCCTCCGTGTAAAAACTAAAAATATTATATATGCAACCGACGCATCATTCAATAAACCATACGCGGACATCCTTAAACCATTGGTTTAGTCTTCGAACATTATATACCAACGAAGCACGGACAACATGTGTCCGTGCTTTCGTAGTTTATCATTAAAGGGCTACATGTTTACCGTTTGGAAAACATCCAGTAAGCTTTCACGTTAATCGGATACTTGGAAAGTTGTGCAATGGTCTTCCAGTCACCTCCCGCCGTCGTAATTCCAGCGCGTCTTGTTCCAGAGCCAGGGGCAGGATCAAAGACAAGGAACTTTCCTGTCGAAATGTTATAATCAACAAGACACATATAATGCCCGTCAACCCAAATGATAGCGGTTCCTCCGTTGCTCAAATGGTTCTTAAGGGTATTGTTATTAAGATTGGTTCCGTAGCCGACATATTTAAATCCGTATTGTGCACCAAACTTTGATTCAACTTCAGTAAACGCCCTTGTGTCGCATATTCCGCCGCCGTTTGTTCCTTTAGCTTGGTTGAAATACCTCTTGGAGTACGCCCAATCGGCAACATCCAAAGGGTTAATAAAATTGCCAGTAGAATTATATACCGCATTAACGATGGAAAAGATCCCGCAACCGCTCTTGCTTAAATAGGAATTATTATACTTCATATTGCTCTTATTCCACTGCGGATCCGTTTGAAGATAATTGTGCTTAACGATAACGGTCTCCTGAAGCTGACGGTTGAACGTAATATTAAAAATGTCGGAATTCCAAACTTGATACGCATTTCCAGCACTATACTTCTTCAGACACACATTAGAAGAATTACCGCTACCATTTGCGGTCAGCACATACTGTGGATTATTAACACTTCTTATGATCACACCGCTGGGTGAAGAACTATATTCAAGTTTACAGAGTTGGGTAGAGTTTTTCGCCTGAGACCATAAGCAGACATTACTTCCTTCTTTAGAGGTGGATCCGTAAACGTTTAGCGCCCTACCGGTCGCGCATTTCGGTACGAAATAGTAATATCCGTTGTATGCAACTGCTTTCCACTGTTGCCCATTGGTTCTGTCATATGTATAAATGGTAACGTTCGTGTTGTTGGCGTTTTTTGATCCGTAAACGTTTAGAAATTTGCCGCTTCCAAGGTTGGATATCGTGTAATATTTGTTTGTTGTGACAGTGATGGTATAATTGGCTGATGCGGCCGACGCAGGTATGCTTGAAATAACAAAAAGCGAGGTAAGGGTGACAAGCACGAGGATAAGGCTTACGGTTCTTTTCATACTGCAAAGTCCTTTCGATATTTGTTTTGTTGGCTTTTACAATCTATGGTAATGTCAAGAGTTATGCGCAAAATTGATTATGTCTCTGGCAGAAATCCTATTACAGGGGGCGGCTTAACCGCCCCTTGGTTACCTTTCAGCGGGCAGGGCGCAAAGGGTCAAGGGCGGCGGTACGCCGCTCGTCTTGCCCTTGACGCTTTGTGACCTGGCTGCTACTTACACGGCCGGCGGCTCCTGCTCCATGACTTCCAGATGCTTCATATTCATGTACTTCTTGCTGCCCCGCTGGGTTCCGGCCACATGACGCAGCCGGGCGCAGACCAGCATCAACGCCGAATTTCCGTCCGGGAAGGCGCCGACAACCCTCGTCCTGCGCCGGATCTCCCGGTTCATCCGCTCAATCACATTGTTGGTTCGGATCTTCACCCAATGCTCGGAAGGAAAGTCACAGTAGGTCAGGGTTTCTTCAATGCCATCCGCTACTTTCTTTGCAGCCTCCGGCAGTTTCATGGCTTTCAGCTCGGCAACCACTGCGGCAGCCTTCTCCCGGGCGGCCTTCTTGCTCTCCTGGGCGTGGATGGCCTTGAGCATTTTCGCCACATTTTTCACCTTGGATTTGGGCACAACAGAGAATACGTTTCGGTAAAAATGCACCACACAGCGTTGGTATTTGGCCTCGGGAAACACCTCTCCCACGGCCTCCGGCATGCCCGGACACTTGTCTCCGACAATGAGTTTGACGCCCTCAAGGCCCCGCCCACGTAGCCATTGGAAGAAGCTGACCCAGCTTGCCTTGTCCTCCTTCATGCCTTCGGCAGCGCCCAAAACCTCACGATAACCCTCCTCATTCACAGCAATCGCCACCAAAACAGCCACATTTTCGTACTCACCGCCCCAATTTCGCTTAAGGCAGATACCATCCACATACACATAAGGATACTTACCACTTTGCAGGGGGCGGTTACGCCATGCCTCGATGTTGACATAGGCTTTCTTATTCAGCTCGCTGATGGTGGATGCGGACACCTTGCTTCCCCACAGAGCCTCAGTGATGTCCTCCATCCGGCGCACGGACACGCCTGCAAGATACATCTCGATGAGAGCTTCCTCCACACTGCTCTCCCGGCGGCGATAGCGCTCGATGATGGCCGTCTCGAAGGAGATACCCTTGAGCCGGGGAACGTTAAGCGTCACATCCCCGGAGGTGGTGGTGAGATTTCGGTCATAGTGGCCGCTGCGATAGCCCTGACGGGCTTCGCTGCGCTCATAGCGGGCAGCCTGTGTCAGCTTCTCAGCCTCCGCTTCAAGCAGCTCGTTGAGGGTCTCCTCCACGCTGCTGCGAACCAATTCTTTAATTTGCCCCTTGATTATTTCCTCGTTGAATTGTACAATGTTGTTGGACATGGTTTGTTGTCTCCTTTCAGAATGTGTGTCGTAACTTCATTCTACCAGAGACCGCAAGCCGTGTCTACTTTTTTGCATGATTCAATTTGCGCAACTTATTGTACCTTATCCTATCTATAACTGCTCGTCCGCCTGTTTTTCGCAAATCACTGAAAAAAATCTCCCGTGATTCATTGTTGCAAAATCACGGGAGCGATACGACAATATATGGTTATTAATTCTCAAGAATTTGAATTGCCTCTTTGTATTTATCAACGCGTTTCAAGTCTTTTTTGGTCGCGTTGTTAAGTCTTGATAAATCGCTGTTGTGTCTCAAGTCTGCGAGTTTAACTTTTCTTGCAAGTGGATTATCCTTGATCTTTTTCACATAGTCAAGATACGGAACCTCAGGATCGTGAGTCATCAATCGAAGTGCATCAATCACTTCTTGCGGGAAGATTTCGGCAAGCTCGTCCAAAGTTGTATCCGTATCCTCGACAACATCGTGCAAAAGTGCAACGCAGGTTTCCGTTTCAGTCTCCATATGTTCGGCAACTTCATACGGATGGTAAACGTATTGTATCCCGCTTTTATCAAGCTGATCTTTGTGTGCGTTGAATGATATTTTCAACGCTTTTTTTGTTAGTCCTGTGTAAATCATTATTATAATTCCCTCTCTCCTATCAGTCCTCAAAATTGAACCTATCTTTATTGCGTTCTTTAAAAATCTCAAACAAGAACGCAAGCAGTTTTTCGTCTTCAACAGGCAAATAATTCTCGATGTCGTCATCATCGCCAGGTTCAACCAAAAGGATTGTTACTTCTTGCTCTTCGTCTTCAGGCGGCAACAAAACAACATACTCTTTACCTCCAAATTCGATTAAGTCAGCAAAAGTAAAGTCCGTCGACTCTCCGTTTTCATCTGTTAAAGTTATCGTCGAATCAAGTTCTTCATCCTCTTCACCTTCAATTTGGACATCCTCTTCGTCATCAAGCAAAGAGAACAATCGTTCATCACTGAACATAGATTTAATCATAGCGCCAAGATGTCCCTCGCCGGCATCACCTAAATCGTCTGCGTAGTCAAACTCATCGCCTTCTTTAAATGTCGTCGGCGTAAAATCAAGTTCATCCAAAGCTTTATTCAGTTTTTCCCTGAGTTCCGGAGACAAAAAATCCTCATCATCTTCTTCATATACATTTTCTGATATTTCCTCTTTTTCTTTTGCTAGAATATTAACATAATCACGGTACTCTATAGCCTCATCCGTAAACCCATAGCGATTGCAAAAGCCAATCAACTTTTCAAGGTTTCCAATTGCAGCATCATAATCTTGATTACTACATATATCTTTGGCGCGCCCAATAGCTTGAATTACAGTTTTCTCATAGTACTGCTTGGCAGGCTCAATCATTCCCATTTTTTCCAAGCAATGAGCAATATGATCGTAGAGTGCAGTGGAAAATAGATCATCCACCACAACATCACGTTCGTTTAATTCCTCTAATTCTTTCAATGCGTTTGTTAGCAAAGGGATTGCTCTTGCAAAATCGTCCTCGTTATCTGCTTTAACTCCATCTTCAACAAACCCTCGAAACTGTTCTAACAAATCGTCGTCATCTAGTCGTTTTTCTTCTGTGCTTTCATTAACTCGATTATAATCGCTTTTTTCATCATTAGTCCTCTTTTCCATTGCAACGCAATTTTCAATATGATTCTTTATGTCTATGTAATAATCATCTAATGGTGCGCCATAGGACTTAAGTTTATCTATTTTTTCTAACACCGACAAATAGAACATCTGTGCCTTTCTATATTGTCCCTCATCCTCAAGCACCTTTGCTTTGTAATAATACTTATGAAAAGCGCTTATTGCTGCTATTGATTTAGCGTTATCTTTAACGTAATTCGGATCTAAAGGAGTTTTGTCAATTTGATTAATTTTTTCTTCTATTTGTTCAAGCCTCATCTTAACCTCGCCATATACTTCTTTATACATCGGATTTGATAAGGACATTTTTTCAAATAATGATAAAGCATTTAGAATGTAAGATTTGGCTTTTACAAGGGATTGCTCTTCCGGATAAATCGCCAAAAGCATCCCATAATCATAGAAAAGATGCGCAACAGTTTCATTCAACTCAACGCCCAATATTTTTGGCAAGACAGATACTAATGAGATGCATTTGTTATAGTATTGTATGGAGCTATCGAAATCACCCGAATAATTACACATCTCAGCCAATTGGCAAAGAGCTTTAATATAATCATCGGTTACCTGTACAGAATTGTCCGTAATATGTTTTTCATATAGCAAAACCGCTTTGAGACATAAAGATTTAATCTTATCATAATCTGTGCATGCAGACTCGATCAAAACAGATGATCTAGCAAGCAAAGAAGCAGCATATGGTAACTCCAGCACCATTGGATATCTCTGGTAGTATTTTTCGCTTATATCCAAAGATTGACGGCTCATTTGATCTGCCAAATCGATATCAATAAATACAGCAGAATAAGACAATGCGTTATAAACACTTAGCATGCTAGTAACATAGTTGTCCGAAACCTGAGAAATTTCGCGATATATCTTTAATGACTCAAGAAGAGCTTCGACTGCCTCTTTATGCTTGCCTTGTTTACACATCAACAAACCAATATCATGATGTATTTGAGCAATTCTCCATTTGTTGCATGTGTTGGTGTTATCATCATTTAATTCTTGGTCTAGTTCCGCTATTCTTCTTCTCAGATCAAGAGCCCTATTATACAGTCTTAAGGATTCTTCATACTCCCCAATCTGTTCATTTAAGATGGCTAAGGATCGTATCGTATTCAACTTGCCTTCAATAAATCTACTGATATCACGCTCGTCTGTTATACCGAATCCATCCAAAAGATTGTCTGCTTTTTGAAGTAATGCTAACAGTTTATTTTGATCCACTTGTAACACATCAAGCTTGTTCTGTTCGATTTCCGAAAAAAATCTGGTTGCATCTGCTAAATCCAACTTGTTAACGATCGATGGGTCCGCAATACATTTCTGCTCTAATTGTTCAATGTATTTTTGTTGCCACATAGATGCTTTTTTTAAATCTCTTGAAACATCGATACCATAGTAATACATGGTCGCTAGTTTTTTGATTGCCTCGATGTATCCGCTATCTGCAGCAGAAGTGATAAGATCAATAGCCCTTGATCTGTTGACTTCTACGTCGATTCCATGCATATATGCAAGACCTATCAAATAATTGTGCACAGAGCTGTGATCGTTTTCTTTTATTGCAATTCTCCGAAGAGAATCAAGGAGTCTCTCTCTAAATTCTGCATTATTATAAGCATCAACACATTCCGGAATATCCTTATAACATACTTTTAACGCATTTTTATCGGTACTCTCCATCTCAGCGGGCAGTATCTCTTTCCCCGCTTTCCTCGCTGCAGGGTACTCTTCCGCCATAACAAAGTTCGGCTTTCCATCGACCGTTTCAAGAAGACTAGGCGTCACCAATAAAGCAAACATCTTGCTGTCATTCAGCATTTTGTCTATATTATCCTTGAAACTTTCCCCCGGAGTTAAAAACTCGTCAAACCAAATGGCGATATCCTGAAACTCCGGGTTACTGTGAATCAAACTCATTAACTCATTTGCGTACTTACGATCCTTTTTACGGTAGCTCAAAAAGATATATGCATCAAAAGCAGCACGAACTCTTTGCGCCGTATCAGCACTAATAAGCACCGACTTAAGATACCGGCTCAATTTTTCTTTGTAGCTAATCTCTGTTAAGTCTGTAGAATATGGATTGATATACTGCCGTTCGTCAAAGAAATCGCCATATAACGAATCCAACCCCGATTCCATCATAAAAGGCAAAACAGGAATATCGTTTTCCATAGCGTACTTAATGTCAAATCTTATGGTTCGATTATTCTTTTCCAGTAATGACCGCGTTACGGGAACAACAAAAAGGTTCATTCGGCTCAGATCTGCATAATCATCTTCAGAAAGTTGTTCGCTCATACTTTCAGTATAATAAATAGTACAGTCGCAAATACCAAAAATGTCATCACGAATGACATTGAAATATTTCTCAAAATCCTTCGGATGACATGTAAAATAAACTTTTGGCTTATCAAATACATTAATCTTATTAAAAGACTTATACTTCATCATTATCAATTCTCCTCATTTTTATAATTCTTAAGTAATTGACTGACTTTGCTCTATCGCCGAGCTAATTATACCTACAATTTTAGTTCAATGCCGAAAGAAGTTCAGAAAGATCTGTTTTTTTCTTTATGTGACGGTAACTTGCCAATTCCTTTTCGTTTGAAATAATATGTACTGAGTCAAAATGCCCTTTGATACAATCAACCGTTTCCTCTTCGTGCTCATATCGTTTCTTTCCCTCAAAGATAAAAGGCGTTACAGGGATGCACATCTTAAACGCATCTGTTTTATTGAGAACCTTAACAAGATCGCTCATTATATCCGACGCAAGATGACCTGCAGCGCCCAGAACTACAAACACCGCGTTGGAGTCGGCTATCATATTCCAAATCTTACTTGAGGAAGAGATGTCGATTTGCACCTTGCCTACTCCGTCTATAGTATTAGTAGCAGACAGAAGCATTTTGTGTTCCGCAAAGGAACACTCGTTTTCTTGAGGATCATCATTGATAGTCAGATAACTGACGTCCGCTTTCATATTTTTCATAGCGCAGTTAACAAAATTGGTTCCCATAAGTCCAATCCCAATTATCGTGCTCTTCATATGACCTCCGCGCAATATTTCTCATCAATTTAAGAAACCTCATTATTTATTATCACCTAATAAAACCGAGCTTTATTCCGTTTTTCGCATTCTCTGAAAAAAACTCAGTGCTCTTTTTCTTGGTGTAAACATTATACCATTCGCACAGAAAAGAATCGTTGCAAATTCCCGACTTCTACATTTAAACCGTCACACCTTTCAGACTTATTTGTTCAACAATTCTAACAATTCGCATTCCACTTCATTTAGCCCATCATGCGCCATAGGAAAACTTAGAGCTATAAACTCCATTTCAGGCAAATAACTTAACACTACACGCCTAATATCCGCTTTATCAGTCGCTGCAACGCACAGAACTCCTTCGGTTTTATCGTTTTCAATAATCTGCTGAATCTGGATCAGCGATGGGATTTCTTTATTCCCATATGTTTTCATCGTTTCGGATCGATTGGTGCCTTTGTGCGCAGATTCAAACACCGTGAACTCTGGATCGGTCAATAAATCAAGTGTCAAGAAACGATGAATAACATTTCCTGCTTCCTCAAGACTCTTGACACCTATTTTGTACATCGTATCATTCTTCATATGAATCAATTCCCATTTTTTCTTTTAATCCATTAAGGCTTTTATCATACTCAGCCTTCGAAATAGCATTTCTCTCTAAAAACATATCCAACATCTGCTTTTGTCTATTGAAAAGATCACGCATCTTTTCTTCTTTGCTCATTACACAGTAATCTTTTTCTATGCCATAATCAGCCATTGTTTCAAACTCATCCTTTTGTAATGAAATAGTGCTCTCCCGGTTCGATCGGAATAGTTTGCTGTTCCATATTTTCAATATGGATGAAGGGCCCTTTCTCGATTGCCGTGATGACCTTATCTATCTGCTCTTGAGATCCCTGAATCTCCATCGATACCGACCCGTCATATTCATTTTTGACCCAACCGGTCGCACCGATGTTTTCTGCCGCGTGGCGCGCACGGAACCTGAATCCCACGCCTTGAAGATAGCCATAAAATGTTATGTGCTTGCGAATTATTTCCGCCATTTTATTTTCCATTCCGTATGTGATTCTTTCAGGCTTTTCGTTGTACATACTTTACCAACTCAACAATCGGTATCAAGCCTATTTCTTTTTTGAAAGGTCCTTTGCTTTTTTCAATAAGATGCGCTCTGATTTTGAATAACCATTTTTGTGCATAAAGAATAGCAACAATCTCAAGTATGTAGAAGGATGATATTCCTTTCTTTTTCTTTCATCTTCATAAGTCATCAATATATCCGGGATTTCATTTATAGCAATTCCTTTAACTTCTATTGCCTCTTCAGTCGCTAAAGTTGGAGCTATTTTCTTGTTGAAGGTATCAAATGTATATCTCAATTGCACCGTACAAAAAAGAGAAAAATTATACCTGTCGGATTCAAAGTTTACACTGATAATTTTTAGAGTCTCTTCGTCAACTGCATCGTTAAAAACATTCTCATCAAATTTATACTCTTCGAGAAAGGCTCTTTTCATCCATCTCATTACAAAATCATCAAAGAAATTGTTGCCGTCTGTGAAATCTTCAAGATCAAGCTGTTCACCAAGAGTTGCTGCCCATGTTCCAGGATTATCATTAACTTTTGCCTGACTGATTCTGGACAGCACCACACGATTGTCCAAGGTTTCGATCAGCAGATGCATACAAAAACTGTTAGGGATATATGGCTCGGACTCATTCCCACTGGTTATACCACTGGAGTATTCGTGCATCAGTTCGTTTGAATCGACCTCAGAACCTTTTGATTTACCAAATCTATCCCAAACATAACTTGTTTGACTCCACTCAGTTCTGCCTAAAGAAACCAGCAACTTTCTATCTTTTTTATCATAATTTTTGGAACATTCCTTCAGCATAAACCTCGGAAGATTGTTTCCTTTCTTTATTATTGCTTTAAACTTATCCGTATTCCTAAACTCAAGCCAGTCGCTTTCGTTGAAATAATAGCTCTTCTCTCCAAATTTCTTGATCCTGTCCTCTTCTGAATAAAAGCTATACATTTCGTTTTCATAATTTTCGACAATAATATTATTCGGATTCCAACCGAAAATAATATCATTGCAGATTTCTACCGTCTTTCCCTCTCCCCAGCCAAGGCATCCTTTTCCCATCGAATCGGAAACATGGGGGCTAGTAAATCTTTTCATAAGATCGGGAAATCCTTTTGAAAATGATCTCTTATTAAGCTGCCTTGATGCTATCACAAAGGCGAGATTAAAAACAACAAGCAAGAATAGCGAGACGATTATCAAAATCCCGCCAAGTGAATTAATGTCAATTATCTGAGAAAATATGTCTCCGAATTCCAAGAACAGATTTCCATGATTATCAGAAATAGCATTGAAAATTAGCGATGTAAACACAGTTATCAAAATGCCGTTTATTGTTGCCCTGTGCCTTCTTATCCATGTAAACAATATCATAATTCACCCACACTGTAACCAGTTTGTCTTTCTTTACATAAACACTTATATTGATGTCATGTCATCAGTGGATATACCAATATCAAAAGTGGTGTTTCTGTATGGTATTATTTCTTTTTGCCCCATTTTATCTATCCTCTCGTATTGTTGAATATCAGTCTCTTTTTGAACATTTCTCGGCGTCGATAGCAAGCACGAACATCAACGCGCAGAGCGCATCGTTCGGGTTGACAACATCGATTACATAGGTATCGGTCAAGTTAAATATCTGCTTGGAGATCGAGGCAACCAGTTCTCCTCTTGCCCCGGAAATGTGGTAGTCCCACTCAATGAAGTTGCCGTCGATGTGCCAGCCGTTGAAGTCAATATCGTACTTCGGCCTGAACAGTGTGAGCTCTTTGCTGATCCTTCCGATGTAGTTGTTACCCATATAGACCTCGAACTTGGGAAGGAACGTGATGATCTTTTCTCTGACCGTTCCAACCTCACGGCCTGCGGGGTCAAATATCTTTAGGCAATGTCCCCAAGCGAGTTGCCCTCTGACCACATATACAGTGTTTCCCGCCTCGTCGTAAATATCGTAGCTGTCAAACCACGAAAAGAAGCGTTGCTTAAAGAGAAGTTTCATTCTTCTTTCTTCCCCGGGATAAATTCAACGATGTCCTCGATCTGACAGTCGAGGGCGTCGCATATCTTCGTAAGAACGTCGGTTGTGACGTCTTCATCCTTGCCCATCTTCGTAAGAGCATAGCGAGAGACCCCAGCAGACTTTGCAAGGTCCAGTTTGGTCATGTTCTTATCGAGGAGCAGATGCCACAATCTTTTATAACTTACTGCCATTTTGTTTTCCTCCGTCGTATATACACAAGGGTATAAAGAACTGATCATATTATATCATAAGCGACTCCGAAAATCAAGCACACTGACCGACTTTCAAGCACGAAAAGGGCTCGATCGAGTAACTTTTTTATGACAATTTAATTCAAGGCGAGTGAAACGCGCAGGGCGTCATTGATCTTCTGCTTATACTCATAGTCCTTTATTTCTCCCATTTTGTATTTCAGCCGATCGATCGGTATCGTCTGGATCTGCTCACAAAGAGCGGTTGAACTCAACGCAAAGGAAGTAACGCTTGGCGGCAGCTCAACGTGCGTCGGTAAGTCTCGCTTGTTTTTACTCGTAAGCGGAACAATGATGACAGTCGTTGAGTTCCCATTGCCGACGTTGTTTTGAACGATGACGGCGGGACGAGTTCCGATCTGCACAGAGCCTCCGACGTCGGGGAGAGTCGACCAGAATATATCAAATTTTCTCGGTAGTATTTCGTGATCCATAAAAACATCCTTTCTTTGATCTCTGTGAAATACTACGGTCGTTTTTATACCCGTTTCAAGAAAAGAACAGCCGAACCGACGCTTTTGACGTCAGTTCGGCTTCGTTTTCAGTCCTCTTCGGTCAGATTGTAGAACATAATCGGGTTGTTGATGGACTCAAAATAGTTTGCAAGCCCGTGTACAGTCATTGCCTGCAGGAACGTTTTGACCCGTTCGATCATCTGGAACAGACTCTTCTCGTCGATCAAAATGTTTACCGTATCCACAAATCGTGTGCTTCCCTCTTTGATCATTACTCCCTTCTGCTTAGTGATAAGCGGCACGCCCCAGCCGTTTGCAACGGTGAAAGCGTAAGGGTAGTTCATTTTGGGATGATAAACAACCTTGAGCATGGTGATGCGCCGTTCCTCCTCGTTTTCCGGATTGATGTACTTCTCGTAATTGAGGATCTTCACGTCCGAAAAGAGTTCTCTAGCGCTCTTGACCTCTTCGAGCTCAGCAGTCGCTTCCACAATAGCAGCGTCAAGGGATCCGTTTGGAATATCGGCAGGGGAGGAAACCTCGTTCAAAGCTTCGATCATCTTTTGCCCTGCTTCGCTGAATATCTCGTTACGGCTGCCCGCAAACTGTTTGGCAAGCTCCATAACCTTATCCATTCCGTTTGGCTGTCCGCTTGACTTGCCGCCGCCTTTCAGCTTCTGCAATCGCTCCAGATGCTTGACGCATCTGTTGTAGTCGCTGATCGTGGCGGTTTTGGCTTTTGTGATCACGCTTGCAAGACGCTGGAATTCATCCGGGGATAAGTTGTAAAATGCGTCAGTGGCAAGATCGCCCGTTCCTTCGCTGTAATCCTTCGCGTTGATCCTGATACGGGACATAGGACTGTGCGGCCATGCCATTGCGTCCTTTTCCCAACGGGTATCGTCCATAAACTCCAGCAACGCTTTCTTGGTCTTGAACACGCAAATCTGTCTTGTGTTTGTCTTACCGGCCACGCAGTCTCACCTCACTTTCGTTATCACGCGCAGAGATCCAGAAGGGATAACTCTTTGGTGATCTTTCCTCTGTAGCAGTTGGATTTGAGATAGCCGTATGCGGTAAATTCCTGCGGCAGACCAAGTTCGATAAACCTCTGAGCAAGATTAAACCCCACAAGAGAGAAGTCCTTCGCAAACAACTTAAGTTGTTCAAACTCACTTTCGCTGTACTCCACCTTCAAGCCCTTATAATCAACCTGCAGACGCTTTTTTGCCTTTGAAACAAGTGAGATAAAACCTGTGTCTCCGTTAAAAACGCCCTTGTCGTAATTATTCGATACCTGCATCACTCTGTCGCCTTTACGGAATATCACTTTTCCGAATGTCAATTGGTCCTCCTCGGAAATCTCCGGATTGGCGATCCTTTGCAGAGATACATTCAGCTCATCCACTAATGCTTCGGTCTTACTGCGAAGAGGCGAAATGACCTGAACGTGATACGGATTTTTTCCTCCGGTGAGAAACTCTTCGTTATAGACTCTCTCGGCTACCGCTCTGAGTCGTCTGCAATCCTTGCGTTCTGGTTCGCACACCGGGGTTCCCTGCCGTGTTGGAGCGAAACAGAATCATAGTTAGCAAGGCAGGGTTCATCGAGTGGGTAAGGAAAGAAGAACGTAATAAAATCTGAAAGGAGAATTTCAATGGCCAAATCAGCAAGCAGTTATAGCATTTCCAAAAGAGCAGACGGAAGATTCGTTGCAAAATTTATGGTGGACGGAAAGACTACAGCCGTTTACGGAAAAACAAAAACCGAGGTTACAGCGAAACTGAAGGCAAAACTTGCCGCCGTGGAGCAAGCAAAGGCTGCACAGCTTACCAACTTTATGGAAGCAGACAAAATGACGGTGGAGAACTGGGCGTATATTTGCTTGGAAACCTATTCAAAGGTTTCCGTCAGGGAAACGACTTACACAAACTATAAGTCGCTTGCAGATCATCACCTGTTTCCACTGGGAAAGTACAAGCTTTCCGAAGTCACCAATGCTATGGTTCAGGATCATTTGCAGAGAGAGGCAAGAAAACCGGGCAAGGAAGATGGACTTGGGGAAAAGAGTCTGACAAATCTCAAGGCGTTTTTAAACCTGATTTTCAATCAAGCTGTCCGCAACGGGTACATCATGAGAAATCCCGTAACGGGTGTAAAAATTCCGAAAGCAGGAAAAAAGGAGACGATAGCATTGACAGTAGAACAGCAGCATGCGCTTTTAAAAGTAGCACGGGAATATCCGAAGCCGATTATGTTCGCGGTTGTATTCGCAAGCTATACCGGATGCCGTAAAGGCGAGGTAATGGGTCTTCAATGGAAGGACGTAGACTTTGAAGAGGGAGTGATCCATATTTCAAAGCAGTTCAACCGCAGACCCAGTATTGATGATCCAAGCGGCAAAAAATCGGAAATGAAGGTAACATCTCCGAAGACAAAATCATCTGTAAGGGATATCTACATGTTCCCGAGTTTCAAAAAAGAGTTTAGAAGATGATTGAATGGAAAGCTGAACGGCGTTTTGTTCATTCAGAAGAAGACTTCGTTTTTGTGGGAGAAAAGAACAGACCGATCGAACCCAGAGTTTTTTATGATTACTATCAAGAAATCATGGAACAGGCAGGGATCGAAGATGCGAACATCCACACGCTCCGTCACACATTTGCAACGAGATGCATTGAGAACGGGATGGACATCCTGATGGTTGCAAAAACGCTTGGGCATTCAAACGTCAGTACAACTCTCAACAAATATTCTCATCTGTTACCGCAGCATCAGAAAGCAAGTATGGAAAAATTGGAAGCTATCTATTTTTAAACAAGTGCCCGATATATTCCGAGCCGAAAATAAAACATCCGACCCTGATTCACAATGGATTTGGGGCGGACTCTTTTTATCATTGTCCTGCTATTTTTCATAACCCCGAATCGTTGTTTCAACTTTTTAGGTGCAAATTTAGTATCAAAGACAATTCGAGATTCAAAAATTCACTTCAAATGAACAATGAGGTGCTTTGATGAATGGTGACCCAAAATTTGACTCTAAATATTTTTCAAAAAAACATGATACTAAATTTTTAGTATCAGAAAAAAATGAATAAAAAGGGAGAAACCCTTGAAAACGTAGTGTTTTCAAGGGTTTCTTGGCGCCCCAAACAGGACTCGATTCGCGCAGCTGCGGGCGCTTGGTCGCTCGCGGTCGCAACAGTCCACCGGACTGTTGCTCTGTGCCGCTCGTCCTTCGAGTCCGTTTTAGCTCAGAAACAACAAAACACCATCCGTTTGGATGGTGTTTCGTTATTGGCGCCCCAAACAGGACTCGAACCTGTGACACCATCGGTCAGAAGCATAGTCGCACTGCTCGCTTGAAAGCGCTTCGCATTGCTCCTTGCTTCTTCCTGCTCAACGGACTTGCTTCATCTCGCACCGCGAGCGCAAGTCCGTGAGCCAGTTAACAGCCGCAACGCCTCTGCCGAAACACAATGACACAAGTTGAAGTGCTATTGAGAAACAAAAGGAAAGCACCCGCAAAAGCGAGTGCTTTCCTTTGGCGCCCCAAACAGGACTCGAACCTGTGACACCGCGGTTAACAGCCGCGTGCTCTACCGACTGA
>CAKTEU010000022.1 GCA_934552855.1 uncultured Eubacteriales bacterium | reverse complement strand
TTTCATGATAAATTTAATGACGAATTAAAATCAAATCCGTAGGGGTCGGACCCGTGCCGACCCATGAATCTTGCCTCTTTTGCCGCATAAAATTCTTTCAAAACCGTTCAAATTACCTTTGGTTCCCTCCTGTGAGAGAGCTGTCGGCTGAGGAATAAAATTTTCTACACTAACGTTATCTTAAACCTACGCTCCCTCCGTCAAAAATCCACGATTTTTGCCACCTCCCTCACCGGAGGGAGGCAGGATTTAATCGTACGTTTTTCATGATAAATTTACGGCATTGTAACGGTCAAATCCCACGGGAGCCTCACGAGACTCCCCTACGAAATTATTCTAATATAGCTTCATAAAAGCAAGGCTGTTTAATGTCAATGAGACAAATTTTGTGCGGGTTGAACCCGTGCCGACCCATGAACCTTTCCTCTTTCACTGCAAAAATTAATGCGAAAATGTGATATTAAACACGTCAATTTTTCCTTTTTCACCGCAAAAATTTTATGTAACGCTCATGTAACGCAACAGAAGAAGATGTAGATTAGAAGATGTAGATAAAGAGTAAGAATAAATAAGAGAGTGTGTATAAAAAGGGGGCATGGGGGAAAAAGAAAAAGCACACCGAAAATAAAACTCGCACGCACCCTCGCATTTTTTTTCTTTTTCGGTCAAAGATAAAATATGACACAACACCGAAAAAGAGGTAATCATCATGAAAAAACCGAACAAAACCGTATACATCCGAACAATCAGCTTTCTTTCGTTCCTTTGCCTTGTTCTGCTTGTTTCAACAATTGTTTTTGCCGTGAAGGCCGGAAAGTATAAATCATCGGCACTCACTTCTTCGGAACGTGCGGTCGGCGAACTTTGCGAAAATCTCAATTCAATAACGGTGAATTTGCAAAAAAGCCTTTTTTGCTCAACCGAACCAATGCTTTCCTCAATCGGAACCGAGCTTTACAAAAGCGCTGCGGCCGCAAAAGTCGGACTTGGCCAAATTACAACCGAAACGCTTGAAAGCGACGGCATTTATAAATTTCTCTCTCAGGTTGGCGATTATACCCTTGCGCTTGACAAAAAGCTTTCAAACGGAAAAACGTTGACCGATTCCGACAGAAAAGCCCTTTCCTCGCTTTATGAATATTCAAAAGCTCTCTCCTGCGGAATGGATGAGCTGCTTTCGGGTACTTTTGACGAAACGGTTTCGTTTGAAAAACAGGTTTCAACGCTGACTCTCGGCGAAAAAGAACGCACTGCATATTTTCCCGACGGATTAAACGATACCGAACAGTCGCTTACCGATTATCCGACGCTTATTTATGACGGACCGTTTGCCGACAGCGTTCTTAACCGCAAAGCGGTTTTTGTCAAAGATAAAAACACAATCACCGAAGGCGAAGCAAAGAAAAAAGCCGCCGCTTTTCTTGAATGCCGGGAGACCGAGCTTCACACCGACAGCGAAGAAACCGGCGCAATTGAGCTTTACTGCTTTTCAAAAGGAGAAAAAAGTGTTGCCATAACAAAAAAGGGCGGATATCTTTGCTATATGACAAACCCGGATTATTCGCTTGAAAGCTCGCTTGACGAAAAGCAGGCCTCAGAGCGTGCGAAAAAGTTCTTAATAAAGAATGGTTACAAAGGCATGAAAGAGCATTACTACAGCATTTTTGATGGCGTTTGCACAATAAATTTTGCCTATACCCAAGGAGGAATTGTTTTTTACGCCGACCTTATTAAAATTTCGGTTGCGCTTGACAGCGGAAAAATTGTTGCCGCCGACGCAAGAGGGTTCCTTTCAAATCACTGCGAAAGGAGCTTGCCGAAGGTGAAGGTTTCGCTTGAAAAAGCAAAAAACACCCTTTCACCGGCTCTGTTTCTCAAAAAAACCGCCCTTGCCCTGATTCCGGGCAAAGACGGAAAAGAAAAACTTTGCTATGAGCTTCATGTTGAGGATAAGGCAAAGCAGGAAGCACTCATATATATCGACACCGAAACCGGAGAGGAAGCCGATGTTTTGCTTCTTCTTTATTCCGACGGCGGTGTGCTGGTAATTTAGATTTTAGATTGTGTTTAACCGTACGTTTTCATGATAAATTTACGGCATTAAAAAGCAAAGCTGTTTAATATTAATGAGATAAATTTTGTATGGGTTGAATCGGTACAGATTAAACGTATGGTTTTACATTAATTTTATGCGGTTGAAGAGGTGAGGCTGACGGAATTTTTGCCGGAACAACGCCTTAAAGAACCTCAAAAAAGCCGAAAAGTATTTCCGAAAGTTGGCTTTCGGCCTTGTTGTTCATTTCACGATAGTCCTCACCGGAAGAATCGTCTGCGTCGTCGCTGATTTTTCTCACGGAAAGGAACGGAACCGAAAGCCTGTCGCAAACAGCGGCAATTGCTGCCGTTTCCATGTCGAACGCACAGATTTTGAATTTTTCTTTGAAAAGGTTCTTTTTAACGCTGTCCGAAAGAAAAATATCGCCCGTTCCGAATTTTCCGCTTTTTATGTTTCCAAGCAGCAAAAGCTTTTCAAGCAGCGTTTTATCGGCAAAATGAACCGAAAGGTCTCCGTCCGGCTTTTTTCCAAGCTCATAGCCGATTGCGGTGAGGTCAAAATCGCATTCCGCAAAGCTTTCGCCGGCAACAATGTCTCCTCTGCAAACTTTGCTTATTGCACCGGAAAGCCCGGCATTGAGAATGATTTCGGCCTTTTTTTCAAGAATAAGGCATGAAGCCGCAAACGCCGCATTCACTTTTCCTATTCCGCTTTTGACCGCACAAACAAAAAGATTTTCAAGTTCAAAGGAAACGCTTTCAAGTCCGCAGAGCGTTCCTTTTTTTGCGCCGAATTTTTCGGCAAGCTTTTCAAACGGTGTGTATTCCATTTCATCGGCAAAAACAATTCCAACGCTTTTTTTCATTTTGGTTTTCCTCTTTCAAAAAAGAATCTTTCGGCCTTATATCGCAAAAAGCGGCGGCATAAAGCCGTTTTTTATTATATTACGTTTTTCACCCTGCTGTCAACCGCAAAAAAGCGGCATAAAATGGAATGAACCGCCTGAGTTAAAACGCTTTTGCGGTGAAGTGTTATTGGCGGCAGAAATGTCCACGGGAAACCGATATTGCAAAGAGAAAGGCTTTTCTTTCAACCTTGCCGTCACCGCTTGATATAAAAAGACGACTGCTTCCTGCGGAAAAACCAAAATGAAGCAGCCGTTTTTTTACTTTGAAAATATTCCAAATCAGAAATCAAACGGACAGTTAAAAACGCCCGGGGAGAAACCGAGCGCTTTTAAAAAGGAGAAAATACGAAGAAAACATTGATATAGAAACTGTCAAAATATCAGGCGGTTAAGTGAGCCCTCACTCGCTCAACTGCAAGCATATAATACATCACAATTTTACAAATTGCAAGCCTTTTTTGCAAAAAAAATCCCGTTTTTTCGCTTTTCTACAAATCGGTCAAAATTAATAAATCAGCCATAAGATTTTTGTATAATTTTCACAATAGGTGAGGATTGCAAGCGGTGAATGCGGGATTGCGTTGAAACGGGTATTTTCAAAAAAACGCAGCGGAAAAAATTGAAATATCGGGTCAAAGGATTAAAAAAACAGCGGGTGAACGCAATTTGCTTTATAATCTGAATCGGAAACATTATAGTCGCAAAAACGAATAAATTTGTTAAATTTTTTGATTTTTCCGGAAAAGTCGCACAAAACATGCGACTTTTTTGAGTTTTGGCGGTATATATGAGAGCACTTTTTTGAAGCTAAGCTCAAATCGGTTTGCCCGGCCGTTTTTGAAAACGCAAAAATCTGCTTTCAAAACAACAAACCGCCGGCTTTTTTTGCGGCCGCCGGAAAAAAAGAAAGGATGAACCAATGAAAAAAACACTTTCGGCAAAGGAAGAACTTTTTTGCACTTATTACTGCCTTGACAGAAACGGAAGAGAAGCCGCCGCAAAAAGCGGATACCGTTCGCCGCAAAGAAGCGCAGAAAAGCTGCTGAGAAAAAAAGAGGTTGCCGCCTTCATCAAAGCTGCGGACGAAAAGCGAAAAAAGCAAAAGGCCGATGTTGCCGCCGGATATTACCGCCTTGCGTTCGGTTGTGTTGCCGATGCGGTGAAGCTGCTTTTTTGCGACGAAATGAATGAAGAACAGCTTGAAAAGGCAGACCTTTTTTCTGTGTCTGAAATCAAAAGAGCAAAGGGCGGCGGAATTGAAATCAAGTTTTTTGACCGGCTCAAAGCCCTTGAAAAGCTTGAAGGACTTTGCCTTTCGGATTCAAACTCGGCCGCAAAGGCTTTTTACTGCGCAATTGAAAAGGGCGCAAACGCTTTGAGGGAGGAAGAAAATGAGTAACAGCGGCTTCACGTCTTTTTCTCCAAAACAGCTTGTTGCCCTTTCATGGTGGCACGACAGTTCGCCTTACTTTGAAAAGGACGGAATAATCTGTGACGGTGCGGTCAGAAGCGGAAAAACAACCTGTATGTCGCTTTCGTTCGTTTCGTGGGCAACATACCGCTTTTCCGGCTGTTCGTTTGCCCTTTGCGGAAAAACAATCACGTCAATCAAACGCAACGTTGTAACGCCGCTTTTGCCCGTTATTCGTTCGCTCGGCTTTGACTGCAGTGAAAGATATTCGCAAAATTTCATTGACATTTCTCTTTCCGGAAGGCAAAACCGCTTTTATCTTTTCGGCGGCCGTGACGAATCTTCCGCTTCGCTCATTCAGGGCATGACGCTTTGCGGCGTGTTTTTTGACGAAGTTGCGCTTATGCCACGCTCCTTTGTTGAACAGGCCGTTGCAAGATGCTCGCCGTCGGGAGCAAAGTTTTGGTTCAATTGCAATCCGGAAAACCCGATGCATTGGTTTTTTGAGGAATGGATCAAAAAGGCAAAAGAAAAAAACTGCCTTTATCTTCATTTTCTTATGAAGGACAACCCTTCGCTTTCAAAAAAAGTTATTGAACGTTATGAAAAGCTTTACAGCGGAAGTTTTTATGAACGCTTTGTGCTTGGAAAATGGGTTGCCGCCGACGGCCTTGTTTATCCCGAAGCCGCAAGCGGAAAATACACAAAAGCTTTTCCAAAAGAAAAGGGTGAAAAGCATTATGTTTCCTGCGATTACGGAACGGTCAATCCGTTTTCGCTCGGGCTTTGGTCAAAATCCGGTTCCTGTTGGTGGCGTGAAAAAGAGTATTATTATTCTTCAAAAAAGAACGGCGCACAAAAAACAGACGAGGAATATTACACGGAGCTTGAAAAGCTTTGCGGCGGGCTTTTTGTTGAAGCGGTTGTTGTTGACCCTTCGGCGGCAAGCTTCATTGAATGCATCAGAAGGCACAAAAAGTTCCGTGTTATCAAAGCAAAAAACGACGTTTCAAACGGAATCCGCCGTGTTCATGAGGCTTTTAAAGAGGGAAAGCTTTTTATCTCTCCCGAATGCAAAGCAACGCTCAAAGAGTTTTCTCTTTATCGGTGGGACGAAAACAGCGCAAAAGACTGCCCGAAAAAGGAAAATGACCATGCAATGGACGATATCAGATATTTTGTTTCAACCGTTTTGGCGGAAGATGAAGAAGACGACGGCTTTTTCGCCATTGCGGCGGACAGATAAGAAGGGAGTGATTTTTTGGCACTTAGGAAAAAGAAAAAAAGCGAAAGCGAGGAAAATGCGCTTGCCGTTCCGCAAACGGGAAAAAACAGCCATCCGTTTTTGAGCCTTTCTTCTTATGTTCCCGGCTTTTCGGGCAATGCGGAGCTTTACAAAAGCCTTCGTGAAGCTGTTCCGATTATAGATGCGGCAATCGGAAAACTTGTAAGGCTGCTTGGAACATTCAGCATAAAATGCGAAAACAAATACGCCGAAGAAAGCCTTGAACGTTTTCTTTCCGAGGTTGACGTTGGCGGAACAAGAAAAGGAATATATGCTTTTGTTTCTTCGTTTTTTGACGAGCTTTTGACATACGGAACGGCTGTTGGCGAAATTGTTGCCGACGCAAACGGAATAAGAAGTCTTTATCTTTCCGACCTCAAAAGCGTTTCGCTCAAAACGGGAGCTTCTCCGCTTGAAATTGTTGTGAGCGCACAAAACGAAAACGGCGTTTTTGTTCCGGTCAAATATCCCGATTTGATTTTGAAAAGCGTTCACAATCCGGAGCCCGGAAAAATTTACGGAACATCAATTCTTAAAGGGCTTCCGTTTGTCAGCGATGTTCTTCTCAAAATATACAACACAATCGGAATCAACTGGGAAAGAGTCGGAAACGTCCGCTTTGCCGTGACGTATAAGCCGCAAAACGATGCCCTTGACAAGGCCTATGCAAAGGACAGGGCAAAGCAGGTTGCCGCCGAATGGCGCAAGGCAATGGAAAAAAACGGACCGGTTAAGGACTTTGTTGCGATTGGCGACGTTCAGATTAAAGCAATCGGTGCAGACAACCAAATTCTTGAAAGTGATGTTCCCGTGAAGCAGATGCTTGAACAAATTGTTGCAAAACTCGGCATTCCGCCGTTTTTGCTCGGCCTTTCCTGGTCAACAACCGAAAGAATGTCATCTCAGCAGGCAGACATTCTCACAAGCGAGATTGAAGCTTATCAGCGTGAGATTGAACCGATAATCAGAAAAATTTGTAAAACGCACCTTGTTCTTTGCGGACTTGACTGCGACTTCAAAATCGAATGGAACGACATCACGCTTCAGGATATTGCCGAAATTTCAAAAAGCAAGTATTACGAAGCACAGGCAAAAAAGATTTTGAGCGAAATCGGAGGTGAAAACAATGAAAACAAAAATTAACGAGGAAAACACTTCTTCACTGGTGAGCGAGGAAGAACTTGCACTCATCAACACTTACACACGCAAAGAGCTTTCAAAGGAAAATGTCTATGTTTTTTCGCTCAACCTTTGCGACAACGAGGTTGACAGGGACTTTGAATGCTTTTCGCTTTCTGCTTTGGGTGAGCTTGCGGTTTTGTTTGAGGGAAAGACGGGAATTTTTGACCACAACGCCAGAAGCTCGCTTCAAACGGCAAGAATTTTCAAGGCGTGGGTTGAAACCGACAAAGCAAAAAAGACCGCTTGCGGCGAAAACTACAGTGTTCTTAAAGCAAGAGCATACATGATAAGAACCAAGGACAACGAAAGTTTGATTGAGGAAATTGAAGGCGGAATTAAAAAAGAGGTCAGCGTAAGCTGCAGTGTCAGCGATGCCGTTTGTTCAATTTGCGGCGCAGACATGAGAAAGGGAAAATGCGAACACATCAGAGGAAAAAGCTATTCCGGTTCACTTTGTTTTGCCGTTCTCAAAAATGCGACCGATGCTTATGAATGGTCGTTTGTTGCCGTTCCGGCGCAAAGGGCTGCCGGAGTTACAAAAAGTTTTAAAAAGGAGGAATTTTTCACGGAAAACACAATTGAAATCATCAAAAGCGCAAATTCACCGCTGAACCTTTCGTCCGAACAGGTTGAAACGCTTAAAAATTACATTGCTTCGCTTGAAAAGCAGGCAAATGAAACAAAGCTTTATCGCAGTGAATTGCTTTTTGAAATTGAAAAGTATGCTCACATTGTGATGCCGGACATCAACCGAAAGACCTTTGCAAAAGGCTTTGAAAACATGGATATCGGTGAGCTTAAAGAGCTTTCAAACGGACTTAAAAAGCAGGCGGGAAAAGCTTTTCCGCCGGAACCCCAGCTTAAACCGTTTGACGAAAAGAAAAAAACAGACAACACAGCTTTTAAAATTTAAATAAAAAAGGAGATTAAAAAATGAACACTTCACTCAACGGATTTAACGCACTTGCGGCAACGTTTTCTTCTTCGGACGCTTCAAAGGGCAACGTTGTTTCGATAAGCGGCAACATGACAGTTTCAAAAGCGGCGGCAAATGCGGCTTTTTGCGGCGTTTGCACCGATAAAAGAGGCAGTTATGTTTCGGTTCAGCTTTGCGGATACACAAGGCTTTCTTATTCGGGAACCGCACCGGCGGTTGGCTTTGCACAGCTTGCTGCGGACGGAAACGGCGGCGTAAAAACCGTAACAAGCGGCGGAAGAACGCTTCTTGTTACCGACGTTGACACCGAAAGCACCACAATCGGCGTGATTCTTTAATTTTAAGGAGGATAAAATTTATGGCAGTATATGAAAACATCAAACTTGAAAAGGGACTTTATACAACGGGAAAAAGCTTTACCGATGCACTTGAAGAGCTTGACCCTTCGGAAAACTATATCGGAACACAGCTTGAAGGACTTGACGCTTATGAACGCCAGCTTAAGCGTTTTTCAATCAGAGTGAGCGGCAAGGGCAGCGACAGAGTTGAAAAGTTTTTCAAAACCTCTGACAGTGCGGCTCTTTTTCCCGAATATGTCAGCAGAGCGGTAAACGCCGGCATTGAGGAAAACGATATTCTTCAAAAAATCGTTGCAACAACAACCGCTGTTGACGCTCTTGATTACAGAACAATCACTTCCGTAACATCGGAAGAGGAAAAAAGCCTTAAGGTCGTTTCGGAAGGAGCGGCAATTCCGCAAACGGAAGTCAAAACTCAGGAAAACCTTGTCAAGCTTCACAAAAGGGGAAGAATGCTTGTTGCGTCATACGAAGCAATTCGTTTTCAGCGTCTTGACCTTTTCACCGTTACTCTCCGTCAAATCGGTGCATACATTGCAAAAAGCCAGCTTAAGGACGCAGTTGACGTGCTTGTGAACGGCGACGGAAACAGCAACGCAATCACTCAAACAAAGGTTTCAACCGAAGGCACGCTCACATACGGCGACCTTGTTGATTTTTGGAACAGCTTTGACCCGTATACGCTAAACAGCATCATCGCTTCTCCGTCAATGGCGGCAAAGCTTCTCAAGCTTACCGAATTTCGTGATGCTGCGGCGGGACTTAACTTTCACGCAAGCGGAAACCTTGTAACTCCTTTCGGTGCGGAGCTTCTCAAAAGCTCTGCGGTTGAGTCCGACACACTCATCGGTCTTGACAAAAATTGTGCGCTTGAACTTGTTACCGCCGGCGGCGTTTCAACCGAATTTGACAAGCTCATTGACCGCCAGCTTGAGCGTGCGGCAATCACAAGCATTGCCGGTTTTGCAAAAATCTATACTCCGGCTTCAAAGTCGCTTTCGCTTTGATAAACGGGGGGTGATCTTGTGATTGAACCGACAGAGGTCTGCGCAATCCTTAAAGAGTACGCCGACCTTGAAGACGTTTCGATAAGCGAGCTTTTGCCGGTTTGCAAAAGGGCACTCACTTTTGTTCAAAGTCTTCTTAAAGATGATGTTGACTGCAACCTGCCGCAAATTGCGGCGGTTGCGGCGGCTCAGGCAAGGCTTGAAGTTTTTCACAAAATGCTTTCCGCTCCGGACAGATTCAAAAGCTATAAGGCCGGCGACATGACCATTGAACGTGACCTTGAAAAGGAATTTATGATTGAAAAAAAGGTGCGTGACGAAGTGTTTTTGAAAAATGCAGATATTCTTAAGGACAAAGGGGGCTTTTACTTTGCGGCAAACGCATAAAAACGCTTCAAAATTCATTGAAAAATACGGTCAGACGCTTTCAATCGAAAAGAACGGAGCAACAACGCCGTTTCGTGGCTTTTTTCAGCCGCTCAGATATAAAAACAAAATGTATCTCAGCGTAATCACAACGGAACTCGGATACGACGTTTTGACAAAATTCCTTTTGATTTGTCCGGTAACGGTTCCGCTTGAAACAGTCAACGGACTTGATGTTTTTTTGCGTTTCGGCGATGAAGATTTCAGCGTTGACCACTGCGAAAAAATCTATTTTAAGGACGAACCGATTTATTATTGGGCGGTTGTTCATCAGAATAAGGGGGAATACGAATAAAAACCGATACGCTCGTTTCAAACATTGTTTCAAAAATAAACACCGAAATGACGGACATTGAAGGCGTTGAAGCCGTTCTTTCCTATTCCGGTTCACGGGTTCGTGCGCCGATAAAAAAGACCTATCTTTCGTTCATGACGGGTGAAAACAACGTTTCGCATTACTATGACGAAACCGAAAAATGCTGCAGGCTCAACAAAATCAGCATTTCAATGAATTGTTACTCCCCGGCAAATCTTGCGGCAGAGGAAACGATTGCAAAGGCGGAAGCCGTTCTTGACAGGCTTTGCGACATTTTTGCCGGAGACATGACCGGCTACAAGCTTGAAAAAGCAAACCTTGACGACGACGCAAAAGCGGTTAAAATTCCGTGTACGCTTTTCTTTCGTTATGAATCCTGCCCGGCGTATGACGTTGGGGAAAGCGTTCTTCTTCCGTATTCAACCTTCATGTGCAAAACCCATGTCACAGACAACAGCCGTCATCTTTCGGAAAACGAAAAAGCGTTTGTCAGTCAGCCGGTTGTTACGGGTCGCTATGTCGGAACGGGAGACACCGATAACGAAATTGAACTCGGCTTCAGGCCGAAGCTTCTTGTTCTTTATGAAGTGGGCAGTCAGCTTTTTGCCTTTGATGCGCTCAATAACGAAGTTCATTACCGTTTTGCCGTTTGCGGAACGGGGGCGAACACAAGAGGCATCACTCTCACGGCAACGGGGTTTAAAATCAGCGGTTCGATTTCCGTCAAGTCAAACGGTGCGATATGCGAACTCAATGACCTTTTGCTTAATTACGCTTACATTGCGATAAGGTAAACATATCCGCAAAAAAAAGAAAAGTGATTGCCTCATTTATCGCAGAACAAAGGGTAAAGTAAAAATAAAAAAGCTATAATTTACGGATACCGTCAAAAAGAAAGTGTACCGTGAATTATAGCTTTGTTTTTAATTTTGGGACTGTCGCATTTAGCGCAGAACAAAGAGTAAAAAGACAAAATTAAAAATATAATTTACGGATGCCGTCAAAAAGAAAGTATACCGTGAATTACAGCTTCATTTTTAAATCCAAATGAAAATTATTTTTACTCTTTTAAGCGTTTTTTTACCCGCTCGCAGTATCAATATACAGCTTCGGGGTAAAGAAAACGCTTTCTGCATCTAAATCCGACAGCCCCTTTGTTCTGAATCTGAATCCGACAGCTTTGATTACTTTCTGAACTGCGAATATCCCTGTTGCTGCTGCTGAGGCTGAGGCGGCTGGTTTGCATAAAATTTTTGCGACATATCCGGCTGAGCGTCCGGAAATTGTTTTGCGGCTCTTCTTCTTGCACGCTTTGCGTTTTCTGAGTTCTTCATATCAAGAAGCTGCTGCAAAATTTTAATGGCTTCTCCCACGCCCCTGAAAAGCAGTGCAAGCAGACAGCCGGCAATGATTGATGCCGAAAGATAGACAAAGCCAAGTCCTTCACTGAATTTCAAAAGAACAATTCCGACAATAAGCCCGAGTGCGGCAATAATTGCAGAAGTCACATTGAGTATGTTTGCAATCGGGTTGCGGCTGCTGCTTCCGGCGGCGGTTGAAGCGTCAATAAGCGCTTCGTATTCTTCGTCGGTAATGATGAGCGGAACCTCTTTTTTTCCGTTGCTTTTGCTTGAAAGTCCCCATGCAAGCAAGTCAGCGTCTTTCTTTTTGTAATATTCTTCTTTTTGCTGAGCGGAAAGCTCTTTGATTTTGTTTTCAACCTGTTCTAACATTCGGTGTTGTTCCTTTCAATCGGCCGAAAAAAATCGGCTTTATGTGTATGTGTAGATAAGATTATCACATTTTCTCTTTTTGTTCAAGTCAATGAAAAAAATTAATATTTTGTTTTTTAAAATATCAATATATATTGACAGAAAGCTCTTCGATTTTTTTTCTGAGGCATTGAAAATCAAAAAGAGCGTCTTTCTTTTTTGAATCGTCCCTCAAAAGGGCGGCAGGGTGAAAAGTTCCCATCATATAAATTCCGCCTTTTTTGAAAAATTCTCCGTGCTGTTTTGTCACTCTGAATTTGGGCGAAATCAGTCTTTGCGCCGCAATGCGCCCAAGGCAGACGATTATCTGCGGTTTTATCAGTTTGACTTGACGGCGAAGATGCGGCAAACAGAGTTCGATTTCCTCCGGCTTCGGGTCACGGTTATGCGGCGGACGGCACTTTATCATGTTTGCAATGTATACATTTTTGTTCCGGTCAAGGTCAAGAAGCGAAAGATAAAGGTCAAGAAGCTGACCGCTTTTTCCAACAAAGGGAAGTCCCTGTAAATCCTCCTGTTCGCCCGGCCCTTCACCGACAAACATAATGTCGGCGTTTTCGTTTCCGGTTCCGAAAACAAGGTTGGTTCTTGTTTTTCCGAGCGGACACTTTTGGCAGTCCTGACATTCCTCTTCAAGGGAAAGAAGTTCGGTTTCGGGCATACGGACGCTCCTTTCTTCAAAAAAAACAACGGCATTAAAGCCGCAATGCAAGCTTTGATTACAAATATTATATCACACTTTTCGCCGAAAGGAACATTTTTTGAAAAAGATTGTTGAATTTCACGGCCTTTTGTTGTAAAATGAATTGAATATGGTTTTCAAGGAGGATAAATCACTATGAATAAACCCGTTTTAATTGAAACTTCTGCACGACATGTTCACGTTTCACGCCGTGTTCTTGACATTCTTTTCGGCGAAGGCTATGAACTCACCGCAAAGAAAGACCTTTCTCAGCCCGGCCAGTTTGCTTGTGAAGAGCGTGTTCAGGTTATCGGACCGAAGAACAGCTTTCCCGCCGTTTCAATCCTCGGACCGGTAAGACCGGAAACCCAGGTTGAACTTTCTGCCGGTGACGCACGTTCAATCGGCGTAAAAGCTCCAATAAGAGAATCCGGCGACCTTGAAGGCAGCGCAGGCTGCAAGCTTGTCGGTCCCAAGGGCGAAGTTGAACTCAAAGACGGTGTAATCATTGCAAAACGTCACATACATATGACTCCTGAAGATGCCGAAAAATACGGCCTTGAGGATAAGCAGGTTGTTTCGGTAAAGGTTGACACCGCAGAGCGTTCGCTCGTTTTCGGCGATGTTGTTGTGAGAGTCAGCCCGAAGTATGCGCTTGCAATGCACATTGATACCGATGAGTCAAACGCAGCAGGCTGCACTCCCGGTCTTATGGGTGACATTCTTTAATTTTTTTCACAAAGAAAAATCATGACTGCCGTTCGGGAATTTTCCTGTTGCGGCAGTCTTTTTTTGCTTTGCGGCAAAGTTAAGTGTTGAATTTGCGTCCTGCGTTGAAAAAGCCGTTTGAGGTTTTGATTTGTTTTCTTCCGAGTTTTAACAATATGTTAAATTTTTCAAGACCCTTGAAAAACAAAATAATTGTGATATAATTAATACATATAGTATTATTGCGGTAATTTGACCTTTTTTACATATGTTTTGTGTATTTCAATAAGATTATCAGAAAAAAGAGAGAATTTTGAAAAAACAAGAATTTTAAAAAGGGGAGAGGAGAGTTAGTTTTGTCAGCAGATTTACATTGTCATACCAAGCTTTCTGACGGAACCATGGGTATTGACGACATCATCATTCTTGCAAAAAAAAGCGGCGTGACCACCCTTGCAATCACCGATCACGACTGCCTTGCGGGAACCATCAGAGCAAAAATTATCGGTGAAAGATTCGGTGTAACCGTCATTCCGGCGGTTGAACTTACCTGCACCGACCGAACACGGGGCGGAAAAGCGCATATGCTTTGTTATTTTCCGGACAGGCCGGAGAGGCTTGAAGGACTTTGCAAGCGCAATTCACTCATCAGAAAAAGCGCAGGAAAAGTTATGGCCGTAAGGGTGACTCAAAAATATCCGGTGACAACCGATTTTATTGTCAAATGCGCAACCGGCTCAACAAATATCTATAAGCAGCATATTATGCAGGCACTTTTGGAAAGCGGTTTCACAACAACCATTTTCGGTGAACTTTTTGATTCCCTTTTCAAAAAGAGCGGAAAAGACTGCGTTTTGGTTGAATCAACCTATCCTTCTCCCGAAGAAACGCTTGAAGCCATTCATGATGCCGGCGGAATTGCCGTTCTTGCTCACCCGGGATTTTACAACAACTTTGAACTTCTTGACGAGCTTATACCGCTCGGCCTTGACGGCGTTGAGGTTTGGCACCCCGAAAACACTCCCGAACAACAGGAATATCTCAAAAAGAAAGCAAAAAAGCACAAGCTTGTTATGACCGGCGGAAGCGATTTTCACGGCGGTTACAACGCATATCCGGTTCGTCTCGGCGATTACGGCCCTGACGAGGAAGCACTTGCAAATCTTATCAGCTATAAAGCAAAAATGAAAAGAAAGCAAAAAAAAGCCGCAGCGGCAAAGGCGGCGGCCGAATAAAAACAGACAGTTCGGATAATGTCTGATTTTTCAACGGAGGAATCTGCAATGGCGGACGATGTAAGAATTTATAAAGCAAAACACGATGAAGAAGATTTTTCGATTAATATTTTGGCGGATATTGAAGCTCTCAATTCTCACCGCCAAAACGGCAACCTTCAAAAAGCAAAGGTGCTCGGAAAACGCCTTGCAACGCTGACTCCGCTCATTGACAGCACCGGCGAAGATGCGCTTGCCGTTGATTTCAAAGAGCTTCTTGCGCCGAAGTTTCAGTCGCAGGATATTCTTTTTCAAATCAGGGTTCTTATGATTTTTGCCGCAGAATCGCTTCTTCAGCTTAAAATTCCCGCTTCGCAAATTTCAACAACGGCAATCAACGCCATGCATGACGCACTGAGAAAAGAGCACGCAAACTTTTATAAAAACATCTCTGACGGTGCGGCTTTCACCTTTTATTACCTTGCAATGAAAAAGGGGAAAGACCTTGAAAACGATATCGGCGAAGCTTTTGCAATGCTCTGTTCCGTTAAAAAGAACAGCGAAAGCTTTATTGAGGCCGGAAAAATTGTTTGGGAAACCGCCTGCGCCGTGATTGAAAAGGAAATTGAAGACGCAGATTTTGTTCTGTAAAAAATTAAATTAAAAATCAAGGCGGAAGACTCACTTTTTGATCTTTCGCCTTTTTCAGTATCGGAGGAAACATTATATGACTGTTAAAGAAGTTCAAAAAATTCTTGAAGCGGAGGTTGTTTGCAGAGACGACCTTCTTGAAACCGAAGTGCATACCGCCTGCGGCAGCGACATGATGAGCGACGTTCTTGCTTTTGTGAAAGAACAGGCGGTTCTTCTCACGGGACTTGTCAACCCTCAGGTTGTCAGAACAGCGGAAATGATGGATATGCACTGCATTGTTTTTGTCAGAGGAAAAAGACCCGATCTTTCAATGATCAATCTTGCCGAAGACCGTGATATGATCATGCTTTGCACATCAATGGAAATGTTCACTGCCTGCGGAAAGCTTTATTCCGCCGGCTTGAGGGGAGGCAGCGGTGCATAATGGAGTCCATAAAGCTTCACTATGACGTTCCGGGCGATGATTTTACCCGTGCCGGTGCTGCTTCCGGAGACGTTAAACGAACGCTCAAACAGCTCGGCATTGCTCCCGGCGTTATCCGAAATGTTGCCGTTGCAATGTATGAGGGCGAAATCAACATGGTTATTCACGCCGGCGGCGGAGAAATTGACGTTGAACTTGACGAAAATAATATCAGTATGACTCTTTCGGATCACGGTCCCGGAATTGAAAACGTTGAACTTGCAATGAAGGAAGGTTATTCCACCGCTCCGGACAATATCCGCTGCCTCGGGTTCGGTGCCGGAATGGGGCTTCCGAACATCAAAAAATATACCGATGAATTTCAGATTGATACCAAAGTCGGAGTGGGAACAACGCTCAGACTGAAAGTACATATATCATGAAGTGTTCTGCATTTTGGCTGAACATGAAGCACACCTTGCGGTGTATGAAGTATTCCTTCGGCGTATGAAGCGTTGAACCGGCGTTCAATATTGCGGGGTCTCGACAAAACGTAAACATAAATTAATTTCGGAAATTAGCGTAGGGGTCGGACCTGTGCCGACCCATGGGGTTTAACCTTTTGCACCATGTAAATTTTTTGAAAAAACGTGTGGTTCAATTCGTAGGGGAGTCTCGCGAGGCTCCCGTTTAAACCTAACCGTTATCAGCATATAAATCAATTGCGAATTTGTTCGGTTTAATTGCAGAAATTATCTATAAATTTTTGCGTTGCAAGCGGTCAAGTTCCACGGGTCGGCACAGGTCCGACCCCTACGAAATAATCGCACGTTTATCTATAATTTTATGCGGCGAAAAAGGATAAATCCCATGGGAGCCTCAAGCGACTCCCCTGCGAATTGCGCCGTACATTTTCGCAATAAATTTACATGGTGGAAAAGTTTAGGTTCATGGGTCGGCATACCCGGCCCGTACCACTCTGTCATTCAATTAAACATAAGGAGAAAAAATGGAGAATATTTTTCATTCGGTGCGCCTTGACGATGAAAAATGCCAGGGCTGCACAAACTGCATCAAACGCTGCCCAACACAGGCAATTCGTGTTCGGAACAAAAAGGCGTATATAATTTCGGATCGCTGCATTGATTGCGGCGAATGTATCCGTGTCTGTCCGCACCACGCAAAATATGCGGTCAGCGAACATTTTAACGAACTTGTAAAATATAAATATCGCATTGCTTTGCCGGCTCCGTCGCTTTACGGTCAGTTCAATAATCTTGATAACGTTGATTATGTTTTGACGGGGCTTCAAAGAATGGGCTTTGACGAAGTTTTTGAGGTTTCAAAGGCTGCCGAACTTGTCAGTGATGCGTCACGTCGTATGCTTGAGGGCGGCGGACTTCAAAAACCGGTCATTTCTTCCGCCTGCCCGGCGGTTTTGCGGCTCATCAGAACAAGGTTTCCGAATCTTATCAAAAACATTCTTCCGCTTTTTACACCGGTTGACCTTGCCGCAAGGCTTGCAAGAAAAGCGGCAAAGAAAAAAACCGGACTTGAAAACAAAGATATCGGTGTGTTTTTCATTTCGCCCTGTCCGGCAAAGCGAACGGCAATCACAAATCCGCTTTGCTATGACGGCGGCGTTATCAACGGCGCATTTGCAATCAAAGATATCTATCCCGTTCTTGTTCAAACGATGGATAAACTTACGCCCGATGACATTGAACCGCTCGGTGATTCGGGTATAATCGGCGTAAGCTGGGCAAGCAGCGGCGGCGAATCGGCAGGACTTTTAAAAGAACGTTATCTTGCCGCAGACGGAATTGAAAACGTTATCAACGTTCTTGAAGAACTTGAGGACGAAAAGCTCAACGACCTTGATTTTATTGAACTTAACTGCTGCACGGGCGGCTGCGTCGGCGGTGTTCTCACCGTTGAAAACCCATATATTGCCAAGGCGAGGATTCAGCGGCTCAGGAAGTTTATGCCCGTTTCCTGCAATCGCCTTCCGCAGGATTTTCACATTGACCTTATGGGCTGGACTCATGAACTTACGCCTTCGCCGGCAATGAAACTTGCCGATAACGTTATCAAAGCAATGCAGATGATGAGCGAGCTTCGGCGCATTGAGGAAGAGCTTCCCGGGCTTGATTGCGGAATCTGCGGTGCTCCGTCGTGCCGTGCGCTTGCCGATGATATCGTAAGAGGTTATGCGGAAGAAAACGATTGCATTTTTTGGGCGGCAAAAGGCAACAGCGAGGAGAGCCTTCCCGCACCGTTCAGAAAAAAAGAAAAGCACTCGGAAAAAGCCCAAACAACCTCAAACGACTTTGAAGAAAACTTTTTGAAAGACGACGAATAACTTTCAGCGAAAGGAAGAAAAAACATGCTTGTTAAAGATTTAAAAGCGGCTCTTTCGCTCACCTCGCTCACAAGCGGCGGTGATGAAAAAGAGGTTAAGGGCTGCTATTGCGGCGACCTTCTCAGCTGGGTAATGTCAAAGGCAAAAGAGGGTGACTGCTGGTTGACCGTTATGGGCAACATCAATGCCGTTGCCGTTGCGGTGCTGACCGACTGCGCCTGCATCGTTCTGACGGAAAACGCCGCCCTTGACGAAAACGCAAGGGCAAGGGCCGAGCTTGAAGGCGTTTCAATCCTTACAACGGAAAAAAGCGCATACGATATTGCCGGTGAAATATCAAGGCTTTTATAACGGATATAACAAAGCCGCCAAGGTTCTGAAGTTGAACCCTTGGCGGCTTTGCCTGTTTAATTTGTTATGTTAATGTTTTCTCTTTCTCCAAGCCACATATCTTCAAGTTTTACGCCTGAAATTTTTTCAAGCGTTTTTTGTTCCTCTTCGGTCAGTTCAACATATCCGTGTTCGTGTTTGATTGCGATTTTTTCTCTTATAAGAGCGTGCTTTTCACGGGTAAGATTATATGTGCAGATTACCAAAAAAGCAAGAATCAAAAAGCAGACCGGAACAAGGGTATAGCAGATTGAAACGCCGAAAACCGCACTTTGACTTTGCTCGTTTGGCAAAAGTGCTGTGTCATAGCCGAATGCGGACAAAATACTTCCGACACCGAGGGCGGCAAAACCGCTGACAAATTTTTTGACAAAGGTTGAAAATGTTGAAATAACCCCTTCTCTGCGCTGACCGGTGAGCATTTCGTCAACGTCGGTAACGTCGGGAAGAATGTTGCTTTGAACGCTTGCCATTCCCGCAAGGCCGAGTCCGTATAAAAACTCAACAATAAAAATTACAACCGGGTTGCCGAGTGACTTTGTGAACCACGCAAGCAAAAGCGCACCGGCGGCAACCGGAACAAAAACTCTTGCCGGAAGCTGTTTGCTTTTTTTGATTGAAAGAAAGTATGCCGGCAAAAAGCCTGCTGCCTCGCCTATTCCGCTTATAAGAACAAGCATTGAATAGCTTCCCTGCTGACCGATGACGGTTTTGAGATAATAATAAAAGCACTGAGAAGCAAAAGCCGATGAAAGAAGAATAAAAAAGCCGAAAACAAAGTATTTTCTGAAAACCCGGTTTTTGATGACCCATTTATACTGATAAACAAAAGCATGAAAATCAAACGGTTCGTTAACCTGGTTTTCAGAGCTTTCTTCTTTTGTTGTTTTAAAGGTGATGAGAAGTGGAAGCGATGTCCAAAGGCAAAGCACCAGACCCATTATTGAAAAGCGTGTTCGGTATTCAGGAGAAAATGAGGGTGTTTCAAGAATACCGTTGATTCCGCCGAGAATTATTGCCGCAATGGCAAACGAAGAATAGCTTGCAACAGCGTCAAGAATTGTTTTGACTGCATTATATTGCGTTCTGAGGTCATAATCCGGCGCAATTTGAGGGAGCATTGCCGTGTGGGGAACGGTGATGAACGTTGAAACGGTTTTATAAAGCATATATGCAAAAATATACCACCACATTGTTCTTGTGCTGTTTCCTGCGGCCGAAATTCCAAATGAATTCCACATTAAAAAGTATGCAATAATTGCCGGAATAACGCCCCAGCGAAGATAAGGACGGTGGCGGCCGAGCCTATGGCGTGTTCTGTCCGTAATGATTCCCATGAGCGGGTCGGTGATTGCGTCGCATACGCATGAAAAAAGCGCAACCATGCCGTATTGAACGGTTGAAAGGCGTTCAACGTCCGTCAAAAACGGCATCAGATAGGTTCCGAGAACATACGGCCCGCCGCCGGTGAAAAAGATTGCGGAATTATAACCGAGCATCGGGGCAAGCTTTGTTTCTTCTTTTACTCCCAAAAGGTTTTTGATTTTTGCCAAAAACGGTTTTCTTTCTTTGACGGCTTTCATTTTTGAACCGCCTCTTTTCCAAAAAGATAGCCGACGATGAACAGCTTTTTGCTTGTAACCTGCTGACGGATATCAACCGGAACGGGTTCGGTGCGCTTGTTAGACTTGTTGAAAATCACAATTTTTCCGTCTATGTACTTGACCATAACCGTGTGAAGCGATGAAAAAAGGCGGCGGTGGTTCCAAAACGAGAGTATTCCGCATTGACACGAGGGAAGTTCGTTGAAAAAGCGGTTGTAATCCCACGTTTGAATATACGGAACGTTCCTTTTTTTGAAATAATCGCCGAGCATTGCAACGTTTGAGCCGAAAAAGCCCATTGCGATGCTTGTTTTCGGATACATTTCAAAGCAGACTCTCGGCAGTGTTGACTTGATTTTAAGGTCACGGGCGGCGTTATAAACGGCAATCATTTCGCAGCCGCACCAGCCGACCGAATAAAGGCCGTATTTAAGCTTTGAAAGTTCACCGGCATCCTGTCCGTTGAGGTAATCATCGGGAAGATTAATGAGAACGTTATGATAAAAGTTCTTTTTTTCAAGCATTTGCTTTCTCTCCGTTTCTGTAATTTGTGATTCAAATCATCTTTTCTTGCTTTTAATTATAAAGCAAAGGAGAAGATTAGTCAATGTAAAAAGTTTTTAACATAATGAAGCTGCCGCAAAGAAAAAAGCCGCCACGGTTTTGTTTGTTGACCGGGCGGCTTTGTCGGCTTTTTTATTATTTTGTTTTTGCGGCTTCTGCCTTGCCTTCCGGCGTGTCACGGTAATACTGCGTTTTCGGGTTCGGGTGCTTTGTGCTGTTCCAAATCCGTTCGGCTTCCGGTGCCCATTCGGCGGCAAATTTATCGCATTTTGCGCAAAGGCTTTCGGCGGTTTCTTCGCCGAGAAGATTGGTTGATTTTGCTCCCGTTTCATTGATGAGCTTTCTCAAGCACTGCGGATTTTCAAGCATCGGGCAGGGACGAAGGTGATTGTCGTTAAACGGCTGGTTGTGTCTGTACGCCATGAAAAGCGGACTTTTGAGTCCTTCAAGGAGAGTTTTTTCTCTGATATTTGAATCGGAAAAATGAATAAATACGCACGGTTCCATATCGCCTGCGGAGTTGATGTGGAAATAGTTTCTTCCGCCGGCAATGCAGCCGCCGACATATTCGCCGTCGTCCTGAAAGTCCATGACGAAAAGCGGCTTTCCGGTTTTTCCGTTGCGGGTTTTTCTCAGCCAGTTATACATATGCTCTCTTTGCGCCGGAGTCGGAATAAGTTCAACGGGAGCGTCGTGACCGACCGGCATAAAGTTAAAGTAAAAGCCGAATTTTACGCCGAGCGAAATCATTTTGTCCATAAATTCATCGCTTGTGACGAAGGAAACGTTTTCTCTTGTGTAGCAAACGGACATTCCGAAAAGGCAACCGTATTTTTTGAGAAGCTCCATTGCGGCGATCGTTTTTTGATAGCTTCCGTCGCCACGCCTTGCGTCGTTGGATTCTTCTGTACCCTCAACGCTCAGCGCAAAGGCAAAGTTTCCGACACGAAGAACCTCTTTGCAAAATTCTTCGTCAATGAGCGTTCCGTTGGTATAGGCAAGAAAAGCACAGTCCGGATTCTCTTCGCAAAGGCGCAAAAGCTCCTTTTTCTTGATGAGCGGTTCGCCGCCCGTGAACATATAAAGATGGGTTCCGAGTTCTTTTCCCTGTTTAACAACGCTTGCCATTTCATCATAGGTGAGGCTTGATTTGTGGCCGTATTCCGCCGCCCAGCAGCCCTTGCATTTGCAGTTGCAGGCACTTGTGGGGTCCATGAGAATCAAAAACGGAATATTGCATTTATAAACGTCACGGTTTTTGCGAACGGCTTTTGTTCCGTTGACACCTGCACCGAGACCGAGAGCAAGCAGCATTTTTTTAAGAAGACCTCTGTCAACGTTATGAAGAAAGCTCATTGCGTAATCATAATAAACGCCTTCGCCCTTTTCAATCGTCCTTTTCATTGCCTCAAAATTTTTCTTCGGAAAGGTGTTTCCGCTGAGCTTTTCAACAACGGAAAGAAGCTTCAGAATGTTTTTTTGAGGATTTTTGTCAACATATTTAAGCAGCACATTGAGGATTGCGCCGGCAATTTTGCGTTCGGCTTTTTCTTTGTTAGTCATCTTAGCACCTCGCTTATTATCCAACTAAATATACCACAGACATGAAAAAAAGTCTATACTTTAAATGACTAAATTAAATTATAGAAAACAACAAATTTGTAATATTTTACCATGAATTGCTCAAATCAGGCTCAATTTTTCAAAAAAAATGGCATCGCCGTAGCAAGGAATTTTTGCCGTTCATAAAAAATCTGACCGAAACGGTTGAATTTCTTCTTCATTTATTATATACTAATTGTCTATGCTGTAATCAGAAAAATGTAAGGGCAGGTGAACGGATGAAAGAAAAAACAAAAGCAACGCTTCTTGCTTTTCTTCGTGCGGCGGTTGCAATGGCAATTTTTGTTTGCGCCGTTGTCAATTATGAAAAGCTCAAAAACATTGACGTTCGTGCAATTGTTTCGGCAAGTTCAAGCATGGTCATTGCCGTTGCGGCTATACTCGGAATCTACCTTGTAAAATCCGTACTTTTCATTATTCCGGCTTCACTGATTTATATTTATGTCGGAATGGCGTTTCCGACTCCGCAGGCGATTCTCATCAATCTTTGCGGAATCATAATTGAAGTTACGGTGACTTACTTTCTCGGTCTTTTTCTCGGCGGCGATTACGTCAACGCTTTGCTTGCAAAAAACAAGGCCGGACGAAAGATACTTGAAAAAAAGTTCAATGATAATTTTCCGATACTTTTCGGAATAAGAGTTCTTCCCGTTTTTCCGATTGACTTTGTTTCGCTTTTCTGGGGTGCTTCAAAGTGCGGCTTTGTGCGATACTTTATCGCTTCAGTCGGAGGAATAATGCCGAGAGTTATACTTTTCACGATATTGGGCGACGGAATTTATGATTACATTCCGATTCATCTGATTGTGAAAATCATCATTTGCGCAATTCCCGTCGGAGTTGTTGCTTATCTTATCCGTCATTTTGTTAAGCAAAGAAAATGTGAAAAAGAAGAAACAAAACCGGCAGAAGAAAAATTGCCGGATATATCAAAAAAAGGAGACTGAATTATGTCACTTTATGAATTGTTTATCCTTGCGGTCGGCCTTTCAATGGATGCATTTTCGGTTGCGGTTTGCAAAGGTCTTTCGGTTCAAAAGCTTCAAAAAAAGCATTACATAATTGTGGGCGCATGGTTCGGCGGATTTCAGGCTTTGATGCCCGCAATCGGCTATCTGCTTGGAAGTACATTCAGAAAGTATATTGAAAATTACGACCAT
This sequence comes from uncultured Eubacteriales bacterium, assembly GCA_934552855.1. Lineage (GTDB taxonomy): Bacteria > Bacillota > Clostridia > Oscillospirales > Acutalibacteraceae > UBA6857. Next base: position 14,243 of record CAKTEU010000022.1, on the reverse strand, counting down.
TGGGTTGCTTTTGTTCTTCTTGTTCTCATCGGTATAAATATGCTCAGAGAAGCGTTTTCAAAGGGAGAAGAGGAAAAAAACGAGAATGCCTCATTTTCGTTCAAATCAATGCTTGTTCTTGCCGTTGCAACAAGTATTGATGCGCTTGCCGTCGGTGTTTCGTTTGCGCTTTTGCCCGATGTAAACATCACGGCCGCCGTCCTTTTCATCGGTGCAGTCACATTTATCCTTTCCGCAGTCGGCCTTAAAGTCGGAAACGTGTTCGGAACAAAATATAAACAAAAAGCAGAAATTGTCGGCGGCGTTATTCTTATCCTTATCGGCATAAAAATTCTGCTTGAACACCTTGGCGTGTTCGGATAAGAAAAAACGGCAATATAGAGTTGTCGCTGATTTTAAATAAAAAAATAACCCGACCGATGTATGCTCCGTCGGGTTATTTTTTGTTAACGTTTTTTAAAAAATCGCTTTTTCGGTTGACTTCAAAAAATCATGGGGGTATACTTTACACCGAGTATCCAAGCGATATCAAAATGTAAGAAAGGGTTTTTATAATGGGATTTTTGAAAGATAAAACAGCAATCATTACCGGCGGCGGACGTGCGGTTTTGAGCGACGGAAGCTGCGGCTCAATCGGTTACGGAATTGCAACCGCTTATGCAAAGGAAGGCGCAAACCTTGTTCTCACCGGCCGCAACCTCAAAAAGCTTGAAGACGCAAAGGAAGAGCTTGAAAAGCTTTACGGCATCAAGGTTCTTGCCGTTCAGGCCGATGTGAGCGCCGGCACGGACAACGAAGCAACAGTCAACGAAGTTGTTAAAAAAGCAATAGATGCCTTCGGAAGAATAGATGTTCTTATCAATAACGCACAGGCTTCCGCTTCGGGCGTAACAATTGCCGACCACACCACCGAACAGTTTGACCTTGCGGTTTACTCCGGCCTTTATGCAACGTTTTATTATATGAAAGCGTGCTATCCTTATCTCAAGGAAACAAAGGGAGCCGTTATCAATTTTGCCTCCGGCGCAGGCCTTTTCGGAAACTTCGGTCAGTGCGCATATGCCGCCGCAAAAGAGGGAATCAGAGGGCTTTCAAGGGTTGCCGCAACCGAATGGGGCAAAGACGGCATAAACGTCAATGTTGTTTGCCCGCTTGCGTGGACCGCTCAGCTTGAAAAATTTCAGCAGGCTTATCCCGAAGCTTTCAAGGCTAACGTAAAAATGCCGCCGATGGGTCATTACGGCGATGTTGAAAAGGAAATCGGCCGTGCCTGCGTTCAGCTTGCTTCACCCGATTTCAAATATATGAACGGCGAAACCATCACGCTTGAAGGCGGAATGGGTCAAAGACCGTAATTGAAATTACAATAAAAAGCGATTGCAGAATCATTCTTGATTGCGGCAATCGCTTTTATTATTTATGATATTTTGAACCGTTTTCAATTTGAATCGCCCGATATATCTGCTCAAGCAGCATGACCCGAAAAAGCTGATGAGGAAAGGTCATTTTGCTCACCGAAAGGCGAAGTGCGCTTTTTTCTTTGATGAACGGCGCAAGTCCGAACGAACCTCCGATTATGAACGCAATGCTGCCCGTTCCCGAAGAAGCGAGCGAAAAAAGCTTTTTTGAAAGTTCTTCCGATGAAAGCTCCTTTCCCTCAATGCACATTGAAAAAACGGCGGCACGGTCGGGAATTTTTTCCGCAATACGCTTTCCTTCGGCGGCAAGTGCGTTTTCAATCTCTTTTTTTGAGGGATTATCGGAAAGCTTTTCCGGCTGAAGCTCAATTATATTCAGTTTGCAAAGCGAAGAAAGCCGCTTTGCATATTCGGCCGAAGCATCACGAAGATAACCTTCTTTCAGTTTTCCGACGCAGATTATTGTGATTTCAAGCATATTTTTAAAACCTCGTTATGCCTTCGGCGTTTTCCTTTGCATTAACCTTTAATATGTAATCGCTGCCGATTTTTGCCCCGGTTTCGGAAATTGTGCAAAAACTTGTTTGAAACGCAAGCTCCGGAATATTGTTTTCTCCGCTCAGGTGTCCGAGAAAAAGCCGTGTTGTTCCCCGCTCAACAAGGTCACGGGCAACCGAAGCGCAGCTTTCGTTTGAAAGGTGACCTCTGTCGGAAAGAATGCGCCGTTTGAGGTAATACGGATACGGTCCGTTTTGAAGCATTCCTACATCGTGATTTGATTCAAGCATAACAAGGTCGCAGCCGATGATTCCGTTCAAAACTTCGTTCGTAACCGTTCCGATATCGGTTGCAACGGCAGCCTTGCGTCCGTCCGGAAATTCAATTGTATAGCCGCAGCTTTCGTTGCTGTCGTGCGGTGTTTTGAACGAGCGGACAATAATATCGCCGATTTCGTCTCCGTTTTCCGAAATTTGACAAACCGGAAATTTTCCGTTAAGAATGCCTGCGTCGTTCATTCCTTCAATCGTTCCTGCCGTTGCAAAAACCGGTATTTTGAAATTTGAAGCAAGAACACGAACGCCGCTTATATGGTCGCTGTGTTCATGAGTAATAAAAATAGCACTGAGCGAGGAAGGGTCAATCTCTCTTGAAAGCAGTGCTTCCTTGATTCTTTTTGCGCTGACTCCTGCATCGATAAGAATGCCCGTTTTTGAAGATCCGACAAAGGTTGCGTTCCCCGAGGAGGAGGAAAAAAGCGAACAAAATCTTGCCATTTTACCATTCCTTTGAACAAAAAGAGCCGCCGCAACGGGCAGCCTCTTCTCAAAATTTAATTTTCAGCCGGCGGCGTGAGCTTTGTTTTCGTCGTCAACAATCTCTTTTCTTACAATATCCGCACCGAGAGAAGTGAATTTTTCAACATAATCCTCATATCCTCGGTCAATATATATAATGTCTTCAACTTCGGTAACGCCCCTTGCAACAAGGCCGGCAATTACCATTGCCGCACCGGCACGAAGGTCGTCTGCCTTGACCGGAGCACCCGAAAGATATTCAACGCCCTGAAAAACGGCGATTGTTCCGTTGACCTGAACGTTTGCGCCCATTCGAACAAGCTGATCAACATATTTGAATCTGCTGTCCCAAACACCTTCGGAAACAACGCTTGTTCCGTCTGCAATTGAAAGAATAACGCTCATTTGCGGCTGCATATCGGTCGGGAAACCGGGGTGCGGCATCGTTTTGATGTTGCACTTTTTGAATTTTCCGTTTGATTCAACTCTGATTGAATCGTCATATTCGGTAACCTTTGCGCCGCATTCAATAAGCTTTGCGGTGATTGATTCAAGGTGCTTCGGAATAACGTTTTTAACAAGAACGTTTCCGCCCGTTGCCGCTGCGGCAACCATATAAGTTCCGGCCTCAATCTGGTCGGGAATGATTGAATATGTGCAGCCGTGAAGAGAAGAAACGCCGTGAATTTTGATAACGTCCGTTCCGGCTCCTCTTACATCGGCACCCATTGCGTTGAGAAAGTTTGCAAGGTCAACAATGTGAGGTTCCTTTGCCGCATTTTCAATGATTGTAAGGCCTCTTGCCTTAACTGCGGCAAGCATAACGTTGATTGTTGCGCCGACAGAGACCTTGTCCATATAAACCAAGTTTCCGGTCAAATGGTCGGCATACGCATTGATCATTGCATTTTCGGCAACCGTTGCCGTTGCACCGAGAAGTTCAAAACCTTTGATGTGAAGGTCAATCGGACGAACGCCGAAATTGCAGCCGCCGGGAAGCGCAACTTTTGCTCTTCCGTATCTTCCGAGAAGCGCACCGATAAGATAATATGAAGCACGAAGCTTTTTTGTCATCTCATGCGGAACAATATAGGAGTTGACATGGCGTGTGTCAATTTCAATGGTATGCTTGTTGAGATATCTCACGGTTGCACCCATGTTGCTGAGAATTTTAACCATGCAACTAACGTCGCTGATGTTGGGAATGTTTTCAATCCGGCAAACATCCTGAGCAAGAAGCGTTGCGGGGATGATTGCAACGGCGGCATTTTTTGCGCCGCTGATATCGACTGAGCCGCAAAGTCTGTTGCCGCCCTTTATAACTAATTTTTCCAAAACAGTTCTCCTCTTTTCGCCGCATAACACGGCATGACATACAGACAAAAGCCTCAAAAAAGCAAATGCCTTTAAAACATCGCAGCCCGAAAAACGGCCGCATATAATATATGTATCCCGGCTTTGAAAAAAGGTTCAACCGTCAACCGGGTCATAAAAGTCTTTTTAAACCAAGTTATTATATCACCTTACGAGCCAAAAAGAAAGCCCTTTTCAACATTTTGTTAAAAACAGACAAAAACTGTGCTCCTTTTTGAAATTTTTATATATCACCGTGTTTGTCTCCTCTGCTTTTATTATTGACACCGAGTTCTTTTAAAACCGTAAAAATAAAAGACAGTTTTTCAAATTTTTTTAAAAAACACGGGTGCAGAAATGATTTTATTTAGTTGCTTTTCATATTGCTTTTAAAGGCTTTGTGTGATATTATTTAATCGGTTGCTGATGATTCAACGGTGCGTTGTCGGCGAATAGGTCTTTTTGCGGATCTCTTCAGCCTGAAGCGCACCGTTTTTATTGGCGGATTTTATTTTTTGAGCAGGTGATATCAATGTTTAAAATGCCGACTTATACTGCGCCGGATTTTTCAAAAGAGCCGTTCCTTTCGTTTCCCGATGTGACTACCGAAAAGGCAGGAAACGGCTATATTCCCGAAAATTTTTATGCAACAACAATTTTTCCGGAATATTTTAAAATAAACGGCGAATGGAAAATGATTACAAAAAGCAGAATGGACTGCTCCGTTGTAATCCGTGACGGAAAGCCGTTTGCCGTTGAAATGCGCAACATTAAAGAGGGCGACGACGTTGTTGTTGGAAGAACGGATGACGGAACGAACGGAGTTTTTGTTCATTCAAACGGCTTTCACGAGGAAAACGAAACGGCGCAAAATAACCAAAGCTTTGCTTTCAGACAGGGTCAGTCCCGTGAAACTTCATATTCCAAGGACTATGACAAGCTTTATGAAATTCTCCGCCATGACCGTGAACACGGAAAAATTGTTTGGGTTCTCGGCCCTGCGTGCGCATTTGACAAGGACTCACGTCAGGCAATGGCAGACCTTATCGATAACGGTTTTTGCAATGCACTTTTTGCGGGCAATGCCCTTGCAACTCATGACATGGAGGCCGACCGTTTTCACACCGCACTCGGTCAGGATATCTATTCAAAAGAGGTCACTTTCAACGGACACTATAATCACCTTCACCTCATAAACCTTGTCAGAAAAGCAGGCGGCGTGAAGAATTACGTTGAACAAAACAACGTTAAAACCGGTGTTATGAGCGCACTTGTCAGGAACAATATTCCTTTTGTCCTTGCCGGTTCAATTCGAGATGACGGACCGCTTCCGGACGTTATCGGAAACGTCTACGAAGCACAGGACGCAATGAGGAAGCACACAATGGAGGCAACAACCGTAATTGCCCTTGCAACCCAGCTTCATACAATCGCAACGGGAAACATGACTCCTTCATATCAGGTTGTTGACGGCGTTGTTCGTCCGGTATACTTTTACGTTGTCGATGTTTCGGAATTTGCCGTGAACAAGCTTAAGGACAGGGGCAGTCTGAGCGTTACGGGCGTTGTTACGAACGTTCAGGATTTTGTTGTAAACATGAAACGAAACCTTGTTGGCTGAACTTTTTTCAAGAGAGGATATAAAAAATGGACGAATTGGTAAAAACAAAAGAAACTTTGCCCGAAAAAGAAAAGGGCGCAGGACTTCAGCTTAACAAAAAGTCAATTGCACTGATTCTTGTTTTGCTGACGGTTATCCTCGCTTTTGCCGGAGTGCTCACTCAGGTGATGCCGAGGGGCGAATATTACACTTATCCCGAAAACACATATAAACTTTCAAACGGAACGTTCGTCACGCTTCAAACGGACTCGGAATTTACCGTTGACAAAACCGAAAAGGTGAGCGAAAGCGAATACCTTTCACGCCTTGCTTCGCTCGGTCACAAGGTTGAAGCGGTTGAAAGCTTTGACGGATTTGACCTTGACTCTGCCGAAGATGTCAGCGAAATGATAATCGACGGAACGTATCATAAAATTGATTACAGGTTGCCAATTTGGAAAATTCCTGCTTCTCTTGTTCTTGTCTTCGGTTCGGAAAACGTAACAACGGGAATTGCAATCATTATTTTCATTGTTCTCATCGGCGGAACATTCCTTATTCTTGATGAGCAGGGAATCCTCAAATACATAATGGCGGTCATAATCAAAAGGTTTGAAAAGAAAAAATATCTGCTTCTTTGCATCATGATATTTGTCTGTATGTTTTTGAGCTCGACCGCAGGCATTCTTGAAGAGTCGGTTACGCTTGTTCCGATTGCGGTTGCAATTTCGCTTGCGCTCGGCTGGGATTCGCTTGTCGGCCTTTCAATCAGCCTTGTTGCAATTGCGTTCGGTTTCACCGCCGCAACGTTCAATCCGTTCAACGTTGTCACGGTTCAAAAGCTTGCCGGAATACCCGTTTTTTCCGGTCTTTGGCTGAGAATTGTGATGTTTGTTTTGGTCTATGCGGTTCTGACTGCGTTTGTTGTTCTTTACGCAAAGAAAATTGAAAAGAATCCAAAAAAGAGCATAAGCTATGAAAGCGACAAAGCTCTTCGGGAAAAATATCGTCTTGACGACAGTGAAGCAGTTCTTGCCGATAAAAAGGTTCAAAAGGCAACACGTGCGTTTGTGTGTTGCGTCGGTGCGGTAATCGTATGCATTATCCTTGACTTCGCCTTGAGCCTTTCCGGAATGCTTTCAATGCCGGGCATGGCAATTCTTTTCACGGTCGGCGGCCTTTCTGCAGGCTACCTTTCGGGACTTCGGGGCAAAAAGCTTGCCGGAGGTTTTGTCAGAGGCGTTAAAACAATTGCTCCGGCAATTCCGCTTATCTTCTTCATTCTTGCAATCACCTATATTCTTGATGAGGGCATGATTGTTCACACGATTCTTAATTATGTTTATACGCTGATTCAAGGGCTTTCGCCTTACAGCGCAATTTTGCTTCTTTTTGCGTTTGTTGTTGTGCTTGAATTTTTCATCGGTTCGGGAACGGCAAAAGCGTTTCTCATCATGCCGATTGTTGCTCCGCTGGCGCAGCTTGTGGGAATTTCCGGAAACAGCGTTGTTCTCACGTTCTGTATGGGAGACGGTTTTACGAACCTTCTTTATCCGACGAGCGGAATTATGATCATTGCAATCGGTCTTGTCAACGTGTCATACGGAAAGTGGCTGAAGTTCACATGGAAGCTTTTCCTTGCAGAAGCGATTCTTGCCGTTGCAATCATGCATTTTTCGATTTTTATCGGATACGCATAATAAATCTACAACATTTTTCACAAAAATATTGACGTGAGAAACAAAACACTGTAAACTATAGCCGAAAGCACTGCGCTTTCGGTTATTTTTTCTGCTTTTTTCAAAGCTTTATGAAAGGACTGGTTCTGATGGAAAAAACGGCAGCCCGAAAACCGGTGCGATATGTCGGAATCAAAGAAAATTTGATTTACGGTCTTGCAAACTCCGGCCAGGTTTTCAGTTACAATATGTTTGCCGGAACATATCTTTCAATCTTTTTTGTAAAAGTTTTCGGAATACCGAGCGAAGCCGTTGCGACAATGGTTTTCGTTCTCGGAATTTGGGACACGGTCAATGATCCGCTCATGGGCGCAATCATTGACAAAACAAGAACCCGATACGGAAAACTGAGGCCGTATCTCCTTTTTGTTCCGCTTCCGCTTTCAATCGCAACTGTTCTTTTTTGGGGCGGACCGCTTCTTTTGCAAAACACAAAGGAACTGACCGTAAAAATTATTTATATGTATGCGTCATACCTGATTTGGGAGTTTTTCTATACGCTCGGCGACGTTCCCTTCTGGAGCATGAGCGCCGCAATCAGTCCGACACCCTCCGACAGAGCAAGGGCAATTGCAAGCGCAAGAATCATCAGCAGTATTCTCGGAGGAATTTCAACTGCAGTAATGCTTCCGGTTCTCATGGATTTGAGCAACAACGGAAAGATTTCAATGAATCTCAAAGAGGTTTTTGCCCTTTGCGGTCTCATTTCGGGAATTGTTCTTCTTGCCCTTTTTTCGCTCGCCGGACTTTTCGTCAAGGAAAGGGTTGTTCAGGAAGTCGAACAGGTGAAGTTCATCGACTGCTTCAGATATATGTTCAAAAACAAACCCCTTTTCATGATTATTCTCAGCAGCGTTCTTTCGACCTTTTCCGGAATCGGCGGAATTTTCAGCGGATATTTCTTCGTTGAGGTTCTTCAGGCAATGAGCTGGAACACGGTCATTTCGCTCCTCGGCGGAATCGGCGCCGTCATCGGATATGTCACCATTGCCTTTGCAAGAAAGCGGCTCGGAAATTTGAAAATCATGATTTACAACACGGTTGTTTCTTCGATAACCGGCGTGATTGCTTTCCTCATTGCGTATAAAAACTACGAAACGTGGTATGTTGTCATTCCGATTCTCACGGGAAGGAACATTGTTTCAAACATTTTTTCAACCTATAATTCCGTTGCTTCAACCGAAGTCATTGCCGACTGCGTTGACTATATGGAATGGAAAACGGGTGTCAGGAACGAAGGAATGGCTTTTTCAACGCTCACCTTCCTCGGAAAGCTTTCAAGCCGTGCTTCAACAGCAATCGCAACGGCTCTTCTCCCTGTGATAGGCTATATCGTCAAAGAATACACCGATGCCGACGGACTGATTCAAAGCACCGCAACCTGCACCGAAGCTTTCGGAAAGCCGACCCAATTTTGGCTTTGGGCGTTCAGCACGATTATTCCCGGCGTTCTCGGACTTCTTTCGATTATTCCGCTTTTCTTTTACGAGCTCCACGGCAAAAAGCTTGAACAAATCAGAAGCGAGCTTTCCGAAAAACGTCATGAAATGGCTCAAAAGATGAACGAAGGAGGAACGGAAAATGGATAACAAATGTCCGAAATGCAAAGAAAAACTTTCGGTTTTCTATATGAAACAAAGCTGCCCGAAGTGCGGCGCAAACCTCCTTTACTACGGAATTGAAGACCGCCTTGCAGAAGACGCAAAAAAAGCACAGAAAGAGGTTGAAACTTTTTGGCGTATCATAAGAAAAATCGACTTTGCTCATCTTGTTGAAAAATACTACAAAAAGCACGGCGAACCTTTTCCGTGGGAAGAAAACGATTCACGGGATGAGATATAGAAGTAGCTTTTCAAAAAACGGCGGTGCATTGAAAAATGTGCCGCCGTGCTTTTTGCGGCCGGATAAATGTTTGTGAAAAAATTTAAATAACCGCCGACTCATTCAGAGCACAAATTTTGACATTGCGTTTGCGCTTTAAATCGCTCGGCGGTGTTTTTCGCGGACTTTCAAAACCGGTTTAAGGCACAAAAAATCCCCGACCGAAGCCGGGGAAGCGGGTGTGATTAATAATGGACTGCGCCGCATGTGCAGTTTTTGTTTGTTTTAAATATTTTCCAGAACAGGCGTGCAATGAGATAGAAGAAATGAGCGATTCCGGATTTGTGGCAGATGCAGGAGCAATTGCCGGAGGGAGTGTCGGGTGTGTCCGGTGTATCGGGCTTTTCGGGTTCGCCGAGCGTTACGCCGCAGGTGTCGCACTTGCCGTCGTTGTTACTGTCGCCGTGACCGAGTTCGGGTGTTTCCGTACCCTTTGCCGTTACAACTCCGCAACCGAGGCAGTATGTATCGCCGGTGTAACCCTTTGCGGTGCAGGTTGCGGCTTTGGCGTTTTTAACTGCCGTTCCGCCGACGTGGTTAGAGGTGTTCTTTGCAATGGTTTCGGTTTTGGTTGCCTTGCAAATTGTGCAGGTGTAGGTTTTTACGCCTGTTGCCTTGCACGTTGCGGCGGTTGTGATTTTTCCGGAGTCGAAGGTGTGAGTTTTAATTGCGATATCTTTACCCTTTGCCGTTACAACTCCGCAACCGAGGCAGTATGTGTCTCCGGTGTAACCCTTTGCGGTGCAGGTTGCGGCTTTGGCATTTTTAACTGCAGTTCCGCCGGCGTGGTTTGACGGGTTCTTTGCAATGGTTTCGGTTTTGGTTGCTTTGCAGACTGTGCAGGTGTAGGTTTTTACGCCTGTTGCCTTGCACGTTGCGGCGGTGGTGACTTTGCCGGAGTCGTAGGTGTGAGCTTTAACGGCGATGTCCTTACCCTTTGCCGTTACAACTCCGCAGCCGAGGCAATATGTGTCGCCTGTATAACCCTTTGCGGTGCAGGTTGCGGCTTTGGCGTTTTTAACTGCCGTTCCGCCGACGTGGTTAGACGGATTCTTGGCGATTGCTTCGTTTTTCTGAGCACCACATGATTGACATTCAAAAAGTTTATATCCTTCTTTTGCACAAGTTGATGCCACTGTGCTTATTACAGAATAATTATGTTGACAAGGACTCCATGTTGCATATGCTATATAGTCAATATATTCATCATTGCAACCATTCTTCCATGAATCATCCAACTTGTAAGTATCTCCTGCGGCAAACAACTGTTTATTTATGTTTCTGCTCTTTAATTCGTCTGCTGTCAACCAACCATATCCGACTGTCGCCCATCTACCGTCATTTACGCGATAAACGTTCCAACCGCTAAATACATAGTTTTTTCTTGCAAAACTACTGTCCGGAAATGTATAATCTATGTCAAATTCGGTTGAGACTTTATTCATATATCCGGTACCGGAATTTGCATCAAATCTCATGTTGAAGTTATTTTGAATCCATGTCGCATAAAAAGTATACGAAGCTCCGGAGTTTAATCCTTTTACCCAACTTTCATTAAAGACAAGTTCTTGAGAATTGGTATAGTTCTTTTTTTCATACTTATTGTTTTTTATGCTTTCTTCGCTACACCAACCCACACCGGCAACATACCAAGTATTATCTGAATTTCGTTTTATGTTCCAACCGTCAAAGTGATATCCATCTCTTTTAAAGCTATTATTAAGAACAGTAAATGTATCACCGTATTTTACGGTAAACGGTAAGGTATCTCCTGTTCCGTCGCTTGAAGAATATGAAAATTTAAATGTACTGTTATAATCATAATTGACACAAACATCAATAGCTGATTCCGCAATGGTTTTATAGTTTTGATCTTGTGCTTTCAAACTAAGATGTGAAGTTCCTGCCGTCCTTGAAGAAATCGTCATTACTATTTTATTTCCGCTTTGATTTTTATCAACTTCAATAGTATTTCCGTCCCATTCACAAATCCAATGGGAATAATTACCGGAAATAGTGGCAGTGACTTGTGCAGTTTTATTTTTGCTTAATCCCAACGAAATGCTGTCTTTGTCAAAAACAACTTTTGTAGGATTGCAAGCAGAGCATGAACTAAGATATGTTGTTGCTCCTGTATAATACCAATCACCGCAAGAACATTTCATATATTTTTTATGTGGGTGAGCGGATTCATAATTTTCCTTATATGAATGGGTGTGGACGTTAAACAGTGAAATTTTACTATATACAGTTTTAGTTCCACCTGAATCAAGCGGGTAGGATACTTTGCAACAGCCATCTGTGTAAACTTCATTGATAGTACACTTATCGGAAGTTCCGATCCAAGCGGTTGAGCTTATTTGATTATGATTTGCATCATAAATATTTCCGGCAGTAATTTTTGCTTTCGGGTATGCTGTAAAGTTTTTGTCATAGCTTGAATTGACGGTGTGAGTTTGAGACGATGAACTAACTTTAGCAACATATGTACACGGATAACTGCTACTAAATCCGCCGGCAGACTGTGCCTTATTGTGCGCTGCATATTTAGGTGCTCCATTAACCTTTTTTACGCAGAGACCAACATGTCCATCACGCCATCTTAATTGACCGTTAGACATAGAGTACATAAATACCACATCACCAACGTCAATATCAGAATTAGAAGGATTGGAAATTATTTTATATTTTTCTGACAAATATAACAACAATGAAGCAGAACATGTATACGGATTTGTGTAACTGCCAAGTGTTCCGCTATTATTTTCATATGACTTTGTTCCAGACGAATAATATGAGTAGTTCGGAATAGATATTCCACCAGCATTAAGACATCTTGAAACAAATTCAGCACACAAACCAATTCCATCGTTCCAATGCGCATTTGCAAAATTAACAGCGGCGGTTACATTATAAGTCGCCGCACTGCCGCTCATCGGCACGGCGCACAGCAGCATTATTACCGCAAGCAACAATGATAATGATTTTTTGATACGATTTTTCATTTTGACATCTCCTTATAATGATTGTTGAAATTATAATATCACACATTAAGTCGGCTGTCAACGAAAATATAACTTTTTACGCTAAAAAAATAACTTATCACGTTACATTTATATCTTTTCACGTTGTCGCAATAACCACAACCTAAATGTAAACTATAATACAGAGGTGACGGTTATGAGAGATGAATATTACAACGAATACAGAAACTTGGGTTCAAACATTGCATTTTACCGCAAAAAGCGTGGATTTTCCCAAATTGAACTGTCTGAAAAAATTGATATCAGCCGAACACATATGAGCAGAATCGAAACGGCGGAATGTTCCGTTTCACTTGACGTTATCTTTTCAATTTGTAAGGTGCTTGATGTTTCACCGGAAAAACTTTTCGATTTCAGAGATTGATAAAAATGAAGGAACTTTATAAAGTAATTTCGTAGAGGAGTCTCGCGAGACTCCCGTTTTTTATCTTTTTGTACCGCATAAATTCCAATTGCACAATCTCTCAAACACAGTATTTCGACCCTTACGATGAATTGCAAAAAAGAAGGCGATGCCGCCGAGGAAAACGGCAAAAAATTCGGCATGAGATAACAGATAATAGAATGGATAAGAGATAACAGATAACCTATATTTTCGGATAAAACGGGAAAGAGCGGTCATTAATATATAATGAAAAGCACCTCTCGTCAAAATAGATATTTTTTACACGGCGAAAAGCGACATTTTTTTCACGCAGTCTATTGAAAGTGAGAGAAAATTCTGCTATTATATTGGGTGGCAAAAACAATTAACATTCCGAAAGGAGAACAACACATGACTTATTCAAACGAAGTTGAAAGAATGTGTACGGTCGCAAAAGGACCGAACCATGGTCCCGCACCCATTCCCGAAGAAGGAAAATGGGTAAAGGCATACGAAATCAAAGACATTTCCGGTTTCACTCACGGTGTGGGCTGGTGCGCACCCCAGCAGGGCGCTTGCAAGCTTTCGCTCAACATCAAGAACGGTATCATCGAAGAAGCTCTTGTTGAAACAATCGGCTGCTCCGGTATGACTCACTCCGCCGCAATGGCAAGTGAAATTCTTCCCGGCAAAACGATTCTTGAAGCTCTTAACACCGACCTTGTTTGCGACGCAATCAACACCGCAATGCGTGAACTCTTCCTTCAGATCGTATACGGCCGTTCACAGTCCGCTTTCTCGGACGACGGACTCACCGTCGGCGCAGGACTTGAAGACCTCGGTAAGGGTCTTCGTTCACAGGTCGGCACAATGTACGGCACAAAGTATAAGGGCGTTCGTTACCTTGAAATGGCTGAAGGCTATGTTACAAGAATGGCTCTTGACAGCGACGATCAGGTAATCGGCTATGAATTTGTTTCACTCGGAAAGATGACCGACTTCATCAAAAAGGGTGACGATCCCAACACCGCCTATGAAAAGGCAAAGGGCACATACGGCAGATTCGCAGAAGCTGCAAAGTATATTGACCCGCGTCAGGAATAAGGAGGTAGAGAACAATGTCATTATTTGAAAACTATGAAAGACGTTCAGATAAAATTCTCAGCGTCCTTAAAGAATACGGAATCAACTCAATCGAAGAGTGCAAAGACATCACCCTTGCAAAGGGCATTGATGTTGACAAAATCGTAAGAGGCACTCAGCCCATCTGCTTTGAAAACGCTGTTTGGGCATACACTGTCGGCTGTGCAATCGCACTCAAAAAGGGTTGCGTAAAGGCTGCCGACGCAGCAGCTGCAATCGGTGAAGGACTTCAGTCTTTCTGCATTCCCGGTTCCGTTGCGGACAACCGTAAAGTTGGTCTCGGCCACGGCAACCTCGGAAAAATGCTCCTCTCGGAAGAAACCGAATGCTTCTGCTTCCTTGCAGGTCACGAAAGCTTTGCCGCAGCAGAAGGCGCAATCAAAATTGCCCTCAACGCAAACAAAGT
>CAKTEU010000021.1 GCA_934552855.1 uncultured Eubacteriales bacterium | reverse complement strand
TTTTTGACGGCATCCGTAAATTATATTTTTAATTTTGACTTTTTACTCTTTGTTCTGCGCTAAATGCGACAGTCCCCTTTTAAATCAAGCGAGTGAAGCAAGGCTTTCGTCAATCATTTTGATTCTTTCGTTGATTTTGTCTCTTTCGGCCTTTTGCGCTTCAATAACGTTCTCCGGTGCTTTTGCAAGGAAGCCGGGATTTGAAAGCTTTCCGTTGATTTGGGCAAGCTTCTTTTCCGCACCCTCTTTTTCTTTGTTGAGGCGTTTCCTTTCCGCTTCAAAATCAACAAGGTCGCCCATCGGAATGTAAACCTTTGCAGCAGAAGTTACGATATTGACGCTGCCCGGAATGTCAAAGCTGTTGCCGACTGTAACGTCCGAAGCGGAGGCGAGTCTTTGCATGAAGACCGCACCGGTTTCAAAAAGCTCTTTTTTGTCCGTTGCAACATAGACGTGGGCTTTCCTTGAGGGCGGAACGTTCATTTCGCTTCTTCTGTTTCTGATTGCACGAATGGTTTCCATGATAAGTTCCATCTGTTTTTCGTCTTCACTGAAAGTGAGTTCCTCTTTGAAAACGGGCCACGGAGCTTTCATGATTGTTTCTCCGTCGTGGGGGAGGGTGAGCCAGATTTCTTCCGTGATGAACGGCATGAACGGGTGAAGAAGCTTCAACGTTTCGCTCATGACGTAAACCAAAACGGCTTTAACCTGTTTTGCCTTTTCGCCGCCTTGCTGAAGACGGATTTTTGCAAGCTCGATATACCAGTCGCAGAAGATGTCCCAAATGAAGTCGTAAAGCTTTGAAGCAGCAATTCCGAGTTCAAATTTATCAAGGTTTGCGGTAACTTCTTTGACAAGATTGTTAAAGAGGGAAACGACCCATTTATCTTCAAGCGCAAGCTCTTTTGGAAGATGCGGCTTAGGCTCGTCCTCGTCAAGGTTCATGAGAATGAAACGTGCGGCGTTCCAAATTTTATTTGCGAAGTTACGGCTTGCCTCAACCTTTTTGTCTGAGTAACGCATATCGTTTCCGGGGCTGTTGCCCGAAGCGAGGGTAAGACGAAGTGCGTCTGCGCCGTATTTGTCGATGATGAGAAGCGGGTCAATTCCGTTACCGAGCGATTTTGACATCTTGCGTCCCTGCTCGTCACGAACAATGCCGTGTATGAAAACAGTGTCAAACGGGACCTCGCCCATCTGTTCGCAGGCGGAGAAAATCATTCTTGCAACCCAGAAGAAGATGATGTCATAACCGGTGACAAGGGTGCTTGTCGGATAGTAATGGGCAAGCTCCGGAGTCTTGTCCGGCCAGCCGAGGGTTGAGAACGGCCAAAGAGCAGAGGAGAACCATGTGTCAAGCGTATCGGGATCCTGTGTAATATTTTTACTTCCGCACTTTTTACATTCGCAGATATCTTCTCTTGAAACGTTGATTTCGCCGCAGTCGGCGCAGTACCAAGCCGGAATCCTGTGACCCCACCAAAGCTGACGGGAGATGCACCAGTCACGGATGTTTTCCATCCAGTTGAAGTAGATTTTGTCAAAGCGTTCCGGAACAAATTTTGTTTTGCCTTCACGAACAGCCTTGATTGCCGGTTCTGCAAGCGGTTTCATTTTTACGAACCACTGCTTTGAAACACGAGGTTCAACGGCCGTGTGGCAGCGATAGCAGGTTCCGACATCGTGCTTTGTCGGCTCAATTTTAACAAGTGCACCGGCTTCCTTGAGGTCGTTAACAATTGCTTTGCGGCATTCCATGAGGCCCATTCCGGCGTATTTTCCGGCGTTTTCGTTCATGAAACCGTCGTCTGTCATGACGTTGATCATCGGCAAATTGCAGCGAAGGCCGACTTCAAAGTCGTTCGGGTCGTGGCAGGGGGTAATCTTAACCGCACCGGTTCCTTTGTCCATTTTTGCATAGGAGTCGGCAACAATCGGAATTTCTCTGCCGATTACGGGAATGATTACGGTCTTTCCGACCATGTCTTTGTATCTTTCATCGTCCGGATGAACGGCAATGCCGGTGTCGCCGGGGATCGTTTCGGGACGGGTTGTTGCAATTTCAATTGCGCCGCTGCCGTCCGCAAACGGATAATTGAAGTGCCAGAAATTTCCGTCGTGTTCTTCATATTCAACCTCTGCGTCGGAAATCGAAGTTTTGCAGTGAGTACACCAGTTGATGATTCTTTCGCCTCGGTAAATAAGACCTTTTTCATAAAGGTTGCAGAAAACTTCTCGAACGGCTTTTGAACAGCCTTCGTCAAGGGTAAAGCGTTCTCTTTCCCAGTCGCAGGAGGAACCCATTTTCTTGAGCTGTTCAATGATTCTTCCGCCGTACTTTTTGCGCCAGTCCCACGCTCTTTCAAGAAAAGCTTCTCTGCCGATGTCCTCTTTGGTGAGTCCTTCTTCTTTCATTGCGGCAACGATTTTTGCCTCCGTTGCGATTGAAGCGTGATCCGTTCCGGGAAGCCAAAGGGTATCATAGCCTGCCATTCTGTGATAGCGGATAAGGATATCCTGAAGTGTGTTGTCAAGCGCATGACCCATGTGAAGCTGACCCGTGATGTTTGGCGGGGGAATAACGATTGTATAAGGTTTCTTTTTTGAGTCACATTCGGCGTGGAAATAATTACCCTTGAGCCATGACTCATAGATGCGATCCTCAACCTCTTTCGGATCGTACTGCTTTGCAAGTTCTTTTGCCATTTATACTGACCTCCGTTTATGATTACAAAAATAAAAACTCCGTCCCGAAAAAACAGGACGGAGAAAACCGCGGTACCACCTGAATTCGCTTTATAAAAAGCGCACTCTTAATTCTTTAACGCAGAATATACGCCGGGGTCTAATGGGCGAAAAGCGCCGTTCTTCCCGGTGGCACGCAGATGACCTTCACCCGTTCTTCATGAAAACTTTCACCGACCGTTTTCTCTCTGAAATCCGAAAAGGGTTACTCCTTCTGCATATAGCCTAAGATATTAATGATTAAAGCGATTGTATCACAAATTTCTTGGAAGGTCAAGAGTTATTTTACAATTTCACGCTTATCCGACACACCGAGAAGATAGTCGTTGCTGACGTTCCAAAGCTTTGAAAGCTTTATAAGAACCGAAGTCGGAATGTCGTTTTCGCCGTTTCGTATTTTGAATAGCCGCATTTTTTTCATTATCACTTAATAATGCTTTGCACTGCATGAACAAACCTGATTTGTTCCGAAAAGTTTCCAAAAGATTCTCAAAATCCGATAAATTAAACCGGAAAAGCCTCCTTTGTGGCAGATATGAGAGCAGGCCGGCACTTTTTCGGAAGACTTGTCAGTCGGCTCTGTAGTCGGTTCTGTAGTCGGCTCTGTGGTCGGCTCTGTAGTCGGTTCTGTAGTCGGTTCTGTAGTCGGCTCTGTAGTCGGCTCTGTAGTCGGCTCCGTAGGCGGCTCCGTAGTCGGATTTGTAGTCGGTTCCGTGGTCGGCTCATGGTTCATACCCTTGAGTGACGGCATACGGTATGTTCCGCCGCCGAAGGTTGTGACATAGAGAACTTTTCCGTCTCTTGAAAGGCTCGGATTTTTGAGCATTGTGAAAAGTCCGCTTGCATAGATTTTGAAGTTTTTACTGCCGGCTTCTTTGACGTATACCGTTCCCTGAACGCCCGTTGCATAAATTGTTCCGTCATCTGCAACGGTTGAACTGTAAATGCTGTCTCCCTCTTCATAAACAACGTTTTCAAAGTAAATCTTTTCACCTGGTTTATATGGTACTCCGTCAATCCAAACATCCCAGTCATTTCTGTTGATTGTGTCAACAGTGAAGTGCTTTTTGAAGTCAAAAATATTTGTGAGCGAATCATCTGAGCCGAGCCTGTAAATTCCGCCGCCGTTATTTTTCCAAAAGACGGTTGAATATTCGTTGTACCAGTCTTGTTTATAATTCGGAATGACATTGATTAAAATTCCGTCTTTGCTTTCGGTTAATGATCTTGCAATAACAATGTTTCCGAGGTCGATTTTTCTTGTTGCTTTTGTTTCAAGGTCATATTCATAAAGCACAGATGGCGAGACTTCGCCGAAGTTATAAAAAGCGGTAAGGCAATACATTTTGCTTCCGGAAAGAGCAACATCTTCTCCCCAGATGAAGCCGTTGTAATCCTCCATGCTCCCGCTCACCGAAGAGAAGGTTTTTCCGCTGTCAAAGCTGATGAAAAAGCCGAAGTTAAAGGTTGCAACGGCAATTGTGAGTTCGTTTCCGTTTGGAACAACACTCATTTTTACGGGGATTGAGTTTTTCGGAAGTCCCGTATTGTAATCCATATTCCACGTCAGACCGCCGTCATAAGAAACCGCAAAACAGCCGGAAACACCTGTTTTATCCGAAAGCGAGGGAACATACGGAGCGTCATGGCGTGAAGACCAAAGCGCATAAACAACATCTTTTTTGTTTTCGTCAAAGTAAAGGTCATAGCAGGTGTTGTATTCGGCACTGTATTGCTTTCCGGTCGGCCGGCTGAAAGTTTTTCCGCCGTCAAAGCTGTTTTGAAGTCCAACGTCCGTTGAACAAATAATGATATGCCTGCTGTCAAACGGGTCTTCACGGACAAAATAGGTAGTAAGGCAATTAAGGCCGGTTGATGAATAAGCGTTTTTGCTTTTGTCATATTTTGTGTGGAGAGGCTTGACTTTGCGCTTGCCTTCGGTTCGGTTAAACTTTGTTGAATATACGCTTTCAACGTTTGTTATAAGGCAATTGTCCTTGTTGCTTTTGTCGGCACAAAGTCCATAGATCGGACCGTAACAGTTTGTTGACCAAATGTCGTCTTTGTTTTCGGTGATTGTGTTTTCAAAAACCGAATCGAAAACCCAACTGAATTGTTCCCCGTCAAATTTCATGGTTCCGTAAAACATGTAGCTTTCCGGAACGGGAGCACTTGTAACCGAGAGAAAAATGCTGTCGAGGCTGTAGCCGTCAATAAGGTTAAAGTGCCAAGGAATAACATAGTTTTTATCCCATGTATAATCATGCTTCAGCGTATTAAGATCATTTAAATTTTTGAAAAAAGAAAAGTCTTTTGTATAAAGAACAAGCGTTTCATTCTTTGTGTCATCAAGAATAAAAATGTTGTGTTCAATAATTTTAAGGTCAAAAATTTCGCCTTTTGCCGTGTATACGGTTTCAAAATTTTTTTTTGAATCAAACGAAAGTTTTCTGATGCTTTTCACGTCGGAAAAATATATACCGCTTTTGTCAACGCAAAGCTTTGCGTTCATATTTGTCGGATTGTCCGGAAGCAGAAAGTAATCCTTTGAGTAGTCCTTTTCAAAGTGAATTTTAAGGTTTTCACCGCCGAAATCAATGCTCATTACTTTGAGCATACCCTCCCATGTAACGCTGACAAAGAAAAGCCTTTTGCCGAACGGTTCAACGCAGACAATTCTGCCGTTGTCGTAAAGACTGCCGTCTTCGTTTTCGGAAAAGAAAACGTTTTCGTTCCAACCTGAGCGTGCAAGCTCATAGGCAATTTTTTTCGGATAAATGCGTTCAAGGGTAACGCCTTTATCGGTGCTTTTGTAAATTCCGAATCCGCAGGCAAAAAGAGTTCCGTCATCAGAAAAAGCGTTGTCTCTGATAACGCCTTTTGTTTCGGTTCTTTCCCAACTTTCGCCTTCGTCAAAGGAAGTGTAAAGACCGCCCATATCTGAGCAAACGACAAAGTTTTTTCCGTCGGTCGGATTGATGAGCGGATGATAAAAAGCACCGCCCCCGCCCATGCCGATGCTTTCAATGTCAATGCTCTCTTTATTATTTTGTGCTGTTGAAGAAAGCGTCAGCGGGAAAACGCTCAACGCAGCGATAACCGCAAGGATAAAAGCTAAAAGTTTTTTTGTTTTCATATTTCTCGTCCTTTCGGTACTGATGTGATTATCATAACATATTAAACAAAATTTTGCAATTAAGACGAAAAATATTTTTTGAAAATCAACAAACGCATATGATGGAATTGATTTAAACGGGAAACAGCACCCGACCGCAAAAAGCAGCCGAGTGCTTGACTTTTCCGCCTTTCTGCGATACAATACTCCACAGTCAGTTCGAAACCTTCCTGACTTGAACCCGGTTGTTCAGCACTCACCAAGGTTCTAAATCAAAACTAAAGGAGCAATTTAATATGAAAGCGCAAAACAAAAAAGCACCCCTGTTCATTGCGCAGGCGGGGCTTCTTGCGGCACTTTACGCCGTGCTTACGCTCGCTCAACAGCTGATTTTTCCGAACACGGCTTCAATGGCGGTGCAGTACCGTCTTTCCGAAGCATTGATGGTTTTTTGCCTCTTTTCCCCGGCAGCACCGTGGGGATTAACGCTTGGCTGTTTTGCGGCGAATTTTCTTTTTATGCAGGCTTTGCCGGTTGATATGATTTTCGGTTCACTTGCAACGCTGCTTGCGGCAATAACCATGAGGACGTTGAGAAAAGTGAAAATCAAAAATTTTCCGTTCCTTTCTTTTTTGATGCCTGCAATTTTCAACGGCATAATTATTGGTGCAGAAATTGAAATTTTCTTTGTTGATGGCAGTTTTCATTTCGGAAACTTTTTTGTTCAGGGCGGCCTGGTTGCGCTCGGTGAACTTGCGGTTATGTTTACTGCCGGAACGGCACTTTACTTTGCGGTTGATAAAAAGCTTGCCGGAAAAATTCCAATGCTTTCAAAAGATTGATTTGACAAAATCCATGTCGGAAAAAAGAGCCTGACATATTACGCAAAATTCATTATGTCAGGCTCTTATTAACAAAAAATGAGTTAAAAAAGATAAAATTAACGAAAAAGACTTGACAAATGCGAAACATTTTGATATACTTCCAAAGTCAGCAAAACGACATGGGCCATTAGCTCAGTTGGTTAGAGCAACCGGCTCATAACCGGTCGGTCCGGGGTTCGAGTCCCTGATGGCCCACCATGATATTAATATAGGGGTATAGCTCAGTTGGTAGAGCAGCGGTCTCCAAAACCGCGTGCCGAGGGTTCAAGTCCTTCTGCCCCTGCCAAAATAAGCATCGGATTTTCCGATGCTTTTCTTTTTACAAAAACTTCAGAACTCGAGGCACGCGCGTGCCGGGGCGAAGAGCCTCACCGCCGCCGGTGGCGGACAAAGGTGAGGTTCTGAGGTGAGAAAACAAGGAGTATCACGAGTGCTCCAAGCGAAGTGAGACGACTATGTTTTCGAGGGGGAGCCCTTCTGCATCAGCCAAGTTGAAAAAGACCGGAAAAGTGTATGAAGTTTCGGACGACATGACGTATACGAAATGGAAGAAAACTTGACGGACGAAGCGGCGGAACAGACCGACAAAACCATGAAAATCAGCGGCGATGACGAACCCGAACAGTTTTAAACAAATAGCAGAATGAAAAATCAGAATAAATGTTGAATATAGGCAGCAATTATGATACAATTATACAAATTAGACATAGTATAGTATTAATTATATTTCGGAGAGTACCGTAATGGAAGATATTAAAAAAATAAAATCCGATTTTGATGAAACAGCTGCATTTTTACGTGGTGAACTTTTAGATGATGAGCCGGGAGAGAATCTTCTGTTTTATTATCTTTCCTGTGCTTTTAAAATATGGGGAAGCAATGATTTGTTTTCAAAAGACTATGCGGCTCTTGTTTATGCCGTTACCGGTATGGACTATACGGTTGAGCAAATGCTGACTGCAATGGGCTGCTGCGGTGATGAAGAACGTGTTCTTGCAGTTCCGGACTTTTTCGGCAAACTTGTTACTGCCGATGTAAGCGGTAAAACAAATTCCGCAGAAAAGTTTATTGAAAAATGGGACAAGTTGCTTTTTGAATCGGCAAGGATAAACGGTGACTTTACCGTTCAAAAAAAGTTTGCTTTGGAAGCTATCATCAATAATCTCATTGAATCTGCGGCTGATGCCGGACTTTCCGTCCCCGGCACTGAAAATCATAACGCACAGGTGACGGAGCGAAACAACAATTATCTTCAGAATGACGCACTTTTAAGAGCCGCTGCGGAAATGCGCCGCAAAAATGCTGCGGATAACTATTCACCAACATCTGCTTCGGCTGCACCGCCGTCACAGCAGACTCCGTCAACAATAAATGTGACGCTGAATATTTCATCGGATTCGGCGGCAGAAAAGAGCTTAAACACACAAATTTCACCGCCGGAGGAGGAAGCCAAAGTGACTGTGCCCAAACAAAACGAAGACGAAACGCTTGAAAGCCTTCTTGAAGAACTTGACGGACTGGTCGGCCTTGACGGTGTAAAAAAAGATGTTCACAGCCTGATGAATTTTATAAAGGTGACAAAAATTCGAGAGTCACGAGGAATGAAGGTTCCGACAATTTCATATCACCTTGTTTTCACCGGAAACCCGGGAACAGGAAAAACAACGGTTGCAAGACTTGTTGCAAAACTTTATTATCACATGGGTATTCTTCCGCAGGGTCAGCTTGTTGAAACCGACAGAAGTGCTCTTGTTGCAGGCTATCTCGGTCAAACGGCAATTAAAACACAAAAGGTCATTCAGCAGGCAATGGGCGGGGTACTGTTTATTGATGAAGCATATTCGCTTGCCGGTGAAACAGATGACAGTTACGGAAAAGAGGCCGTTGAAACAATTTTGAAAGCGATGGAGGATCATCGTGACGAGCTTGTTGTTATCGTTGCCGGATATACGGATTTGATGCACAAATTCATTGATTCAAACCCCGGTCTTTCTTCACGTTTCAGCAAGTATTTTGAATTTCCGGATTACAGCGGTGAAGAACTTATTTTAATTTTTGACCGCTTTTGCAGCAAAAACGGATATGTTCTGAATGAAGAAGCAAAAGCACTTTTGAAAAATCATTTTGACTTGCTCTTTGCTTCAAGAGATGAGCATTTCGGCAACGCAAGAACAGCAAGAAATATTTTTGAAAAAGCAATAAACGCTCAGGCAAACCGAATTGCTTCAATCGCCGATATAAACGACAGTGATCTTGAAAATATAACGGCGCAGGATATTCTTGCAGCTATCGGGGGTGCTGTATCATGAGAGGACAGAGCTTTTATGACTGGCTTCAGCGTGAGATCTCTACCGAACAGCTTGCCCTTGTTGCTTTATATGAGCAAAAGGATAAACTGCTTTATCAGGAATCGCCCGCACTTCGGAAAAGATATATGGATGCTGTCGGAAATGTTGAAGAGGGTGTTCTCAATGCGGAACTTGAGGTTGCCATTCTTCGAAAAAAATCCGAGCTTATTCAGATTGCAATCAACCGGCGTGAGCCAATCGACCTTGAAGCGATTGAAAAAGAGCTTGAAAAAGAAAGAAGCAACCGCATTTCGGCCGTTGAAAGTGCTGACCTTACGTTGAAAGAACTTCCGGAGCTTTCTGAAGAAGAGCTCAAAACCATGCAGCGGCAATATCGTGCGATAACGACACATTTTCATCCGGCAATGAATCCGAATATCACCGACACACAGAAAGATCTTTTTGAAAAAGCGGTTGAAGCATATAAAAATCAAGATGCCGAAGCAATGAAACTCATATATGATATGCTTTTTGAACCGGTGGATTTATCCGAATTGGGCATAGAAGTAACCCGGGGAAAAGATGAAAGCAATCAAAGAGATGATTACCGTGAGGCGGCTGCAGAGCTTTCAACGGATTATCACTTGGCAAAAAAGCTGTATTCGTTTTTTGTTCCGCTTGAAGAGGATTTTGTTGTGCTTGATATTATTGAGTCGTACAAACGCCAAAGGGAAAATGTGAACGAAGAAATTGCCCAAATAAGAAAAGGTTTTCCTTTTAACGCTCTTTCAATGCTCAGCAGTCAAACTAAGATTAACGAATATCTTGCAGAACTTAAAATTCGTGAAAAGCTGTGCGAAACAGAACGACGGGAGCTTGAAGAAAAAATAGCAAAGCTTATAGAGGGAATAAATAATGGCTGATTATCAAATTCAGGAAAAAGAACAGCCTTTACGTTCGGGATTTTTTAATCGGGACGCTTTTCGTGAAAAGGGGCGTTCAATTCTTGTTCTTCAAACGGCTGTTGCCGGTCTCAGATTTCACGTTGACGACAACAGTGATGACGGACGTGAGCTTTTGAAAAAGCTTACTCCGGGAACCGAACTGTTTCTTTACCGAGATCCGAACAATGAACACGATAAATGGGCTGTTTCTGTTTTTACATCGGAAAACAAGGAACTCGGCTACATAACCCGCTTCAAAAACGAAACGATCGCAAGACTTATGGATCAGGGAAAGGTTTTTCATGCATTTGTTGATGAACCGCCCGAACTTTCAGAAGACGAAGACAAAGCGCAAGCACGGAAGAAAAAAACGCCGACAGAGGACTTTAAGCTCCCGTTTTCGGTTTATATGGATGATTGATATAAAAAAGCAGCTGTGACGAAACAAAAGCCGTCACAGCTGCTATTTCTTTTTTAAAGTAGAAAATTATTTTATCAAAGCTGTCGGTTTTTACTTAACATACGTTGACGCAACTTCAATAACAAGGTCGGAAAGGGCAAAAGCCGAGCAGGGATGAATGTATCCGGTTATTTTGTCCGATGCACGGCGATCCTCATCGTTTTCGGCAGGAACATAAACATTTCCGTCAATGGGTTTTGACCTGCACCAACCGCATTCACCGCTTCTGCAGCGTGACGGGGCGGCAATTCCGGCACGTTCAATTGCCGCAAGAACGGTTTCATCGGCGGATACGGGGATTGTATGTTCTTCTGAACCCTGACGAATGACGGCGGAAAAAGTCTTGCCTTTGTTTTCTGTCGGGTAATCCGTTTTTTCCCAAACTTTTTTGGTAACGCCGAGAAGCTCACGACGGATGTGCTTTCTGTCCAGACCGAGCTTTTCAAGCTCTTTTTCAGCAAAACGATACATGGCCTCCGGACCGCACATAAAAACAGAATAAGGCTTGTCGCTCGGTGCATACTTTGAAATAATTTCGGCATTGATAAAGCCGTTTTCAAAGCCTTTTTTCTTTTCGCCGTCAAAGAGGAACTGTTCCGCACGACAGTTAAATCTGACCTCGCCGCCAAGTTGGCGGAAGCGTTCAACCGCTTTTTGTATTGAATTGTAATTGACTTTTTAATGCTTGTACTCTATAATGTAAATGAGATATTTTTCAATATGCTCATTAAAAAGCAGAAGGGGAGAAAATATTGTATGATTTTAAAAAAGACAAAGCCTGCCGCCGGAATAAGGCAATTTGTATGCGTGCTTCTTGCGGCAATACTTTTGCTGTCGGTGCTTTCCGGCTGCAAAAGCGAAACAGAACCGACAACCGATGATGCGGTTTCATCTTCAACTTCAAAAACAAGTGAAGAAAATTCATCGGCTTCGGAAAAAACAGAGAGCGAACCCTCAACTTCCGATATGTCTTTGAGCGAAAGCGAACAGCAGACATCGACAACCGTTTTGTTGAGCCGAGAAGAAAAAGCAAAAAGGGCAGCAAAAAGAATTGCCGAAAAACGGATTCAAAGCGACATTGACCTTGCGCTTTGGTATGTGAGAGAAAAGCAGGATCACTCTTTATCAGTAAGTTTTCCTTATGAAAACGGCAAGACAGCGTATTCAAAGCTCAAAAAAGCTCAGAAAAAGCTTTATAAGGAAATGCTTGAAAAAGTGAAAAACTTTGAACCTTTTGAATATACGGCAAAAGAACACGGCTACAAGGTTCTTGATAATGTTCTTGTTGCATCTTCGGCCCTTTGCGAGGATTACCCGGAATACGGAATCTATTTTGATATAAAAGAGGTTTTTGAAGGCGACATGACAACGGCACTCAAATCTTCATACTTTTTTCCGGATGATCCGGATTCAAAGGATGCAAAAAACATTGAGGCTGTCAAAAAAGAAGTGCGGATTTTTGAAGAAGAATGCAATTTGATTGTGAACGCCATTCCGAAAGATTTCAGCACTTATGACAAGTATCGCTTTCTTGCGGCCGTGATTTCAATTCGCACCGCTTATGACAATGATTTCACGGGCGGAAAGCAAACCTCAACGGCTTACGGTGCAATTCAGGGGCCGATTGCAATTTGTCAGGGTTATGCAACCGGTTTTGAGTACCTTTGCCGCAAGGCAAACCTTTGGTGCAAACGGGTCAGCGGAATTTCGCAGGGCGTGTCCCACGCATGGAACTTGGTTAAGCTTGAAAGCGGAACATACCACGTTGACGTCACATGGTCAGATTCCGATTTGAACCTTACGCTTGACGACGGTTGGCAAAGATACTTCATGCTGACGCAGGACGAGATTCTTATTGACCATGAAATTGATGACGGAACCGTTGCAACGGGAACATTGCTGACCGAAGCCGCCGGCTGAAAACAAACAACATTTTAAATTCCGAACAGACAACAAAACTGTTCGGAATTTTTTTCGCTGTGTTTTTTAAAATGCTGTGATAACTGTGAACATTTTTTGAAAAACCTCTTGATTTAAGTAAAAACCGATGATATAATTAGTATGCGTATTAGTTAATGATGAAAGGCTGTGAAGCAATGTCCACAAGAAAGGACAGCATTGAAACAAAAAAACGCATTCTTTCCGTTTGTGTTCGCCTGTTTTTGGAGCAGGGATATAAGGAAACAACAATCAGTCAAATTGTTGAAGAAGCCGGCGTTGCAAGGGGAAGCTATCAAAATTTTTTCCACACAAAGGACGGAATTTTGATGGAGCTTGTTGAAACAATGTTCAGCGGCCAGTTCAACATGGCTCGCAGCGTTATCGGAAAAGACCTTCCGCCGCTTTATATCTATGCCGTTGAAACGGCGATTCAGCTTGCAATCACCGAAATTAACGAAAATATTCGTGAAATTTACATTGAAGCTTATTTGCTTCCGAACACATTGGAATATATTTTTCTCAACACAACCAAGGAACTTAAACAGATTTTCGGTTCCTATCTTCCCGAATATACCGACAGCGATTTTTATGATATGGAAATCGGAACGGCGGGACTCATGCGAAATTATATGGCGAAAAAGTGCGATATCCATTTTCCGTTTGCAAGAAAGCTTGAATGCTTTTTAACTGCGTCAATGCGTGTATACAAAGTTCCGCAGCAGGAGCAGGAAAAGGTTCTTGCTTTTGTGAAAACGCTTGATTTTGAAAAAATGGCGGACGGTGTTTTGCAAAAACTTTTTGCAGAGCTTGAGATGAAATATGATTTTACGCTGAAAAGCGGCAAATAAAAGAATCGAACATTTTTAAGTTCAAGTTATATCGCAAAAACCGGTTTTATTACACACAGGCAAGCAACAAATTTTGTGCAGTTTTTCACAAAAAACTATTGACATTCAAAATGTAATTTGTTAACATTTATATGTAACCGTTGCATTTGCAGCGATTATCATAAAAGCTTTATAATAATGGAGGAAAAATAACCGATGAAAACAACAAAAAAACTATTGGCAGTCATTTTGAGCGTTCTCATGCTCTTGTCGTCCGTTGCGATTGTGTCGTCAGCGTATGATTATGTAGAATTCACGGAGTATTTCGGTGAATTCCACAGCACATTTAAGTATGACACGGAAACCATTGAAAGCGTTACCGATGTCCGCCTTGAAAGACATGAAGATGAAGGCTATAATGCTATTTACTTCACTGTAACTTTAGCAAAAGGCAAGGAACATTATATTCCGAGATACTGGTACAATGTAGATGCTCCGATCGAACCCGAAATCGGTAAAGACGGAGCAAAAAGATATTGTATGTATAGAGAAGGATCTTCTGCCGATTATATGAATTTCACCATATACGCAATGGAGCCGACCTTTGAAGTTACCCTTATCAACAGCAGATTCGCACCGGAAGAGAGCGATTATACTGTATTTTGGAGTCCCAGAGTACCTTACGGCTCAACTCCCGAATATGACGAGCCGGAAAGTTACAGAACCGAGGACGGCGGAATCTATGAATTTATCGGTTGGGACATCGCAGTTGACGGTGAATTCGACGGAAAAGTTGACGCAAAGAAAATCGAAAACGTAAAGAGCGATATCTATGCAGACGCTGTTTTTGTTAACGTTCACGACCACAACAGCAACCCCGGCGACGAGTATTCCTGCTGGGAACTTGAAAAAATTGTAAAAGCCTCCTGCGAAGAAAAGGGCGCATATAACTACATCTGCGGAAGATGCCACGAAGGCGTAACAAAGAGCGTTAAAATCCCCTCCCGCGGCGGCCACACCATGAGCCCGTGGATTGATGTTATCTCCGCAACCTGCACCGAAAGCGGAACAAAAGTAAGCAAGTGCATCAACATTATCGAAACCGACCTTTACAAGGCTTGCGACCACACGGAAGTTGCTGAAATCGCTCCTCTTGGTCACGACTTCGGCGAATGGGTAACCGTTATTGAACCGACCTGCTCTGAAAAAGGCAAGGCAGAACGCACCTGCAAAAATGACGCTTCTCACAAGGAAGAAAAAGACCTTGACGCAACAGGCAAGCACGTTGACGGCGACGGCGACAGACGCTGCGACCATTGCGGAAAAGAATTCGGCCATTGCTCAGACTGCATTTGCCACAAGGGCAACGTTCTTTCCTATGTTATGCGTTACCTTTGCACATTCCTTTCAAGAATGTTCCACACCGAACTTAAGTGCTGCGAATGCATGGAATGGTATAAGGACGAAATTTCGTCAATTTCCTGATGAAAGATTTTTGAAATTTGACAGAGACATTAAGCAATAAAATATTTTAATTATAACTTTATATGAAAGGCAGGTGCAACTAATGTTCAGAGACGATTTTAAAGAAGGTATGGATTCAATCGGCAGCTTCATCGAAAGGCTTATCAAGGTTTTCAAGGACCTTTACGCTTTCCTTAAAGAGCAGATTGACGGCGCAAAAAAATAAAATGAATTTTATTGCGTAAAATATTGAACTGTTATCAGTTTCAGCCGGGCAGCCGAAAAAGGTTGCCCGGCTTTTTAACAGGTTTTATTCAAAGCAAATATTGAGACGGTATGCATGGTGACGCAAAAATTCATATTGAAAAACCTGAAAATGTGTGCTATACTTTTATTGCATAATTCTTGAACTGATTGAAAATACGTTTTTTAAGCCGGTGACAGTTGTTTGTATGGCGGCTTATTGGTTTTTGACACAATAAAAAGCAAGGAGGGCATATCATGTCAGAATTTTTTAAAAAGATAGGCAGCATTATTATGGCGATTATCATGTTTTTCATGAACCTTTTCGGGCTCGGCGCAAAGCCGGAAGATGACAAGATTAAGAATGTTATTTTCCTTATCGGTGACGGAATGGGCGTAATGAGTATTGAAAAAACACGAAGTGAAACAGGGGCAGCACTTGCACTTGATTCTTTCCCCGTGAAAAGCCTTTCAAAAACCGCTTCGGCAAACAGCAGTGTTACCGACAGTGCGGCCGGTGCAACGGCTCTTGCCTGCGGTGTGAGAACAAACAACGGTGCGGTCGGTGTTTATCCGGATGACATGAACGCAGAAAAAAATTATCCGATGAACCTTTGCGAATTTGCAAAGGCAAACGGTATGAAAGCCGGCATTGTTACAACCGACAGCACACGAGGTGCAACCCCGGGCGGCTTTTCGGCGCATACAAGCAGCAGAAACAACACGTCTGAGATTACAAAATATCAGCTTGAAAGCGAGCTTGACCTTATTTGGGGTGTTAAAACTTCAACCTGCAGCAAAAGCAAAGCCGAAAGCGCAGGCTTTGAATATGTTACCGATTATAACGAGATGGCAGCTTTAAGTGAAGGCACCCGTTCGTTCGGACAGTTCACGGGAAGCCTTTGGAAAAACGACTGCAAAAATATGCCTACGCTTACGCAGATGACAGAAAAAGCGATTGATCTTCTTGACGGCGGTGAAAACGGATTTTTCCTGATGATTGAAGGTGCGCATATTGACAAAAACAGCCACAGCAACAACGGCGAAGGCATGAAGGAAGCTTTGATTTCTTTTGACCGTGCCGTTAATGCCGCACTTGATTATGCAAAAAAGGACGGACACACTCTTGTTGTTGTGACCGCAGACCATGAAACGGGCGGAATTACCCTTGAAAACGGAGAATATGTTTACACAACCGGAGGACACACGGGGGTCGATGTTCCGCTTTATGTTTACGGCTGTGATAATTTCATTGCAGAAGGGGAAAGCTCTGTTCTCAATACGGACATTCCGAAACGCATTGTTGCCGCCCTTGAAAAAGACGGTTTTCCGTGCTCTGTAAGTGTTGCGGCATAAAAAAATGTGTAGCGAATAACGTGACGGCAAAATAGCCTTTTTAAGCCGGTTAACAATCAGCCGTGTATGCACAGTTCAAAAATCAAAAGCAAAACAAAAAAGCTATATTTCACAGACAGCATGAGAATAAATGTACTGTGAATTATAGCTTTTATTTTTGAGCGGAATATAAAGCGTTTTGCTTTTTATGCGTTTTTTATCCGTTTGCGCAACGGCTTCGGGTCAAGAAAACGCTTTTATAAAAGTTTTTTTGAAAGCTTCAAAAGCGTCTGATTGATTCCATACTTTTCGCAAAGCAAAAAAAGGTCGGAAAAATCGGGCGTTTTTTCTTTTTTCAGTTCGCAGCGAAGCATAAGATTTTTCGGCGAATGTTCAAAGTCAACAAATTCAATCACATCTGTTTCATAGCCGAAACGTCGCAGAATTTCCGCACGGAGCGAATCGGTGAACAAAGCGGAAAACCGTTCTTTGATAAGGCCGTGAGAAAGAAAAATGTCAAAATCTCCACCCCTTTTGATTTGCGCATTGACTTCATGCTGACAGCAGGGGACAGAGAAAATGTTTTTCACCTTGTTTTCAATCGCATAAAAAAGGGCATAATCCGTTGCAATGTCACAGGCGTGAAGGGTGATTACCATGTCTGCTTTTCCGGTGAAAACTTTGTCGCTTGTCACATCGTTGACAAAAAATTCAAGATTATCGTAGCCGTATTTTTTTGCGATTTTGTTGCAGTTTTCAACAACGTCCTTTTTAAGGTCAAAGCCGACAACCTTCGCATCAATTTTTTTGATTTTTGTAAAGTAATAGTAAACGATGAATGTAAGATAGCTTTTTCCGCAGCCAAAGTCGAGAATGGTAATTTTTGAAAGATTGCTTTTTGAAAAGCAATCGTCAATCAGTTCAACAAAGCGGTTGATTTGTTTATATTTGTCATACTTGCTTTTGACAATTTTGAAATCCTTTGAAAACACGCCGAGATCAACAAGGGCGGGAATGTTTTCGCCTTCTTTAAGAAGATAGGTTTTTTCTCGGTTGTGTTCTTTCGGTGCGGAAGAAAGAGCGTTTTTGCTTTCCTTGCGCCTTGTTTTGTCGGAAAAAATCGTATAATGAATGCTGACGCTTTCGGCTGTAAGAGCGGCCTGACGAAAGTTTTTTTCGCCCGTGTTTGAAAGCCAAAAAAGAAAATCTTCAAACGAAAGGTTTTTATGAAAAACCTGCGCACCTTTGAATTGTTCAAGCTGCCATTTTGTTTTGCCCTTTGAAAGGAAAGGACGAACGGAAATTTTTGAAAATTCAAAGTCCTTGTTTTTCTTTTCGCTGAAAACGATTTTGATTATTTTTTCTTTAAGTTCAAGAATATCTTTTTCAATAACAGAATCCATATAAAGTACCTCGGCAATAAAATAAACGCAAAGCGGCCTTGGCAAAAGAATCTTAAAATCAACGTGATAAGATTCTCCGCCAAAACCGCTTTGCTTTTTAAGGAATAAAAATTATTCCTGTTCTTCCTTCATTTTTGCAAAGCATTCGCTGCAGAAAACGTCTCTGCCTTCGGTGGGCTTAAAGGGAACCTTAGCCTCGCCGCCGCAGCGTGCGCAGGTTGCGGTGAACATTTCACGTTCCGGTTTGGCAGCATTCTTGCGGGCATAACGGCATTCTTTGCAGCGCTGAGGCTCATTTTGAAAGCCTTTTTCAGCATAGAATTCCTGTTCACCGGCGGTGAAAACAAATTCCTTGCCGCACTCTTTACATACGATTGTTTTGTCTTGGTACATTATAGATTACCTCGCTTAAAAATATTGCCCTTGCCGGAATTGCACCGCCCCTTTGAAAACAACGCTCTACTTTAAGCTATCGGGCATATAAAGTTTTATATTTTCACACTTTATGAAAGTGCTTTTTTAAGTTTTTTTCTTGCCCTTTGAAGGGCAGAGTCAACGGCTTTTTCGCTGAGGGATGTTTGTTCTGCAATTTCACGATAAGATTTTCCGCAAAGATAAAGCGAAAAAACCTTTCGTTCGTTTTCTGAAAGCTTTGAAGAAACAAGCGAAGCTATTCTTGAAGCTTCGTTTTTTGAAACAAGGGCTTCTTCCGGAGAAAGTGCACTGTCGGCGGTTTCGCTTTCGCTTTCAATTGGAACAAAAAGCGAAGGCGGAATTTGCTTTTGAGCCGAACTTGATTTGAGTGCAGAAAGCATACGGTTTTTTATGCATACGGCGGCGTAAGTTGAAAACGAAGCCGTGCCTTTTTCATCATATGAATATACGGCAGCAAGAAAACCGAAAATACCTTCCTGAACAAGGTCATCACGTTCAAGAGCGGAACCGGAAAAGACCGAGGAAACGCTTTTTGCAACCCGAAGATAACGCAAAGAAAGTTCGTTCCACGCTTTTTCATCGTTTTGTTCTTTGCAAAGCGAAACAAGATTTTCGTCTGAAAGGGAGGAAAAGCCGCTCATCGTCAAATCCTTTCTGCCTATTATCGGGTCTATAATACGCTATTTTCGGCAATTTGTCAACCGGACTTTTCACCAAAAGCATTGTCCTTTTTTTGGCAAAAAGCACCATAATACCTGTTTTTACTCGGCAGATTTCAGGCAAAAAAGCCGCTTGTGTTCATTATATAAAACACAGTGCATAAAACAGCTTAAACGGCATATGCGGCAGGCCGTTTTAATGTTTATGGCAGACTATGATTTCACCGCTTTCAGGCTGCAAAATGCTGCGAAAAGAAAGCAAATGACTTTCCGTTGAGGAAAGTCATTTGACATCAAAGTTCAATATAGTGCAAAATGATATCTTCATAAACGCCGTCAATATTCAAAAATCCGCCGGGAATTGTTCCGAGTCTTTTGAAACCGAGCTTTTGATAAAGCGAAAGTGCGGCGGTGTTGGACGCAACAACGGCATTGAACTGCAAAATTTTAAAACCGAGTTCTTTCCCTTTCAAAAGGCAGTTTTTAACAAGTGCCTCGCCGGCGTGATGTCCTCTTGCGTTCCTTTCAACGGCATAGCTTGCGTTTGCAATGTGTCCGCAGCGGCCGATGTTGTTCGGGTGAAGAATGTAAAGTCCGATTACCTCGCCCGTTTCTTCAATCTTTGCAACACCGGTGTAGGACTGATTTTCAAAAAAAGCTGTGCCTTCTTCTTTTGAAAGCAGCTCCGTTTGCGGAAAAGCACGGCCGTCCTCAACAACCTGATTCCAAATTTCAACCGCCTTTTCAAGACTTTCCTCGGTGAGTTTTTCAACAATTACCGACATCTTTTTCACCTTTTCTTTAAAATAATTGCCGGTTTTATTCAATTGTTCCCCCGCCGACAACAACGTCGCCGTCATAAAGAACAACCGCCTGACCTTTTGCAAATGCTCTTTGCGGTGCGTCAAATTCAACGTGAAAACGGTTTTTGTCCGTTTGTTCAACCGTTGCCCATTGTTCGCCCTGTTTGTATCTTACCTTTGCTTTGACACGCATCGGCTTTTCAAGCTTTTCAACCGCAATGAGATTTATGTCGGTTGCATAAAGGTCTTTTGAAAAAAGATACTCCTCAGGTGCAAGAACAACACGGTTTTTTTGCGGATCTTTTTCAAGAACATAAAGCGGAGCTTTGAGTGAAAGGCCGAGTCCTCTGCGCTGACCGATTGTGTAACGGATAATGCCCTTGTGTGTTCCGAGAACGTTTCCGTCTCTGTCAACAAAATCGCCGCACGGAAAAGTTTTATCAATGCTTTTTTCAATGAACGAAGCGTAGTCGCCGTCCGGAACAAAGCAGATATCCTGGCTGTCATGCTTTTTTGCGTTGACAAAACCCATTTCTTCGGCAACTTCTCTGACTTCGGTTTTTCTCATTGAGCCGAGCGGAAAAAGCGTATGCGAAAGCTGAAACTGCGTGAGCATATAAAGAACATAGCTTTGGTCTTTTGTTTCGTCAACACCTTTTTTAAGAAGAAAACGTCCGCTGCTTTCGTCAAACTCATTCCTTGCGTAATGGCCCGTTGCAACATAATCGTGTTCAAGCTCAAGTGCTCTTTTAAGAAGCTTGTCGAATTTGAGATATCTGTTGCAGTCGATGCAAGGATTGGGCGTTGCGCCTTTTGTATAAACATCAATGAATTTTCCGATAACTTTTTCACGAAAATCATCGGTGAAATTGAAAACATAAAACGGAATACCGATTTTATAAGCAACGCTGCGTGCGTCCTTTGAATCTTCAAGTGAACAGCAGGTTTTTTCTTTAATAAAAGCGTCACCGTTGTCAAAAAAACGGCAGTTTACACCGGTAGGTTCATAGCCGTTTTTCAAAAGCAGATATGCGCTTACGGCACTGTCAACGCCGCCGCTCATTCCGACCATAACTTTTTTATTCATAAAAAACACCCCCGTGGGCAAATTAAAAGAAATAAATTACTTTTAATTATACCACACACAGGGGAGCAAGGTCAATTATTTCCAGATAATATATCCGCTGTAATTGTCGCCGGAAAAGCTTCCGGCTTTGGGCTTTTTTTCGCTGTGCCAAACTTTATAGGTTTTTGCGCCGCACTTGAATTTGAGCGGATCGTTTTTTGTTTTGCTTTGAAGAAGTTTGGCGTATTCTTCAAGGCAAATGTTGTTTTGTGTCATATAGTATGCGTGAGGTACGCCGACGTAACGGAAATGCCAAGGTTCATAACTGATTTTTGTAATCCTTTCCTTTCCTTCGGGGTAGCGCACAACGAAGCCGTATTTCCATGCGTTTTTTGAAAACCATTCGTACTTACCCTTGCCGTCAAAGTCCTCGCTTGAGCCGTCGTCCGCATTGAAAATCGAAACGTCAACGCAAAGTCCCGTGTGGTGTTCACTGAACCCGGGTGACTGAACATACTTTTTTGCGTAAAAGTTGCCGTAAAGCTTTGCCTTTTGCTTATAGATTTCCTGCTGGCTTTCAACGCTGCGGTAGCCGCTGATGACGTTGATTTTTTTGAGCCCGGTTTCGTTTCTGAAAGCGTCAAACATATCACAAAGCGGTTTAACTGCGATTTTTGAAAGCATGATTTCGGTACTGCCCATGAAGAACGAATCGGTTTTTTCGTCATAAAGTTTTACAAGTTCTTCGCCCGTATTGCGGTAGCGGTGCTTGTTGTTGACAAGAATGAGCGAACCGGAGTACTTGCTGTCGGACATAACCTTTGTTGAAGCGGCAATATCGGAAAGCTCACCGACAGCGGACGGAATACGGTCAATGACAGCAAAAACGATTACTGCGGCAAGAACAACCGCCGCAATTTTGATGATGTGTTTCATTTGTGATTACCTCTCTTTTTTAAGTCTGAAAGTATTATAGACTTATAAAAGAGAGTTTGTTTTAAGGTCGGCTTACGTCTTTCTTAAGCTTTCCTTACGAAAAACTTAAGACGTAAAAAGTATAAAAAACATGTATGCGCCGAACCACAAAAAGCATACCCTGTTGAGCTTGATGGCAGCCTTTCTTTTTTGTCGGCAACAAACGACAATAATGCGAACGGGTTGTAGCTTACTTCTGACTCAGTTGCTCCAATATAACGCACATCATCGCAGTTAATAAACCTGCCGACCTCCGGGTCATAATACAGCGGTAAGGCCGCCCGTCACGCTTGTGTTTATTATGCTGAAATTTATTTCAATGCTTTCATAGGATAACTTTTCGGAAAAAGCAAGAATCATGATATTTTTGTTTGTTTTTGTAATTTATATTCCATGATTCTTACTTTTCCTTTAAATACTGTTCTTTTATTAAAACCTAAAATATAAACGTTAAATTGCTGTTAAATCAGCTTCAATAATTGCAACTATTTCGGTAATATCGTCATAATTACTGTGTCCTGTTAAAATAAATGGTTGTATCCATGTATACTTCTCTTTTGTAGTAACGCTTATTATATAGTTTTCTCCGTTGCATCTAACAAAAATCTTTGTCTCATATACACCACATGGTGTGGACAAAATCCGCATACCCAACTTAGGGAAAATTGCGAATTGACAATCGTCTTTTTTTTCTGTAATCATCATCTTTTTAATGACAGAGTTCGGGATAAGCTCCGCCCTCTTCGGTTTTTCAAATTTAATTAAGCTGTCATCATCTGTTATTTCGTCATCAGCTTTATATATTGAAACAACGAAATTACGTCCGTCATCGTCATCATAAAATGAATGATAATATTCCAGTTCTTCCATTTCAGCGTAAGTTTTAAATTCCGAATTAGTATATTGGTATTTTCCGTTATTTAAAATGACTATGCAGTTTTTTATTATAGCATATGTTTTCTCGTTAGCATTATACTTTGTGATATTCCCAAAAAACATCATAACGCAGGAAATTGTAATTGTTATTACAACTATTAACGTTGTTGCAATAATGCTTTTTTTTATTTTTTTAAATAGCAAAATTAAAGTAACCAAAAGAAACAAAGAAAAGATTGTTCTAATAATCATTGCATAAATCGGATACATTTGGACTCCTTTCATATAGTTATACTAACACTGTATATACTGCCAATAGACTTGTTGAAAACATATTTATATTTCGCTACAAAAGTCAAAAATACCATGCATGTTGCGGGTGCTACTGCATTTATTATTGTATCGCTTCTTTTTGCAGCATCGTCAACATAATAAGGCTTATGCCACCAAAAAATACCAGTATAATGACAATATTTATCAAGGTGAGCATAATAGTCTTGCATACAGTGCAGGGCATATCCAAGATATTTTAGTGCCTGTCTCTTATCTTTTTCACCATTCACATTATCGCCTCTTTTATAGGCGTTTGTAGAACTATTAAAATAGTTTATTGAAAAATCCAAGTAATAGTCATACCATATTAGCCTTGTATCTTTCTTTCCAGTACCTTTATTAGTATTAAAATGTCGAGACTGCTTGTCTTTACTATAAAAATATTCTACTGGATTATAGATCTTATCAACTTCTAAATTTTTTTGTGCTATACAATAGGCATCATAATTGCTAATGCCACAATATACGGCCCAATAAAAAGTTCCATAGTAATATTTCTTTTTGTTGTGTTTTAACGTATACATTTTTCCATAATTGTACCCATCATGTACATCCGAACCCCAATATCCGCTTTGATCACTATTGTTTACCGGATCGTTTTCACAGTAAGCAAAGGCATTGTAGAACAGATCTGACTCTGACATACCTATATAATTCACATCATCGCAGTTAATGAACCTGCCAACTTCCGGGTCATAATAACGGCTCTGCAAGTAGTACAGTCCGGTTTCATCGTCATAATAATAGCCACGATAGCGGAACGGGTTGAGATTTCCGATTACCGTATCGGAACCGGTTACCGACAGAACCTTGCCCCACGGGTCATAGGCATAGCTTGCAATAATGTTTCCCCAATAATGTTTCCCCAATCATCGGTTATATCTGTAATATCACCCTGTGCATTTTTTACGTAGTAATAAAGATCCTGTATCGGTTCATCATCTTCATAATAACGTGCAAAGGCCGTTAATTCTCCGTTTCTGTCATAGAAGAAGTGCAAGCCGCAATCTCTTCCATTGATCTGTTCAAATAGCTGAGAACCCTTTACATAGAAATATGTCGTTTTTCCGTCAACAGTCTTGCTCGCTCTGATTCCGTTTTCGTCATAGGTGTAACTTATGTTATCAAACAAGCGAACTCCACAGACCTGCCGGTATGTTGACAGGTCTGTGAAAAAGTGAAGGTAGAATAACCCCATATCTACTTTATATGTATAAAAAACACTTGGGAAAAGAAACTAAAGCCCTATTTAGTTTCTAAATCGAGAAGTATTTCTTTATACTTGCAAAACAGAATACTATCAGATTTGCTTAAGGTTCTCCCCGATGACTCTATTTTTGAAATCAAATCTTCAATTGTTAAGTCGTCATATTTTGAAATACAGTCCCTGCAATATGGGTCAAACATGATTGCTAAATTTGTGTGAAGACACTTTTTAGTTATGTCATATTGCTTTTCTTCATATGATGCCATTAAAAGTGTGTCCGTATCAAACTCAGGCTCACCAAATCTTTTTAATCCCAGCTCATAAATAAAAGCAAACATATTTTGCGAGACAAAAATCGGTTCATAAACGAACTTCAAAAACGTATTTTCTATCAACTCACAAATATTCGGATTATTGCTAAGCCACTCTCTTTGGTCCGTATTAGATATTACCGTCAAAGGATAAAACGCTCCCATATCTTTGCGAGTCATAGAATATGCTTCAATTTCTATTTCATGATAAATTGAAATATATATGTTGTAGTAATTCAGATATGTTGACACATGATAATCACCTTCTATCAAAGTGTAGTTCCATTTCTTTGATATCTCTAATACAACAACATAATTGTTTATACGTTTAAAAAACTTATTCTTTTCTTTTTCAAATCCCAGGTCACAAAAGAACCTTGATATTGTTCTTCTAACCAAACTCATCATACACCTCATAAAACAGGAATTAAATATCCGGGAGCAGTTGCTCCTCCTGTCAAAATCGTAATAACTGTTAGAATCACATAATAAGCGGCTACAGCATATGCTACTTGTTCCATAACGACAGGATCGGGCACAAGATTTGATTTTTTGTTGTAATCATAGTATATTATTCCATCACCAGCATACCAATATGAAACATAGTAATGAGTAAAGCTATTGTCCCATCCAAAGGTGCCTCCTTTAATATATTTGCCAATTTTCATTTTTAATTTTTTATTATGATAATAAGTCCCGTTTACATATTTAATTAATTGCTTAACTGCCCTTTCTTTGGAAACCGTTTGACGTTTTACTTCCCATACATCGCCAGTTTTAGTATTGATAATATCACAATACCCATATTTCCCATTTGCATATAGTATTTTTGTTTGGGATATTTCTAAACCCGGATTCTTTTCTTTTATTTTTAATATAACCTGCTTATGAATAGCACCTGGCCATCCTATAAAACCGAAGTAATCTGCAAACATTATCGGACAATTCCAACAATACGCAAAAGCATTATATGAAAGG
This sequence comes from uncultured Eubacteriales bacterium, assembly GCA_934552855.1. Classification (GTDB taxonomy): domain Bacteria; phylum Bacillota; class Clostridia; order Oscillospirales; family Acutalibacteraceae; genus UBA6857. The sequence goes on along the minus strand of CAKTEU010000021.1, from coordinate 12,185 downwards.
CTAGATTTAATTAATCCTATATAGTGCACATCATCACAGTTAATGAACCTGCCGACTTCCGGGTCATAATAACGGCTTTGCAAATAGTACAATCCGGTTTCATTGTCATAATAATAGCCACGATAGCGGAACGGGTTGAGATTTCCGATTACCGTATCGGAACCGGTTACCGACAAGACCTTGCCCCACGGATCATAGGTTTTTATGTACAATTTGTTGCAGCAACATATAGTTTACATGAAATTCTAATGCCTTACACAACTTCACCTGCTTCAAATCTTAATAATATTCCATCGGTGTGCTCATCATAGTATTCCGCCTCATCAAACCATTTCTGATGAAATCTGATTATTAATTCATTGGTTATTGTAACAAACACCACAAAATTCTTATCAGGAAAAGCGGCTTTGAGATTTTCTGCCAATGTATATCCCAGCTTTTTTCCAAACAAAACTACATCATTTATGTTGCGCTTTCGTATCTTATCAATTAGGTGTACATGATTCTCTAAAGCTTCAAATGCAGTTTTGTCAGTTATACCTTCAACCACATTCAACGGATTGGAATATAGCAAAACATAGTTATTACCTTTTTCATCGAAAATAACCTTGTATTTGAATAGATTTAAAATTTGTATGGCAAAATCCAAATTAGTATCCAAGAATTTTCAACCCCTTCGCTATAGCTTTAATTACTTTTTTATCAGTCATTAATTTTTGAATGCTGTTAGGCGCAAGCTTGCCATTTGAAGAACCTATATGAAACTTCATATCCTTAACATTATAATAGTATTTGTTTCTATTGTGTTGAAGGTGAATTTGACCTTGCCGATTACCTGGATTTTCTACGTCAATTCTATATCCTTTTTTATTGTACAATGTCTTTGAATTAGTTTGAGTGCCCTTTCCGCCTTTATTAGGTGGGGGAGGAGTTGCAGCTGTTGCTGCTGACGCTATTAAGTTTAGATCAGCTTGAACTTTTTGAATGTCTTTTAGATAAATTATTGTTCCGCCAGTCAATATTACAATACCGCCAATAACAATCCAGCCTCCTGGATTCCATGAATTAGCAGCGCCAGCAGCTCCCAATGCACCAATCATCGTTAATAACATGACAATCGCATTAATCTGTGCGTATAGTCTTTTATATGAGCCAACAAATGAGTCGTATCCACTTGGATCAAAACTATTTACCGGATCATTTTCACAATAAGCAAATGCATTATTGGAGACCACTGATTCGGTAATACCGATATAATGTGCTGCATCCGCATTAATAAACCTGCCGACCTCCGGGTCATAATAACGGCTCTGCAAATAGTACAATCCGGTTTCATCGTCATAATAATAGCCACGATAGCGGAACGGGTTGAGATTTCCGATTACCGTATCGGAACCGGTTACCGACAAGACCTTGCCCCACGGGTCATAGGTATAGCTTGCAATGATGTTTCCTCACTCATCGGTTATATCTGTAATATCACCCTGTGTATTTTTTACATAGTAATAAAGATCCTGTATCGGTTCATCATCTTCATAATAACGTGCAAAGGCCGTCAATTCTCCGTTCCTATCATAGAAGAAGTGCAGGCCGCAATCTCTTCCATTGATCTGTTCAAATAGCTGAGAACCCTTTACATAGAAATATGTCGTTTTTCCGTCAACCGTCTTGCTCGCTCTGATTCCGCCTTCGTCATAGGTGTAACTTATGTTATCAAACGAGCGAACCCCACAGACCTGCCGGCATATTGACAGGTCTGTGGCCGTATATTTGATAACTACAATGGTAAAAGATATATACAAAATGTTACAAATTAGTATATTTTATAACTCTATATACTTCCAAGAAGATTTCATTCCATTAACAAATGAGTTTAAATCAAATGAATACACTCCTTTATTAGTGCACAATATAATACGTTTATCAAAAATTACCTTTATATCATTTATTGATACATTGAAAAAGAACTTGGAAATTATTTGTGAATTTTGAATATCAAATAGAACCATTTTATTATCTGCATAATAAAAAATAATTTCCATCTTCAAACACACTTCAACTTTTCCCATGATAATATCCAAACCTTTTTCATCGATAATTTTTTTCATTTCGGAACTATATAAATCTATAATATATACCGAATTTTTCACTCCTCCCATATAAGGATGTTCCATCACTACAACTGCTCTTCTTTCATCAACTTTAGTAAAAGAGTCTATACATCCTTTCGGCAAATGTATCACCCATTTATCAAACGCATTGTTATTTTTCGAAAACCTCATCAAACGCATTTTACTATCAACTGCAGAACGAACGAACTTATCATAAAAAACAAAATATATTTGTTTACCGCAATCATAAAATCCAAAACATATTTCCATATTTAGAGATTTGCGAAAAAACGTTTTTAAGTCTAAACTGTAAACTTGCCAATCTTTGTTTAAATACCAAAGTGAATCTGAAAAAACAGCGAAATGACGATTATATAGCTCCGGACCCAAATTAAAGTTTTTAATTATTTCTCCTGTCACTATATTAAGTAAAACTGACTTTCCAGTAGTGTTAACGCAAAGCAACAACTCATTGCTAATATAGACAACATCAATTATATTCTTGATTCTAGGAGAAATAAAAACTAATTCCGATGTTTTTATATTAATTATTTTCATATAATTATTACAAATAAAAGCACAATTAACTTTATTTAATCTCAATGCCTTATATGTTTCACACGACATTATTCTTTTCATTAATTTGATTACCTCTTTTTTACTGATTCATTAGCTAAACGAAGTAATGATCTAATTAATTGCAGTGCAACAAAAACCCCTTTAGATTTTTTTGTTCTATAGGCGTAACAAATTATCTCATTTATTGCAAAATAATATTTTTTTGTATGTATACGCCTGTGAAGATGATAGTTAAGATAAATCATATTCAAAGGGTCATTTATACTATACTTCATTTTCTCTACCCATATTCTTCTTGCAGGTTCTGCACGCACGGCTTTTTGAGGAATAATGTGATGATTTTCTCTATCCCATGTCTTTGGTTTTTTCTTAGCCTTACTAATCGAATCATTTAATGCATTTTTTAACTCATTAATCGCACTTTTGGCAGTATAACGAAGGATATCTATATAATTTTGCACGGTGTTAATTAAATAATCAAAAAATCCATTTTTCCATAAAATATCCGCAGATATAAGGAGTAAAAAACCTGCAATAAAAACTAATGATGTTTTTAATAATACATATATAGTAACGGTTGCCCCTGCCGTTAAAGTAATACTGTGACCAGTTGGATCAGAGTTATTTACCGGATCATTTTCACAATAAGCAAACGCATTATAAGAAAGCTCCGTTTGGGTTGCTCCAATATAACGCACATCATCGCAGTTAATGAACCTGCCGACTTCCGGGTCATAATAACGGCTCTGCAAATAGTACAATCCGGTTTCATTGTCATAATAATAGCCACGATAACGGAACGGGTTGAGCAATGAAATGTCGCGCTCATACTGATCGAAGTCTGACTCAACACTCAGAAGCTTGCCCCACGGATCATAGGTATAACTGACCTTTAGATCACCGAGCGAATTGTATATTCCGACAACGTCGCCCTGTGCGTTCTTGACGTAGATATACTCGCACATAGTCGGATCATCATAGCCGGTTGAAAGATAAAAATGCGTGAATCCGATTGCTTCTCCGTTTCTGTCATAATTGAAATGAAGCGTATCTGTTCCGTTTATCCATAATTCAGCCGAATCGTATTACCGGTCTTTGACATCTTTATACTGTTTGCCGTTATAGTATACAGATTCCTTTTCTCTTTTTTGTTTGAAGATTTTAAAATCATCTTCTGAGTAACCATGAGATAAAAAGAACTCATATAGGCTTTGGAAAGAATCGCCTTTAGTAGCCTTTAGTAAATCAATATAACAAATTATTGTATTACTAAGTGTTACAGCAGAAAATTCAGGATCTGTTTCCGAATCGTCTAACACTTCATCAATAAACTGACTAATCGAATAATCTACAAACTCCAGTATATAATTTAACTTTTCATCAGCATTAAAGTCCATATATTACCTCTCCACAAACCGTGCATACTTTTTTCTTAAATTTTGGAATTGCGGCCAAACATGCAACAGCCAGAGCATCATCTGCAACTCCCACACATGTAATATAGTCTGCCAAGTATCCCAATGTGCAAGAATACATCTTAAATAAACATTGGAAGCACATCCTTATTAACCTAATTACACTTTGATTATACATTGTATGACATAATTTTACAATAGCAAATTCGTTATTTTCAAAAGTTCATATAAGATGTACAAATTTTCTTCCTTTTTTTGTGAAATAAAATCATTCAGGCATCCGCAACTTTTTTTTGTAAAAATAGAAGGCATAAAATCCGAATAAAAAAATACTTGCCGAAGCAAGTATTTTTTTCTGGCGGAGAGTTAGGGATTCGAACCCTAGGTACATTACGTACACAGAATTTCGAGTCAAGTTGCCAAAACCGAACTTGACAGAATTTGACGGAAGATAATGGCAAATGCGAGAGCCCCGAAAATGCCGTGTTTTCAAGGCTTTCCGCACCTCTTTGCATCGAAAACGCAGTAAAAATCTGAGTCCAAGAGTCTCCTCCGATTTTGCCGAGTTCTAACGGATTTTCGGAAAAGCCTATTAGAATTTTTGATAGAACCGAGCACTTTTTCGCCCCAAAATCACGCTTTTGGCAGTGCGTGAAAAGCACCAGTTATGCCGAACTGCACCAAAAGTCATGTAGCCAAATGCCGGGGCTGGAATCAAAACTGCCGTTATCGGCAAAAATATAAGCGAAAATGGATTTCGACCGATTGATTTTTTGCCGATAATGTGGTATACTGATAACAGTAACTTCGGAGGGCAATTTCATGAAATATTTATCTGTGAAAGAGATGGCGGCGCTTTGGAACACCTCCGAGCGCAGCGTCCGCAACTACTGCGCGGCAGGCCGTGTCCCCGGCGCTTTTCTGACGGGTAAGACCTGGAACATTCCCGAAAACGCCGAGAAGCCCGAACGGAGCAATAAAAGCAAACCCGTGCCGCAGACCTTGGTGGATATTCTCAAAGAGGAAAAGCGCAGCCTGATTCACGGCGGAATTTATCATAAGGTGCAGGTTGAGCTCACTTACAATTCCAATCACATGGAGGGCAGCCGCCTGACTCATGATCAGACGCGCTTTATTTTCGAAACAAACACCGTCAGCATCGCCGAGGAAGGCGTGCGGGTGGACGATATCATCGAAACCGCCAATCACTTCCGCTGTATTGATGAGGCCATCGAAAGCGCAAAATCGCAGCTCAGCGAGAAATTCATCAAACACTTGCATTTTATTCTGAAAACCGGAACAAGCGACGCAAGGAAAGACTGGTTTTCCGTTGGCGATTACAAAAAGCTGCCGAATGAGGTCGGCGGGCGGGAAACAACCTTGCCCGAGGAAGTGTCGGCGGAAATGAAAAGATTGCTTGACGAGTATAACGGCAGGGAAACGGTGACACTTGAAGATATCCTTGCGTTTCATGTGCGGTTTGAGCGCATTCACCCTTTTCAGGACGGCAACGGACGAATCGGACGGCTGATCCTGTTCAAGGAATGTCTGAAACACAATATTGTGCCGTTTATTATTGAGGACAGTATAAAAATGTTCTATTACCGTGGACTGCAGGAATGGGATCGGGAAAAAGGCTATCTGACCGACACCTGCCTGTCGGCACAGGATACATTCAAGAAATACCTGGGTTATTTCAGAATACCGTATGAAAACTGAAAACCTCACGCACAGATTTGAATGAACCGTGCGTGAAGTTTCTGTAATATACTGTGTTTTTATGGGGTGGGTAAATTTTTAGAAAGCTACTTTGCGTGATAATCTGACCTCGGCAATCAAGCGTTGTCTCCATTTTACAACAACCAACTGTACTTGCAGGTGTTCAAATACATGATACTGGTGGAGTTTTATCATGCTGCTGCATGATAAATTTCGTCCTGTCGTGTAGCAGAGTGGAATTTCTGCCAAAATATTTTTGCTTTTTTCACTGTCTACTTGACCGGAACACCTCATATTGAACTGTAGCGAGACTTTATTACTTGTTAAGCACACCTTCTGACCTGAGAAATAACTGGGAGAAGCTTAATCGTGCAAAGCACGCAAAAAGACAAAACCGTTAAAACGTCTGATACCATAGGCAACACCTCCGCAACTTTAAGTACAATCAACCCTCGATCAGTCCGTAGACCCATGTACTTTTGCTCGGGATTTCTCAGAGAAGGTGGCAGGGCTCTTATATTATATATGATTTTTTTATTTTTTTCAACATGGTTTTCAAATAGCTTACCGTATAAAATTGAGAAGAAACATACTGAGGAAGCATAGGTAAATACCGAATTAATTCTTCATCTGTATAATCGTTGTGCAAAACCATAATTGTAAGAGTATTTACTTTCCCATTTTTTCCATGTAAAGTGTTTGATCGGCGAATGAGATCATTATCTCTTAATGACTCTATCGAAGTGCGCAATTCATATGTAATACTATCTTGTGGTGGAAGTGAAGGCAATATTATAAGACCGTCACAATTTACCGGAAAGTTCATTGCTGTCTTTACACCTGTAGCCACTAAATAACAATTCTCAAAAGTTACATTTTTGAAATTAGTTTTATCTAAGACAGAAGCAACAAATATACAGTTTTTAAAGTGCACTCCACTAAAAATACTACCACGCAAATTTGTTCCAACAAAATCAGAATCCTGAAATACACTTGATGAAAAATTGCAATATTTCATATGCGCTGCTCTGAATGATATCCCTGTGAACTTTGCCCCAACAAAGGAAGAATGATATGATCTTGTTTTTTCAAAGTCCTTATACACAAAGTTGCTTTCATTTCTGTCCACGTTATTATAGCTAAAAATAGCTCTATTTTTTCCTTTAAGCGACACTTCAACACCTTCTTACATATGTTACTCAATATCGGCGTTATTAGTTGCCATTTATAAAACCTTTCTATCGTTTTAATGTCACTTGAAAACACTATTCAATATTTCCCGGGATAAGTGATCCCAATGCTTCTGTCAAACTGTTTAATTCGCGCTTTTCTTTCGCGGACATTTTCCCGGGATATGCTTTTGAAATATCCTCTATGCTCTTTTTCATCTTGAAAGCTTCAGCAGGCTGCTTCAGAATTTTGTATTCCGTTTTTATTGATTCTTTAGCTGAAATCTCATCTATTATCTGCTTCATAAACTTGGATATTTCGCTGCTTGCAGAATAATCCGCCGGCGCATAAAAGCTTAAACGACCGTCATTAAACAGTTGATATACTTTTGTTCTGTTATCCTTTGCGGGATCAAAGACACCGATAGAATATCCACCCTTGCTTTTTACCAATCGCATACAAGGAATATCCGTTGCACTATCACCGATATAAACTATGTTTTCATAAGGAATTCTCAGCTTTTCTTCCGGCATACTATCGTTGACTCTCTCGTCATATTCCTCAAGAAAACCTTTAGCTATGCGAAAAATAAATTGCGTTTTATTTGTGTAATTTATTGCCTGAGCCGGCCATATTGCGACTCCGTCTGCCGAATAAAGATATGTAGAAGCGTATATTCGCTTGAAATTCGCGGCAATTTCGCTTCCTTCTATTATTTCTTTGAGCCCCGAGGAAATAATATAGTGTTCAAGTTCAATACCTTTCTTTTCGGCATAATCATTCATTCTCTTAAACCAGGTTTTTACACCTCTATAGAGCTTAATATCAGCACCCGTTTCTCTGAAATACTCACGTTTAAGTGATTTGCTCTTAAATTCGGAATATCTTATCAATTCATGCATCCACGCTAAATTATTATCCATCAAGTTATCTTCTGCGAGCTTATTGGATGAGTCCCAGAATTCCTTTTTGTCAATCCCAAATGAGGGAATAAGGGTAAATGTTTGCATATCATCCGGTGAAAGCGTTTTATCAAAATCATAGCAGATTGCCATTTTAGGCTTTTGAGCTCTTATATCAGCATTAATTTTACTGTATAATTCTTCTCTTTCATTCATTGTGTTGATCCCTCCGTTTTTAAATTATATATTCATAATTATGATGACATTCTATAGACCTTATATATAGCATGATACAATATTGTCGGTTGGCTTGTTAAAAATCTCAAACCAACACTTCCCACTTGCCGTATCTCTTACCGCTTTCACGGCGGATATAGTTTTTATCTTGCAGCAATTTCATAATTCGCTTGATTGTAGCAATGGATTTTCCGGTTTGTTCTGCAATCTCTTGCTGTTTTATCGCCGGGTTCTTTGCGACCAATTCTAAAACCGCCAATTCTTCTAAGGAGCAGTCCAAAGTATCAAATTGATACTTTGAAACTTTGGGGTTGATACTTTGGAAAACATTTTTATCCGCAAAGTCAATGTGCATATAACGGTTTTTGAGTTCGTGGTTTGTGCCGAGCAGGAGATTTGCGAAAAACAATTCCGAAAACTTTGTGGTGGAATGAACACCTTTTTGCAAATTATTATAGTTTGCCCGAACCAGTGCATTGCGGAAATACCAGGAGTTTTCACGGAACGCATCGTTGTTGACACGGAATCCGAAGGTTTTCATATATTTAATCATAAACACGGCAGTGGCACGGGTATTTCCCTCGCCGAAAGGGTGAATCTGCCAAATATCCGACGCAAACTTTGCAAGGTGTTTTACCGCTGCTTCAACCGACAGCCCCTCATAAGAAAACTGTTTTTCGGTGGCGAAATCATAGTCCAAAGTTTCTTTAATGCTGTTCCAATCCGCATAGATTACGGTATCGCCGTTCAGCACCCACTCTTTCTTGGTGATGTTATATTGCCTGATTTGACCGGCGTGGTCGAATACGCCCTCAAATAATCTGCGGTGAATGGTAAGCCACTCGGCAGGGGAAAACTGAAACGCTTTTTCTCCCAGCAGCTTTGTGATTCTTGCCGAAACGATATCCGCTTCTTTGGTTTCGTTTTCTGTCTCGGTCCGGGTGGTGCGCTGTTCATAATAACTATGAATCCGCTTCTGTGCTTCATCAATGGTGATTTTGCCCTCAATATGATCCCTTGCGGTGTCCAGCAAATATTCGGATGTGTTAAGTCCGTCAACCGCCTGCAAACCGATGGCTGTTTGCCATGCCTCGCTTTTTTCGGCTCTGTCGGGTTCGCCTTGCTTTATATATTCTTCAAGTTCAAATTGCCAATTCTTATCCGGCATATTTGCACCTCATTCCTTGCTTAAATCTTCTGTCTTGAAGGTTGTATAACCCTCGTAATAATAGCTGTGGTCGATGCCTTTCATATAGACCTCACGGCTATCCACATCATCGGTGAGTGCGTTTTTCAAAAGGTGTTTGATTTCGATATCTTTTATCGGGCTGCGCTCCATGGCAAGAAGATAATCTTCTTTATCAACCCGGCTCCAATCAACAACTTTGTGAAGCTCGGTTTTGAAAATGAGGTCGAGCCAAATGCGGGTGCTGCGTCCGTTTCCTTCTCGGAAGGGGTGGGCAATATTCATTTCCACATACTTCTCGACGATTTCATCAAAGGTGGACTGCGGCATTTTATCAATGTTGGCAAGCGCCGCTTCAAGGTACATCAAAGGAGCAAAACGAAAGTTGCCTTTGGAAATGTTTACGGTTCTGAGTTCTCCGGAAAAATCGTAGATTTCATCAAAGAGATACTTATGAATCGCTTTCAGAGCAGAGAATTTTCCCGCTTCCAATTTATCAAGCAATCCGCTTTCAAAAAGCTCAAGCGCCTTTTTCTTGCTGATGCGTTCTTCCTCGCGGGCAAGGTCGGCAGAGCTTGTCAGCCCCAATTTATTTTCAAGTGCCATATCGCACCTCCGAATTAATTTACAAGATATTTAAGCACAAAAAACAGTCCGATAAGCGCTGCAATAATCAATAACACAATCCATCCGGCGGCTTTTCGCACCTTCTTTTTTGAGAAAACCGGCTGTACAAGATATGTATACTGTAACTGTGGAGATTGGCATTGCTGTTTTGGTTTTGCGGCAGGCTGAGGTCTTGTCGCCTTTCGGTACATAGCAAGCGGGTCGCTCTGATTCATAATTCTATCGTAAAAGTCGTCAATCCACTGCGCATCGCCGTATTCGCACATATTCTCTTCCGTGCAATTTGGCTCATGGGCAATTTGATTTCGAATCCACCGATAGTGCTTTAATTGTTTCAGGTCATCATTCCAATTAAAAACATAGAACGAGGCAGATGTCAGTTTTGCCATATCATCAATATAAGCTGAAATGCCGTGGTTACTGTCATAGATTTCATTGCACAACTTTTCAAGTCGTTTGTAAGAATTTATAAATTCCATTTTCTCACCGCATTACTTATCCGCTGCAACGCCGGATTTCATCCAGGCGTCCACTTCACTTATTTTGAATTTCCACAGCCTGCCGATCTTTGCGGCGGGCATTTCTCTGCGCTCGATCCAGTCAAGAACGGTATCACGGCTGACGCCCAAATATTCCATAATCTCTTTCATCGAATACCAGCGCTCAAGATTGTTATCCATAGCGGAATCCTCAGTTTTCACGAAAATACAATACTATAAAATATATTATACCACATTTTTTGAGATTTCACAAGGCTTAACAGGGGTTTATTCGGAGTTTTCAAGGAAAAATCATAAATCGCACGGCAGAAAAAAGCCTTCTTTCGAAAAAATCGAGAGAAGGCTTTGAAACTATTCCTGTCCGCCTGTGTGCAGCTAATGATAAAATGGCAGTCTTGGGCTTGCGTTATGGCTATTGATGCGGGGAAGATCTTCGAGCGGGATAGCGTAGAACCGCTCCTTGATGAAATTCCCGTTCATGTTGTCAATGATTTTTGCGGCCTGTTCAGCATAAGCGCCGGTCACATCAAATTCCGCAAGGCGGATGATTTGAAAGCGATATTTTCCGGCAGCAGTATACAGAATCTCTCCGGCTTTTCCGTCACCGTAGGGTGTATAAGCATAGGCGGCTGACTGCACGATTTTCTTGTCTTTTTCTTTTATAACCGTTATGGCCGTTTGTTTTAAGAAAACGCCGTCGCAAAAGCCCATGTCGCAAAGTTCCTTTGCAAATTTTTCGATTGCCGCCTTGCGCTTTTTCTCAATGCTTTTTTCGCCCGATGCGCCTTGTCTCAATGCGATCTCCGCATAGGTGTTGGGCTTGAAAATGCCGAAACAGTCAAAACACACGCCGAGAGAAAGGGATAAAATTTGCTTATCCTTAGGGGTGATTTTATCGGCAGCTTCACGGAAATTGTTACGGTAAATACTGCGCAGAACTTCCTCAAACAGGGACACGGACGGGTCTACAATCAGTTCGTCCGAAACGGTGCCGTCCGCCGCGCTTTCGTTTTCTTCTGCTGGGACAATGCCGATGGGATATTCGTAAGCCTTGCCGACAGCGACAAGCTCGGTAACTTTTTTCTCGGCAAAGCCCGTCTCTTTTACGGCAAGCGCAATACGCGCATCGGCGGAAAGTTCGGGAACGCTGTTATAAATGCGCATAACCTTACGCAGCTCGGCATACCCGTTTTGCGTCGGCACGGTGCAGGCGTTTTTTGTTGTGCGGATATAATCTAACTGCCGCATGACCGCCGCTTTTTTCACATACTGCAAAAGCGGAATGGGATCGGCGGCATCATAGCCGAGAAAAGCAAACCACAATGTTTCCAAAAAGATTTGCTTGATGTCCTCGGTATCGTCCGCGGAGAGATTATAATGTGCAACAAATCGTTCGGCGCGGCTTTGCTGCACCGGCTCGTAGGTGTGGATAAATGCTTCAAAATATCCTTTATCACCGTTTTTGATTGCCTCAATAAAATATGCGTTCAGATCATCGAACCGCACGCCGCTTTTATCGCTTTCGGCAAAGGTAGATGCGCGTTCGATTTTTTCTTTGCAGAAATATTTGGTACACAGAATTTCATCGTTGATTTCCCAAAGCCGCAGCTTGCCCGAACGGACAGAAGAAAGAATATCGTTCCATATCGCCGGCTCGTGCAACCGCTTATCCGTAATGCCGCAAAGCAGTTTTTCGGCAGCCTTTTTGTATTCGGCGTTCATACGCGCACCTCCTTCCC
>CAKTEU010000020.1 GCA_934552855.1 uncultured Eubacteriales bacterium | reverse complement strand
ACCCGCTCGCAGTATCTATATACAGCTTCGGGGTAAAGAAAACGCTTTCTGCATCTAAATCCGACAGCCCCTTTTTAAATGTTGGTTAAATTATACAGTTTTTATTGAAACGGACAAAAATATGTGCTAATATAACAGCAGAATATTTTGGGAAAAGAAAAGGAGAAAAGTAATGACAAAAATTATTGCAATGCTTATGACAATCGTTCAGGCGATTATGATTTACTTCGGTTCAACCGGAGTGAACACGAATAAGTGGAAACTTGAAAACATTTTGCCTTATGAAGACGGTGTTGTTTGCAAAACGGTTTATAACACCGGTTCAGGCCTTTTGAGCGACAAGGATGGTGTTTCGGATACCGACGGAAAAATGCAGCTTGTAAACGGCACAAGCCTTGAAGAATATGAAGGCTATTGCGAAGAGCTTTGCGAAGCAGGCTTTTCAAAGGTTTATTCAAACGAACTTGAAGGCGTTTTCTGCAACGCATTCAGAAAAGGCGGAAAGCTTTTTTATACTTATTTCAGCAAGGAGCTTGAAGAAGTCCGCGTGATTGAGGACAGCTGCACAAAGAATTTTGAAGATTTCGGTTACACTTGTTCCGAAGGCTCTGAGGTGACGGTTTATCAGTTTGATTATCCTTACTGCAATTCCTACAATAAAAAAGAAGAAGAAACCTATTCCACAAACGGAATGATGTATATCATTCGCCTTGCGGATAACAGCCTTGTTGTTATTGACGGCGGCTCAATCAGACAGTCTTCGGACAAAAACATTGAAGAATGCATGAAATTTATGCATAAAATCACCGGAACAAAAGACGGCGAACAAATTCGTATTGCACTTTGGTACGGTACTCACGGCCACAGCGACCATGTTACATTTTTTTATAAGCTTCTCGGTTTTTATCATAAGGACATTGATCTTGAACGTGTAATGTTCAACTATCCGTGTTTTGCGCTCATTGAACACGATGAACGCATCAATATGTACAGAAACAGACTTCAAAAATTTTATCCCGATGTCAAATATCTTGCACCGCACACGGGAATGAGCTTTAACATTGCAAACCTTAAGCTTGAAGTTCTTTATACCCATGAGGATGCGGTTTCTGCAGTCAGCGGAAAAACGCCTGTCAAAAATGCAAATGACGGCTCAACCGTTTGCAGGCTGACTGCCGCCGGAAAACGTTTTCTTGTTCTCGGCGACCTCAACGTTCTCGGCGAAAGAAAAATTGTGAGTATGCACGGAAAAAAGGTTTTTAAAACCGATATTCTTCAGGCACCGCACCATCTTTACAATTCCGACCCGATTATCTATGCAAATTCAAAAGCAGATTATGTTCTTTGCTCAATGTCATATAACCGTGCAAAACTCGGAATGCTCGGTCTCAGCAGCGCAAGGCTTTTTTATAGCCGCAGCAAAATGCTTTATGCAGATGATGCGCTTTACGGAATTGAAATGAGCGAAAGCGGACTTTCAGTTTCCGTTGACCATACCGATTGTGTTCCCTTTGACGGCTCTTCAATGAATACCGTCAGATAAAAAAGTTTACTGAAAGGCGAAAAAATGATAAGATTTATTGCGGCGTTCTATGTTTTTATTCAGGCGTTCCTGTCCTTTTTCGGCTCAACGACCGAAACCGGAAAAACATGGCATTTTAAAGACGTTCCTTATTTTCAAAGCGGTGTGATTTGCGATACGGTATATGATACCGGTTCGGGTCTTTTGAGCGATATTGAAGTTGTTCCGGAAAAAAGCGGAAAAATGCAGCTTGTGTCTTCGCTTGAGCGCAAGGATTTTGAAATTTATCGTGCAATGCTTGATAAAAAGGAGTTTTCAGAAGTTTATTCAAATGATACCGGCGCAGTGACCTGCAGCGCATACCGAAAAAACGGAAAGCTTTATTATCTTTATTACTGCGAAAAGCTTGGCGAGGCTCGTTTTATTGAAGATAACGTGACGAAAAACTTTGAAGATTTCGGCTATACATATTCCGAAGGGACGAGTGCAACCGTTTATCAGTTTGATTATCCTTATGTTGACCCGGTTCAAAAAACGGACAAGGAACTCTATTCAACCAACGGAATGCTTTATATCATTCGCCTTGCGGATAACAGCCTTGTTGTGATTGACGGCGGTTCAATCAAGCAGTCATCAAACCAAAACATTGAAGAATGCATGAAATTTATGCGTAAGATTACCGGCACAGAAGAAGGCGAAAAAGTCAGAATTGCCCTTTGGTACGGTACTCACGGCCACAGCGACCATGTTACATTCTTCTATAAACTTCTCGGCTTTCACTATGCCGACATTGACCTTGAACGTGTAATGTTCAATTATCCGTCCCATGCTATTATTGCTCATGCGCCGAGAGTCGATATGTTCCGTGAAAGGCTTGCTCTTCTTTATCCGGGCGTGAAATATCTTGCGCCGCACACCGGAATGAGCTTTAACATTGCAAACATGAAAATTGACGTTTTGTATACCCATGAAGATGCGGTTTCGGCTTTGGACGGAACAACGCCGATTGAAAACGCAAACGACAGTTCAATGGTTTGCCGCCTTTCGGCAAACGGAAAAAGCTTTCTTGTTCTCGGCGACCTTAACATTCTCGGCGAAGAAAAAATTGCAAACATATATGGAAACGAGGTTTTTCAAGCCGATGTTCTTCAGGCGGCGCATCATTTTTTCAATGCCAACCCGATAATATTTGAAAACTCAAAATCCGCATGGGTACTTTGTCCGATTTCGCAGGGAAGAGCCAAAGCAAGCTTTCCCGGTTACATGACAGCAAAAAACTTTTATGCCGATGAGCAGCTTCTTTTTGCCGATGATTCGCTTTACGGAATTGAACTCTGCGATGAGCTTACACTCACCGTTGACCGCACACAATGCGGCCCTTATGACGGTTCGTCAATGAACAGAATAAAATGAATAAACGGGAGATTTGCCGGTTTTGAAGGCAGTCTCCCGCTTTTTGTTTTGCAATTTGACTTTTCAAGCGATATATACTATAATTAAAAGCAATTCAAAAAACAAAGGAGAGTTGCCGCAATGACAGAAAGAGATAAGTATATTTCTCCGCTTTCAACCCGTTATGCAAGCGATGAGATGCAGCACATTTTTTCTCAAAATTTTAAGTTCAGAACATGGCGCAGACTTTGGATCGCTCTTGCAAAGGCAGAAAAGGAACTCGGACTTAATATCACCGACGAACAGATTGAAGAGCTTGAACGCTTTAAGGACGACATCAATTATGACGTTGCGGAAGCAAGGGAAAAAGAAGTTCGCCATGACGTTATGAGTCACGTTTACGCTTACGGAAAGCAGTGCCCAAAGGCCGAACCTATCATTCACCTCGGCGCAACAAGCTGCTATGTCGGCGATAACACCGACGTTATCATTCTTCGTGAAGCGTCAAAAATCGTTCTCAAAAAAGCGGCTCAGGTGCTTAAAAATCTTTCGGCGTTTGCGGAAAAATATAAAGCAATGCCTTGCCTTGCATATACTCACCTTCAGCCGGCCCAGCTTACAACGGTCGGAAAAAGGGCAACTCTTTGGATGTATGAGCTTTCGCAGGATATTGAAAACCTTGAATTCAGGCTTTCACGTCTTTCGCTCCTCGGCTCAAAGGGTACGACCGGAACTCAGGCAAGCTTTATGGAGCTTTTTTGCGGCGACGAAGAGAAAATAAAAAAGCTTGAAGAATTGATTGCAGAAGATATGGGCTTTTCCTCCTGCGTTCCCGTTTCGGGTCAGACCTATTCAAGAAAAGTTGATTACTTTTTCCTTTCCGCACTCTCCGGATTTGCTCAAAGCGCATATAAATTTGCAAACGATTTGAGAATTTTGCAGTCGTTTGAAGAACTTGAAGAACCGTTCGGAAAAAACCAGATAGGTTCTTCCGCAATGCCGTATAAGCGCAACCCGATGAGAAGCGAACGCATTTGCTCGCTTGCAAGATATGTTACGGTTGACGCACTCAATCCGGCACTCACAAGCGAGGTTCAGTGGTTTGAACGTACCCTTGACGACAGCGCAAACAAGCGCATTTCGGTTGCGGAAGCGTTCCTTGCCGTTGACGCAATCCTTGAAATTTATATCAATGTTACCGACGGAATTGAAGTATACGAAAAAGTTATTGAAAAGCGTGTTATGGAAAAGCTTCCGTTCATGGCGACGGAAAACATTATGATGGAATCGGTCAAACGGGGCGGAAACCGTCAGGAGCTTCACGAAAAGCTTCGTGTTCATTCTCATGCTGCAGCTGCCAAGGTCAAGCTTGAGGGCAAAAAGAACGACCTTATCGAACGCATTGCAAACGACGAAAGCTTTCCGCTTTCAAAAGAGGAGATTCTCGCAGAGCTTGACCCGAAGAAGTATATTGGCAGAAGTGTCAGTCAGGTTGAAGAATTTCTCAAAGATGTTATCGCACCAATCCTTTCACGCTATGAGGGCGAAGAAATCAAAGCCGAACTTTCGGTATAAAAATAAAAGTAACCGCTGTCCTGCCTGCAAAAGCAGGGGACAGCGGCTGTTTTTTACATTGTTTCGTTGTTAATAATTCTTTTTGAAAGCGAGTCGGCAAGCTTTTGCGCTTCAACCTCATTGATTTTCTCATCTTTCGGAATCATGTTGTAGACCGTGAAAGCAACGACGAGAGCGATTGCCGCAATGTTAACGGCAAGGCGGCACTTTTTGATTTTTTTCAAAAACGTTTTGTTAACCGAAGATTTTTTCATGTCGTTTTCCTTTCGTCAGTCGATATTGATTGTGTAGCCGCATTCATGAAAATAGCGAACAAGGAACTTTTTGTTTTCTCCTTTTTTGAGCCAAGCGGTTGAAACCTGACCGGTTTTGAGGATTTCGGAAAGCAAATCTTTATTTTTGTTGACCCAGGACTTATATTCAATGTCCGGCATAAAAACAACTCTTCCGCCTTTGTTATCCATCAAAAATCACCTCACTGCATTTTTGGCCTTTTTGCCGCAGAGTTAAACAAAAACAGGTGAATAAAAAACAAAAACCGCAGTTTACTGCGGTTCGTTTCAATAATGTCGGCATCGCCTTATCTTCCCGGGTCGCTTCCAACCAAGTATTTTCAGCACTGATGAGCTTAACTGCCGTGTTCGGGATGGGAACGGGTGGACCCTCATCGCTAAAGACACCGACTTCGCAGTGTTGTTCGCACTTGCGTTTCAGTGATTGCTATTATAGACGAACGCAATGCATTTGTCAAGGGCTTTTTGAAAGTTTTTTGAAAAAGTTTTTTAAATTTCAATATCCAACTCAACGGGACAGTGATCCGAGCCGAAAACTTCCGTGTGAATTTTGGCTTCTTTGATTTTATTTGCAATGCGGTTTGAAACAACAAAATAGTCAATGCGCCAACCGACATTTTTTTCACGGGACTTAAAACGGTAACTCCACCAGGAGTAGGCGTTTTCTTTATCCGGATAAAGAAAACGGAACGAATCGGTGAAGCCACTTTCAAGAAGAAGAGAAAACTTTCCTCTTTCTTCATCGGAAAAGCCGGGGTTGCCTCTGTTCGTTTTCGGGTTTTTGAGGTCAATTTCATTGTGGGCAACGTTGAGGTCGCCGCAAAAAACAACAGGCTTTGTTTTGTCAAGTGAAAGAAGATACTCTCTGAAATCGTCCTCCCATTTCATTCTGTAATCAAGTCTTTTAAGTCCGTCTTGGGCATTGGGTGTATAACAGGTGATGAAATAGTATGTTTCAAACTCAAGGGTAATGAGTCTTCCTTCGGTGTCGTGTTCGGCAATATCCATTCCGTAAAAAACAGAAACGGGTTCTTCTTTTGAAAAAATCGCTGTTCCGGAATAGCCTTTTCTTTCGGCGTAGTTCCAGTACTGATGATAGTTTTCAAGCGGAAGGTCAATCTGGCCTTCCTGAAGCTTGGTTTCCTGAAGGCAGAAAATGTCAGCGTCAAGCGCATTGAAAGAGTCAAGGAATCCCTTTTGAACGCACGCTCTGATTCCGTTTACATTCCATGAGACAAATTTTTTCATTATATATGTTCCTTTCGGTTTTGCTGATTGTTAAGCTACTGTGATATTGTACTATAAATTGTAAAAAAATTCAACAATGTTTGATTTAGGTTGACAATAAAGGCTTATTAAAGTATAATGCTATTATCTATAATTGTGTAATATACCGTTTTTAGGTGTGTTTTAGCATATATTAATTATTCATTGACACGAAATTTGTAATATCGATTTTATTGCGGAGAAAAGGAGTTCAATCATGAAAAAAAGAATACTTTCGTTTTCCCTTTGCCTTATAATGCTTTTTTCGGCGGTTTCGGCCGTTCCGTTTGAAGGTGGGCTTTTTGCGCCGATTACTGCGTCTGCGGCGGATTATACATCGCTTCAAAGACTTTATAACAGCATTCCGAGTCAGTCTGAATGGAGCCAAGTTTTTATAAGCGGCGATGAACTTGATAATCTCAAGCTTGCATACGACTCCGCAAGCAAGATTCTTCAAAGCAGCGATAGCTCCGAAAACGAAATCTCAATTGCGGAAAGCTTTTTGAGCTCGGCTTTGAAAAGCGTAAAATATCATACTCGTGACATTAACCTCAAAACAACGTCCGCTTCAGTCAATGTTGGTGAAAGCCTTACGCTTGAAGCCTTGCTTACTCCGCCAAATGCCGCCGACGAGATCAAATGGACATCGAGCGACGAAAGCGTTGCAACCGTTTCTTCAACCGGCGTTGTTGAGGTGAAAAAGTATTCCGCTTCAAAAATCATGATCAACGCAATTTCAAACGGATATTCAAGTTCATGCAGCCTCACAATTAAGAACCATCTTGCCGGCGTTTCGCTTTCAAAATCATATGAAACAATGTATCCCGGAAAAACGATTACGCTTACTTATGAAACGTTCGGCGCAGACAAAAACGCCGCAATCACGGAAAAAATCGATTCCGTTGAATGGACATCCGAATTTCCCGCAATTGCAACGGTTGACAAGAACGGTCTTGTTACCGCAAACCGTGAAGGAACAACAACCGTTTCGGTTGAAGTAAAATCAGGCGATATAAAAGTTAAATCAAGCTGCGCAATAACTGTCGGAAAGCTTGTTTCGGTTTCTTCGCTTGAACCTCAGACTGTCTCCGACGGAGAAATTCTTCCCCTTGCAATAGTCGGCAGAGAAAAGAAAATCGACGTTAAAGTTCTTCCGGCTTCGGCAAGTATCAAAGAACTTGTTTGGACAAGCTCCAACCCTTCTGTTGTATCCGTTTCTTCAAACGGAATTGTTGATTCAATTTCTTCCGCAACCGTAAAGTTCCTCAAGGTTGGAACGGCAACAATAACATATAAAACAACCGACGGCAGCGATATCTCCGGCTCATTCAAGGTTGAAGTCAAGCCGATGATTTCGTCAATTTCGGTTTCGCCGGAAAAAGTTGTAATCATTCCCGGCTCAAAAAGCGAAAAAATCAGCGTTTCCGTAACTCCCAAGGACGCAGGAAACCAGGTTATCGACTGGTCCTCAAGCGATACTTCCGTTTGTGAAGTCAGCACCTCCGGCGTTATCAATGCAAAGAAAAAAGGCGAATGCAAAATAACCGCAAAAACCACCGACGGAAGCAATATTTCAAAAGAAATATATGTAAGGGTTGAAAATTCTGCGCTTTCCGTTGCCGTTGAACCGACAACGCTCAACATCAAAGTCGGTCAAACTTCTGCGCTCAAAGCAACGGTCACAACCTCAACTTCTCAGTATAACGACGTTTCGTGGCTCAGCGGAGACGTAAAAGTTGCAACCGTTGACCAAAACGGTGTTGTTAAAGGCGTATACCCCGGAAAAACTTCAATAAAAGCAACTGCTCTTGACGGAAGCGGAAGAAGCAGCGTTTGCACTGTCACCGTCACCGCAGGCGTTACCGGCGTTGAACTTCCGCAAACAGCGGTTGTCAGCGTTAACAAAACCGCAAAGCTTACCGCAAAGGTTACACCCGATTACGCAACAAACAAAGCCGTAACATGGAAGTCGAGCAACACAAACATTGTTGACGTTTCAAGCGACGGAACCCTCACCGGAAAAACCGTCGGAACGGCAATTGTAACTTGCGTAACGGCAGACGGCGGCTACAGTGCTTCGTGTGAAGTTAAGGTTGTAATCCCCGTAACTTCCGTAGCAATCTCTCCGAAAACAAAAACGGTTGAGGCCGGAACAAGCTTTAGAATTACCGAAAGCGTGGGTCCTTCAAATGCAACAATCAAAACCGTAACCTGGATTTCATCGAATGAAAGCGTTGCAACGGTTTCTTCAAACGGCGTTGTTACTGCCGTTGCCGGCGGAAAATGCAGAATTACCTGCAAAACCGATAACGGCGCACTTACTGATTATTGCGACGTTACTGTTACGCAAAAAGTTTCGGGCATTTCGGTTGAACCGAAAACCGTTTCAATCTATAAAACCCAAACAACAACCCTCACCGCCTCGGTTATTCCCTCAACGGCAACAAACAAAGCGGTAACATGGTCAACAAACAATAAAGACGTTGCCGTTGTCAGCAGCTCCGGCGTTGTTACCGGCGTTGCAAACGGTACGGCCGTAATCACCGCAACAACGGCAGACGGCGGATATAAATCTCAGTGTACCGTTATTGTCGGCAACAAAATCGGCGTTACGGGAATCAAACTTAATGCAAAAGAAATTGTACTTGGCAAAAACGAAATATTCACCCTTGACGCAACAATTTCTCCTTCAAACGCTTCAAATAAAAACGTAACATGGATTTCAAGCGCACCCGGTATTGCAAAGGTTTCTGCGTCCGGCGTTGTTACCGGCGTTTCAAACGGTTCGGCTGTAATCACCGCAACAACGGCTGACGGCGGCTATACGGCAAAATGCAAAGTTGACGTTTCGCAAAACGTAACGGGGGTCAAGCTTGACCGTGTAACGGCAAGAATTGCCGTTGATCAGGCTCTTCCGCTTGTTGCAACCGTTGTTCCTGCCGACGCAGGAAACAAAGGCCTTAAATGGGAATCCTCAAACCCGAAAGTTGCAACGGTCAACTCTGCCGGAATCGTTTCCGGTCTCACGGCCGGAACAACAACAATAACGGTAACCACAGTTGAAGGCGGAAGGACCGCTTATTGCAGTGTTACGGTTTATGTTCCGGTTACCGGAATCAAAATCAACAGCAAAAAAGTTACCGTTGCAAAAGGCGGAAAAACCGTTGTAACCGCAACCGTTCTTCCGGATAATGCCGAAGATCGCGAATACACATGGTCATCAAAAGACGAAAGCATCGCTTCGGTCAATGCGGCGGGTCAAATCACCGGCAAAAAAATCGGTGACACAATCATCACCGCAACAAGCCATGAGGGCGGCAAAAAAGCATATTGCCTTGTTGAAGTTGTTCAGCTTGCAACGAGCGTGAGCCTTAACTTTGCTTCAATAACAATGGATGCCGGAGTTTCAAAAACGCTCACCGCAACGGTTAAGCCTTCAAACGCTTCCGATAAGAGCATAACATGGACTTCATCCGACGCAAAAATTGCAAAAGTTTCTTCAAGAGGCGTTGTTACGGGCGTTTCGGCCGGTTCGGCAGTGATAAAGGCAACAGCGGCTGACGGCAGCGGCGTTTATACTTCGTGCCGTGTAACAATCACACAAAAGATTACAAAAGTTACTTTTGCGCAAAAATCTTTCAATGCAAGAGTCGGCGAAAAAACAAAGCTTAAATATACAACCCTTCCGGCGAACGCAACCAACAAAACGCTTCATTGGTCGTTAAATGATACTTCGATTGCAACCGTTTCTTCAAACGGTGTTGTTACCGGCCTTAAAACCGGAAAGGTTAAAATCACTGTTACCACTCCGGACGGAAAATTCAAAACCTCATGCAGCGTTAACGTTATTATGCCGGTCAAGGGCGTAAAGATGAACAAAACTTCAATGACGCTCGGAATCGGAAAAACGGCGGCTCTTTCCGCTGTTGTCAGACCGAAAACCGCAACGAACAAAGAGGTCATATGGAAGTCAAGCGATTATGACGTTGCCGATGTTTCCGCAACGGGTAAAGTTACGGCAAAATCACTCGGTTCGGCCGTGATTACCGCAACAACAAAGGACGGCTCATTCAAATGCAGCTGCCGGGTATATGTCGTTCGCTCAGTTAAAAGCATTAAACTTGACGCAAAAAGCAAAACCGTTGAGCCGGGCGAAAGCTTCAAGCTCAATTATAAAATTAAACCGGCTAATCCGACCAACCCGAACATCAAGTGGTCAACAAGCAACAAAAAGGTTGCCGTTGTCACAAATGGCGGCGTTGTCAAAGCGGTTGGAAAAGGTACTGCAAAAATCACAATCACAACCGTTGACGGCGGCTTTAGTGCGGTTTGCACCGTTAACGTTGTCAAAAAGGTTACCGGAATAAAAATTTCAAGAAGAAATGTTACTCTTACTCCCGGTTCGTCATATACCCTTAAAGCAACCGTACTGCCGAAGAACGCTTCAAACAAAAACGTCATTTGGCGTTCGGGCAACTCAAAGGTTGCATCTGTTGACAAAAACGGCGTTGTTACGGCAAAAAGAGCCGGAAAAACCGTAATCACAGCGGTTACTGAGGAAGGCTCGTTCAAAGCAAAATGCAGCGTTTCTGTTGTAATCAAAGCCGAATCGGTAACACTCGATAAAGAAAGCTTTACCGTGAAGTCAGGCTATCGTGTAAGAATCGGCTATACCGTTCTTCCGGCTAATGCAACCGACAAAACCCTTACATGGTCAACAAGCAACAAAAAGGTTGCAACGGTGAATGAAAACGGCGTTGTTACCGGCGTTGCCGGCGGCAAAGTAAAAATCACCGCCGAAACAGAAAACGGAAAAACCGCAACTTGCACCGTCACGGTTATTCCCGTTCCGACTTCGGTCAAACTTTCTTCAAAAACTCTCTCTCTTTATGAGGGCACAGCCAAAAAGCTTAAAGCAACCGTACTTCCCGCCAATGCGAAAAACCGCAGCGTTAAATGGAGCAGCAGCGACAAAAAGGTTGCAACGGTTGACAAAAACGGAAACATCAAGGCTGTTTCTTCCGGAACGGCAGTAATCACAGTCAGAACAGTTGAAGGCGGAAAAGTTGCAAAATGCACCGTTAACGTTCTCAAACATGTAAGCTCGGTAAGATTTGACGCAAGCGAGGTCAAACTTAATCTTGGTCAATCGGCAACACTCAAAGCAACGGTTCTTCCGGAAAACGCTTCAAACAAGGCTGTCAAGTGGTCAACTTCAAATTCGGCCGTTGTTTCGGTTGACGAAAGCGGCGTTATTAAGGCTGTTTCCGGCGGCAGTGCGGTAATCACCGCAACCACCGTTGACGGCGCAAAGGGCGCAAAAATCACCGTAAACGTCAATGTTCCGGTTTCCGGTGTAACTCTTTTGCCAAAAGAAATCACGCTTTCTGACGGAACACAGAGAACGCTCACCGCAAACGTTCTTCCGCAATCGGCCGGAAACAAAAAGCTCACTTGGTCAACAAGTGCAGGAGACATCGTTTCGGTTGACACAAACGGTGTTATCACGGCAAAAAAAGTCGGCAAAGCAACAATCACCGTCAAAACCGTTGACGGCGGATATACCGCTTCTGCTTCGGTAACCGTATACAAGGGCGTTAAACGTGTGGAGCTTAGTGTGGTAAATGCGGTTCTTGCCCTTGGCGAAAGCATAAAAGTCAATGCATCAATCATTCCTGTT
This sequence comes from uncultured Eubacteriales bacterium, assembly GCA_934552855.1. Lineage (GTDB taxonomy): Bacteria > Bacillota > Clostridia > Oscillospirales > Acutalibacteraceae > UBA6857. The sequence goes on along the minus strand of CAKTEU010000020.1, from coordinate 26,294 downwards.
GACGCAGAGAATAAGGAAATCTATTGGAGCAGCTCAAATCCGCGTGCGGCAACCGTTGATTCAAACGGAACAATCAAGGCCGTTGCGGTCGGAAAAACCGATATCCTTGTCAAGAACAAAGACAACACCGTTGTTGGAAAAGTTACGGTTGAAGTTCTTGTTCCGGCAAGCCTTATCACGCTCAGCGGAACAAGAGATACCGCTTGGGTCGGCGAAAAATTCACCGTTAAGGCTCAGGTTTCTCCGTCCGGCGCAACGTATAAGGACGTAACGTTCAAATCGTCCGACGCAAAGGTTGCATCTGTTGACAAAAACGGCGTTGTAACTCCGCTTTCTGTTGGTGAATGTACCGTAACGGTAACTTCGCATTGCGGCCGTGCAACAAAGGCATTCAAGTTCACGGTTAAGCAAAAGGCTACGTCAATTAAACTCAGCAAAACCGCTCTTGCGCTGCAAAAGGGCGAAAGCGAAACCGTTACCGCTTCTGTCCTTCCGTCAAATGCAACTAACAAGGCTGTAACATGGGAAAGCAGTAATACAAGTGTTGCAACGGTTTCAAACGGCGTTGTCAAAGCCGCTTCAATCGGAACGGCAGTAATCACCGTAAAATCCGGCGACGGTGTTTCTGCAAAATGCACCGTTACAGTCAGCAAACACGCCGAAAGCGTTAAGTTTGAAAAAGATGCATATACGCTTGAGAACGGAAAAACCCTGACTCTCAAAGCAACGGTTCTTCCGTCCGACACAAGCTTTAAAACGCTCACTTATACCTCAAGCGACAAAGCCGTTGCAACAGTCAGCACAGCCGGCGTTGTAACCGCAAAGGGAGCGGGAACGGCAACGATTTTTGCAAAAACCGCTGATGGTGTTACAGGAATTTGCCGCGTAACGGTCACTCAGAGTATTACAAAGCTTACTCTTTCGGCGGCTTCAAAAACGCTTTCTGAAGGTGAAAAAGCAACTCTTTCGGCTTCATATGAACCGAAGAACGCAACAACGAAAGAGGTTGTTTGGAGCAGCAGCAACGAAAAGGTTGCAAAGGTTGATCAAAACGGCGTTGTTACCGCACTTTCCGTCGGTGAAGCAAAAATTACCGTCAGGAGTAAAACCAATTCGGCCGTTTCGGCAGTTTGCACGGTTAAGGTTACAAGAAAAGTTACCGGTGTGAACATTAAGGAAAGTTCACTTTCGCTCACCGTCGGTGCAAAGAGTGTAAAGCTTACGCTTGAAATTCTTCCCGCCGGAGCAAGCAACAAAAACGTCACCTGGAAGTCAAGCGATACTTCCGTTGTAACGGTTGACGCAAACGGCAACGTTACCGCAAAAGGAAAAGGTACAGCCGTAATCAGCGTTAAAACTGCAGAAGGCTCGTTCATGGATACCTGCAGCGTTACGGTAAAATAAAATCAATACATAAAAATCACCGCCTTGGTATCGAAAGGTACTTTTGGCGGTGTTTTTTTATTTGACTTTCGGCAGTATAATGTGATATACTGTTTTTGACAAATACCTTTTTAAGGGAATCTTTTAATGAAAATGAAAGATGAGGCAAGGCGCTCGGCAGAAAAACTTTGGAAATTGCCTTAAAGCTTGGCACAACGGAGTCGAACGTCAGAAAAAGGGTTTTTCGGCTCAAAATCAAGGCTAAAGAATTTGCGAAAGCTTATGTTGAAAACCGACAAAAATAGCAGATACGATTTGTGCAAAATTTTTATGGAACGTTTTTGATATTCAGAGACTATATAGATGACCGCAGGAGGAAAACGTAAAGTGAATAAAGATAATGATTATTTGAAGCTTTTTTTAAAGGACGGCGAGGACGCACTCACCGAAAAAGAGCTTTCGGAAATTATTGAAGAGGAGCTTTCAAAGCCGGAGCTCTGTCGGCATATGCATTAATTGGCGATTGCAATAACACAAATAACCAAGCCAAATGGACTTCCTTTGCGAAAACCACATTGAAAAACGCAGCAAAATATTCTGCAGAAGTTTTATACAAATTTAGCAGATATCAAGGAGTGCCATTTGTTGCCAATTAACCATCATTAATAAGAAGGTGAAGGTCATGAAAAAAAGCAAAATAATGTTTGCACTTAATATTTCTGCAAATGTATATGCGTTTCTCGTTTTGATATACAATTGGGTGCCAATAGTAAGTCGTTTGTTCCATCCGGTTTTTTTGTTGTTTGAAAAAAACAACGCATTAGGATTTTTAGCTATGTTCCTTATAATCGTTTTTTCTGCCTTTTCGCTCGTTTCGGGTATATACTATTTCAAAAACAGCAAGGAACGAAAATTTAAAGCATTTTCAGCAATAAATTCATTTTTAACAATAGTTTCAATAATAATCTTTGCTTACTTACCTTTTATTGAACACCAAGGAAGTCTCTTCGGCGAAGTTCCACCATGGAAAGATTATTCTTTTGCACCTTGGTCGTGGATCTTGTGGGTTATGTTAATATTGTTGACAGCAACAAATATGTTTTTATCCGCATTTTTTATTAAGGCAATACCGCTCAATAGGGGTGTGCGGAGTGCGAAGTAAAATTTTTCGTCAGGTTGTACAAGAACTCGCAGGTTTGCTTTCGTAAATCAAGAATTTTTTGCGCAGCATGACGGAAACATATTCAATCAAGGCGTGTGCCTTATTTGTGCGGTGTTGCTTCAAGAATCGCAAATCATTTTTGATATGAAAATCACGAAAAAACGGAAAGTACGTTTCAAATACACCGAAAAGCTTTTTGGTCGGTGACCCGAAAACAAGCTTTACTCTTGAGGAATACAGAGAGCTTGCGAAAAAGTAAAACATAAACGAAAAATTCCTCGAAGCTTCTAACTTCGAGGGATTTTTTATTTGACTTTCGGCAGTATAATATGATATGCTGTTTTTGATAAATACCTTTTTAAGGGGATCTTTTAATGAAAATGAAAGACGAGGCAAGGCGCTCGGCAGAAAAACTCTGGAAAGAGCATGAGCCTTACATAAGAAAATTTTGTGCCTTCAAGCTTCAAAGCTTACCCGACAGGGTGAACGACTGCGTTCAGGACGTTTTTCTTGACCTTTTGCTTGTGCTTGAAAGCGAAAAAACAATCGTCTACCCAAAAGCGTGGCTGACGAAGGTTGCAAACAACAAAATAAGCGACATTTATAAAGACACCAAAAGAAAAAGTGAAAACGTCGTTTCGCTGACCGATGAACTTGTCGCAACCGTTCCGGACGAAAAAGCGGAAGTTTTTGACGAAACCGAACTTTCCGAGGAAGATCTGCTTTTGGCAAAAGGCGACTTCTTAAAAAGCCTTTCAAAGGAGGAAACATTTCTTTTTCGTGAGCGGTTCGTTTTGAAAAAGAAAGCGAAAGAAATTGCCTTAAAGTTTGACACAACGGAGTCGAACGTCAGAAAGAAGATTTTTCGGCTCAAAATCAAGGCTAAAGAATTTGCGAAAACTTATGTTGAAAACCGACAAAAATAGCAGATACGATTTGTGCAAAATTTTTATGGAACGTTTTTGATATTCAGAGACTATATAGATGACCGCAGGAGGAAAACGTAAAGTGAATAAAGATAATGATTATTTGAAGCTTTTTTCAAAGGACGGCGAGGACGCACTCACCGAAAAAGAGCTTTCGGAAATTATTGAAGAGGAGCTTTCAAAGCCGGAGGAAGAGATGAACACCGAACTTATTGAAAGCTGTCTTGACGAAATTAACAGGCTCAAAAAGGGAAAAACGAAAGGGGAGGATACCGATGAAAAGCTAAAGAACAGGAGAATTATAAAATGGCTCACCGCGGCCGCAGCTGTTGCCGCAGTGCTTGTAATCACGCTTTCGGTATGGCTGAACGTTCAAAAGCCGAAACCCGAGGCCGAAAACAATGCCGCCAAAGAGGTGTATTCGGTGCTTGAGAAAAGCGGTTACGGTTCGGCAAAGCTTCCCGAAGCGTTGTTCACAAAAGAGTGCAGCATTCTTTCGGTTAAAGCCGAAACAGCTAAAACGGGCTTTTTAGACATTGCAGAGGAAGAAAAGATAATCAAGATTTCTTTTGTGTACAAAGAGAAAAATTGTACTCTCACAGTCGAAAAAAAAATCCGACCGATTGACGGTGAGAATCTGACTTTGCCTGAACTTTCGGGCGTTAATGCGGATGTTTACCGCAGTGACGGCGGATACACAGCCGTTTATAAATCGGGTGAAAATTATTATGTAATTCAAATGCCGATTTTGCTTTCTCAGTTGACGGAATTTTTTAAAACAAGGTGACTGTCCGCTGTTTTTACGGTAAAGACGGTTGCCGTAAAACAGGAGGATAAAACTATGAAAAGAATAACAGCATTGCTATTCACAGCGGTGTTTTGTCTTGCGTCAATTTGCTTTATCGTATATGCGTCAAAGGACAAAACCACAAGCATTAACGCAAAAAATCAAACGGACAACACGGCACTGACAGCCGAAACCGTGCCAAAAACAACCGTTCAAAAAGAACGTGAACCGGACGCAATGGTTTTTATTGAACCTGTCGATATGTATAAAACCGAGGACGAAAAGTTTTTGGACAGCAGGCTTTCCTTCCTTTGCGGAACGGTAGTTAAAACAAAGTCGATTGAAATTGATAACGGGGAAAAGAAAGATTATTATACCTGCTCAACCGTAAAAATCAAAGAAGTTTTCAAAGGCAGTTTTAAAAGTGAAACGGTTGATATTCTTGAGTTCGGCGGAACGGATAGCCTGACTTCGCAGTTTGTCAGTTACTCCGGATACATTCCTTCCTTTGTCGGCGACGAGGTGATTTTTGCCGTATACAAAATTGACCCGAAGGGCGAGTGCCTGAAAGGATACATCGACCCGGAAAGAACATACTGCGTTGCCGGGGCGGTTCAAGGCAAGCTTACGCTTGAAAACGGAAAGTACGTTTCAAATACACCGAAAAGCTTTTTGGTCGGTGACCCGAAAACAAGCTTTACTCTTGAGGAGTACGAAAGCATGGCGGCAAAAGCGATAAAAGCTGACAAGATTAAGTAACTGGGCATTAAATTAAATCAACCTCCTCGAAGTATTTTTGAACACTTCGAGGAGGTTGATTTGTATTACGTTATCAGCCGCCGAGATAAGCTTTTTTGATCTGATCGCTTGCGGCAAGTTCTGCGCCGGTTCCGGTGAGGGTGATTCTTCCCGATTCAAGAACATACGCTCTGTCGGCAACTTTCAGCGCCATTTCTGCGTTCTGTTCAACGAGAAGAATGGTTGAACCTGCTTTGTGAAGCTCCTTGATGATGTCGAAAATCTGCTCAACAAGGATGGGTGCAAGACCCATTGACGGTTCGTCAAGCATCAAAAGCTTCGGGCGGCTCATGAGCGCACGTCCCATTGCAAGCATTTGCTGCTCGCCGCCGGAGAGCGTTCCGGCAACCTGGTTCGTTCTTTCCTTAAGACGGGGGAAACGTTCAAAAACGTTTTCAAGGTCTTCTTTTGTGTTGCCCTTGCTTGTGTAAGCGCCCATTTGGAGGTTTTCCATGACGGACATTTGAAGGAAGATTCGTCTGCCTTCGGGAACTTGCGCAAGACCCTTTGAAACAAGCTTGTGCGCCGGAATGTGGTCAATTCTTTCGTCAAGGAAGGTTATTGAGCCGGTCTTTGAACGAAGAAGACCGGAAACGGTTTGAAGCGTTGTGCTTTTGCCTGCGCCGTTCGCACCGATGAGGGTAACGATTTCGCCTTGGTTAACTTCAAAGCTGATGTCCTTGATTGCGTGAATGCTTCCGTAATAAACGTTGATGTCTTCAACTTTTAACATTGCCATTTTCTCAGTCCTCCTTTTTCTTGTTGCCGAGATATGCTTCGATAACAGCCGGGTTGGACTGAATCTCCTGTGCCGTACCCTTTGCGATGATCTGACCGAAGTTCAAAACGCAGATACCTTCGCAGATACCCATAACAAGGTTCATGTCATGCTCAATGAGAAGAACGGCAATTTTGAACGTGTCACGAATCTTAACGATGTTTTCCATAAGGTCTGCGGTTTCGTTCGGGTTCATGCCGGCGGCCGGTTCGTCAAGAAGAAGAAGCTTCGGGTCGGTTGCAAGCGCACGAACGATTTCAAGCCGTCTTTGTGCGCCGTAGGGGAGTGAACCGGCTTTCCAGTCTGCAACGTCCTCCATGCCGAAGATTGAAAGAAGTTCCATTGCTCTTTCGTGCATTGCCTTTTCCTTTTTCCAGTAAGAGGGGAGGCGAAGAATGCCCGAGGCGGTTGTGTATTTTTCCTGGTTGTGAAGACCGATTCTTACGTTGTCCTCAACGGTAAGGTTTGAAAAAAGTCTGATGTTCTGGAATGTTCTTGCAACGCCCATCTTGTTGATTTGAACGGTGTTTTTGCCCGATGTGTCCATTCCGTTGATAACAATTGTGCCTCTTGTCGGGGTGTAAACCTTTGTGAGAAGGTTGAAAATTGTTGTTTTACCGGCACCGTTCGGACCGATAAGTCCGGCGATTTCGGTTTTGCCGATTGTGAAGTTGAAATCGTCAACGGCACGAAGACCGCCAAAGTCGATTCCAAGGTGGATGCATTCAAGAACCGGTGTTTCACCGATGTCTCTTTCGGGGATTATCGAATGGCTCGGAACGGGAACCATGTTGCCTTTTTCAAAGTTTTTCATTTTGAGGCTCCCTCCTTTTTAGCTTCTTTTTTTGGTGCAGATTTGTCTTTCTTTTTGCCGGGGATAATTTTTGAAAACAGGTTTTTGACCTGCGGATTGTTTGTTGTAAGCATAACAAGAATAAGAACGATTGCATACATCAGCATTCTGTAATCCGCAAATTCACGAAGTGCTTCGGGAAGAACATAAAGAACCGTTGCCGCAATGATTGAACCGAGCATATTGCCGAGTCCGCCGAGAACAACAAAAACAAGGATAAGAATTGATGTGTTGAAGTCGAACTTTGAAGAGGTGAGGTTCGAATAGTTCATTCCGTAAAGTGCGCCGGCTGCGCCTGCGATAGCCGCCGAAATAACGAAAGCAATCATCTTATATTTTGTGATGTTGATTCCGCAGGATTCCGCCGCAATTCTGTTGTCTCTGATTGCAAGAACCGCACGGCCTGTACGGCTGTTGACAAAATTGAGAACGATGAAAAGCGAAACAAGAATAAGAATGATACCGGTTGTGAAGTTTGCAATTGTCTGCGTTCCGGTTGCACCCTGTGCGCCTTTGATGATTACCTTTCCGGCTTCGGTAAGTCCGAGGTCGTCCGCACTTTTTGCACCGGTCGGGTTAAAGATGAAGTGAAGTCCGTTTTCGTCAATACCGACAAGCAGGCAGTTGATAAGCTCTTTGATGATTTCGCCGAACGCAAGGGTAACGATTGCAAGGTAGTCGCCGCGAAGCTTAAGAACCGGAATACCGATTATAAAGCCTGCAACGGCCGCAATAAGCATACCTGAAAGAATTGCAATTAAAAGGCGAAGCGCAACGCTCGGAACAGCCGACTGAAGACTCATTGAAACAATTACGCCGGTGAATGCGCCGATGCTCATGAAGCCTGCGTGGCCGAGGCTGAGCTCACCGAGGATGCCAACCGTGAGGTTAAGCGAAATTGCCATAACGATGTAGCAGCATACGGGAACAAGGAGACCCTGTGCCGAACGGCTGAGAGCGCCGGCTTTTGAAAAGATTGTTACAAGAACAAACGCAAGAACAACAATGCCGTAGGTCGCCGCATTGCGGACGGAAGATTTTTTCATGTTTTTAACTTTACTCATGTCAAACCCTCCTTAAACTTTTTCCTGAATGCGCTTTCCGAGAAGTCCAGTCGGACGAACAAGGAGCACAATGATAAGAACGGCAAAAACAATCGAGTTTGCAAGCTGGGTCGAAATATATGCCTTTGCGAATGATTCAATAACACCGAGAAGAATACCGCCGAGGAATGCGCCGGGAATTGAACCTATTCCGCCGAAAACTGCGGCCGTGAACGCCTTGATGCCGGGCATTGAACCGGTTGTCGGCATGAGTGACGGATAAGACGAAAGAAGAAGTACGCCTGCGATTGCGGCAAGAGCCGAACCGATTGCAAACGTTACCGAAATTGTGAAGTTGACGTTGATGCCCATAAGCTGAGCTGCGCCCTTATCTTCCGAGCAGGCACGCATTGCCTTGCCCATTTTGCTGTGAGAAGTGAAAACGGAAAGCGCAACCATGATTACGATGCAGGCAACGACCGTAAGAATTGAAACATATGAAATTGAAAGCTGACCGTCAAAAAGCTTGATGTTGCCGTCGATGAGCGACTTATAGGTTTTCGGGTCTGCGCCCCAAATGAGAAGGGCGAAGTTTTGAAGGAAATATGAAACGCCGATAGCTGTGATAAGAACGGCAAGCGACGGAGCGGAGCGAAGGGGCTTATAAGCAAGACCTTCAATGATAACGCCGAGAACCGTGCAGACAGCCATTGCAATGATTACCGAAAGCCAACCGGGAACGTGCATTGCCGAAACGGCCGTATATGAAATATAGCCGCCGATCATGATAACATCGCCGTGGGCAAAGTTAAGCATTTTTGCAATGCCGTAAACCATTGTGTAACCGAGTGCGATGATGGCATAAACGCTTCCGAGGCTGATTCCGCTGATTAAATATGAAAGAAATTCCATTTAATACACCTCGTTTTTATAGTCAATTTTTTTCTGCTCTTTTGTTTTCTATAATACCTTTTCTTGAGGTCTCTGAAAGCGATCGCAGCGAATGTGACGAAAGACCGCACCTGCGGTCGGTTTTCAGAAACCTCAAAACAAAACCGAAAGCCGACCGCCGAACACGATGCTCGGACGGCCGGCCGTTTTAGTTTAAGCTGAAAATTTTATTTGCCGGGAGTTACATAAACGCCGTCTTTGATAACAACTGCACGGGGAGCCTTTGAAACTTCGCCGGTCTTTGACCATGTCATACCTTCACCGGTAAGGCCGTCAAACTTGAGAGTCGGCATAACTTCAATAAGCTTTTCGCAGATATCTGCAGCGGACATATCCGGTGTGCAGCCAGCTTTTTGAAGAGCGTCTGCAATGATATAAATTCCGTCGTATGCGTCGGCAGCGAACTGGTTCGGAGTGTCGCCGTATTTTTCCTGATACTTCTTAACGAAAGCCTGGGTCTTTTCGTCTTCAGCGTCTGCCGAGAACGGAGTAAGAAGCATTACGCCTTCTGCAAGCTTGGTGTCAAAGCCCTTCATGGTAAGGATACCGTCCATGCCGTCAACACCGAAGAAGGTCGGCTTGTAATCCATGTCGTTAGCCTGTTTAAGGATAACAGAAGCGGGCTGATAGTAGATCGGAAGGAAGATGGTGTCAGCACCTGCGTTCTTTGCTGCAGTAAGCTGAACAGAGAAGTCTGTTGCGGTGTCCTTTGTGAAGGTACCGGTGTAAACGATTGAAAGACCCTTAGCCTTTGCTTCCTTTTCAAAGGTGTTGAAGATGCCCTGTGAATAAGCGTCGTCGTTACGATAGATAACAGCAATCTTAGCGTCCTTCATGTTTTCTGCCATGTAGTCAGCTGAACCTGTACCCTGGTTCGGGTCGGTGAAGCAAACCTGGAAGAAGTTGTCCTTACCGTCAATGATGTCGGTTGAAGAACCTGACGGAGTGAGTGAGAAGACTCTGTCTTCATAGCTCTTTGCGCTAACAGCGATTGCTGCGCCGGTGGTAACCGGTCCCATGAGAATCTGCATACCCCAGTCCATAAGCTTGTTGTATGCGTTAACAGCGGTTTCGCCGTCTGCAACATCGTCTTCGCCCTTGAACTCAAACTTAATCTTGCCTTCTGCGTTGACTTCGTCAACAGCAATCTGAGCTGCGTTCATAACTGCTTTACCATAGATAGCTGCGTCGCCGGTGAGCGGTCCGGTTGAACCGATCTTGAAAGCTGCGCCGTCTGCTGCGGGTGTACTGCTGCTGTCGGCTGCACTTGAGCTGTCGGCAGGGGTTGATGAAGTGGTGTCGTCGGTTGAGCCGTTTCCGCAAGCTGCAAAGCAGCAAAGGCAAAGAGCTGCAACCATAACAAGAGCCATTACTCTTTTAAAGGTTTTCATTGTGAATCGTCCTTTCTGAACATTCTTTTTGATTTCATATCTAAGGGAGAGCTTTCGCTTTTCACGGGTAACCCCGCTTTCTCCTCTCTCGGTATGTTGAAAGAATTATAGCATTACACTTTTTAATTGTCAACAAGGTTTTGAAAAGCTTCTCATTTTCGGATTTTTTGCATGAAAACCACAAAAAAATCTTTTAAAATGCAGCATAATGCACAAAAACAAGGGCTTTTTTGTGCGCTTAAACGCTTGAAAGCCCTTGTTTCCTGATTTTTTCTTCAAACGCTATGTATTACACTTTGTAATACATAGCGTACTGCTCGGAATAGTAGACACAAAAACCGGAAAGTTTTGTCATCTGTGGTCCGGATAAAGTTCCGAAAGAACATCTTTTGCGCAGTTTATAAACTCACGAACGGGGAGCGATGCATTTTTGAGCGACTTGAGACCGATCACAAGCTCACGGTGAGCCTCCGGAACAACGGGGAGCGCAACAACGTTGTTTGTGTTTCCGAGCATAACGAGCTCTGAAAGCATACTGATTCCCATTCCATGCTCAACCATTATAATAACGGTCTGGTCGTCAACATAAGCAGGTTCAATGTTCGGCATAACGTTTTCACGTTCAAAAACACAAAGAATGTCCTTGTCAAAGCCGAAGTACGGCATGATGAAGTCCTTGCCTTCATAAAGGCTTATCGGAAAACAATTGAGCTTTTCGTTCTCTTCGGTTTTAGGAAGAATTGCAAGCAGCGAATCGTTCCAAAGGTGGATATAATCAAAATCGGGATAGCTTTTTTGTCTGCTTGCAAACGCAAGGTCGATATCGCCGGCCTCAAGCATCTGATAAGTTCCGTCAATGCTCGAAGAGCTTAGCTCAACGGCAATGTCGGGAAATTTTTCGTGGAACTTTTTGACGATGAGCGGAAGCCAGTGCATGAGCATACTTGTGTACGCCGCAACACGGATAACGCCGCTTTTGCGCTGGCGGACGAGAGAGATTTCCTTTTCGAGCTGACCGGAATGAACCAAAATCGCACGGATTGACGGAATTAGTCTTGCGCCCTCCGGCGTGGGGGCAACTCCGTTTCGGCTTCTGACCAAAAGGGGAAAGCCCATCTCTTTTTCAAGCGCATTTATAACGTGGGTGATTCCGGATTGGGTGTACCCCATAATTTCCGCAACCTTTGTGAGACTGCCGAGGTCAACGGCATTTATAAAAACTTCAAGCTTTTTGATATCCATAGTTTTCTCCGAAACAAAAAAAATAAAAGGGCAATCGAAGGTGATTACCCTTTTATGATACCCGACCGCAAAAGAAAAGTCAAGCGGTCGGTTTTTTGTTATCAATAATGATTAACTCCGCACTTGCAAAGCTTGTTCTTTTTGAAAATCTTTTGGAAAATAAGCTTAATCTTGAAGAAGAATTTTGCAATGCCCTTTTTGTGGCAGGCGCAGGAGCAGTTTTGCGACGGATTAACGGTTGAGCTTTCGTCAACAACGGCATAAAAGCTGAAATGCGTTGTTTCAAAAATGATGTATCCGTCTTTAACTTCACTCTCAATTTTTTCAAGCTTGCCGTCATTCGTGACGTAATACACAACGGTTTTTTCTGCGTTGTAACCATCGGGAAGGGGAATTTTGACAAAAACTGTTCCGTTCGGCTGAACCTTTTCGCCGTCTATCGTTGTTGTGATGTCAAAAAGGGACTTTTTGAAGTTGCCTTTTTCGGTGTTGAGAACGTGATAAGAAGTTCCGTCAAAGGTTTCGGTGACTTCAATTTCAACCTTGCCGTCATAACTGCCGTCCGGGCAAATCACGGAAATTCCGGTTTTTTCGTCCTTAATTTCGCTGACGGGAAGTTTTTCGATTCTTTCCTTTTCTTCAAAGCCGCAGACCGAGCAGCTTCTCATTCTTTCGCCGTATTCAAAAGACGTTGCTTCTTTTGTTACTCTCCATTCGCCGAAAGTGTGCGGTGCAAGCGGAAGAACGGAATAGTTAAATGTGTTTCCGCACATATCGCAGATATCGTAAGAAACGCCTTGAATTTTGCAGGTTGAATCTTCCTCAACATGAGTAAGGCTGTGTTCTTTCTTTTCGGTTTTTCTTGTTTCGGTTGCACCGCAGCCGGAGCAGGTTCTTGTTTCTACTCCCTCGGCAGTGCAATTTGCTTCGGTCGTTACCGTCCAAGCGGAGAAGGTGTGAGTGTGTTCATCATCGAGGGCAACGAATGTAAAACCGTTTTTGTTTGCGTAGGTTTCTGCGGCGGTGCCGGTGTAGCCGTAGATGGTGAAGTTTGGAATTTTTCTTGTTTCAACAGTATTTTCGCCAAAATAATCGAAATATCCAAATGCAGCATTTCCTATTTTAGTTACACTTTTCGGAATGATAACACTTGTTAATTTAGGACAATGATAAAAAGCCAGACTACCTATACTGTTAACATTTTTTCCGATTGTGATGTTTTTTAAATTTAAGCACCAACAAAATACATGCGAACTTATTGTGATAACACTATCCGGAATTATTATATTTGTCAAACTTCCACATGATTGAAAAGCAAAACTACCGAGATAGGTAACACTATTTGGAATTTTTATATTTGACAAGTTTATACACTCGCTGAAAGAATAATCATAAATAGATTCAACAGTATTCGGTATAACAACATCTGTCATTTTATCACGACCGTCAAAAGCACTTGCTATAGTAACAACACTGCCATCCGATGGGATTATACTGTTTGAGCATCCGACAATAAGTTTTTTTGTTTCCATTTCAATTATACAATTGTCCACGCTACGATAAACTTGGTTTTGCGGAGAAACAGTCAAATTTTCCAAAGAAGAGCAATTTTTAAAAACACTTCCTGACATTGATGTGACACTGCTTGGTATGTAAACACTTTTCAAATTTTTACAATATTCAAAAGCTTGCCCGCAAATGGTTTCAACACCTTCAGGAATATATAAATCTTGTAAATTCTTACAATTTGAAAAAGCTCTTTTATCGATTATTGATAAGTCTTTAGAAAACTCAACAGAGTTCAAACTTGTGCAGTCACCGAACGCACAAGAGCCAATGCTTGCAACACCATCAGGAATTATTATACTTGTTAAATCAATACAATGCTCAAAAGTAGAATCACCTATTCCCACTACCGGATATCCGCCAAGTTCACTCGGAATAACAACATCGCCGCTGATACTCTTATCGCAACTGATAATTGTTGCTTCATCATTTTCAACTTCATAGGTATAATATCCCTCTGTGAATTCTTCGCTCTCTGCCATTGCCTCAAACGTTCCGCCTGCAAACGGTATGGCACAGATAACCATTATAATTGCCAAAAACAGGAAAACCGATTCTTTTAATAATTTTTTCATTATTTTCAACTCCTTTGTTATTACTATATATATATAGTAACACTGCATAAGCGAATTGTCAACAAGTAACTATAAATATAGAATATAAATTATAAAAACAACAAAGGAATTAAAGCATGGAAGATTTCAAATCGGTTTCAACAATTCAAAATTACGGAAAAATAAAAATTAAACTTCGTGACATGATGGAGCAAAAAAATCTTACCCGCTATCAGCTTTCTCGGCTGACGAATACGCGCTTTGAGGTAATCAACAAGTGGTACACCGGAAACGTTGAACGGATTGACTGTGATGTGCTTGCCCGCCTTTGTTTTACGCTCGAATGTCGCATTGAAGATATAGTTGAATATACAAAATAAACTGCCGAAAATGAACGATTTCATTCCGGCAGTTTTATTATTGACAAAATTTGGCTCCTATGTTACCATACTTTCGGTGCCGTAATAAAACGGTAGGCGGTTTGCTCCTCGCAAGAGGAGGTGATAGCATGACAAACTTTGCTTTTATCAGCTTAGTTGTGGCGATTCTTTCGCTTATTGTCGAAGTTATCTCTCTCTGTTATACGATTTTCGTTAACAAGAAGTAATCTTACATAAAACGTAAGAAACACCGCCCTCTTCCACTTGGCGGTGTTTCTTTGAAATAACTAACAAGTGGAGCAACCGCTTACTGCGGCACCCTCTTTATTCATATTATACCCGACCGCCCGATATTTGTCAAGCGGTCGGTTTTTTGTTATTGACAAAATTCGACTCCTATGTTACCATACTTTCGGTGCCGTAATAAAACGGTAGGCGGTTTGCTCCTCGCAAGAGGAGGTGATAGCATGACAAACTTTGCTTTTATCAGCTTAGTTGTGGCGATTCTTTCGCTTATTGTCGAAGTTATCTCTCTCTGTTATACGATTTTCGTTAACAAGAAGTAATCTTACATAAAACGTAAGAAACACCGCCCTCTTCCACTTGGCGGTGTTTCTTTGAAATAACTAACAAGTGGAGCAACCGCTTACTGCGGCACCCTCTTTATTCATATTATACCCGACCGTCCGATATTTGTCAAGCGGTCGGTTTTTTGTTTTTACATCAATTCGCAAACAAGTTCGCTGAACTCCGCAGGGTTTTCTATACTCTTTCCGCTGATGAGGCAGGCCTCTGCATAAAGAATTTTCGCGTACTTTGAAAGCTTGTCTTTGTCGGATTCAAAGAGTACCTTAAGCTTTTCGGCAATCGGGTGATTGCGGTTGATTTCAAGCGCAAGCTCGGCTTTCATTGAGTTTCCGTTCGGCATTGAGTTGAGAACCTTTTCCATTTCAAGCGAAAGCATACCTTCGCTCGTCAGGCAGACAGGGTGCTCATGAAGATTGTTCGTGAAGCGTACAACGGAAACCTTTCCGTCAAGGGCGGTTTTGATTGCGTCAAGAAGGTCGGTTGAATCCTTGTTTTCGTCTTCAAGGGCTTTCTTTTCCTCCTCGGTGTCAAGGTCAAGCTTGTCGGCGCAGATGTTGGTGAAGGTTTTGTCGTTGTATTCACGAAGCATCTGAATTGCAAATTCGTCAACGTCGTCGGTGCAGTAAAGAATTTCAAAGCCCTTCGCCTTGACTGCGTCCGCCTGGGGAAGCATATCAATTTTATCGGTCGTTTCGCCGCAGGCATAGTAAATCGTTTTCTGTTCCTCTTTCATCCTCGAAACGTATTCGCCGAGGGTAACAAGCTTCTTTTCGCTTGAGGAATAGAACATAACAAGGTCCTTGAGAACGTCCTTGTTGATGCCGAAACCGTTGTAAATTCCGAATTTGAGCTGAAGACCGAAGGCTTTGTAGAATTTTTCATAGTCCTCACGCTTGTTTTTGAGAAGCTTTTCAAGCTCGGACTTGATTTTCTTTTCAAGATTTTTTGCAATAACTTTGAGAAGGTGATCCTGCTGAAGCGTTTCACGGGAGATGTTCAGCGTGAGGTCGGCCGAATCGACAAGTCCTTTGACAAAGCTGAAGTAATCCGGAAGAAGGTCGGCGCATTTATCCATGATGAGAACACCGTTTGAATAAAGCTGCAAGCCCTTTTCAAATTCCTTCGAGTAATAGTCATATGAAGCGTGAGCCGGAATGTAAAGAAGGGCGTCATATGAAATTTGACCCTCGGTTTTTGAATGGATCGTAAGAAGCGGATCTTCGTAGTCGTAGAACTTTGACTTGTAGAAGTTGTCGTAATCCTCTTTTGTAATCTCGTTTTTGTTCTTTCTCCAAAGGGGAACCATGCTGTTGAGCTGGGTCGGCTCGATAACGGTTTCGTATTCGTCTTCGGTACCCTCCTTGAGTTTTGACGTTTCCATATCCATCATGATGGGATAACGGATGTAATCGGAGTACTTTGAAACGATATCTTTAATGGTATAGGGGTCGAGATATTTGTCGTAGTTTTCGTTTTCGGTGTTTTCCTTGATTTTGAGTGTTACGGTCGTTCCGGCAGACTCTTTTTCGCAAGGGGTAACCGTATAGCCGTCAACACCGCTTGACTTCCAGCAGTAAGCCTCGCTTGAACCGTGGGGGCGGCTTTCAACGGTAACCTCGTCGCTGACCATGAAAGCCGAGTAAAAGCCTACGCCGAACTGACCGATAATTTCAACGTCCTTGTTCTTTTCGGTGCCTTTTTTGAAATCGAGAGAACCGCTTTTTGCAATTGTGCCGAGGTTGCTTTCAAGCTCCTTTGCGTCCATGCCGCAGCCGTTATCGGAAATTTTGAGCGTTCTGTTTTCCTTGTCAAGCTCGATTTGAATTTTGTAATCGCTTCTTGAAAGACCCGAAGCGTCATCTGAAAGTGAGTTATAATAAAGCTTGTCAAGTGCGTCGCTTGCGTTTGAGATAAGCTCACGAAGGAAGATGTCCTTGTTTGTATAGATGGAATTTACCATCATATCAAGAAGTTTTTTTGATTCAGCTTTAAACTGTTTTTTTGCCATTTAAAATCACTCCTGTTTTATGTTACTGCCGGAAAACGCCGGCGGAAAGAATAATAAAAATAGTTTTAGCACTCCATACTTCTGAGTGCTAAAACCATTATAGTCATATTTTTTTGTTTGTCAAGGGTAAAACGTCAGATTTTATAATTCCGATTGAAAGCAAAATTGAATCGTGATATAATCGTGATATAATAAAAAGAAAAAGGAGAAAAAGCCATGACAAAAGCTAAAAAGTTAATCATTGCGCTGATAATTGCAGCCATCCTTGTTTTCGCCGCAGTCCGTTTTGCAAATATGCTTTACTCTGATTTCAAACAGGCTTTTTGCAAATCGGAGATACCGTGTGCAGTCACGCTGTTTAATCCGAGATTTTCTGCCTTCGTCGGGACTTTTTGAAAAGACTGCGGAAAAAGACTGATTGTCTGATGCTTGACAACTATACATATATGGTATATGAAAAGCGGGTTCCGATTGTTAAAATTAACAAAGGAAACGCACGGCATTTGTCAAAAATGCAAAATAATTTTTAAATTTGCGAAAAGCTTGAAATCAAATTTTATTTATGATATATTTATCTCAAATAAAAATCATTTGTACGACCATAAGGAAGTATAAAAAAGGACGGAAAAACTGATGGAAAAAAAGAAGAAAAAAATAATCGCTGCTCTGGTGACCGTTTTTTTTGTTTTTTCGGCGGCTGTGCTTGCCGTCACTGTTTACAGAGACGAAACTATTCGGTTGATTTACGGTTTTGTTCAGGCGAAAGATGTTGAGTTTTCATATACTGTTGAAAGCGACGGCACGGCAACAATAACCGGTTGCGAAAGCTTTGAGAAGCTTCGAGGAAACGTTACAATTCCTGCCGAAATTGACGGATATAAGGTGAAAAAATGCTTTTTTACCTTAAAGCTTCTGAGGGTGGAGGAACCTGCTGACATGATACGGCTCAATATATGGACAAGCAGGGGAGATGTTTCAGAATTTTTTTAATTAAAAAAATACAAGGGGCTTGCGCTTTGTGCAATAGCCCCTTGTGTTTTTGATTTGTTTTTTTTTATTTTTTGAAAATGCCGGCAACATATGTTTCAAACCACTCTTTTAAAAGTTTGAAAATGCGTGTGAAGTATTCAATCCAATAATACTTAATGCTGTTATCCTCGCCGTTATAATCGATTGACTTATACGCTTCAAACTCATCGGTCCAGAAGATTGTTTGAAGATCGCCGTAGTCGGTGTGAATTGCGGAAAAATCGGGTTCAATCCAGCAGGCGGAGCAAATACCTTCGTTTCCGTATCTTGCGTCGTTATCGTCATAATAAAGAAGAACGTGTCTTCCGTATGAATCGGTATATGCGCCGGAAATTGCAAAACCGTGATAAGCAAGATTTCCGATGGCATTCAGTTCACTGTCTCCGATAAGGTATTCAAGAAGAACAAGATTTCCGCTTTCTGCGCTTTCAAACATCTTTTTAAGCTGCCTTGAAAACTCCTTCGGTGTTTTGGCACTGGACTGATTTTTTGTCAACGTTGTCAAAGCGGCCTGTGCGTTGTAATAATTCATCAAACTGATAAGGTCGCTTGTCGGCTTGAGGTCGTTTACGCACGTTGCACCCTCCTGGGTTTTAACAACGTCAAAAATTCCCTTTTTCTGAAGGCAGACGGTTGTTGTGAAGCCTATGCACGAACCGTTCCATGTAAACTTCGGATAGCCGAGAAGAATTGTTGAAGTCACCGCAGCCGGCAAAGCATAAGGTCCAACGCCGTGAATAACGCAGGCACTTGCAACAAGGCGAAGATAGTCCTCCTTCTTCATATAATAGCGGCCTTCGCCGTCAACGTTGAAGTATTCATCGCTGTTTGTAAAACTGTAAACATCGCTTTTTTCAAGAGTGACTGGAGTTTTGACAGCCTTGAAGCGATAAATCTGTTTATCATCTTCCGTTTTGGGTCCGTACCACCAATCAGTCCAAGAGCCGTATACAGGCGGTTCATAAACGGTTCCGTCCTCATATTCCCAGCCGATTACCGCTTTGCCGTCAACGATTTTTCCGTAGCTTTTTGCATTAATTATGATTGCGCTGCCATAATCATCATTCAAATATACTTCCTTATCCTTCCCGTTGCCAAAATCATAAACCGTTAAAGTTTCGTAATCGGGAAGTTCGGTTGAAATCGAATCGATTTTAAATCCGTACGCCGTTATTGTTGCGTCAGTTGTGAGTGTAATTTTGAAGGAACTACCCGGAACAACAATTGTTTCTCCGGCAAGTTTCCATCCCTGATATACTCCGATGAGATTGTTGTTTCCGTCAAAAATTGAAATGTAATCGCCGATTTTTCCGTATTGTGACCAGCGTTCTATAACATCTCGGAGCGAAATGACAGAACTGTCAAAATACATATCGCTTCCGAAAAATCTTCCGGGCTCCGTGTGGGTATCATCCGAAAAAGTTATAAACAAAAATTCCGCTTCTTCGGGGTGAGTATACGTCCATTCGTTATAGTAATTATTCTGATAATAGTGTTCGCTTTCCGGATAAAGGCTTTCTTCTTCGCTTTCGGCAAAAGAACCGAGTGACAGTGCCGGCACAAGCATAAGCACACAAAGAAGCAAAGCGATTGCCGATTTAAATTTTTTCATTACTGTTTCCTCCTTAATCCGTCATTAATAATGCCATGCGCCGCAGTCACATTCTTCCTTGATTCTGAAAAGCTTCCAGAAAATGCGAATGATTTTATAGAAGAATCCTGCAATTCCGTCTTTGTGGCAAATACAGTCGCAATCTTCATAGTCGGGATTTGAATATGGGTGTTCATCGGTTATTTCGTTGCAGTAAATGCAATACCAATATTCGTTTCCTTTTTCGTCCCAGTCGTGATACCAACCGTGACCGCGAGGTTCTGTTTCTTCAATGTATTCGTTTCCGTTTCCGCAAGGGCAGAAGAAAAAGCTTTCGCCGCCTTCGGTGCAGGTTTTCGGAATTATCTCACTTTCAAAGTATATATGTTCATGATCTTTGTCAAGGGAATCAAAAAGAGCACCGGTTTTTTTTGCATATTCTTCTGCACTTGAGCCGGAATAACCGAGAACCATTTGAGGCTGAGCTTCTGCAAGGCTCATATCGCATTCGGGATTGAGAACCGCAAGGTAATATGCGTCAGCAAAATCAAGCCGTTCAACCGAAGCAGGCGCAACAAAAAACCTCATGTAATCAAATGCATTGCAACCGATGAATTTGACGTTCGAAGGAAGGGACATACTATATCCGAGCTTACCGTTAAAAAACGCCTCTTCACAAATTGAAATGAGCGATTCCGGAAATTCAACTTTTCTGAAGCGGAAGTCTTGCTTAAAAGCACCGGGGTATATTATTCTTGTGCCTTCTTTAAAGCGGAGCGTTTCAGTGTCTTTTTTGGTATTTCTTCCGACGGCAATGCTTCCGATATAACGAACGCCGTCAACCTCTTCGGCAGAGTTTATCATTTCTTCGCTGAAAGCATCTGAGCCGATAATATAAAGGCTTTCGGGAACGGTAACGGATTTGAGGTTTTTGCAATTTTTGAAAGCTTCTTCTTTAATTTCCTCGGTTCCTTCTGAAATTGCATAGCTTTCACCGAGTTCTGTCGGAGCGGTATAAATAACCTTTTTATCCTTGCTGTAAAGCACACCGTATTCATCGGCGCAAAAGGCTTTGTTTTCCGGCGAAACAACAAATCCTTTTGAAGCTCGTATGCTCATAAAAATGCCGTCTGCAATTTCTTTAAGCTTTGACGGAATATAAAACTCATCAAGAGCCAAGCCGTATACAAAAGCTCTGACACCGATTTTTTCAAGGCTTTCCGGAAGCTTTACTTCATCAACATAATTAAACCATTCAAAAGCACTTTTTGAAAGTTCGGTTATTCCTTCTTCAATAACGATTCTTTTAACAAGTTCATTGACGCATACTCGATAGTCGTCTTCCTCTTCACCAACATAAATGTCATCAACAAAAACCGAGCCGGTTCCGGAAACTTCAAGCGTTCCATCGGAATAAAGAACATATGCCGCAGTTTTTTCTTTGCTTGCAAAACCTTTTTGGGTAACGGCTTCTTTTCCGCAGATGTCACAGATGCGGTCAAGGTTTTCGTCCTTGTGAGGGTTAAAAAAGTCTTCGTGTCCGCTGACCCAATTTTCGCAGTTATCGCAAAATGTGCCGGCAGTAAAACCTATTTCGTTGCAGCCGACGGGTTTCGCTTCAACCTCACGGGTGCTGCCTTGGTGGGAACACAAAAGTTTTACCGAAACCGACGGTTCAATTTCATCATCAAAGGCCGGAATACCCCACCAAAATTGTACTGTTAAAAATACTTTTTGGTTTGCGGAAAGTGCGGCCTCTCTTTTTTCGCAAACAAACTCTGACAATGCAATATAGCTTGGATCTTCGCCTTTCTCATCAAGAACCGATTCAAAGTATCCGTAATTACAAGTAAACTCATAAAGTCCGCTTTCCTTCGGAACAAAGGAAAAATACCCTATGTCGTCATAATCATAAACCTTGTCAAGTTCAACTTCCCGATAAACAATGTCGTAATCGTCATCGCCCATGTCATATGCCGAAACAGCAAAAACAGCCGAAAAAATCAGCAAAAGTGAAAGGAACAGTGCGAGTGTTTTTTTGAATGTTTTTTTGTTCATTTTCTTTCCTCCCTTTTTTGTAAGCATTTTTTGCTTATCTTTAAAAATAGTATATATTAATTTTTCATGAATGTCAATTAAAATTAAAAAACAGTTTTTTTCTGTATGTCTGCACAAAAGCATTGATTTATTTTAGTGCACCGTATATAATTGTATAGGTAGGAAAACAAACCGACGCTGTTTTGAACGTCATTTTTCAAAAAAGGAGAAAACATATGAAAACACTTTTTAAGAACGGCACAATTTTTGACGGAAGCGGAAGCAAACCTTTCGTTGGCGATGTACTGATTGAAGACAACAAAATTCTCAGCATCGGAAAGTGCAGCGAAAAAGCCGATGAAACAATTGACATCACCGGGCTTTACATATGTCCCGGATTCATTGATGCTCATTCGCACAACGACTTTTTTTGCGACAGAGATGACAGCGAAAAATTTTTCAGCCCCTTCATCAAACAGGGAATCACAACCCAAATCACCGGAAACTGCAGCTTTTCGCCTTTCGGAACAGCTGAAGATACACCCTATCGCGACAAGCTCGGCGGCGGCCTTTTTGAATCAAGGTTCACCGGCAGCCTTGCTTCGTTTTCAAAAAAGCTTTGCGGAAAACTTCATGTCAACATTGTTCCGCTTGTCGGTCACGGTTCGGTCAGAGCCGGAATGAAAGGTTATGACGCAACGCCGCTCACCGCAGAAGAACTGAAAAAAGAAATTTCTTACGTTCATCAGGCAATGGAGGACGGTGCTTTCGGCGGTTCAATGGGCTTTATGTATGAGCCTAATATGTATGCCACAAAAGAAGAACTTTATGCTTTTGCAAAAGAGATTGCAAAATATGACGGCATTCTTACCGTTCACGCAAGGGCTTGTTCGGCGGTCAGCGCAGATTATCCGCTCATCACAAAAAAATCTCACCTTGAACTTGCACTTGACGAAATTGTTGATATCATGGAAAAAACTGGCTGCAAAACCGAATATAGTCATCTTATTTTTACCGGCAAAAGATCATGGAGCAAGCTTGACAAAATGCTTTCTCGTTTTCATGAACTCAAAGCAAAGGGAAAACCGATTGCTTTTGACAACTATGCTTTTCATTACGGTGCATCGGTAATTACCGTTGTTTTTCCGGAATGGTATGCAAAACTAACAAAAGAGCAAAGCTCATCGCCCGTTAACCGTTTCAAGCTTTTCTTGACGATTCTTATGTACAGAAAAGTTCTCGGAATCGACTGGGAGGATATGACCGTTGCTTATATCAGCGACGAACACCCGGAGTATGAAGGAAAAACAGTCCTTAAGCTTGCCGAAGAAGAGGGGATAAAGCCGCTTGATATGTATCTTAAACTTGTTGAACTTTCAAATCGCAAGGGCAGAATTTATCTCGGAAAGTATTACAACGATACAATTGTTCATGCACTCATGGAAGATGATATGTCGGTGTTCATGACCGATGCGTGGGTTGAAGAAAAAGGTCTTCAAAACATTGCAACGTTCCAAACCTTCCCTCAGTTCTTCCTGCTCGGAAAACGCTGGGGTATTGCACCGGAAAAAATTGTTCGCAAAATGACCGGAGCAACCGCCGACAGATACGGTATTAAAGAAAGAGGATATCTCAAAGAAGGCTTCAAAGCGGACATCAGCATTGTTGACCCGAAAAAGCTTTCGGTTGACGAAACAAAGCCAAATGCAACGCCCGGCGGAATTCACAGCGTTTATATAAACGGAAAAGCTGTTTTGAAAAACGGAAGCTATATCGGCGGAACAAACGGCGAATTTATTCTCAAAAAATAAGCTTTTCCAAACACCGCAAAAAGATGTTTGCAAGTAATAAAAAAGGCTATAATTCACAACACACTTAATGTGCAGCTGTGAATTATAGCTTTTGTTTTTAATATTTGATTTGCGATTTTCTCCGAACGCATCGGTCTTTTTTCATTCTTCTTCGCCATCCGCCGCTTTAATGCGTTTATACATATCCTGCATTTGGCGGTCAATATCGGCAATTTTGTCTGCGCATTCAAACATCTCCTCGTTAATACCCTTAGGAAGCTTTGACTTGTCGGCCTTATAGCGGATATCGTGTTCAAGGCTTGCCCAAAAATCCATTGCGATTGTTCGGATTTGAATTTCGGCAATAACATATTCGGTTCTGTCCGAAAGATAAACCGGAACTTTTATGTCAAGATGAAGCGAACGGTAACCGTTATAATTCGGCGTTTTGATATAGTCCTGGCGTTTAATAATCTCAATATCCTTTTGAAGCTCAAGCATTTTTGCAACGCTGTAAACGTCGTCAATATAGTTGCAGACAACTCTGACTCCGGCAATATCGTTGACGTTTTCCTTTGCGGCTTCAATTGTTATGGGAATGCCTTTTTTTCTCAGCTTTGCGGCAATGCTTGCCGGTGATTTTACACGCTTTTCAATGTGATGAATCGGGTTACGCTTATAAAGAACGTTAAATTCGTTGTTGAGAATTTCAAACTTGAGCGCAAGCTGTTTTACTGCGGATTCATAAAGATTCATCATCACCAAAAAGTCTGCCGGGTCGGCATAAAGCACTTCGCTATTCATTCTTTTTTCCATATTTGCCACCGTCCGTTCGTTTGCATCCTTTGATAATAATACACTTTGAAAAGACGTATGTCAACATGAAGAATCTTTTTCATCAGATTGAAAATTGCTTTGATCAATGGTATAATGAATTTTGAGGAGGGATGGCGATGAAAAATCAAAATGAAAACCTGCCTGTTATATCTTCAAAGGTTGCGGAATTAAAAAGGGAAGTTCAAAAACTGAACACCGAAATTTCAATGCTTCTTCTTGAACGTGACGAACTTCGTTTTGTTGTTTGCAGGAATATTGAAACGGCATATATGCTTTCGCTCGGTGCCCTTGAATTTAAGGCGTATGAGCTTTACTGCAAAGTTCTTAGGCTCAAACGAAAGCTTGCAATCATCACAGCAAAAAAGAATCGTCAGGGAAAAATAGACCTTGACAGAATTGAAAAAACGCTTGATGAAGAATTTGCGGAATACAAAAAGCAGCTTGACGAGCAAGTTAAAAAAATGAATGAAGCCATTGAATACAGCAAGCTTGAAAGGTTGACGGAAGAGGAAGAAAAAGAGTTCAAAAAACTTTATCGTCAAATTGTTAAGGCTCTTCATCCGGACCTCAACCCGAATGTTACCGAAAACGAAATCAAACTTTTTCAAAACGCTGTTGAAGCTTATAAAAACGGCGATTTAAAAACGCTCCGGTTTATAAGCACGCTTATCTCTTCCGTCAGCCCTGATGAACCGAAGGAAAATATTCTTGAACACCTTCAAAGGGAAAGGGAACGGCTTGAAAATATTATCGGGCAAATTAACGAACAAATTTCAAAAATCAAAACCGAATATCCGTATACGCTGAAAGAGTTTACTGAAAGTTCTCAAAAAAGAGAAGCTCGAAAAGCCGAAATTGAAGAGACTATTGAGCAACTTAAAGCAGCGTATCAATATTATATCAATGAAATAAATGAAAGTTTGAGGTAAGCAATATGAGCGACCTTATCAAATCGGACAGCGGCGGAATTATTCCTTTCCTACATCAAAAAGCAGGAGTGGAAATTCCGGTGCCGTTTGAAAGAGATATTTTTCTTTTTAACAGTTTTGTTGCCGGAACAAGCCATGTTGAGGGAATAGACGAGCTTGAACCGTTTTTGAATATTGGCGACAGCCTTCTTTTTTTCAGAGAACCCGACAACCCTTATGATCCGCAGGCAATTGTTATCAAAACAAAGAACGGCATTAAAATCGGTTATGTTCCGCAAAAAGACAACCTTATTTTTTCCCGCCTTATGGACGCAGGAAAAAGGCTGTTCGGAAAAATACAAAGCAAATATAACCATCACAAATGGTTGAAAATCGAAATCGGAATCTTTCTTCATGAATAATGCATAGGCAGATTTTTGAAAGGCTTTGCAGTTCTTGCGGAAGCTTTTCGTAAAGAATAGGCACTGTTTCTGTGGCACGAAGCATTATTAAAAGCTCTTTATTGACAGTAAAAAATCAAAAACGACCGAGCAGTTACCGGAATGTATTATCTGCTCGGTCGTAAATGTATTATTTGAAAAATGCAAGAAAAAACGGTTGTGTTGTGCAAAAATTTATGTTTTTCGCTGCAAAGTTTATTTCAACAATTTTGTTTTTGAAAAAACAGAGTAGCCTTGGTGCTTATAAAAATATATTAATTGTAGGCCAATACGGTTAAATTGAATGAAAAGCAATAATGCAAAACACCGCATTTGCAGCTCTTGTTCTTTTTAAAAATCTTTTGGAAGAACAGGCCGATTTTGAAAAAGAACTTTGCAATACCACTTTTGTGACAGCCGCAGGGACAGTCTGATGTTTTATCTTCGCTTCCTTTTTCATTAATTTTGAGAGTTACGGTGTCTCCCTCACTCTCATCGGCAAGAACAACAATTGAATAAGTCTCGCCGCCTTTGAGTTCGACTTCGGCCGTTCCGTCATATTCAAACGAAACTTCGCTTTGGCGTTTGTTGTCAAAAACGTGTTATATCATATACCCTTCAATTGCTTTTGAGCTGTCCAAAACCGCTTTGATAACATATGTTCCGTCCTTTTCCGGTGAGAAAAAGCAAACACTGTTCTTTTTGACCGACTGACTGCCGAGTTCAACAATTTGCGGATTGAAATATTCCCTGCAGGTTCCGCAGTAAGTGTTGCCGAACATAAGCTCGTTGTGCTTTTTGTAAGCCGGAATAATTTCATGCTTTTCCCTGTCTTCTGTTTTGTATACTTTGCAGATTGTGCCGTAGCACCCGTTTTTAAAGCAGGAACGCTCGGCTAAAATTACTTTTTCCCATTTGTGACCGGTTGCGGGAATTGTTTGATATCCGGTGTAATAATTGCAGGTTTTGCAGTTATAAGCAGCACTTACTCCGTTTTCGGTGCAGGTTGCTTCCTCTGCTTCAATTGAAAGAGAGGAGAAGATGTGCTTTTCAAGTTCTGTAACGCCGCCGCAAAGTTTGCAGTATTTTGTGTGACCGAAAAGTGTATATTCGATTGTTGTTTAACGATAAAGCACAGTTCATTTTAGAGCACGTCGTTTTCGTCGAACGGATCGCCGCATTGCGGACAGAATTTCGGCGGATTTTTCGGATCTTCGGGTTCCCAGCCGCATTTGCCGCAGCGGTAAACGTG